>NZ_JBLWUK010000006.1:35391-106098 GCF_048268965.1 Oceanisphaera sp.
CTTCACGCTTCACGCTTCACGCTTCACGCTTCACGCTTCACGCTTCACGCTTCACGCTTCACGCTTCACGCTTCACGCTTCACGTTCAACGGCAATCACCGATATTTCTACCAGCAGTTCCGGGCGAGCCATGGCAGCTTCCACACAGGCACGAGCCGGAGCATGGCCCTCGGGTACCCAGGCATCCCATACCGCATTCATTTCGGCAAAATCAGCCATTGTTTTCAGATAAATAGTGGCAGACAGCATGTGTTCCCGGCTTGAACCTGCGGCCAGCAATAACTCATCGACTTTATCCAACATGGTGACCGTTTGTTCGGTAATATCTTTGCTGGCATCTTTACAGACCTGGCCGCACAGATGAATGGTGCCGTTATGCTTGACGATACGGCTCATGCGTTGAGCAACCTGCTGGCGTTCTATAGTCATTTGTACTCCCGGTTAGGTATCAAATCTGGCATGAAAGTGATGGTAGGCTGCAAACTTTAACCGCTGGATTGACGTTGTAAACGTTTAATGAAAAAAAGGGTGAAATACATGGCAGTGATCACGGAGCTGAATATCAATCTTCTTGAATTGGCTGACAGTCAACACTCAAATGAGGCTTTGATCACCCGTGAAGGCATGCCGGAAGATCGCCGCTAGCGTGAAATTCCGACAGGCAACACCTCTATGTTTCACGTGAAACACACCTCTTTCCCCTTACCCCTTACCCCTTACCCCTTACCCCTTACCCCTTACCCCTTACTCTTCACATCATGACTGACTCGCTTCATCGACCAGGTAGAGAATGGACTCGTAGTTGATGCCGCTGTGATGGCTCAGCCCCAGTTCGCAGGTACGGCTATTGCTGACCCCTCGGGTACAGCCGGCGGGTATCTGAGTTTGCAGAGGAGCAAGGGCGGCGGCGTTGAGTTCGGGCAGGGTAAAGCCCTTGTCACCGGCAAAGCCACAGCAGCTGATGTGCTCTGGCACCACCACCTTGTTGGCACAGCGTTGGGCCAGCTCCAGCATCTTGTCTGCCAGCCCCATGCGTTGGCTGCTGCAGGTAATGTGCAGCATTACCGTCTCGTCTACCGGCAGCAGCTTCAATCGTTCCAGAGCCTGCTCCAGCACAAAGGCCACCGGCTCATAAACGGTAAGCGGCAGGGTGAAACCGTCCTGACTCAGCTTGGCACACGGGCTGGTGTCCATGAGTACCGGCCAGCGACCCTGCTCCGAGGCTTGCCATAAATGGGCTTCCAACTGCTGGGTTTTGTCACCGGCGAGCTCGGTCATGCCCTTGCTTTGATAGGGCATGCCGCAACACAGGCTGTTTAAATCCCGAGGTACTATGACATCGAAGCCGGCTTTTTCCAGCACCGCCAGGGTGACTTCGGTCAGTGAGCGGCGATCCCGGGCAGCCGGAGATTGACCCAGAGTCCGGCTGGCGCAGGAGGGGAAATACACTACCCTGGCTCGCCCCTGATCCTGCCCTTGTGGTTTATGCCGATTGGCGGCCGGGGTCGTTGGCAACCACAGGGGTACCTTGTTCTTGCTGAGCTTGCGCAATCCCTGATTAAGGCGGGTTATGGTTTTGTCGCCCAGCAACTTGCGGCCCGCATCGGCGGTATTCAAGCCGATGGCCACAGCTCTGGTGGTGCCTGCGAAGTGTGCTGCGCTCCAGCGGGCGATAGGCTGAAACTTCTGGTAGCGGGCGCTGCGCAGTTTACGTACCAGGTCCCCGGTGTTAATGCCTACCGGGCAGCGCTGTTCACACAGGCCGGTGGCGGCGCAGGTATCGACACCTTGATACTCGAACACCTGCTGCAAGCCGTCGTCTATGACTTCATTGTCGGCCTGTCGCCGTTGTAGTTCCCGATATAGCACTATGCGTTGACGAGGCGTCAGGCTTAAGTTTTGCGATGGGCAGACCGCCTCGCAAAATCCGCACTCGATGCACTTGTCCACCAAGGGGTCGGCGGCCGGTAAGGGTTTCAGGTTGTTAAGGTGCGCCTTGGGGGCGGCATTCACGATGACTCCCGGGTTGAGAATACCATTGGCATCAAACAGTGACTTGATGCGCCGAATGAGCTGATAGCCCGCTTTTCCCCACTCCAGTTCGACATAGGGTGCCATGTTGCGGCCGGTGCCGTGCTCAGCCTTTAACGACCCTTGATACTCCACCGCCACCAGCTGGGTGACTGCATCCATAAAATGGCCATATCGGTCTCGCTCGGCCTGACTATCGAAACCCTGGGTAAAGACGAAGTGCAGGTTACCCGCCAGGGCATGACCGAAGATAATGGCTTCGTGATAGCCAAAGCGTTCGAACAAGGTGGTCAGTTTACGCACCGCCGCGGCAAGATGTTCCACGTGAAACGCTATATCTTCAATCACCACGGTAGTGCCGGTTTCTCGCACCGCACCCACCGCGGGAAACATGCCTTTTCTCATGGCCCACAAGGTGGCGCAGACCGTCGGGTCTTGCGTAAAGGGCACCTGGTTTAGTGGGGAAAATGCGGTGATGGCCGCCATGGCCTGATCACAGTGGTGTTGTAACTGGGCGGCACTTTCCCCGTGAACCTCAATCAGCAAGGCGGCGGCCTCATTATCCAGGGTCTTGATAAAGTCTGGCATGCCGGCGTTGTTGGCAATGGAGCGCAGGGCTCGACCATCCATGAGTTCCACGGCGGCAACGGGGGTGTTGGCCAGTTCGGTCACCGCCAGGCAGGTGGTTTCTATATCCGGATACACCAGCAGGCAAGACGCCTTGAACGGATGATCGGGTACCGTGTGATAGGTTATCTCATTAATGAACCCCAGGGTGCCTTCCGAGCCAATCATCAGATGGGCGAGCATATCGAAGGGATCGGTAAAATCGAGCAGGGCGTTCAGGCTGTAACCCGTGGTGTTTTTCAGTCGATATTTATGGCGAATCAAGTCAGCCAGGGGCGGGTTACTGATGACTTCATGATGCAGCTGCTGCAATCCGTCCAGTAATTGTGGCTGTTGTTCGGCAAAACGAGCACGGCTTTGTGCATCCCGGGTGTCCAGCAAAGTACCATCGGCCAGCACCACACTCATGCCTGCCAGGGTGCGATAAGAGTTTTGCGCCGTACCGCAGCACATGCCAGAGGCATTGTTGGCGGCAATGCCGCCAATTTTACAGCTATTGATAGAGGCCGGATCCGGGCCTATCTTGCGGCCATAGGGCGCCAGATATTTGTTGGCATCGGCCCCGATCACGCCGGGCTGCAGGGTGATTTTATGGCCGTCATCCAGAATATGGTGCTGGCGCCAGTCATCGGTGAGGGTGATCAGCACAGAGTCGGAAACAGCCTGACCAGACAGGCTGGTTCCCGCGGCACGAAAGGTGCAGTGGATGCCATGGCTGCCGCAGAGTTGCAGCACCTGCACCACTTCATCTGTGCTTGCCAGACGTAGTACCATCTTGGGCAGCAGCCGGTAAAAACTGGCGTCGGTGCCGTAGGCCAGACAGAGAGCACTATCGGTAATGATACGCTCGGCGGGCAGAAACTTAGCCAGAGCATCAACCAGCAGGCGATATCTATGTTCCATCAAGGGTCCTCTAACATCAGAACTAAAAGTGAATTTGGTATGGGTACTGTTATCAGACGTCTTCCAGGATCAGTACCAGTAGTTGCTTGGGACCGTGGGCGCCATAGGCTAATGTTTGCTGGATATCGGCAGTCTTGGAAGGACCCGAGATCAGCAGTAAATTAGTGGGCATACCATTAGCCCAGCCTTGTTCCTTCATCATTGCTGGTAAATTAGAATGCAGCGTCGAAGCCTTGAGAATAGCAATATGACAAGGAGGCACCAAGGACAGGGTTCGGGGTTCTGCTGCGTTAGGCCAAAGCACCAAGGTGCCAGTGGCAGCAATGGCACCATGACATCCGGTAATGCCGGCGTCTACCTGGTTGAATAGCTCATCTTTCCATTGTTCCAGCGGAGTATCGAAAAGCAGCTGTTCGGCATGCCCGGCCAAGGCTTGAGTTATCTCGGTATGAAAGTCTCCGCCGGTACCGGTAGTAATTCGCTTTAGTCCCCGTTTGTTGATCTGAGTTTGTAGTGTGCCGATCAACTCGGCATGTTTCAGTGTATATACCTCGGCATGGTTTTGTTGCAGCAAGTCGACCATTCTGGCGAGCATGGTATCTTGGTCGGTTACATCCCAAATAGGATAATCCGGATCATTGACGGGCAGCGGTTGAACCTCTGCCTGGCGGAGTCTGTTGAGAATAGCTTTACGAGCGGTCGACATTATTTGTTCCTTTTGGCCATGAGTTCGCGCAAGGTGTTGGCTGCGGGCTTGGGGGCGGTTCGGCAACGAGTCCATGGTCCAAGCTTGCTGGGGATCAAACCCCGCAGGCGGGTGGCAAACCAGGTAGTCATTCTGTATAGGGCTGGGTGACTGGCAGCAAGGCTAAAGCTGCGCCAGGCAAAGGCTTCCAGATTACTTTTTGCTGCACCTTGCCCCCGTAGTGCCGGCACATCTGGCCGTGGATCCTGTTTAGCTTCTCTACGCAGCCGCAGTAACATTTCAGGAATGGGAATCCGCACCGGGCAGACTTCGCCGCAGGCACCGCAAAGACTAGAAGCAGTGGGAAGATCCTGGGTAGCTTCCAATCCCATCATGTGAGGCGAGATAATCTTGCCGATAGGGCCAGGATAAACGGTACCGTAAGCATGGCCGCCAATCCGTGTATAAACAGGGCAATGGTTCATACAGGCGCCGCAACGAATGCACTGTAATGTCTTGCGCATTTCTTCGTCGAGGAAAGCCTGACTACGACCATTGTCGAGTAATACCAGGTGCACCTCTTTGGGTCCGTCCAGCTCACCGTCCTTACGTGGCCCACTGATCATATTGAAGTAGGTAGTAATAGTTTGACCGGTTGCAGAGCGGGTTAGCGCACTGAACAGCGGCGGTACGTCGGACAGAAACTCCACCACCTTTTCGATGCCTGTAATGGCGATATGGACCTCTGGCACTGTGGTGCACATGCGCCCGTTGCCCTCGTTTTCTACTAAACACAAGGTGCCTGTTTCGGCCACCGCGAAGTTGACCCCCGACACCCCTATGTGGGCGCTACGAAACTTCTCGCGCAGTACATTGCGTCCGGTCTGGATCAGGGTATCCACGTCCAGGGTATGTTTAAAGCCGGGTACGTGCTCGGCAAACAGATCCGCCACCTGTTTCTTGTTCTTGTGAATAGCGGGCATGATGATATGTGACGGCGTTTCGTTGCCAAGCTGGACTATGTATTCGCCCATATCACTTTCCAGGCAGTCGATGCCTTCCTTCGCCATGGCGTGGTTCAGCTCTATCTCTTCGCTCACCATCGACTTGCCCTTGACCGCCAGGGTGCCGCCATGGGATTGAATAATATCGGTAAAGAGGGCGTTGGCCTGCTCGGCATTTTCAGCCCAGTGCACCTGAATACCGTTGGCGATACACTTGGCTTCCAGCTGTTCCAGTAAAGATGGTAACTTACTCAGGCAGCGCTGGCGGATCGTCTCGGCTCGGTCACGAATCGTGCTTTCTTCATGGGGATCGGCGAAAGCACTTTGGCGTTTATCTCGTAGATAATCCATGGCGCCACGGAAGTTGGCGCGCAGCTCGGGATCGAGGAGAGCTGCCTCTGCCTGTGGGTGAAATAGTTGCGGTTTATTGTGCATTTGAACCCTCCAACCGATTCAGCAAGAAGGTTGCTAAATGTGTGCCTTGCAGGTCTTTACCCTGATATTCCAGAGCACCATTGATATTGAGTAAACAGCCCCAGTCAGCACTAATTAATTGTTCGGCTTGAGTCTCGGCCAGGTGTTGGGTCTTGTCCTGCACCATGGCTTCGCTAATCGCAGGGTGCCTGACCGAAAAGGTACCGCCAAAACCACAGCACTCGCTTTCGTAGGCCTGCTCGCGCAGTTCTACTCGGCTCAACTGACTCAGTAGTTGACGACCGGTGACGTGCACCTTCATTTCCCGACGGGCGGCGCATGAGGTATGCAGCACTACCGAAGTGGCTGGACCTTGGTCATCTAGTTTTATGCGACAGACTTGCACCAGAAATTCGGTCAATTCAAATACCCGATCACAGAATTGATTGACTGACTGTTCCTGTTCACTGCCAGCAAATAGTCGACGGTAGTGATGGTGCATCATGCCGCCACAAGAACCTGACAGTACGACAACGGGCCAGGGCTCGGGAAAAAGCTCCATCTGGCTCAGGGCAATCGTTTTGGCGTCATCTTCATAACCGGAAGAGTAGGCTGGCTGCCCGCAGCAAGTTTGTTTGGGAACATAAACAATTTCGACACCGGCCCGTTCCAGCAGCTTCATGGCATCCAACCCACTTTGAGGAGAGAACATGTCTACCAGGCAGGTGGCATAGACATATACCTTGTTAGGCTTGGCGGGATACATGCGAATAGCAGACGACATAAGATTATTCCTTAAATACGACTTCATACAATTGGTTAAAAGCGAGGGCCTGTTTATCGACTCCTCACTTTTGTGCTTATCAGCAGGGAATATGACTCAAGACAACTTCAACAAAGGGTCTGCAATACCCAGCCAATAAATGGCAACCATGCCGATGATGCCGGTGAACACCAGGTAGTAGAAAGTAGGTATTGCCGTCTTGCGCAAGGTCAAACCTTCACGACCGAGCAAGCCAACGGTGGCAGAAGCAGCAACCACGTTATGAATGGCGATCATGTTACCGGCGGCAGCACCCACAGCCTGCAATGCAACCACCATGGCGGTGGATACGTTTAGCGTTTGGGCAACTTCAAACTGAAACTGTGAGAACATCATATTGGAGACGGTGTTTGAGCCAGCAATGAAGGCTCCTAAAGCACCAATGACGGCACTGATTGCAGGGAAGAAATCACCGACCAGGTCTGCTGCAACCTTAGCGGTCATCATCGGCATACTGGCAATATCGGCCTCGTTAATGCCCGAGTTGATAAAGATACGGACCATGGGCACGGTAAACATGAGTACGAAGCCGGCACCAATTAGGGTGCGGGATGACTCTGTTATCGCTGGTACCAGATCTTTGAGTGAACGAGTCTGTGTGAGTACCGCCACCAGAGAAACCATGATCAGAATGCCGCCCGGCAGATACAAAGGCTGAATGCTGGTGCTAACACCGGCTTCACCCAGAATATCGCTAAATGTCATACTCCAACTGGTGAGCAAACCTTTGAAGCTGTCACTGGTACGGCTCAGCACCAGCAATATCGGTAGTAGCAGGTAGGGGAACCAGGCCAGGGGCAGGCTGATTGGCTTTTTCTTCAGATCTTCCTTGTTAATAACCAGTGATCCCAACCATTCTTTAGGCCAGTTTTTTTCTTCTGGAAATTCGAAAACACTCTTGGGGACCAGGAAGCCTTTACGCGCGGCGGGAACCACAATAGACAAGGAGACCAAGCCACCGATTAAGGAGGGGAATTCAGGGCCGAGTACAACACCTGTGATGGCATAGGGAATGGTAAACGCCAGACCGGCAAAAATAGCGAATGGCAGTATATCCAGACCTTCCATCCAGCTTTTTTTCTCGCCGAAGAATCGGGTGAGCATCATGGACATGAACAGTGGCATCAAAATCCCGACGATAGCGTGAGTCACCGACACATAGCTGGTCACTGTGTGCAGATAGGCTTCCCAGCCGGAGCCGGCGGTGGCCAGGGTATTGTTGATGGCGGTGTTATCCAGGCCAGTGGTTACGCCGACTATGATGGGGGTGCCCACAGCACCGAACGATACCGGCGTGCTCTGGATCATCATGCCCATGAGTACCGCGGCGAGGGCCGGGAAGCCCAGTGCCACCATCAACGGAGCCGCCACGGCGGCGGGAGTACCAAATCCTGAAGCACCTTCGATGAAGCAACCAAAGCACCAGGCCACAATAATGGCCTGAATGCGCCGATCCGGGGAGATGGCGGTGAAGCCATTACGGATACTAGTGATGGCTCCGGTGTGCTTTAGGGTATTGAGGAGTAGAATGGCGCCAAAGATAATCCACAGTAAAGAAACGGATACCAGTAATCCTTGCAAGGTGGAGGCGAGCACTCGTGTCGCCGTCATCTCCCAAGCAAACAGGGAAACCAGTACGGTTAAGATAAATGCCAACGGCATGGCGCGTTTGGCTGACCACTGCAGGCCCACCAGTAGAACGGCAGCTAGCAAAATAGGCGTAAACGCTAAGAGTGCCAACAGAGAATGATTAAGCATAGTCTTCCTTTCTTAGTGATAGGTTACTGGCAATAAAAGCCACCCACAGTGGCATAATGGGTGTTAACGGTGTGTAACGATATGCTGTTGTTATTTGTGAATATATAGATTTAATGAAACACACTATTTCCAAAAATGGATGAATGATGCCGAAAACCGACGATCTCGTTCTGTTTGCTCAGGTGATTGAATTAGGCTCCTTCAGCAAGGCAGCCGACGCCAACGGCCTGACCAACTCGGTGGTGAGCAAGCGCATCGCCCGGCTGGAAAAGGAACTGGGCAGCACTCTGATTCACCGCACCACACGACGTTTGACACTGAGCGAGGCGGGGCAGGTGCTGTACCAACACGCCCGTCTGGTGGCACAGGCCGCTCAGGAAGCATTTGACGCTGTGACCGGCTATAGCCAGTCGTTACAGGGGCATATCCGGATGTCGGTCCCTACTATTTCCGGTGAGTTGTTGCTGGCGGAGGCCGTTGCCGAATTTTGTGAACTGCATCCGGCTATTTCGGTGGATATGTCGCTGGAGAATCGTTTCGTGGACCTGATTGGAGAGGGGTATGATCTGGTGATTCGCACCGGGCACCTGGACGACTCCAATCTGATAGCACGTCATATATTGGACTCAAGGTGGACCATTTGTGCCGCCCCCGAATATATCAGTCGTCGTGGCAAACCTTTGGTGCCGGAGGACCTGCTGCAACATAACTGCCTTATCTACAGTTATCAGAAAAGTGGTGCTCGCGACTGGCTGTTCAACCGGCATGGTGAGGTTTATCCGCTACGGGTCGGTGGCAACTTTTCCACCGACAACGCTGCCGCCTTGCGCAAGGCGGCCCTCGCCGGGCATGGCCTGGCCTATATGCCCAGTTGCCTGGTCTACCCGGATCTGCAGGCGGGGCGTCTGGTCGAGTTGTTACCTCGGCAGGTAGGCAAGATACTGGGCATTTATGCCGTTTACCCTTACAGTCGTCAGCCTCCGCGCAAGATCAAGCTGTTGATCGAGCATATCCGCTCCCGTTATATGGATATCAAACATTACTTCTGAGTCGAGTCGGCATCAGGGCTGCGGTCGTATCGAAATCCTCTAACTTTAGCTCCGAGGAGCTGCAGCTGGCAGCGAGTATCAATGGTGTGTTCCAGTCGGGGGTTTTTCATGGCAATGGTGCCGAGTGAGATGGAATGGTGTTAGCATAATATTGTTCGCACGATAATTAAGAATGGACAAGTCGATGCAACATTGTTGCTTTTAGAACAACAAACTAAGTGGAGGATGCTTTATGACCGAATGGATTCTGCGGCCTGGTAAATCCAATGTGACTCTTAACGAGGTTGACCATGATTAAAACTGCCATTATTGGCTACGGCCAGTCCGCCAGTATTTTTCACTTGCCGTTTATTGATAGCCTGTCGGATTTTGAGCTGGTCGCCATCAGTACATCCAAACCGGAAAAAGCGGCTCAGGACTGGCCCGACGTAACGGTATATACGGATGTGGATCAAATGCTGGCGGAGTCAGGTGCGCAATTGGTGGTCATTACCGCGCCGAATGAAGTGCATTACGAGCTGGGGCGCAAGGCGCTGAGTTTGGGGTTGCATGTGGTAATGGAAAACCCGACCGTTACCCAGCTGAATCAAGGTACCGAGCTGATGCGTCTGGCAGACAGCAACCAGCTTTGTTTGATCCCGTTTCATAATCGCCGCTGGGACAGTGACTTCGTGACCCTGCGCAAGCTGCTGGCAGATGATGTTCTGGGGCCGATTCATGGTTTTGAATCTCATTTTGATCGCTTTCGGCCTCGGGTGAGAGCCGAGCAACCGGGAGTGGGTGCCGGGGTCTGGTTTGATCTCGGTGGGCACCTGGTCGATCAGACGCTGGTGTTATTTGGCAAGCCGCTGGCGGTCACGGCACGTTGCCTGTCGATGCGGCCAGGATCCGAAGTCACCGATTATTTTCATGTGCAGCTGCATTACAGCGACAAGGAAGTCTTGTTGCACTCCAGCCCATATCATCCCGGGCCGACCTTACGTTTCAAGCTGCAGGGAGAGCGGGGCTGCTACATCAAGCGCGGTTTCGACCCGCAAGAAGAGCGCCTGCAAAATGGCATAGTGCCGGACTCGCCTTTTTTGGCAAAAGAAGCGGAAGCCGATTATGGAGTCTTTTACTCCGATGATGAGCCACAGGTCATTGAATCGGAAATAGGCGGTTACCGTTATTTTTACCAGGCCACGGCACAGGCAATTCGTGGCGAAGGCCCCTTGCCGGTCACCATGCAGGATGCCCTGGATGGACTGAATATCATTAACCTGGCAGAAGAAAGCTCACGGGAAGGCAAGACCCTTGAATTGAGAGCCACCACCTTCAGGTAGCTTTACTCTGAACCATGTAAAACGGCGACCCCAGGGTCGCCGTTTTACATGGTGGCCGAACTTTGATGAATATTATCTGCTCAGCAGAATATAGGCGATGATCAGGCCGGCGATAAACAGGGTTTCCAGTACCACCAGCAGGACGGGTTTCCAGCCTACCGAGAGAATATCTTTAAGCTGGGTTCGCACACCGAGGGCGGCGATGGCGGTCAGCAGCAGCCAGGAAGAGCTACCGGCCAGCGGCTGGCTGACGGCGGCGGGAATCCACCCCAGGCTGTTAAGAATGAACAGCGCCACAAAGCCGAGCAGAAAGCCGGGAATCGCCACCCCTTTACCGCTGCTGCTTTCACCGCGTTGTCGGGCGGCTCGCTGGATCACAATCCCTATGGTCATGACGATGGGCACCAGCATGGCGACCCGCAGCAGCTTGACGAAGGTACTCAGGTCACCCACTTCGGTCGACATGCTGTAACCGGCACCGACCACCTGGGCGACATCGTGAATGGTGGCACCGATGAACAGGCCTGCTTCCTGCGGGGTCAGATCCAGACTGGTGCTGATCATGGGATACAAGATCATGGCCAGGGTGCTGAGGGTAGTGACGCTGATCACGGTGAACAGGGTATTGCGCTTCATCTGTTCATTTTGATCAAGCACGCTGCTAATAGCCATGGCGGCCGAAGCGCCACAAATGGCGACCGAGCCGCCGGTGAGCGTGCCGAATGAAGAAGAGAATCCCAGCATGCGTGCCATGACCACACCAAAGCCGATGGTCAGCACCACAGATGAACAGACCATGAGCAGCGGTGACCAGCCCAGGGTGAGCACGTCGCTGAAGGTAATGCGCAGCCCCAGCATGGCAACCCCGATGCGAAGCACCGTTCTGGCGGAAAACTCCAGCCCCGGCAGGCAGACGGACTCCTGACTCAGAAAGTTGAATGCCAGCCCGAGCAACAATGCCATCAGCATGGCGGGGGCACCATATTGCTGGGACAGGAAGCTGGCAGCGATGCCGATAGTGACCGCTACGCACACGCCGGGGAAGTAGCGTTGTCTGGTGTGTTCAATTTTTCGCAACATGCTCATCATAGGGTTATTGCTCGCTTCAGCCATGATGCTGTCCTTGCTGGTTAATCACAGTTGGGGCCGGTAGTCAGGGAGGTAGATCCCAGTATGTTCTCATAGTAAGAGGGGGGCGTGGGAGTATCTAATGCCTTTTTATAGCCGCGCGGTTACTTTTAAGCATACAGGCAGCATAGTGACGTGCATGGGAGAGGGGAGCGCGAGGGGGGCTATCTGGTTGTTGTGGCCGGGCTGTTGGCACAGGGCCATTCTCTAAACCTGGCAGGCGTCATGCGGCCGGCGGTAAGCTGCCGACCGCAAAGCGGTATTACTCGGTCGCTGTGGGCGCCTGTTCGCCGCCGTGGCGGCGCTGTAGTGCCAGGCCCTGCAAAAAGTTACGCAAAAACTGGTCGCCACAGGCTTGGTAATGCTTGTGCCCGGGCTTGCGAAACAGTGAGGTCAGCTCGGGTTTTCTAACTTCAAAGCCGGCCAGGGCAAGCAGATCGAGAATGTCTTCTGCTTTTAGCTCCAGTGCCACGCGCAGCTTTTTGAACACCTGGTTGTTGATGGGTTCGGCTTGCTCCGGGCGGGGGGCCGGGTCACCGTCGCGCGGGCCACGATTCTTCAAGATCAGGCCATCTAAAAAGCCCAGGATCTGCTCGTTGCTACAGCTGTGGTAATTGGCATCTTCTTCTTTGGCCAAGAGCGCCAGAAACTGTGCTTCGTTAATGGTCACATTACCCAAACCGAACAGGGAGATTGCATCTTTATCTTTTATATCAAGGGCATAACGAATACGGCGCAATATGTCATTGTTAGTCATTAGCGTTTTGCTCCTCTTTCTTTCCGCCTTCGGGCTTGTCTTCCGCTTTTTTCACGCGAATTTTTTGTCCGTCCAGCTCAATGCCGTTCAGGCTTTTGATGGCTGCCTTGGCCTGAGCCGGATTGGGCATAAAGGCAAAGCCAAAGCCCTTGGAGTTTTTGGTGTTGGGATCCATAACCAGATGGAAATACTGCACTAAGCCATAAGGTGCCAGCAGCGCCAGTACTTGCTCTTCGGTAGTAAGACGGGACAGGCCCCTGATCATAATTTTCATGGTGTCTCCAATATGACGCCGCTGCGCGATACAAGGTGATAAATAAGAATGGACTTGGTGTTAACAGCATAGGCGCTGCTCACTCAAGGGGGGCGCGAGTGTAGCAGTTTGTCTGGCTGACGTCTGCCTGCTTATGGTCGCAAGGGGGCGGCCGCAATGCGTAAAAAGCCGACCACTGGGGGTCGGCTGCGGGCTGATTAATGCTCCAAGCTGCGCACACGCTGGCGCAATATCGAGAAGTCGAACGACTGGCGGTGGGGGATGCACAACAACAGGGCTGAGACCAGCACGGGGACCAGACTGGCCAGCAGAAAGGATTCCAGCAGGTAGTTGAGCGCTTCGCCCGGAGCCGGGAACAGCCAGAGTCCGGCTACCAGACCGGCAAAGGTACTCAGTACGGCGTTATAGCTTCGATAGCGTGCATTATAAAAGCCAAAGAACACCGGAAAGGCCGCGGCACAGCACAAGAGATCGGCCAGCAAGAACAGATATAAAACACTGAAGCCCTGGGAGGCGACAATCAGTACCGGAACTGAGAGCAAGACAATCAACCAGCGCGACAGACCCAGCAGTTTGTTGGCGCTGAACTCGGGCAACAGGCGACGCAAGTCCACCACCATCATGCTGGAAATACCGCTGATGGTAGAGTCGGCGCTGCTCATGATCAGCGCCAGCCCAAACGGCAATAACCCTATGGCAAACCACAGTGGAATATTCGATAACAAGACGTTGAATAATGCCACTGAGCCATCGCCAGGCAGGGCCAATCCCACAAACGCCAAACCAAACAAGCCCATGATAAAAATGACCACGAAGCCGAGCAGACCGCTGACGATAAAGCCGTTACGAATGGCCTTGTTGTCTTGGGCGGCAAAGATGCGCTGCCAGGTACCCTGGTAGAAGAGGCCGGTCAGTACCACGGCAATAAAAAAGGTCAGCCCGGATTTAAAGCCAGCCATATCGAAGGGGTTCAGTAGCTGTGGTGCTTTTTCTTTCAGCCCGGCGATGGTGGGTGCCAGTCCCCCCACGGCTTGCCAGCCGAACAGGATGAGCAATACCAGAAACGGCAGTATCACCAGCATCTGCACCCGGTCGGTAAAAATGGTGACCTTCAGCCCGCCGTAAAGGGTATAGAGCAGGGTGGCTGCCATGACGATAGTGGCCGTCACCCACAAGGGGACCGGCGCCAGCAGTTCAACCATCTTGGCAATGGCCGTTAACCCCGCGGTGAGCGAGATAAACATATAAAACATCATGATGACCATGACGAACAGGTACATGGTCTTGCCGTAGCGATGCAGCACAAACTCGGTCAGGGTATGGCCTTGCGGGATCAGCTCACGCAGACGTTTACCCAGTGGGATCATCATGAAGCGAGGCACTAACGCACCCAGGGCATAGCCGGTGACGGCGCCAATGCCGCCCCAGGTGGCTGCTTCGGCAGGGCCAAATAAAATCCAGGTGCCCATGGTGGTGGCGAGCAGCGTCAGCATGGTCGCGGTGCCATTTTGACTGTTGCGAGCAACAATGAAGTCTTCGAGGTGGTCTTGCTGGCGGCGCGCATAAATCAGGCCGGGTATGGCAAAGACAGCGGCAAAAAAACAGAGCCAAAGAATGGCGTCGGTAGTGCTGAGCATGGGTTCTCCCTTTGCCTATCACAGGCAAGCATGAGGATTAGAGCCAGTCATTGGCTGCAAAAGCCGGGTAACAGCGAGCCGCTCAGGAGGGAGAGTGAGGGTAAATCATTTCCTTCCCTTCGCCGGCATTATCCGGATCAGGTTCGAAGGGTTACCGCAGCAAGTTGCGGAATCTCAGCCAGTTTAGGTGTCATTAATAACACCTGAGGCTCCCCCAGGAATGGTCATGAGAGTAAAAACTATCGTGACGCTTGTCAAACGATTGCAGTGTTGTGAGAAGTAGAGGTGAGGCGTAACCCTGTACGCCTCGGCACTCACAGTTTGCCGTGGGTTATTTAACCGCCCAGCCAATGCTCTCGCCGGCACGGATTGGCACCAGCTTGTCTCCACCTAACGCCAGGGTCTCGGGCACAGTCCAGGACTCCTTGACCAGGGTGATGGTGTCGGTGTTGCGCGGCAGGCCGTAAAAGTCCGGGCCGTAGTGGCTGGTAAAGGCTTCCAGCTTGTCCAGTGCACCCGCGTCGTCAAAGGCTTCGGCATACAGCTCAACGGCGGCGTGTGAGGTATAGGCGCCGGCGCAGCCACAGGCGGCTTCTTTACGGTGCTGAAAATGCGGCGCCGAGTCGGTGCCCATGAAGAACTTCTTGTTGCCACTGGTGGCGGCACGCACCAGCGCTTGCTGATGGGTGTTGCGCTTGAGAATAGGCAGGCAATAAAAATGGGGGCGTATGCCTCCCACCAGCATGTGGTTACGGTTGAACAACAGGTGGTGGGCGGTGATGGTGGCCGCGACATTGTCACCGGCCTGCTCGACGAAGTTCACCGCATGCTCGGTAGTAATGTGCTCGAGCACGATTTTCAGCTCGGGAAAATCGCGCACTACATCGGGCAGCACTGTGTCGAGGAACACTTTTTCCCGGTCGAAAATATCGATGCTGGCGTCGGTGACTTCACCGTGCACCAATAACAAGACGCCGGTTTCCTGCATCACTTCCAGTACCGGATAAATATTTTTAACGTCGGTTACGCCGGAGTCGGAGTTGGTGGTGGCACCGGCCGGGTACAGCTTGCAGGCGACGATTTTGCCACAGGCTTTGGCGCGACGGATTTCTTCGGGGTCGGTGTTGTCGGTTAAATACAAACTCATCAAGGGCTCAAACTGGCTGCCCTGGGGGCGAACGGCCGTAATGCGGTCGTAATAGGCCAGCGCCAGCTCTGTGGTGGTGGCCGGCGGCAGCAGGTTGGGCATGACAAGCGCACGGCCCAGGTAGCGACTGGCATCGCGCACCGTGTCTTTGAGTTGGTCGCCATCGCGCAGGTGCAAGTGCCAGTCGTCGGGGCGGGTGATGGTTAACGTGGTCTTTTGTGTGGTCATAGTCAGCTCGGCGGGGTATCCATTACATCCAGATCTGTATTATCCATGCTCAGCCGACTTTAACCAAACCTTAGAGAGCTTTAAGCCGTCAGCTATAAGCGATCAATCTGTCTCTTAGTCACAACAATTTGTTGATACTTTTTGAAATTAGTGTGGCCCTCAGGCAGAGGGCACTGCTCCTCCGACACGCCGTGAACCCATCCATGGGGGCTCAAACCGCGCCATCCCTGGCGCGGATGGTCGGTTGAGCAGATACCCTCTGCCTTCCCGTTGACACCGGTACCGTCGGTCAGTGATGCTCACCGAAGACTCTGTGCCTAAAAAGAGGCGGCTGGGATAGCCTCAGCCGACCAGCACATGACAGGACGTCATGTGCTGAGCGTCGCAGGGATGCGGTTTAGCGTGTCGGAGGAGGGTACCCAGTTGCCTCTGGGCATTAATTCATTGGCTAGCGATTTGTGGCTAAGAGACAGGCGATAAGCTGTAAGCCAGAAGAAAAATCGAAACATGAACAATGTCACCTGATTTTCATTCAGTAAACGGCGTTAACCCAGATTGTCAGGCCACTCGGGCTGCTGATCGCTTCCAGCTATGGCTTAACGCTCCCCGAAGGGGGAGGGGTATGCTATGGTTTAGCCGTGACACGGGGTGTCTGGCAGTAATGACGGCCAGGCTGAGATAACACCCGTCGAACCTGATCCAGTTCATACTGGCGAAGGGATGTCAGCCCTGCGGCTCATGGCTATTAGTGCCTATCCATGCCTTCGCCTCTGATTCTTAGAGGTAGCAATGCAACAACACGCAACACAACAAGCAACACAACAATCTTCCCCCTCATTCGAGCAACAGCTGGTGCTGGTGACCGGTGGCGGCCGTGGTTTGGGCGAACACCTGGTGCGCGCCTTTCTGCGTGAAGGGGCCAGAGTAGTGATCAACTACCTGAACAGTGCCGAGGCGGCGAACCAGCTGGCGGCGGACTACCCCGAGCACGCACTGGCACTGCAAGCCGACGTCACCGATGCGGCCGCAGTGCAAGCCATGTTTGCCAGAGCAAGCGCGCATTTTGGCCAGCCCATTACCACAGTTATTAACAACGCCTTGCCGGCTTTTTCCTTTAATGGTGATGCGCGCGAAAGCGCAGAACAGCTTAGCTGGACCAGCATGCACCAACAGTTTGAAGGCGTTATAAAGGGCGCCCTGAATACCACGCAGGCAGCCTTGCCCGGCATGCGCGAGGCGGGCTTTGGCCGCATCGTCAACGTGGGTACCAACCTGTTTCAGAATCCGGTGGTGCCGTATCACGATTACACCGCCGCCAAGGCGGCACTGTTATCGCTGACCCGTACCTTGTCTCAGGACCTGGGGCCCGATCAGATTACCGTCAATATGGTATCCGGCGGCTTGTTGCGCACCACGGATGCCTCGGCGGCCACCCCCGAAGCGGTATTCGATTATATTGCCGCCAACACGCCGCTGCGCCGCGTGACCACGCCGGCGGAATTTGCCGATGCCATCCTGTTCTTCGCCTCCCCCTGGTCGCGTTCGGTGACCGGGCAGAATCTGGTGGTCGACGGCGGTCTGGTGAAAAACTGATGGCGGCAACAAACGATACTCGGCGCATGATGCACCTCAATCTGTTTTTAATGGGCTGTGGTCATCACAAGGGCGCCTGGCGCCACCCTGATTCATCGGTGGAGCAGCTGGGCGATATTCGCTATTACGAGCGGCTGGCGCAAACCGCCGAGCGTGGCAAGCTGGATGCGGTGTTCTTTGCCGATGGGCAGTCGGCGGGTAATGTCTCCGATGGCAGCCCCTGGTTTTTGGAACCGCTGACCACCATGGCCGCCATGAGTCGCGCCACGGACAAGATTGGCCTGATCAGCACCGTCTCCAGCACCTTTTACACCCCCTTTCATGCGGCCAGAATGATGGCGTCACTGGATCATATTTCCGGTGGGCGCATGGGTTGGAATGTGGTGACCTCCATGTTTGATGTTGAGGCGCGCAACCATAACTACCAGACCATGCCGGTGCATGCGGACCGCTATCGCCGTGCCGACGAGTTTGTGGATGCGGTGCTCAAGTTATGGGACTCCTGGCAGGCCGATGCCCTGAGCTTCGATCGCTTTGGCCACTATGCGGACCCCGATAAAGTGCAGCCCATTCATCACGAGGGCGAGTTCTTCCTGGTGGATGGGCCCTTGAACGTGCCGCGCCCGCCCCAGGGGCACCCGGTGTTGTTTCAGGCTGGCGCCTCTGAACCTGGCCGGGAACTGGCTGCGCGACGGGCCGAAGCCATTTATGCGGTGGCCTACGACTTGCCCGCCGCCCAAGATTATTATCGCGATATCAAGCGGCGAGTGGCTGCCTCAGGTCGCCGTGTAGAGGTACCCATCATGCCGGGTCTGGTGACCTATGTGGCCGCCACCGAAGAAGAGGCGAAAGCCAGGCAGCGGGAGCTGGACGAGTTGCTGCCGGTAGAGGCCTCGTTACGTCAGCTTGGACTGTTTACCGAGCAGGACTGCATGAACTGGGAGCTGGATGCGCCGGTGCCGGCCTTGCCGTCACTGGAGGCTTTTACCGGACCCAAGGGGCGCTATAGCACCATTTTACGCATTATCGAAACCGAGCAACCCACGGTACGTCAATTGCTGGGGCGGCTGGCGGCCGGCGGTGGCCATTGCACTATGGTGGGTACGCCCGAGTCGATAGCCGATCGCATGGAGCAGTGGTTCCGCAACGAAGGCGCCGACGGTTTCAACCTGATGCCACCTTCGTTACCCGCCGGCATAGAAGACTTCGTCGATCAGGTGGTACCGGAGCTACAAAGGCGCGGTGTGTTCCGCACCGAATATCAAGGCACCACCCTGCGGGATCATCTGGGGTTGGCTCGGCCCGAGTAAGCGTAACGCCGCCGGTTTGTCTTTCTCGTCACCCTCGCGAAGGCGGGGGTCCAGTGTCTGTGCAGGAGAGGTGCGGGCTGACTGATCTGTGCCACAGGCCCTGGGTTCTCGTTACCGCCTGCGCGAGGATGATGTTCCTTCGCGGGGGTGACGACAGAACCACACCTGTTATGCAGGATTACTGGCACATCGGGCAAAGGGATCTGCTCCGCCGACACGCTTCAAATAAATGACACTCACCGTTTTTAACCTGCTGCGAACATTCACTGGATGTTCGGTCAGGTTGAAACGGTTCGTCACGGCGAGGCAAGCTCGCCCCCTGCACGCTCAACACATGACATCCCTGTCATGTGATGGTCGGCGGAGCAGATCCCTTTGCCCTCCTTCAAGATCCTGTGTTGCCTCTGGAATCAGGGGCAGATTCTTACTGGGAGTGCTATAGAAGGCGGCACTACAACGGTGTCATTTTGTCGTGTCGTCGGCTAACCTGATAAGCACGTTTTCTGTAACGAACAAGGAGTCGATATGCGTATTCTGATGGTACTGACCTCTCATGACCGCTTGGGGGACACCGGTGAAAAGACCGGTTTCTGGCTGGAGGAATTTGCCGCTCCTTATTACGTGTTCAAGGATGCCGGTGCCACTATTGCCCTGGCTTCCCCCCAGGGCGGTCAGCCGCCGCTGGATCCGAAAAGTGATGCGCCGGACGCCCAGACCGAAGCCACCGAACGTTTCCGCGGCGATCCTGTCGCTCAGGCAGAGCTGGCCAGTACCCACAAGCTGACGGAGATGTCGGCAGCCGACTTTGATGCGGTGTTTTATCCCGGCGGCCATGGCCCGCTGTGGGATCTGGCAGAAGATAAAGACTCCATCGCGCTGATCGAGGCCTTTGCCGCGGCCAGCAAACCGGTGGCGGCCGTGTGTCATGCCCCTGCGGTGTTGCGCCATACCAGAGCCGGCACCGGTAAATACCTGGTGGATGGCAAACGGGTAACCGGCTTTACCAACAGCGAAGAAGCCGCGGTACAACTGACCGACATAGTGCCTTTTCTGGTGGAAGACATGCTCCGGAAAAACGGCGGCGATTATCGCAAGGCCGATGACTGGCAGCCCTATGTGGAAACCGATGGCCTGCTGGTAACCGGCCAGAACCCAGCCTCTTCCGAACCGGCGGCCAGCGCCCTGCTGGCGCTATTGAAGCATTAAGTTGAAGCGCTGATCGTTCAGCCCGGCGGCGACAGCCGCCGTTCCAGCCGCTGAAACAGGGCGTCGGTCAGTATGGCCACCAGCGCAACCATAATGCCGCCCTGCAGCACGAAGGCCATATTGTCGGTCAGCAGGCCGGCAATAATCACCTCCCCGAATCCCTTGGCCGCCACCGTCGACCCTATGGTGGCGGTACCTATGCTGATCACCAGCGAAATACGGATGCCGGCGATGATCATCGGCAGTGCCAGTGGCAGCTCCACCGACCACAGTTGCTGGCGCGGGCTCATGCCCATGCCGCGCGCCGCCTCACGCACGCTGTCGGGCACCTGCTGCAGGCCGGTGACGGTATTTTCATAGATAGGCAGCATGCCATAGAGAAACAGCGCCACCAGAGTGGGTGTCAGACCAAAACCCAGCGCCGGTACTGCCAGCGCCAGCACCGCCACCGGCGGAAAGGTCTGGCCCAGGTTGGCGATGGCCCGGGCCAGGGGCAGAAATTCCCGGCCGGCGGCGCGGGTAACCAGAATGCCGCCACCCACTGCCACCAGGGTGGCCGCGGCAATGGCGAGGAAGACCGCCGCCAGGTGCCAGATCAGCAGGTTGAAGAAGCTGTCGCGAGGGTAAATGGCCGGAGCCCGGGCATCTACCAAGGGGCGAAACAGTGGCTCCAGCCATGACATGTTCAGGGTCATGATCAGCAACACCAGCAAGGGGAGGCCCATGCCCAGCCAGCCGCGAACAGACGGACGCATCATGCTCTGGCACCCTGTTGCAATAAATCATGCAGCGTAACCTGACCTAGGGGGTTGCCGGCATCATCCACTACCCGCAGTTGTTGCGCCTTCTCCCAGATCAGCAGCGCCATGGCATCGCGCAGACTGGTGCTGGCCGTGATGGTGGGCGCCGCTGCCGCAGGCTGTTGTTGCAAGGGCAGGGGCGTCATCACCTGACTCACCTGCTTGATGGCCAGCAGTCGCAGCGACCTGTCCATCCCGCCCACCAGACTCTGCACGAAGCCTTCTCGGGGGTGGCGTAACAGGGTTTCGGGGCTGTCCAGTTGCAGCAGCTCACCCTTGTCCATGACCGCGATCACATCGGCCATTTTCACCGCTTCTTCCAGATCGTGGGTCACCATTATGATGGTGATGCCCAGCAGCTTCTGTACCCTTAACAGTTCGTCTTGCAGCAACTCCCGGGTTAATGGATCCAGGGCACCGAAAGGCTCGTCCATCAGCAGCAGCTCCGGCCGGGCGGCCAGTGCCCGGGCCACGCCTACCCGCTGTTGTTCGCCGCCCGACAGCTGGTGTGGGTATTTGCCGGCGAAGGTGCTGGCATCCAGCTTGAACAGGGTCAGCAGCTCGGTAACCCGAGCATCGATATCCGCTTTTTCCCAGCCCAGTAGTTTGGGTACGGTGGCAATATTCTGATGGATGGTTCGATGAGGAAAAAGCCCCACTCCCTGAATGACGTAGCCGATGCGCCGCCGCAGCTGTTCTGGCGGCAATGTGGTGACATCCTGATCATTGATCAGGATCTGGCCGTGACTGGGCTCTATCAGCCGGTTGATCATGCGTAGCGTGGTGGATTTGCCACAGCCCGAGGTGCCCACCAGCATGCAGAACCGGCCGTGATCCACCTTGAATGAGAGATCCTTGACGGCAACTTGAGATCCAAATCGTTTGCCGAGATCTTTTACTTCGATCATGTTTTATCGCCTCGTTGCAGGGCAATCAGGGTGTCGATCACAATGGCGAATAAAAAGGCCAGTATGAGGGTAGGCACGGCGCCCAGTATCACCAGATCGGTGGCTGTCTGGCCCAGCCCCTGAAAAATATAGGTGCCAAAACCGCCGCCACCGACCAAGGCGGCGACGGCCACCAGACCGATGTTCATGGTCACCACTACGCGCAAGCCGGTCAGGATCACCGGCATGGCCAGCGGAAACTCCACTTGCCACAGCCGCTGACCAGCGTTCATCCCCATGCCAAGGGCGGCTTCCCGTACCTGAGGGTCTATTTTGTCGAACCCCAGCGCGGTATTACTCACTATGGGTAACAGCGAATAGAAGAACAGGGCGATCACCGCCGGGGCGGCGCCAATACCGCGGATGCCCAGTTCGGCCAGTATCGGGTAGCCGGTAGCCAGCAGGCTGAGGGGGATCATCAGCAGGCCGAACATGGCCAGGCTGGGGATGGTCTGCAGGATATTAAGCACCGGAAACACCATGGCCTTCAGCCTGGCCGAGCGATGACAACGCACGCCCAGCGGAATGCCCACCAGCACCGCGGGGATGATGCTGCCCAGGGACAGCTGCAGATGACGAACCGCCTGATGCCAGAAGTCGGTTTGATTGTGATATTCCCGCAACAGCGATAATGCATTCCAGTGGCCGGAGGCCAGCAATATCATGACCGCCGTCACTATCGAGATAACCAGCGCCAGCCGGAGCAGGGGAGTGAGTGCCAGCTTGATGGCGACATCGGTGAGCAACAGCGCCAGCCAGAATATGGCCAGCCAGAAGCCGGCGTTGAGCGAAACCCGAGACAGTGGGCTGGCATCGCTCAGCAGCTGTGTTCCACTGGCACCGGCGGTATACATCAGCGCCATCAGCGTCAGAAAGGTCAGCAGCAGCCGAGCGCCCAATGCAGTGTTGAAAAGGGACAGCAGGCTGGTAAGCGCTAACATCACCAGCAGTGGTGCCAGCGAATAAAGGCTGGCCGCATCCAGCAGGCCGAGGCTCTGGCCGGGCATGATGCGGTTGGGTTGCAGGCTGACGAAGGGCAGGGCAAACAACGACAGCAGCAGGGCAACCCCGAGCGTACTGCCGACCTTGTCCAGATTGGAAAACTTCAAAAAAACTCCTGGCACATACTTAAAAAAACCGTCGATTTATATTGCTGTCTCTCAGCAGCAACCGAGGTGCTGGTGGGAGTGCAGACAGGCGACACCAGAGCATAAAGGAGGGCAAAGGGTCTGCTCCGCCGACCATCCGCGCCATGGGTGGCGCGGCTGAGCCTCCAGGGAGGGGTTTACGGCGAGTCGGCGGAGCGGGCCCTTTGGCCGATGCGTGTCAGTCCTTCAAAAAGCCGTTGTCGGACAGGTAGCTTCTGGCCACCGCCTGAGCGCTTTCGCCACCGATGGCGATGCGACTGTTCAGCTGTTGCAGGGTCTTGACGTCCAGCGATTGGAAGATGGGTCCCAGAATGGTGGCGATCTCGGGGTGTGCCTGCAGGATTTGTTCGCGCACTATGGGCGCCGGGGCATAAACGGGTTGTACGCCCTTGTCGTCTTCCATGACTACCAGGCCGACCGAGGCGATGGCGCCGTCTGTGCCGTAGACCATGGCCGCGTTGGTGTTATCGGTCTGCAGCGCGGCGGCCTTGATGGTGGCCGCCGTGTTGCCACCGGCCAGCACCAGCAGCTGATTATCGCTTAGCGTGAAATCATAGGTCTGTTGAAAGGCAGGTAATACCGCCGGGCTGGACACAAACTCGGCCGAAGCAGCCAGTTTGACCTTGCCGCCCTGGCTGACGTAGCGACCGAAGTCGGACATGGTTTGTAAGTGGTTACTATCGGCAATATCCTGACGCAGCGCTATGGCCCAGGTGTTGTTGGCGTTGGCCGGCGTCAGCCAGACCAGCTGGTGCTGGTCGTAGTCCAGCTGTTTGGCCAGCTCGTAGCCCTGCTCAAAGTTTCTCCATGCCGACTCGGCTTCCCGGTTGTGGAAGAAAGCGGCGTTGCCGGTGTATTCCGGGTAGATATCGATTTCACCGGAGGTAATGGCTTTGCGCACTATGGGGGTGCCCCCCAGCTGGGAGCGATTCTCTACATCTAGCCCCGCGTTTTCCAGCGCCAGATAGATAACATTACCCAGCAGACCGCCTTCGGTATCTATCTTGGAAGACACCACTATGGCGTCGGCGGCCAGGCCGGGCTGTGCCACAACCAGAGAAAGGGTAAACATGGCCGAAGCCAGCGACTTTTTCATGTAATTTGTCCTTGTCTTGAATACGGGTCCTGTCAATGCATGGGTTACTCTATGCAATGCTCGCCTGTCGGTAAACCGCTAACCTCATTTGATTCCCACTAGACTCAGTTTTGGGGTGGCTTTTTGCCACTCTCCGAGCCTGGGATCACATCTGTTTTGTCTGTTTTGGCATGTCGCGCGATGCGCAGGCTGAATGGCCGCCAGATCCCGTGCCAAGAGAAGCACTCCCATCCCCAGCGCAGCCAGCCGAGTAGGGCAAAGGCCAGCCACAATGCCCAGCCGAGCATCAACAAGCGATACACCAGCAAGGGCACGGATAATACCCAGGCCTGAGGCAGGCTGGCATCGCTTCTATCCTGATACCAGCGCAGCAGATTGCCATAAGAGTGGTTGCCACTAATCTGCATATTGGGCAGCCCCAGCAGGCCCTGCTGTATGGCAAAAAACAGATAGCTCAAGGCCAGCAGGGTAAGCAGTACCAAGCCGATTTGTACCAGGTTGAACCATTTGCCCACCGCTTCATGTTGCCAGCGGCCACGCAAACCCAAGGCCAGTAACCAGCCCACCACGATAAAAGTCATCCATAGCGGTATTTGCGTCAGCCCTATGCCCAGCAATAACCAATGATGAAAACGCAGTGGCGTAAAGGGCACGCGGCTTAAGGCCAGGGCCAGCAGCAGGGTAATCGCCAGCAAGCTCCAGAATAATACTGCCGGGCCCATGTGTGGCCCCATGGCGAATAACACCCAGCGGTCCTCACCCAGGGTGAGTTCAATCTCATTATTGACGCTGGGGCTGTTCAACCCGATGACGGGCGTGGTGTACAGCGGTTGAATGCCGCCATTATGGCGCCAGCTGATGTTCAGACTGTGTGCACCAGGGGTCAGCGGAATGGTCAGGCTGTTGTCTGGTTGCAAGCGAATGGGTTGGCTTTTACCGTTGATGACTACCGACTGCAGGCTGATGTCGTCGGGCAGTTGCAGGCTGTGCTGACCGCCCTGGCTGCTGCGTAGTTGCAGCACCAGACTGGCATCCACGGCTCTGTGACCTGGCGCCATCGTCAGCCTGGTGCTGTCTATGGTCAGGGTTTGCCCGGTTACGCCGGCAGGGCGGGTGATGCGTAGCGCCAGTGATTCACCTGGCCAGGGTCGCCATTCCGGCAGCCAGTGTCCGCCGGCATCCTGATGATGGATCACCGGCAGGCCGCTGGTTGCTACGTGCCAGATGGCGCTGGCATCCAGTTGCCAGCTTTCGGTCCAGCGTTCGGTATCGGCGGCGGTCAGCGTCAGCTCGGCTGACTTGTCCAGGCGCGACTGCCAACTGGCTTCACGCTGGTTGGCTGCCAGACTCAGTATCGCCTTGCCGTCTTGCACCTCAATGCCATCCGTGAGTACCGACTCACCGGTGAGCAAAGGGATGGCCAGGGAAACAGGCTGACCAGGCGGGGATAGGCGGCGCACGCGCGTTTCTATGGTCCAGTCCAGATCCAGCCGTAACACGCGGTTTACCTGCACGAAGCTCGGTTGCGCCCCCGGCTCCAGCTTGCGGGGAGTTGAGGCCGAGTGGGTTGGCTGCACCCGATTTAATTGCAATTGGGCATGGGGCACGCCATTTTCATCGACCCCTTGCAGGGTCCAGCCCGAGGCTTGCACCGTGACCCTATGGGGGCGCAGCGGCAGTGGCAGCTGTATGTTGCCCTGTTTGGGCAGGGGGCCGGCGAGACGCACGGCATGAATACCGGCTGGCAGACGCATGTACAGGGTGCCGTCCTGATGGCGGAGCAGGGCGCTGGTGGCGCTACCCTCCAGCAGTACCTGACTGGGTAACCAGTGCTCGGCGTTGGCGGGCAGCGGAACGGCCACGTTTTGCTGGGTATGTACTTCGAGATCGGCAACCAGTTGTTGTGCATCGACGGTGAGCTGCATGCTGGTGATTTGCGCGCACTGTGGCAGGCAGTCGGGGGGCGCCAGCAGGCGTTCTTTAAGTTGGGCTAACAGCCGGGCATCGGGCATGTCTGCCTGTACCGGGGTGGGCACCGCCATGAGCAACGGAATAACCAGGGTAGCGGGCACCAGCAACGACCACAGGCTGTGCTGTTGATGGATTCCCTGTTGCCGGCTGATACTCACCCCCGCCATGCGTAATATCAACAGGCTGACCAGCAGCACGCGCAGCAGGTTTAATATCAGGTTCATGGTCGGAGAAAGCAGCACCAGTTGTATTTGCTGATCCCGTTGTACCGGGCCATTCCAGGTAAAGTCTATGCTGTTCCATTGCCAGTTGGGCAGGCCGGATCCGGTTTGTACCTTGGCGTTGGGGTCGATTTGCGTGAGCGGCGCCGCCTTACCCGGGGCCGCAGCAGAAGAGAGGCGCTTGGCAGCAAGATCTTGCTGTTGTAATAACGGAGCGGCCAGTTCCAGCTGGTCACGGCTTATCGACTCCATGGGTGCCTCCGCCATAATGGGAGCAGGGTTGTCGGGCGTAGTGTGCGCTAACTGCGGATACATGGCAGTACGTACCTGATCCACCATAAAAGGAATGGCAATCAGCAACAGCACCAGCAGGCTGAGATTACGATAACCGATCACCCCTTTCTTCAAGCGGCCAGCGGGTAACACCCTAAGCAGTGCCGTGGCGGCCAGCAGATGCAACCACACCCAGCGCGGTGCCCCCAGGCCTGCCGCCTGGTGCCAGATCAGTGCCAGCGTCAGCAAGGTGACCAGCCCCCATTGCCAACCCCATAGGCGAAAGGCGGCCACGGCGGCAATCAATACCAAAAACAAGTCCAGCAGGGTCCAGCGCTGTAGCCAGGTCTCGGGCGCTTGATCCATGCCCGAGGCCGAGAGCAAAAGCCAGCCGGGCGGCAGGTGTAATCGGGTATGCAGAGACTGCAAGTCAAGATCCCAGCCAACGGCTGCCAGGGTATAAATGGCTCCTTGGTAGCGGCTATCGGCCGTTAAATCAAGCTGACCGCGACGCACCTCCACCCCCACTTGCTCCGACTCGGGCTGTTGGGTAATAAACTGGGCTTGCCCGTCAATCGCGACCCGCCCCAGCTGCAACTCGGGGCGGGTTTCCAGCCGCCAGCCCTGGTTCATTTGGCCGGTAATGGTGTCTTGCACACTATAACCGCCACCATCAAAGTCCAGCCACAGCTGGCGCTGCAGGCGCAATTGGTCGGGTTGTGTATCTTGATTGCCGCGGCGAATCTCTCGAAGCTGCATGCTCTCGCCCCGGGTGACTTGATAAGCCGGTAACTGCCGCCAATCCGCCGGCAGGTTTGTTTGCTGGGGATCGATGGCCGTCAGGTTTTCTACTTCCACCAGGCGCAGCGAAGGGGCGGCCTGAAACACCCAGACTTCCTGTTCTGGCCAGGGAGCGGGAGCCTCGGGCAGAGTCAGGCGGTTGATATTGGCGGGGTGGCGGCTAACCAGACTGATGCTCCAGCGGCCGGGGCGAACCTGCACTCTCAACCGGCCATCGGGCTCCAGTCTGGCGGGCAGGGGGCTATCAAGCTGCAGCGGTATTTGCCGATCGAGTAATAACGGGCCCAGCAAGAGCTCACGCTGTTCACCGGCGACGTCCAGGTTCACCAGGGTGGTCACCTGCAGGGGAATATTGTCTGCTACCTTGCGATACACCTGCAGCGACAGGGCATCGCCTTGGGGTGTCGTAGCGGCTTGATCCGGGTTGTTTTTGCCCAGCCACAAACGGCCTTTGTCATCCAGCTCTACCGATTCCACAACCTTATTGTTGATAGTAAGTGCTAACAACCCGGTTGCCGGGGTCAGCATCAAGTTTTTAGGTAATCGCGCCCATTGCCATTGCCCGGTAATCAGATGTTGGCCGGCGGGCAGCTTGATGCGAGGGCGGCCATTATCAACCGAGACTGGCTGGGGGTTACCGTTTACTGTGATGTGTTGTGGCCAGTGTTGCTGATTACCGGGCAGCTGCACCCAGCTCTCGGCATACAGTTGCCACTGCTGACTGAACTGGCCGCCATTATCGGTTAACTTCAGCGTCAGTCGCGTTGGCCAGGCGCATTGATAGCCATCGGCCTGGTTATAGATGAAGGGACATTGGCGCTGCTCCTCGCCTTCCAGCACCCAGTTTATCCAGGGCTGTAACGGCGCCGGTACTTGCTCTGGACTGATGGCGCGAGCAGAAAGCGAAAACAGGGTAAGCATCATCAGTAATACAAGCGTGCCTCGGCGCATAAGATTCCCTTCTTTGCTGAGTCGATAACGGGCGGTATTGTGATTCTGTCTGGGTTATAGCCTAGCACGAAGGCTTTAAACATAATCGTGATCGGTGAGACGCAAGGAGATAAAGGAGATAGTGGTCAAAACTGCATATCTGCAGCATCGGTGTTTTCCTCCTCACCCCTCACCCCTCACCCCTCACCCCTCACCCCTTACGTACTCCGGCTGTGCTCCGGTTTTTTTATTGCTAAAACTGAGCGCTAAGATTTTTTATATAACCAAACAGCATTAAAATGGGGTCTAGATGTGCAGTCTGTTGCAAAGTGCTACACCTTTGGTTTTTTTCTAGTGGTTTATGCTATAAAGTCACCACAATATTGGTATATGAGATGGATTTTTTACCCATCAAAGGATGACTATGAGCTCCACACAACCCCTGTTATTGCGTCTGTCTAACCGTGTTAGTTTAGTGACGCAGATTTTGATTGGCATTATTGCCGGTACCCTGCTGGCCGTTGTTGCGCCAGAGGCCGCCATCTCGGTTGGCTTGTTGGGTAACTTGTTTGTTAGCGCGCTGAAGGCCGTGGCGCCGGTACTGGTTTTTGTACTGGTGGCTTCGTCGATTGCCAACCACCGAAAAGGCAGCCAGACCAGTATCAAGCCCGTCTTGACCCTGTATCTGGTGGGGACCTTTGTGGCGGCGTTAACCGCCGTGGTGATGAGCTTTGCGTTTCCTACCGAACTGGTGTTGGCGACCAACGGCGCCGAGGCAACGCCGCCCGAGGGTATAGGCGAAGTCTTGCAGACGCTGCTGTTCAAGGTGGTTGATAACCCCGTTAATGCGCTGCTGACCGGTAACTTTATCGGAGTATTGGCCTGGGCCATTGGTTTGGGCCTGGCGATGCGCCACGGTGCAGACTCCAGCAAGCATCTGTTTAAAGACATCGCCGATGGCGTATCCAGCATCGTAAAAGTAGTCATTCGCCTGGCGCCTATCGGTATTTTTGGCCTGGTGGCCAATACCATAGCCGCCACCGGTTTTGATGCCTTGTGGGGCTATGCCCATTTGCTGGCCGTGTTGTTGGGGTCCATGCTGGTGATTGCGCTGGTGATGAACCCGCTGCTCGTTTATATCAAGATTCGCCGCAACCCTTATCCGCTGGTATTCAAGTGCCTGCGTGAAAGTGGCGTTACCGCCTTCTTTACCCGTAGTTCGGCGGCCAACATTCCGGTCAACATGGAGTTGTGCAAGCGCCTTGACCTGCATGAAGATACTTACTCGGTCTCCATCCCGCTGGGAGCCACCATTAACATGGGGGGGGCCGCCATTACCATTACCGTGCTGACCCTGGCTGCCGTACATACCCTGGGCATTGAAGTGGATATGGGTACTGCCTTGCTGTTAAGCATAATAGCGGCTGTGTCTGCCTGTGGTGCGTCGGGCGTAGCGGGTGGCTCTTTGCTGCTGATACCGCTGGCGTGTAGCCTGTTTGGTATTTCCAATGAAGTCGCCATGCAGGTTGTGGCGGTGGGCTTTATTATTGGTGTGCTGCAAGACTCGGCAGAAACCGGCCTGAACAGTTCTACCGATGTGCTGTTTACCGCCGCCGCTTGCCAGGCTGAACAAAACAAAGCCTGATTCTCGGACCTGAAGAAAGCGCAAGGCCGCGGGCATATGCCCGCGGCCTTTTTTTATCTCTGAATACTGGCACTACGGCCCGGTATCACTCCAGCCGCAGTAAGAACGGTGTCAGCCTGATCTGGCCGGGGAGCCAAAGGGAGTGCCTGCCTGGAAGGCAGACGGGGTCGTACCGGTCGGGGCCAGCAGTTGGGCCAGCTCGTCGGCCGGTACCGCCCTGGAAAACAGGAACCCCTGCAGCTCGTCGCAACCGTGGGCTATCAGGAAGTCCCGCTGGGCCTCGTTTTCCACCCCTTCGGCTACCACCTTCATGTGCAGTCGGTGGGCCAGTTCGATAATCGCCAGGCTGAGTACCGTATCCCGGGGAATGTCCTGCACAAAGGAGCGATCCAGTTTCAGCCGGCTGACCGGAAACTGCTTCAGGTAAGACAGCGAAGAGTAGCCGGTACCAAAATCATCGATGGCCAGCTGTACCCCCAGTTGCCGTATGCTGGCGAGCAGGATGAGTATGGACTCGTTGCCCTGGATCAGCATGCTTTCGGTCAGCTCCAGTTCGAGACTGCCGGCGGGTAACCGGGTTTCCTGCAGTATCTGTGCTATGCGCTTGACCAGATCCGGCTGATGCAGCTGTCGTTCCGACAGATTGACCGACACCCTGAGCAGGGGCAGGCCCTGCTGTTGCCAGTGCTGCAGCTGGCTGCAGGCGGTGCGCAGCACCCATTCGCCGAGGGGGACTATCAAGCCACTGCGCTCGGCCAGTGGAATAAACTCGGCGGGGGAGATCGGTCCCCTGACCGGATGCTGCCAGCGCAGCAAGGCCTCAACCGCCACACAGCGACCGTTGGCCGCTTGCACCAGGGGCTGATAGTGGACGCTGAACTGGTTTCGTTCGAGCGCTTGTGCCAGGTCGTTTTCAAGCGTCAGCCGTGTCAGGGCTTCCTGGTTCAGCTCTGGCTGATAGCAATGGTAGGCGTTACGACCCTCGGCCTTGGCCTGGTACATGGCGGCATCGGCATTGAGCAGCAGCGTCTCGCTGGTTTGTCCGTCTTCAGGATACTGAGCAATGCCGATGCTGACGCTGATCCGGACCTGCTGCTCATGCAGCCAGAAGGGCTGGGTGAGTTGTTCCAGTATGCGCTTGGCGACGGTCTGGGGAGAGAAGGGAACATCGTGTTGAGTCGGGACCAGCACGATGGCGAACTCGTCACCGCCCAGGCGGGCCAGGGTATCATGAGCGCGCAGGCACAGTTGCAGTCGCCGGGTCACCTGCTGCAGCAGCAGATCCCCGGCGGCATGCCCCAGGCTGTCGTTGACCTCCTTGAACCTGTCCAAATCCAGCATCATGACCGTCACCGGAGCCTTGCTCCTGTGTGCCAGCTGGATGGCTTGCGTCAGTCGGTCATGAAACAACAGTCGGTTGGGCAGGCCGGTCAGATTATCGTGCTGAGCTTGGTGCCTGAGCTGTTCTTCGAGCCGTTTCTGGGCGGTGATATCGTAAGCCGAGATCATGGCGCCAATTTGGTTACCCGTTTCATCATGGATGGGACCGCCACTGAGCAGCAGAATATGGAGAGACTGGTCCTGCTCCCGGATGGTGATTTCTTCCGCTTCGATCACTTCACCACGCAGGGCACGGTAAAGCGGTAATTGCTTCAGAGACAGGGGAGACTCCCCGTTTGCCGCATAGCAGGGATAGCGACGGTGCCACTCCTTGAGGCTCAGGCCTGCGGTGGCCCAGGGCAAATCTTCCAGGTTGCGGTTATTACAGTGGATGATGTGGCCGTCGATATTGCAGGCTACTACCAGATCATGACTCTGGCCCACCACGGCTTCGGTAAATGTTTTCGCCTTCAGCAGTTCGGAAGTATGCTCCCGGACCTGCCGGTGCAGGCGCTCCGTCATCTGGCTCTGGGTAGGGAGCCAGATTAACAGCCCCCACAACAGCATCAGGAAGCCACCCGAATACCCCACTACCTTTTCCAGAAAGGCTTGAGCTGGCGTATCGCCAATCACGATGAATGGTGACAGGGCAGCAAACTCGTCGGTAATATCCAGCAGGGAGGCAAAGGTCAGCAGGGCGAAGCCGGTCACGATTCTGGCCCAGCCTTTTTGTTTCAGATTACGGGATCGTCCCTGCCAAATCAGGACTCCCAGAATAGATAGCGAAACCAGTGCCTTCAGTATTTCGACGGCGACGTCGAATGTTTCTACACCCATGTGTTATTGCTCCGTCCATGGCGCAATGCGAAGAGGTACGCCAGTTACCTGCTTGTTATAAAAATCATTCCCACCATTATAGTCAGGCACAGGTATCAGAATAGGTTTCATATGAATAATTAGCTACCAAAAAGCAGCTTTATTGATCGGGAGCAAGCCGAGTGCCAGGTAGAGCAGAATAACGCCTGATCCCAGGGGCTGAAGAACGAGCAAGGCCGCGGGCATAATGCCCGCGGCCTTTTGTTATCGATGCTGAACGGTGAATTAATTACCCAGTATCACGCCCAGGCTGAGCAGCGCCATCACCATCAGGGTCAGCACGCCGAGCAGGGGGCCGATAAATTTCAGCCAGGTGCCGTAGGATACCCGGCCTATGGCCAGGCCGCCCATGACGATGCCGGAAGTCGGCGTCACCAGGTTGGGCAGGCCGGAGGCAGACTGGAAGGCGGTGACCACCAGATCGCGGCCGATGCCGGAAAAGTCGGCCAGGGGCGCCAGTATCGGCATCGACAGCACCGCCAACCCGGAGGAAGAAGGCACGATCAGACTCATCACCGCTTCTATAAAGTAAATGGCGTTGATAAAGACGATCTGGTGCATGCCCGACAGCAGGTCCTCGGCATAATGGAGTATGGTGTGGGTGATATTGCCGTTATCCATTACCACCACCAGGCCCCGGGCAATGGCGATAATCAGCGCCACGCCGAGCAGATCCTTGGCACCATCAATAAAGCTGCCGGTCAGATCGGTTTCCGACAGCCGGGCCACCAGGCCCACCAGTATGCTGGCCGCGATAAAGAGCGCCGACAGCTCGGCCATCCACCAGCCACCCGCCGACACACCCCACATCATGACGCCGAAGGTCAGGGCGAAGATGGCCAGGATCAGCTTGCGGGTCCGGGTCAGCTCGGGGGCCTGCTGTGTCTTGCCGTGCAGAAAGTGACGCTCGTTGTCTTCCTTCTGATGGGCGACCAGAGAGCGAGAGGGATCCCGTTTCACTTTTTCGGCATAACGCATCACGTAGAAGACACAGGCCAGCCAGCCCAGCACCAGAATGGCCAGCCGCAGGCCAAAACCCTCCATGAAGTTGATTTCGGCGGCATTGGAGGCGATCACGGTGGCGAAGGGGTTGATGGTGGAGCCCAGGCAGCCGATACCGGCACCTATCATGATGATGGCGACGCCCACTATGCTGTCGTAGCCGGCGGCGATCATCACCGGGATCAGCAGGGCATAGAAGGGAAGGGTTTCTTCGGCCATGCCATAGACGGTGCCGCCGAGGGCAAAGAGTCCCATCAGCAGGGGGATCATCCACTTTTCCCGGCCCTTGAGCCGGGCCATGCTGCCGTTGATGCCGGCATCGATGGCGCCGGTGCGGGTCACCACACCCAGAAAGCCACCGATCACCAGCACAAACAGGGCCACGTCGACGGCACGGGCGGCATAGCTGGCGGGATCATAAAACCCCTGCACCGGGGCCATCATGATTTCGACAATCCCCTGTGGATTGGCATCCACCGGCTGGTAGGAACCCGCTACCGGTACCTCGCGGCCCAGGGCTTCGTTCTTTTCCATCTGATACTGACCGGCGGGGACGATCCAGGTCAGGGCCGCCATGACTATGGTCAGCATAAACAAGATGGTGTAAGCGGAAGGAAACTTAATTTTTTTCATCAGAACATCCTAATGTACATCAACTGGATACCCGACGAAGGGGCGACGGCCCCCTCGGCTGGGGATCAGGCAACCAGTTCCATGATTTCCTGAACCGACTTTCCGGCCAGGCCCATTTTTTCCAGAGTGCGTCCGCTGCGGAAGTAGTCGGCTTCGTTATAGGCATTGTCGATATGCAGGCAGGATTCGACCAGGGCGGTTTTCACCCCGGCGAGCCGGCCGAATTCGAAACAGGGCACCAGCAGGTAGGCGGCATCTTCGGTGATGTAGCGATCCTGGGACGACTTGGGCGCGCTGTTGAGTTTGCCGTGGGTTTCCGAGGTGCGGTTCAGCTCATAGACGCTGTCGGCGTTCAGGCCATACAGGCTGTTCATGGCCTCCAGTTCGGATTTCAGCGTCAGGCCCAGGGCCTGGCCCACCGCCAGCCGTTCCTGCTCCATGACCGCCGCCGCCCGGGCGGTGGCCGGTGAGCAGCAGTCCTTGTAATAATTGAACTGGCCGTTGAAGTTTTCCAGCAGGCCCATGTTGAGGGTGGTCAGTAGCGGGTGACCACCGAAATTGATGTTTTCCAGTCCGGCGGCAATCACGTTGTCCAGAGCGGTCAGGGGCAGCGGCATGAGTGGCTGCAGGCGCTCAATGGCCTCCTGGGTACGGCTGGCGGGCAGTGCCGCCACCGGCAGGTGCTCTTTCATGCCGAGAATGGCCAGTTGCGCCGGACCCACGATGCGGGTCGCCCAGGGGATGGAAATGGCATCGACCAGGGTCACATCCAGGGCCTGGTAGCCGGCTTCCTGCTTGATGCGGTTAAAGACCAGGGAGCCGTAGTTACCCGGCATCAGCAATATTGTCTGGCCATCGCGCAGATGAGGCAGCATGGCGTTGAACAGGGGCTCCTGGGCGAAGGAAGGGACCGGCAGTACCAGCACATCGGAGAAGGCCACCGCCTCGGCCAGATCGCGGCTCAGGGTGTGGATGGCCTGGGTACCGGCGAATTCCAGAGGCACCTCGTTGAACTCGGCCAGGGCCTGAATGCCACCGCGTTGGGCGATGTCGTCCAGGGGCTGATCGAAACCGGGGGCACCGTACAGGCAGACCTGAGTACCCAGCAGGGATAAATGATAGGCGGCGGTCAAACCGGCATTACCGGAACCGATCACTGAGACACGAGTAGACATGGTATTTCCTCTGACGATTAATGGCTGATGGGGGTCAGATTAGGAAAAACCGTAAGCCTAGAATAATGCACAGGCCTTCTCGCACCATGCAGAAAAGACATACTGTGCCGAGCGTTGGCATGTAAAGGGTTGATGAGAAAGATGTTAACGTTATGATGCGCCTCATCACCATCGAAGGTAAAATGTGATCAGGATCACCTTTGTTCGGAGAGGTCCCGTATTGGTCCCATATTCAGGGCTATTCCCAGCTCATCGGCCAGCTCGGTAAAGTGGTCGATAAAGCGCTGGGCATGACGATTGGGTGGGCGCAGGGCCGGATAGAGCACTTCAAATTCGAATGGCAATGAAAAGGCCAGTGGCCGTTCAATGACGGCGTTATGCTCGCTGGCAATGCGGGCGGTAAAGGGATCCGTGATCGTCATGCCCAGACCTTCCCGTACCAGGGCGGCCGCCGTGGTGGCCAGCGACACCTCTATTCGCTCGGTCATGTCCAGCTGATAGCGACGCAGCAGCGCATCGAACTGGCGTTGGCTGACGTCTTTTTCATGGCGGATCAGCGGCAGTTCGGCCAGATCATTCACATCAATATGTGATTTTTCTGCCAGGGGTGAACCGGCAGGCAGCAGGCATACCGACTCGCATTGCACTCGCTGGGCTCTGACTCCGGCCAGTGGCTCATCGATAAAGGCAAAGCCGATGTCGGTGGTCTGGCTTTGTATCCTGTTCACCACTTCTTCCGAACGGTAGGTCTTCAGCGCCACCTTCATTTGCGATGCGTGAAGCAGAAACCGGGCCAGGGTGCGAGGTAAAAAGTCGTTGGACAGCAGCGGCATGGCGGCGATATTGAGGCTGCCGAAGCGATGAGCACGAATGGAGGCCGCCGCCTTGTCCAGCCCGGAGAAGGCCTCGAAAGCCCGGACTACCTCCAGATAAAAGGCCTCGCCATCGTCGCTGAGCTGCAGCCGGTTGCCCTTGCGGATAAACAGCTGAAACCCCAACCGCTGTTCAAGCGCCGCCAATAATCGGCTGGTGGCCGGCTGGCTGAGATTAAGCCGCTCGGCGGCTGCCGTGACCGTCTGACATTCGACAATCGCCTTGAAGGCGTTGAGGTGGGAGAGTTTCATAAGGCGTTAGCCTGTCATCCTGAGTTGGGCCGGACTGGGTGGCATGCCACCCTCCAGAAGCAAATAGGGTATTAGAGCACATGTATGGACAGAAAATGGAGTGCCGATCTTTTTATGTCAGTGAGCAGTCGCTCACTTTTCAAGCTGTATATCACCTCTTGCTTGCCTGCGGGTGGCGCGTATAAAGGCGGCAATAAAGAACAGGGTGAGCAGCAGCACTATGGTGGGTGCCGGCGCACTGTCGATGAAAAATGACCCATATACGCCAAAAAAGGCGCCTGTTACGGCGATCACCATAGATAACAGCAACATGGTGCTGAATTTATTGGTGAGCAGAAAGGCGATGGCGCCCGGGGCGATCAGCAGCGAGATGGCCAGAATCAGCCCGACCGACTTCAAGGCGGCCACTATGGTCAGCGCAATCAAGCACAACAGGCTGTAATGCAGCACATTGACTCTGAGGCCAATGGCCTGGGCGTGAGCGGGGTCGAAGGCGTGCAGTAAAAAGTCTTTCCACTTACCACCCAGTATCACGACAGTGACCAGGGCGATTACGCCGGTGTCGATAATATCCGGCCAGCCCACGCCCAGCATGTCGCCGAACAGAATATGATCCAAATGCACATCGGAATGAATTTTGACGTACAGCAGCAGCCCCAGACCAAACATGCCGGAAAACACTATGCCCATCAGGGTATCTTGCTTGATGCGGCTGTTGTTCTTTAAAAAGCCAATCGACAGCGCACACACCATGCCGGCGATAAAGGCCCCCAGGGTGAAGGGCGCGCCGACGATATAGGCGATCACCACCCCGGGAAACACCGCATGACTCATGGCATCGCCCATCAAGGCCCAGCCTTTGAGCACTAAAAAGCAGGACAGCAGGGCAGTGGGCACCGCAATCAGCACCGAAATAAGCAGCGCGTTGACCATAAAACTGAACTGAAACGGCGCCAACAAGGTCTCTATCATGGCGTGACCTCCAGCGCCTGTGCCGCACGGCGGCGGGCGGCAAAATAACCGTGCTTGGGTGCCAGAAAAAAGGCCAGTAAAAACAACAAGGTTTGCAGTACGACGATAATGCCGCCGGTCGCACCATCGAGAAAGTAGCTGGCATAGGCGCCAACAAAGCTGGTGAGCGCACCAATCATCACGGCAATGATCAACAGCCTGGGAAAACGGTCGGTGAGCAGGTACGCGGTCGCGCCCGGTGTGACCACCATGCAAATCACCAGAAATGCGCCCACGGTTTGCAGGGCGGCGACGGTAGAGGCGGCCAGCAGCGTAAAAAACAGCAGCTTGATTCGAGTAGGGTTAATGCCAATGGAATGGGCATGGTTTTCATCGAAGAACACCACCAGTATGTCTTTCCATTTAACCAGCAAGATCAGCAGCGAGACCAGGCTGATGATCACCAGTTGCAGTATGTCTTGCGGATCGATGGCCAGAATATTGCCCAGCACTATGGTTTTGATGTTTACCGCCATGGGTTTCAGCGACACCATAAACAAGCCCAGCGCAAAAAAACTGGAGAAAATCAGCCCGATAATCACGTCTTCTTTCAGCTTGCTGCGTTGATTCAAAAACAGCATGGCGCCGGCCGCGAGACCACCGGAAAGAAACGCACCCAGCGAAAAGGGCAGCCCCAGCATATAAGCGCCCGCCACGCCCGGCACTATGGAGTGGGACAAGGCATCGCCAATCAGCGACCAGCCTTTCAGCATCAAGTAACAGGATAAAAATGCACACACCCCGCCCACCAGGGCAGATACCCACATGGCGTTGATCATGTACTGATAACCAAAGGGTTCAAGCAGTATCGTCATCGCTTTTTCCCTCCGACTTGCTTTGGGCTTCCCGGCTATGCACCTGGCCGGCCTTGATGATCAGCGGGCGTTCGTCGTCACTGATAATACCGATGGCATGAGATCGGCCGTGACTGTTTTCATTGAGCACAAAATGGCGCAGTACGCCGCCGAAGGCCAGCTCCAGGTTATCCTGGGTAAAGGTATCCTGGGTGGTGCCATGGGCCAGTATCGTGCCTTTGATCAAGATGGTGCGATCGCAAAATTCCGGCACCGAGCCCAGGTTGTGAGTAGACACCAACATCACGCGCCCTTCTGCCCGCAGTTCACGCAGCAGCGCGATGATCTGATCTTCGGTTTTGACATCGACGCCGGTAAAAGGCTCATCAAGCAGAATAATGCGACCATTTTGCGCCAGGGCGCGGGCCAGAAACACCCGCTTCTTCTGGCCGCCCGATAACTCCCCAATCTGGCGTTTGCGAAACTCGGTCATATTGACCCGTGCCAATGCCTGAGCGACCGCTGCGTGATCCTCGGCTTTGGCGCGACGCAGCCAACCCATGTGGCCATATCGACCCATCATCACCACATCTTCGACCAGCACCGGGAAGTTCCAGTCCACTTCTTCGGCTTGTGGCACATAGGCCACCAGATTCTTGCGCAGGGCCTCGTCAACACTCATGCCCAAGACGCTGATATTGCCCTTGGCCAGGCGCACAAACCCCATAATGGCCTTGAACAGGGTCGACTTGCCCGAGCCGTTAACGCCCACCAAAGCCGTTATGGTGCCGGTAGGAATGGCAAAACTGGCGTCCCGCAGTGCCGTATGGCCGTTACGATAGGTCACGGTAACGTCTGCTACTTTCATGCCGGCACCGGCAGCGAAAGCGGTGACCTCATCTGTTTGCTGATGCCGATCCATCATTTGGCCAATCCTTCTTTTATGCCGGTCACTATGGTTTGTGAAGTGACGCTGAGCAGGTCGAGATAAGTCGGCACCGGGCCATCAGCCGCACTAAGGGAGTCGACATACAGCACACCGCCATAATGGCTGCCGGTTTCCCGCGCGACCTGCCTGGCGGGCTTGTCGGAAATGGTACTTTCGCTGAAAATTGCGGGTATGTGTTGCTGGCGCATTGTGTCTATCACCTTGCGTACCTGCTGTGGTGTGCCTTGCTGATCGGCGTTAATGGGCCACAAATACAGCTCTTTCAAGCCAAAGTCCCGGGCCAGATAAGAAAAGGCGCCCTCACTGGTAACCAGCCAGCGCTTGTCGGCAGGCAGCTCATTAATCAGCTGTTGAATAGGCGCAATTTCCGCTGCAATTTTTGCCTTGTAGGCGGCGGCATTGTTTTGGTAAATCTCGGCATTGTCGGGATCGTACTTCACGAAGGCGTCGCGAATATTATCCACGTAAATCATGGCGTTTTTAGGTGACATCCAGGCATGAGGGTTGGGTTTTCCCTCATAAGGGCCATCGACTACGCCCATGGGATCTATGCCATTGGACACCACGACTTCGGGCATTTCTTTCATGTTTTGATAAAACTTCTTGAACCACAACTCAAGATTGAGTCCGTTGTAAAAAATAAGCTGGGCATCGTGGGCGCGAATAATATCCCCCGGGGTCGGCTGATATTCATGAATTTCGGCACCTGGCTTGGTTATGGACTCAACAATGGCCACATCACCGGCCACGTTTTGCGCCATATCGGCAATCACGGTAAAAGTGGTCACGGCCTTGAATTTTTCCTGAGCGCTGGCGGAGGTGGCCAACAACAGGGCTGAAAATGCGACTGCCAACAAACTCTTTAATGCAGCAACTGCCTTCCTGTCTAACATGGTTGTTCCTTAACAAAGCGTGAAAACATCTAGGGTCTGTTGACCTTGCGCGGTTAAATTTTGTTCGAGTTAAACGCGTTTTTATCGCGGCGGGAGGTGTGTAGCCTAGTCACTCTAAGCAAGCATCTCTCAACAAAGAGAAAAACGCGTTTAGCCGAACCCGTAGGGTTTCAAAAATCATCTCGAAAGGTCAACAGACCCTAGAGCCTAGCTTTTACTTTATTTTATGTAAATGAGAATTATTATTGATTATGTGTTGGGTACATGGCTCTTGATTAATAGATGAGTGAACGACATAACAAGGGCCGCCACAGCGGCCCATCATGGGTGTCATCCAGCGTGACACCACATTAAGTGAATGTGATCTATATCTCAAATATAGCGTGTAACCCACGCCACATTTAACAAATCTACGGTGTGCCCCAAGGTGATCGCCTTGGCGAAGGCGTTTTTCAGGACATAGCGGTACGTGAACGCAAGCAGGAGCAAGCTAAGGCTCAGGCAAAGGCTGATGTTTCCGGCGGTTGATGCAAGCAACAGGCTGTTACCTGGTATCGGAGTAATAACCGGCCATTGGTGAAAGGGAGCCGAGTAGATGAATAAACAACCGGTGGGCAGGTGCAAGCCGGTTTTAGAGTTCAGCCACCCGTTGTTGCGGCGCCAAGTCTGTGCTCAGGTAGGCGGTAAATTCTGCTTTCAGCAGAGGCTTACAGAAGTAAAACCCCTGAATGAGATCCACTCCCTTTTGCTGCAAGTAGGCCAGTTCGATCTCGTTTTCGACTCCTTCGGCCACCACTTCCAGGTTGAGCTGTTTGGCCATGGCAATCACGGCGGACATGATCGCCTTGCCATCGTTGCCCTGGTTCAGGTCGGTGACAAAGCTTCTGTCTATTTTCAGCTCGTCTATTGGTAGCCCTTTGAGTGCACTCAAAGAGGAATAGCCGGTACCGAAGTCGTCCAGAGCGACCCGGATGCCGGCCTTGCGAATTTCCCTCAGCTGGGCGATGGCTTCTTCTCCCTGCATGATGCAGGATTCGGTCACCTCCACCGAGAGGCAGTCGGGAGCAAGATCCAGGCTGGTCAGGCAATCCAGCAGTAGCTGGTGCATGTTTTCCCTGATCAGCTGCACAAAAGAGACGTTCACCGATACCCGAGGCACCGGGTGTCCGCAGGCTTGCCAGGCTTTAATTTGCTGGCAGGCCTCCAGGATCACCCAGCGGCCCAGCGGCAGGATCAGGCCGGATTGCTCGGCGATGGGAATAAACACATTGGGCGGTATCCAGCCCTTGTCCGGGTGATGCCAGCGGAGCAGGGCCTCGCAGCCCACCAAGCGGCCACTGCGGGCGCAAATCTGGGGCTGGTAGGCCAGCTGCAGTTCATTGTGGTCGAGCGCTCGGTGCAGATCGTCCTTGATTTCCAGGTTCTTGAGCGAGATCAGGGCAGAACTGCGACAGAAGAAGCGGTAGGTGTTCTTGCCTTCGCGTTTGGCATCGTACATGGCCAGATCGGCGCTTTTCAGCAGCTCGCTCACGTTTTCTCCCACCTCGGCGGCCAGGGCGATGCCGATACTGACCCCGATACGCAGCTTTCGGTCATTTACCATCAGGGGGGAAGCCAGGGCGTCCAGGATGCGTCTGGCCACGGTTTCGGCTTCGCTTCGGCTCCGGATGTTCCGCAGCAGTATGGTGAACTCGTCACCACCCAGCCGAGCCAGCAGGGAGGAGGACTCCTCCCTGCTGGCGGTGGTCGAGCTTAATATATCGGTTTCACGCAGGGCTTGTTCTATGCGCCGAGCTACGGCCATCAGCATGGCGTCACCGGTCTCGTGGCCCATGGTATCGTTGATGTGCTTGAATTCATCCAGATCGAGAAACAGCAGGGCGATCTCGGGGGGAGCGTCATCGCTGTTGGCATAGTGATGCTCCAGAGTTTCCAGCAGCTGACGTCGGTTTGGCAGCCGGGTGAGGCTGTCCATATACGCGATGTCGTGCAGTTCCTGCTTCTGTTCGAGCAGGGCCTGGCCCATATCCCGTACCGTATTGGCCAGGCTGGCTATTTCGTCATTGCTGCGACTGTAAAAGTGCCAGCCCCTCCCTTGCCCTAGCTGGCGAGCCGACTGGCCTAGCTGCTGTATGGGATTCATAAGCAGCCGGTTCAACAGCCAATACAGCAGCAGCATGCTGACCAGCGTGACGGCGACGGTGTTTCTGACTGAGCTGGAACTCACTTCCCACAGTAACTGGTACAGCCCGGATGCGGGCCAGCCGATGGAGAAGTTGAGGCCGTCCATCAAGGGCATTTGTCCCACCAGGTAGGCTTGTGCATCGAGCAACAGGTTTTCTGTATAACGAATAGATTCATCATTGGCCTCCAACCCGAGAGTGGCCAGAGTCGACAGCCCCTCGGTCGACAGTCGAGTGTCTCCCTGTTCCAGCACCCGGGTGCCGTCGTTATGATAAAGCAGACTGAACCCCTCGCTAAACAGACTGTGGTTGTCGACGATGGGCTTGAAGAAATCCAGGTTGGACTTGATGACCAGGTAGCCCTTGACCTCGCCCTGGCTGTTTTTGGTTCTTTCTACCGGGTTGTGCAGCACCAGTTTTCTGAGTGCCATCAGCATCCAGCGGCCGGTATCGGGGTCGATGATGATGCAGACCTTGTAGTCGGCATTCGAGGTCTTTATGGCCTGGAAGTAGTCGGTATCCTGTTCGTCATCGGTCTGGTTCAGGGAGTCGTCTATCAGCAGTGCCAGCTCTTCATAGCCATCCGGCATCAGCAGGCTGACTTCCTGGTATTCGGGATAAATCGACATAAAAGACTCGAACTCTCTGGTCAGCACGTTATGCATGACATGGGCTCGAATATTTTCATCGGTCATCAAATAACGGTTAAGAACCACATTACTGGCCAGTATCGCGCTGTCGCCCTCTATCACCTTCAACTTGGCCTGCAAGGTACTTTTTACCTGCCGCAGAGAGTCCTTGGTCTGCACCTGGATCTGCTTTCTGACATAGTTCTGATAAAGATGATAAGAGGTGCCAATCAACACCAATGCTTGCACCAGCAGCAGGGGCAATAGCCACAGGGCTATCTTGGGTTTGAGTTGCATCTGCTTCTCCTGCCGATGACTAAGCTACTCGCGGTTTGCTCGAGTAATATCCCTCATGATCCTTCTGTGCTGCTTGATAAGCTTTGGCGGCAGTATGTGATGGGTTTCGGATTTTGCCAGTTTGGTTTTGTCTGGGTAAATAAGCGGATTACTTAGAAAATCGGCAGGCAGCAGAGCCTCCGCCGCTTGGTTGGGGGTGGCGCTGTTGATATAAAGCGCATTTTTTGCCGCCTGCGCGGGCCGATTGATGAAATCCACGAAGCGATGCGCCAGCTCCGGATTATCCGCCTTGGCGGCAAGGCAAATAAAATCTGCCCAAACCACGCCGCCTTCTTCCGGCAGCACATACTCGATGCGGGGTTCGGCTTCCTTCAGCATCAGGGCATCGCCACTGTAGGTGAGGATGGCACTGACTTCACCGGTGACCAGCTTGGCCTTTGATGTCTCTACCGCCACGGGAGAATACCCGGCAACGCTGGGTGCCTGGGCCAGTAGTAACTGGCGGGCTTGCTCCAGCTGTTGAGGGGCGTCGCTGTTCATGGAATACCCCAGAGATTTGAGCGCCATGCCGATGACTTCCTCCCCGTTATCCGACATCAAAATTCGACCTTTAAGCTCGGGGGCGGGCTCATAAAGCTGTTGCCAACGGGTCATGGGTTCGGGAACCAGATCCGTGCGGTAGGCGATGCCAGTGGTACCCCAGGCATAAGGAACACAGCGCTTATCCCGGGCTTCGAGTCCGGACAGTTCAGGCAGCCTGGCCTGGGTTAAATTGGGTGCTTGCCGGGAGTCAAACTCGGTAATCCAGTCTAATTGATGGTAAAAAGACGTGGTCACAGAATCGACCAGAATCAGATCCACTCCCACTGCATTTGAGGTAGTCATAATTTCGTCGCGGGCAGCATCCGATTCGTAATAGACGAATTTGACCTTGGCGTTATGTTCGGTTTCAAACTCGGCCACCATGTCGTCATCGATATATTCCCCCCAGGTGAGGAAGGTCAGCGTGGCGGGTTTTTCTGTCGCCAATGCCAGTCCGGGAACGAGCAGCAGGACGGCGAGAAAAGGCGTCAGCAGGGCGTTCTTTGCCGTGCCAAGAGTGAAATATGGGGGAATAGTGTTCATCCATGAACTCCTAAATATACGCACCAGTAAGCGCTAGTGTAGACCTTATTGGAACTGGTCGTAGTTTACTAACATCGTTTAATAACGCAGCAACGTCAATGCCTTTGTCTATAAATTGGGACGGCGCCGCATTAATCGTTTTTGAACGACAGTTGGGAATCTTGTTCTTTTATTCTGCTGCCGAGCGGGTATTTGGCTTCCGTCCGTTCGGCGGCCTGATAGCTTGTGTGGCTGGCCAACTGTTGCTGATAGCGCTCAATGTTGGGGTAACCTGCTATGGCGTTATTGTTAGCGAGAATATCCAGGATGAAGGACATCATGATGTCGGCGCCGGTGAGCTTGTCGGCCACCAGATAATCGCGTCCGGCCAGGCTCTGTTCCAGATGACCGGTTACCTTGGTTATTTCGGTGTCGGCATAGCGGGCCAGAAAGTTGGTTTCGGCACCGTCCATGTCTACGAACAGCTTCAGCAGCAGCGGCAATATGGCCGAGCTTTCGGCGAAATGAATCCAGTACAGATAATCGGCGTAATCTTGGTGGTCACGAGCCGGAGCCAGCCGCTCGGGGGCAAAGCGTTCGATCAAATATTCGGTGATGGCGCCTGACTCGGCCAGTACCTTGCCGTCGATTTCGATGACTGGGGACTTGCCGAGTGGGTGTATCTTGGTTAGCTCTGGGGGCGCCAGCCGAGTGTGTTCATTACGCTGATAGTGTTCGATGTGATAGGGCTGCCCCAGTTCCTCCAGCAGCCAGATGATGCGTTTGGATCGAGACTGATTCAGATGATGCAGTGTGATCATGGGTTGACCTCTCTTATTGAGCGGGGCGGCGACAACGGCCACCCCGGTTGCCAGTTAAGCCAGTTCGTCGTCGCCGACGCGTACCACCAGCTTGCCAAAGTTTTCACCCTGCAGCAGGCCGATAAAGGCTTGTGGCGCTTGATCCAGTTCTTCCACTATTTGCTCGCGGTAGTGAATTTTACCGTCCTGCAGCCACTGGCTCATGTCCTGGGCAAATTCGTGATAACGGTGCGCGTAATCGTCGAAGATGATAAAGCCCTTCACCGTCAGTCGTTTAACCAGAATAGTGCCCATCAATTGACCCAGGCGATCCGGCCCGTTTGGCAGGGCGGTGGCGTTGTACTGTGAAATTAAGCCGCATACCGGAATACGGGCACCGGTGTTGAGCAGCGGCAGCACCGCATCCAGTACCTTGCCGCCGACGTTTTCGTAGTACACATCGATGCCGGCTGGACAGGCCTTGGCTAACTGCTCGGCAAAGTCATCGGCCTTGTGGTCGATGCAGGCGTCCACGCCCAGAGAGTCCAGGGCATAGCGGCATTTTTCTGCACCGCCGGCGATGGCGACCACCTTGCAGCCCTTGAGCTTACCGATTTGCGCCACCATGGAGCCCACGGCGCCGGTGGCGGCGGCCACTACTATGGTTTCGCCCGGTTGCGGTTTGCCGATATCCAGCAACCCCATATAGGCGGTAAAACCGGGCATGCCCAGCACACCCAAGGCATAAGAGGGTGGCACCTGGGCTGGGTCCAGCTTGATCAGGCCCTCGCCATTCGAGAGAGCATAATCCTGCCAGCCGCTGTAGCTCAGCACCCAGTCGCCAACTTTAAAGTCCGGGTGCAGGCTTAGCTGCACTCGGCTGACGGTGCCGCCGACCATGGGCTCACCCATGGCGACCGGTTCGGCGTAGGACTTGGCGTCGCTCATGCGGCCGCGCATGTAAGGGTCCAGGCTCAAAAACACGGTACGCAGCAAGATTTCACCTTGTTTGGGCTCGGGTATTGCTGTTTCTTGCAGGGAAAAATCGTCAGTGGTGGGCGCGCCCACTGGGCGTGAGGCCAGGGTAAGCTGACGGTTAATCACGTTATTCTGTTTCATACGGACTCCTTGTTACTTGGCAGATTACAGGCTGGCTAACAGTATTTGACGGCAGTGTTCGGGGGTGATATCGCCGTGTTCGCCCAGGGCCACCATGCCGTGGCTTTGCAGGCTGTCGATGATGGGGTCGATATGATCGGCACCCAGACCATAGTCGCCGAGGCGGGTCTTGACGCCGACCGACTCGAAGAAAGCACGGGTTTTCTCGATGGCGGCTTCGGCTTTTTCATGGTCGCTGCCCTCACGGATATCCCACACGCGCTCGGCATATTGCACCAGCTTGCCCAGTTTGGTCGCCTTACGCTGGCGCAGCATTTCCGGCAGTATAATGGCCAGGGTTTGCGCATGATCCAGACCGTGTAAAGCGGTAAGTTCGTGGCCCAGCATATGGGTGGCCCAATCTTGTGGTACACCGGCACCAATCAGACCATTCAAGGCCAGGGTGGCGGTCCACATCAGGCTGGCGCGGGTTTGGTAGTCTTCTGGCTCGGCCAGGGTCTGGGGGCCGATTTCAATCAGGGTTTGCAGCAGCCCTTCGGCGAAGCGATCCTGCACCGGTGCCTGAGCCGGATAGGTCAGGTATTGCTCCATGACGTGAATAAAGGCATCGACCACGCCGTTGGCCACCTGACGGGTGGGCAGGGTGTAGGTCTTGACCGGATCCAGCACGGAAAAGCGCGGGAACACCAATTCGCTCATGAAGGGCAGTTTGGCTTGCAACGCCTTGCGGGTAATCACCCCTCCCTTGTTCATCTCGGAGCCGGTGGCCGGCAGGGTCAGCACGCTACCAAAGGGCAGGGCGCGCTCTATGTTCTGGCCGCCTTGTTGCAGAATTTCCCAGGCATCGCCTTCGAACAGGGCGGCGGCAGCCACGAACTTGGTGCCATCGATCACCGAGCCACCGCCGACCGCGAGCAGAAAGTCGATATCGTTATTGCGTACCAGTGCCACCGCTTCCATCAGGGTCTCGAAGCTGGGGTTGGGTTCTATGCCACCAAACAGCTGTACTTCGCGCTCACCCAGGGCGGCGGTGACTTCGTCCAGGGTGCCGGTGCGGCGAGCGCTTTCGCCGCCAAACAACACCAGCACGCGGGCATCGGCCGGTACCAGCTGGTTCAGGCTGGCAATTTTTCCGGCGCCAAATTCAATACGGGTCGGGTTGTAAAAGCTGAAATCCTGCATGAGTTACCTTCGTTTCGTGTTAATGATAAAAAATTAAATTAGACCGGTCGTCTAGTTAAATGATGTAAAAAAAGCTCGCACCATAGGCGAGCTTATCGCAATAACAAACTACTCGGCGTTGAGCAGCTGGCGAGTCATCTGCATGGCCAGATCCATGTGTTGTTCGTCGCGATGCAGCTTGGTCAGCAAGCTGGCGCCGAGCCACAACTGATACAGGCTGGTGGCCAGAAAAGCGGGCTGCGCAGACTGCAAGGAGCCATCACTCAACCCGGCTTCAATACAGCGGGTAATACGTTCTATGACCTTGTTGGTACCGGCTTTTAAGGTGAGCCGCATCGGCTCCGACAAGTCCGCCACTTCGGCACTCAGCTTGACCACCAGGCAGTCGCTGCGGCTTTCCGGGCCACAATAGCGACGTTGCCATTCACTCCAGTAGCTCATCAACTGCTGTTGACTACTCAGGCTGGGCTGGCTGAACAGCTGGTCGAGTTCCGCCAGATAAAAATGGAAATAATCTTCCAGCAGCGCTTGGCCAAACTGCTCCTTCGACTTGAAGTAGTGATAAAAGGAGCCCTTGGGTACGCCGGCTTGCTGCAGCAGACTGCTGAGTCCAACCGAGCTGAAGCCCCGAGCGGCGAGCGTCTCGCGGCCGATGTTCAGCAAATGCTGGCGGGTATCTTGATGTTTTGCGTTCATGGCGAGTATCTTAGTTTCAATTAGACCAGTCGTCTAGTGTTTCTTGTCAATGTCTCCATTTTACAGGCTGCAGCCGTTAAATCTGCCCCTACCTGCTGTCGCTAGCAGGTAGGGGCTGCGTTATCTGTTGCGACGCAGCAAGCCGATCGCCTGATAATTATAAATGCTTTTATGGCTTTATTTTTTAACACATTGTTTTTAATTGTTTTTATCTCTGGTAGACCCGAGTATATCCTTGGGTTTGTGCTATTTTGAATGGCATCACTTCTTGGATAAATGGAATTAACGAGATGAAACCACCCAAAATCCCGGCCGATGAAGCCCAGCGCCTTGAGACCCTGCGGGCGCTCAAAATCCTTGATTCTGCCCCTGAAGAACGTTTTGATCGCCTCACCCGCATGGCCAAGCGCATGTTTGGTGTGCCTATCGCGCTGGTCAGCATCATCGACAGCGACCGACAGTGGTTCAAGTCGGCCCAGGGGCTAGATGCAACCGAGACCCCAAGAGATCTTTCCTTCTGTGGTCATGCCATTCTGGGGGAGGGGCTGTTTTTAATACCCGACGCCATCGAAGATGAACGCTTCCACGACAATCCGCTGGTAACGGAGGCACCAAACATTCGTTTTTATGCCGGCTGCCCGTTGCGGGTTGCCAATGGCCACAAGATGGGCACCCTGTGCCTGATTGATGACAAGCCAAGGGTGATGGACGAGGAAGACCAGCAGCTGCTCCGGGATCTGGCAGCCATGGCCGAGCAGGAAATTGCCGCATTGCAGCTGGCGACCCTGGATGAACTGACCGCCATTTCCAATCGCCGCGGCTTTATCTCGCTGGCCCAGCATGCCCTGGCCATGTGCCGGCGCCATCGGCAGTCGGCGACGCTGGTATTTTTCGATCTGGACGACTTCAAGCCTATTAATGATACCTTTGGCCATGCCGAGGGTGATATCGCACTGATCGCCTTTGCCAATCTGCTGCGGGCAAGTTTCCGTGAGTCGGATGTGTTTGCCCGGGTGGGAGGAGATGAGTTCGTGGTGCTGTTGACCGGTACCGGAGAGGAGTACATACAACTGGTACTTAAACGCTTTCAGCGAGCGGTGGATCAGTACAACACAGAAGCGGCACGGGGCTATGATCTGAAGTACAGCGCCGGCTACGCCATCCAGAAAAGTGACGACAGCAGTGATATCGAAACCCTGATGGCACGAGCGGATGCGCTGCAGTACGAGCAGAAGAAAGAGCACAAGCGCTAGGGTCTGATTTGATATGCATTGGCCGTGACTACGAAAGTCTGCTCGCGGCGGGAGTAAACCTTGAAGGAAAGTCATCGGCGCCCCTGGAGGAGTATATCCTTCCAGGGGCGCCGAGAGGGGCTGTTAAGCGTTAAGCTTGGCTGTAATTTTCGCGACATGTTCACCCTGATGACGGGCGATACCCAGCTCACGCTCGTCTGGTTGGCGCGAGCCATCGCCGCCGGCAATGGTCGAGGCGCCGTAGGGTGTGCCGCCACCGACCTGGGAAATATCAAACAGCGCTGGCGTGGTATAGCCGATGGGGACGATGATCATGCCGTGGTGCGCCAGCGTGGTCCAGGTAGAGGTGATCGTCATCTCTTGCCCGCCACCGGTGCCGGTCGAAGTGAATACGCTGGCTACTTTGCCGGCCAGGCTGCCATTGGCCCAAAGACCGCCGGTCTGGTCGAAGAAGGTGCGCATCTGACCGGACATGTTGCCGAAGCGAGTGGGCGTGCCCACTATGATGGCATCGTACTCCGCCAGTTCCGCCGGCGTGGCGACGGGCGCATCTTGATCAACCTTGCCGCCGGCCGCCTTGAACGCTTCGGCATTCATGGTTTCCGGTACACGCTTCACCGTTACCTCCACTCCAGCGACGGCACGAGCGCCTTCGGCGACGGCGTGCGCCATGGTTTCCATGTGGCCGTACATGGAATAATAAAGAACCAGAACCTTAGTCATTTTTACGTCCTCTTTCGGTGTGGTTTGATTTGTATCTGTAGCTCTTGTGATGCGGGCGAGCAGATCACCAAGTAATCCCATCGGGAACACTCCATTCAGCGTTGGAGGAGGCGGGAACACGCCCCTTCAATGTAGTTTATATCCGGGAACCAACAAGCCGGGCTCCTTGCTTATGCCACATCCACCAGCACGATTTCGCTGTCTTGCCGGGCACTGACCTTCAGCAGGAGTTCATCGCGAATGGCAACGCCGTCGCCGGCAGTGGCCACCACGCCGTTCACTTCGATTTGGCCGCTGGCCGGCACCAGATAGACTTTGCGGCCGGCCGCGATCTTATATTCGGTGTTTTGACCTGCCTCCAGGGTGGCGGCGACCAAACGTGCATTGGCGCGGATTGGCAGCGCCTCGGTCTCACCGGGCAGGCCGCTGGCGAGGGTGACAAAAGATCCGCTGCGCTCGCCCCTGGGAAACGGCTTGGTGCCCCAGGTCGGCGGCAGGCCGGTTTCATTGGGCATGATCCATATCTGGAAGATTTGAGTCGTCTCGTCCTCTTCATTCATCTCGCTGTGTGCAATACCCGTTCCGGCGCTCATCACCTGTACGTCACCGGCTTCGGTTCGGCCCCGGTTGCCGAGATTATCCTGGTGGGTAATGGCACCCTTTCGCACATAAGTGATGATTTCCATGTCGCGGTGCGGATGGCGCGGAAAGCCCGAATGTGCAGCAATAGTGTCGTCATTCCAGACTCTGAGATTTCCCCAATGCATGCGCTCTGGATCGTAATATTCGGCAAAGGAAAAATGGTGGCGGGTATCCAGCCAGCCATGGTGGGCGCCGCCCAGTTCGCGGTGGGGTCGTAGTTCGATCATTGCAGAACCTCCTGCTTAACTTGCTTCTCAGTTAGCCTGACGTGGCGTGAGTTGCTCGCGACCGTGGGGGCCATCGAGATTCAATACCGGGCCTGCCGGCACCACACCGGTTGGATTGATGGTGGCGTGGCTGCGGTAATAGTGCTCTTTGATATGTTTCATGTTGACCGTCTCGGCCACGCCAGGCCACTGGTACAGCTCTCGCACATAACCGGCCAGATGCGGATAATCCTGGATCTGCTTCAGGTTGCACTTGAAGTGGCCGTGATACACGGGATCAAAACGGATAAGCGTGGTAAACAAGCGCCAGTCTGCTTCGGTGATCTGTTCGCCGAGCAGGTAACGCCGTGTCGACAGGCGCTGATCCAGTTCATCCAAGGCCTCGAACAAGGGGAATACCGCCTGCTCATAGGCTTCCTGAGTGGTGGCGAACCCGGCCTTGTAGACCCCGTTGTTTACCTGGTCGTAGATTTGGGCGTTGAGACTGTCAATCTCGGTGCGCAGCGCCTCTGGATAATAATCGCCGGGCTTGGCGCCGATGCCGTCGAAAGCCGAATTCAGCATACGGATAATCTCGGAAGACTCGTTGCTGACAAAGCGGTTTTGTTTTTTATCCCATAGCACCGGAATGGTCACACGCCCGGTGTACTCGGGGTCGGCGGCGGTATAAATCTGGTGCATGTACTGTGCCTGAAAGAGGGGATCGGCCACCACGCCGTCGTCCGCGTCAAAGGTCCAGCCATGCTCACCCATTAACGGGTTGACCACGGATACCGAAATCATCGACTCCAGCCCTTTCAGTTTACGAAAAATCAACGTTCTGTGTGCCCAGGGGCAGGCCAGGGAAACATATAGATGATAGCGTCCGGCTTCGGCCTTGAACCCGGCTTCACCGGTCGGGCCGGCACTGCCGTCGGCGGTGATCCAGTTGCGAAATTGCGACTCGCTGCGCGCGAAGCGACCGTTGTTGGATTTGGTGTCATACCACTGGTCTACCCAGTGTCCATTTACAAGCAGGCCCATGTTGGTGCCTCCGTTTATATTTGAATATATGGGCCAGAGGAGTTTCTCTCCCCTGGCGCGACTGTAATGAGCATAATCGATATTGAGTGGGCAGTGGTGTTATGCGCCTGAGCTCGGTGATGGCGAGCGGCCTGGCTCGGCGCCGTCTTTATTCGTCATGTCACTCAGCTTGCGATCCAGCGACCACTTGCCGCCCCCGTTAAACACCAATGCCACCGAGATGCTGAGCAGAGCAAGGCCGAATTCATAGCCGTTGTTGCTCATGAAGAGTCCATTGGCAAGGTGAACCGTGATGATGGCGACGAGCATGGTGATCGCCAGCACGAAGGCCGCGGGCCGGGTCAGCAGGCCAGTGAGCAGGGCGAGACCACCAAAGAACTCGGCACTACCTGCTGCCAGCGCCATCAGGTAGCCCGGCTCCAGGCCGATGGATGCCATCCACTGCCCGGTGCCTTCCAGACCGTAGCCGCCGAAGCTGCCGAACAGTTTTTGAGCGCCATGGGCGACGAACATGATGCCCGCCGGAACACGAAGTGCCAGGCTGGTGAAGCTGTTGTCGGTGACCAGAGTACGGTGGACAAGATCTTTGCTCATGCTGTTAGCTCCCAGTAATATCAATGAGGTAATATCAGTTCTGCTGTTCAATGGAACTACTATATTTAAAAGAGTTAGCAACTAATAGCGGAACAATTTGACCTTTATCATCAGGAAAACTGAACTATGATTTCGCTGATCACTCTTGATGCACTGCAGACACTCGATGCGATAGAGCGCCGCCAAAGCTTTGCCGCCGCCGCCGAAGAGTTGCACCGTGTGCCGTCCGCCGTTTCCTACACCATCAACAAGCTGGAAGAGGATCTTGGGGTCGCGCTCTTTGACCGCAGTCGGCGTAAAGCTGAGCTGACCGCCACAGGGCGCCTGGTGCTGGAGCAGGGCCGGCACATTCTCAAGGCCTCCGAGGAATTGACGGCACTGGCCCGCCAGGCGGCGGACGGCTGGGAAGCCGAGCTCAGGATCTGTATCGACAGCGTACTGAGCTGCGATCCTGTTTATGAGCTGATTGAAGCCTTTCAGCAGGTACAGCCCAAGACCGAAATACGCCTGAGTGAAGAAGTGCTCGGCGGCAGCTGGGATGCATTAAGTGACGATCGTTGTGACCTGGTGATTGGGGCCGAAGGGGCTCCCCCTGCTACGGGGTTCGCCCTTCACTCGTTGGGGAAGGTGGACTTTGAGTTTGCGGTAGCCGCCGGTCATCCGCTGACCCAACTGCCCATGCCGCTGCCGGCGAGTGCGATCCAGGACTACCCGACTGTGATAGTGGCCGACAGCTCACGGTGTTTACCCGTCCGCTCCTCCGGGCTGCTGGATGGTCGCAGCCGAATTATAGTGCCGACCATAGGGCACAAGATAGAGGCACAGTGCAAAGGGCTGGGCGTCGGCTATTTGCCGCGACACCGAATTATGCAGGAACTGGCCGAAGGGAAACTGGAGCTGTTAACCGTGGATGCGCCACGACCACCGGTAGAAATATCGGTCGCCTGGCATCGTGGTGATACAGGGAAAGGACTCAAGTGGCTTGTCGACCGCCTCAAACAGATGCAGTTCGCCCCCGCCCTTGGCACACTTATCAGAGCAGGGGTTTAATATGCTTGCTATGACCGCCTTTTAATCAAGTAATGAGCCGAATAAATGGCTAATCGGCTCATTAGTCAAGCCGGTTAGCCGCGTTGTTCGGCTCACGGCGGTGAAGGATGCCCGTATCGCTGGTGCTCCGACCCAATATCTGAACCGTTGTTTAATGTGTTTGGTATCAGTACCCGGCTATGAGCTGCGACAGAGAGTTCCCCGATTCAGGAAACAACGGCCTGGGTCGCGAGCTCTCTGCGGATGATTTCTGCTCCTGCATTCAAGGCATTTAGCTTGCCTCTTGCGACGTCACGAGATAAGGGTGCCATGCCACAGTTGGTACAAGGGTAGAGCTTGTCGGCATCTACAAACTCAAGGGCTTTTCGTAGCGTATTGGCGACCTCTTCTGGCGTCTCAATGCGATTGCTTGCCACATCAATGGCTCCTACCATCACCTTTTTACCTCGTATGAGTTCAAGCAGCTCGATTGGAACATGAGAGTTGTGACATTCTAACGAGATAATATCGATATTAGACTTTTGCAGCTTGGGAAAGACCTCTTCGTACTGTCTCCACTCGGAGCCTAATGTCTTTTTCCAATCCGTATTGGCTTTAATGCCATAACCATAGCAAATATGCACAGCCGTTTGACACTTAAGGCCTTCAATGGCTCTTTCTAAGGCTGCAATTCCCCAGTCATTTACCTCATCAAAAAAGACATTAAATGCAGGTTCATCAAACTGGATAATATCCACACCAGCCGCCTCTAGCTCCTTGGCTTCCTGGTTGAGTATTTTGGCAAATTCCCAGGCCAGTTTTTCGCGGCTTTTATAATGGTCATCATAAAGCGTATCTATCATCGTCATGGGACCTGGCAGGGCCCATTTAATGGGTTGCTTGGTTTGCTGACGTAAAAACTTGGCATCTTCAACAAAAACCGACTTTGGGCGACTCACTGGACCCACGACCGTCGGTACACTGGCATCATAGCGATCACGAATTTTAACGGTCTTGCGTTTTTCAAAATCAACACCGTCAAGGTGTTCAATAAAGGTAGTCACAAAATGTTGGCGTGTTTGCTCGCCATCACTGACAATATCAACACCTGCTTGTTGCTGTTCTTGCAACGACACACGTAAAGCATCGTGTTGACCAGCAATTAATTCTTCGTCCTGCAATTTCCAGGGTGACCAAAGTGTCTCAGGTTGTGCAAGCCAGGAAGGTTTGGGTAAGCTTCCCGCAGTTGAAGTAGGTAATAATTTTTTCATAATAAATACCGTTTTATATTTTAGTTAATTATAAAGCCCGAGTTCAGGAAGCGTAGCTAGCAGACCACTGCTCAAGGACAGCTTGGTATGGCTTGATGAAGTTCTCCTCAGCCACTTTTCCCTGCTTGATAGCTAACATGCTACGCTCTTCTCGATCATAAACAATTCGAGTCGATGAATGATCCGGATTCTTCAAATTGGGTTTATAGCTCTTTCCTGCCGCAGCATTAGCATTATGAATCTCGGGTCGGTAAATTTTTTGAAAGGTTTCCATCGTGCTAATGGTGCTGATGAGCTCAAGATTACTGTAATCATTAAGCAAATCGCCATAGAAGTAAAAAGCCAGAGGCGCAACGCTATTGGGTGGCATGAAATAGCGAACTTCCAGCCCCATTTTACTAAAATACTTTTCAGTCAAAGATGATTCACTTGGCTGATATTCAACACCTAATATGGGGTGCTGGTTTCCAGTCTGATGATAGGTCACCTTATCCGAAATGCTGAGGCATATAACCGGTGGTTTAATAAATTTCTGCTTGTAGGTGTCTGAGTTAACAAAACACTTGAAGAGCTTACCATGCAGATCACCAAAGTTATCCGGAATACTAAATTCGGGTTTTCCCTTGTTATGGTTCAGTAACAATACGCTAAAGTCATAGTCTCGCACATAAGAGGAAAAGTTATTTCCCACTATGCCTTCAATGCGCTTGTTGGTTTTGTGATCAACAATGTTTGTTTTCAATATTTCAATGGTAGGAAAGGTACGCTCACTGCCATTGTGATCATTGTTAATATCCATATCCACGGAAATGATTTCAAGTTCGACAGAGTAACGATCCCCTGTGGGGTTATCCCAATGCGCCAAGGCATTGAAACGATTGTCAATCATCTTTAAGGCGTTGCGCAAGTTCTCTTGGCGGCTCTCTCCTCTAGCCAAATTGGCAAAGTTGGTAGTGATACGCGTATTGTCCGAGGGCTGATAATTTTCATCGAAACCAATGCTTTTTATAGCGAATGTAAAGTCGTTACTCATAGTGATCTGGCATCCAATTTTCCGAGATAAAATCTGAATTTATTCCTTGCTCTTTCTGGAGTTGCTGGCTTTTTAACCGGCGAGCTGCGCAGTCTTTTCTGGTTGCTCATCTGATTAACAATCCACTGCAATTCTATCTAGAAGTCCAGATGTCTAGAGCTAAGCTTAGATATGTTATACAGGGGCAATTACATGAACAAAAATGATTTTATTTCATCAATAGATGAGCCAGGCTCATGGTTTCCTGTAAACGAGCACTCTTCTGGTCACGGTATGCCAGGTTCACGGTTTGGCCGTGCTTGCAGATGCCGCGCTAGCCCGGAGGTCAGAGGCACCTCCATCAGGAGATCGGAACCTGAGTGATACCAATCTAAGTAAAAATATGATCTATCTTAAAGCTGAGTATCAGAGGAAACAGAGTCAGCTCCCACGACACGCCATAAACCCATCCCTGGGGGCTCGGGAAATGACATCCCTGTCATTTCACGGTCGTGGGAGCCGATCTCTGTTGCCTCTCCACAAGCACCGAGTTGCCTGTAGATAGCACCTACAGGCAACTCCGCAGCTGGGGGCGGATGAAGGGATCTACTCCACCGACCATCACATGACAAGGAGGTCATGTGTTTGAGCGCCACAGGGAGGTGCTTGCAGCGTGTCGGTGGAGTAGACCCTTCGTTCGGCCTTTCCAGAGCAGCTAAATAGACCAGTTACTTACTCAGTTTGGTATGAGGGGGGAGGGGGTGAAAAAGGCCCCTGACGCTGTGGCGTTCAGGGGCCTTTATTTCAATGGTATCGCTATGGGTTAACCGAACACCTTGAAGCTGTCGGCGTTTAACCACAGGTGAGCCAGAATACTGACCACATAACCGAGAAAGATCACCGGTGTCCACTTCAGGTGACCAAAAAAGGTGTACATGCCGCGCGCCTGGCCCATTAACGCTACCCCCGCCGCCGAGCCGACCGACAACAGGCTGCCGCCCACACCGGCCGTCAAGGTGATCAGTAACCAGTTACCATGGGACATTTCCGGCTCCATGGTCAGCACTGCAAACATCACCGGAATGTTATCCACCACGGCCGAGACGACCCCCAGGGCAATATTGGCATAGACCGCATCCCAGCCGCCATACAGCACCTCGGATACCAACGCCAGATAGCCCATAAAGCCAAGGCCACCCACACACATTACCACCCCATAAAAGAACAGTAAGGTATCCCACTCGGCCCGGGCTACCCGGCTGAATACGTCAAAGGGCACCACGCTGCCCAGGCGTTTGAGGGCTTCTTCATCGCCCCGCTTTTCTGCCATCACCCGCTTGCGGGCAAGCGAACTGGGGAGCGTCTGGCGCAAGTAGTAGCCAAAAAACTGCAAATACCCCAAGCCCGTCATCATGCCCAGCACCGGAGGAAGGTTCAGCAGACTGTGGCAGGCAACGGCGGTCGCTACCGTCAATAAAAACAGCAACACGATACGAAACGCGCCGCGTTTTAGCACCGTATTTTCGTACACCGCCGCCGGACGACGCTTCTCGATATAAAAGCTCATCACTATGGCCGGCACCAAATAGTTGAGTACCGCCGGAATAAACAGAATAAAGAATTCGTTGAACTTGATGATGCCGGCTTGCCATACCATCAGGGTGGTAATGTCGCCAAAGGGGCTGAAGGCACCTCCGGCGTTGGCCGCCACCACTATGTTGATGCAGCACAGATTGATAAAGCGCTTGTCTCCTTCCCCCACCTTGATCACCACGGCACACATCAATAACGCCGTGGTCAGGTTGTCGGCAACGGGAGAGATAAAAAACGCCAGCCAACCGGTGAGCCAGAACAAGGATTGATAACTGAAGCCCTTACGCACCATCCAGACACGCAGCGCATCAAACAGCCCCCGCTCTTCCATGGCATTGATATAGGTCATGGCCACCAGCAGGAACAGCAGCAGCTCGGCATACTCCAGCAAGTTATGCCGAAACGCCTCTTCCGTTAAACCGGGAATATCATGATTAATATAGGTCCAGCCAATGGCAACCCATATGATGCCGGCCGCAACGAGCACGGGCTTGGATTTGCGCAGGTGCAGATATTCTTCACCCATGACCAGCAGGTAAGCAACAACGAAGACAATCACGGCAAAGATGCCGACCGAAGTACGAGTTAAATCAAGCGGCGCCTCAGCCGCAAAAACCGAGGTGCTGAACAGTGCTATCAGCCCCCCAAGAGTGAATAAGCACAGTTTCCTTTGCATTTTTTTTCTCGCTTTTGGTATTTTGGCTATAGCTACGAGTGAGGTTGATTCTACCGTCATCCCTCGTTTGAAGACTAACATAAAGCCCCTACCAAGACAGGCCGCATTATTGGTACCCGCTCGCACTTTTAAAATCTAAATGTGCTGTACCGGGGGCCCTTTCCGATGGGTATTCTGCTACGGCATCGCCCGTTGCAGATGAGAATGTGGCGCCAAAGTAAATATTTAGTCTTGTTTTTTGCATTAATTTTCACGATTATGCACCTTTATATGACTGCCACTTTAAAGGATTCTCCGTGCGCGATACCGATGCGGCTTTGGTAAAAGCATTTCGTCAGTCCAGCCCCTATGTCAATCTTCATCGGGGCTCAACCTTCGTCGTTATGTTGGGCGGCGAGGCCATCGATCAGGACAACTTTCCCAATATCATCAGCGATATCGCGTTGCTCACCAGCCTCGGCATCCGGCTGGTGATCGTGTTTGGTGCCCGCCCGCAAATTGATCGGGGCCTGGAAGAAGCGGGCCTGGAAAATGTATTTCACAAGCACGCCCGGGTGACGGACGAGCACAGCTTTCGCATCATCAAGGATGTATGCGGTGGCTTGCAGATGGATATAATGGCGCGCCTGTCGATGGGGCTGATTAACACCCCGATGCAAAACGCACGCATCAACGTGGTCACCGGCAACTTTGTGACCGCTCAGCCCCTGGGCGTGGATGAAGGCGTTGACTACCAGCATTCGGGCCGCGTGCGCCGCATTCATACCGATACCATTCATCATCAGCTGGCCAACGGCGCCACCGTGTTGATCTCCCCTATCGGTTTTTCGGTAACCGGTGAAAGTTTCAACCTGTCTTCCGAAGAGCTGGCCCGTCGGCTGGCCATCGAGCTGAAAGCCACCAAGCTAATCGGCTTTTGTTCGCAGCACGGCGTGCTGGATGAAGAAGGAATGGCGATACCCGAGCTCTTTCCCGAGCAGGCAGAAGAACATCTGCAACGGCTGCTGGCCGACGGCGACACGCTCTCTGGCACCGCGCGTTACCTGCGGGCGGCCATTTCCAGTTGTCGCTCCGGTGTGCCCCGCAGCCACCTGGTCAGCTACAAGGAAGATGGCGCCCTGATTCAGGAGCTGTTTACCCGAGACGGCCTGGGCACTCAGTTAGTCAGCCAGAGTGCCGAGCAGGCCCGCCAGGCGCGCATTGACGATATTGGCGGCATTCTGGACCTGATCCGTCCGCTGGAAGAAGAAGGCATTCTGGTGCGCCGCTCTCGCGAGCAGCTGGAAATGGAAGTCGATCAGTTCACCATCATTGAAAAGGACGGGGCCATTATCGGCTGTGCGGCCCTGTATCCCTTCCCTGACGAAGCGATGGCAGAAATGGCCTGTGTGGCCATTCATCACGACTACCGTCGCGGTAGCCGCGGCGACATGCTGCTGCATAAAGTCGAGGACCAGGCCAGAAAACGCGGCATGAGTAAACTGTTCATCCTGACCACCCGCTCTATTCACTGGTTTAGAGAACGCGGGTTCGAGCCGGTCGACGTCAGTGCGCTGCCCATGGGCAAACAGGCGCTGTATAATTATCAGCGCCGCTCTAAAATCATGATGAAAGACTTGGTTAACCGTTAATTTACCACTTAATGATTGACAGCCATCGGCAGAATCAGTACTTATGTGGTGCCCCGCTATTGGGGAGAAGAGGCGCGTTATTCAGGCAGCCGGCAGAAAGAGCATCCACTCTAGTGATCGCCGGTCAGGGGAAATAACGCCGAGAGCAAGCAATGGGGATTGCGTTTCTTGCTCGGCTACGAGGGCTGAATCCTTCGGGTTGTCACCTAGGGGTGGCGTGCTTCTAAGTGACCTTTCCGTCCCTGCAGCCGTTTCCCGTTATTTGTTATTACCGCACCTTTTCAAGGAGCTGCACTTGAGTCAGTTAACCGTTGCTAAATTTGGTGGAACCAGCGTGGTGGATGCACAAGCCATGCACCGCTGTGCCGCCATTCTCGAACAAAATCCCGATACCCGTTTAGCGGTACTCAGCGCCAGCTCTGGCGTAACCAACATCTTAGTGGCGCTGGCATCGGGGGAACATCAGCCCGACTCGCGCGCAGCGTTGCTGCAACAGTTAACCGAGATCCAGCAAGGCATTCTGAACAGCCTGGACAAGCCCGAGATGCTGACTCGGCATATCGAAGATATTCTGATACATATCAAAGAGCTGGCCGATAGCGCCGCCATCAGCCCCACCAAGGCCCTGCACGATGAAATTGTGGCGCAAGGCGAGCTGATGTCGACCCGTTTGTTTGTCGAGCTGTTGCGCCATCGCGGCACGCCTGCCGTGTGGTTTGATGTGCGCAAGGTGATGCGTACCGACGACCGCTTCAGCCGTGCCACCCCCGATCTGGCCACGTTGCAGGCCGAGGTTGAAAAAGAGCTCAAGCCATTAGCCTCGAATCAGTTAGTGATCACCCAAGGCTTTATTGGTGCGGCCCAGGACGGTCGGACCACTACGCTGGGCCGGGGCGGCAGCGACTTTTCTGCAGCCTTGCTGGCCGAAACGCTGGACGCTATCGCGGTACAAATCTGGACCGATGTGCCCGGCATCTATACCACGGATCCCCGCCTGGTCAGCAATGCGCGCCCCATTGCCGAAATCAGCTTCAGCGAAGCCTCGGAAATGGCGACCTTTGGCGCCAAGGTATTGCATCCGGCAACCTTGCAGCCGGCCGTGCGCCAGCAAATTCCGGTGTTTGTCGGCTCGAGCAGGGAGCCTGAAGCCGGGGGGACCTGGATCCGCAACAACACCGAGAGCCAGCCGCTGTTTCGTGCTCTGGCATTGCGCCGCAATCAGGTATTGCTGACCCTGACCAACCAAAGCATGTTTCAGGTACACGGCTTTCTGGCCGAAGTATTTGGTATTCTGGCCAAGCATAAAATCTCGGTCGACCTGATTACCACCTCGGTGATCAGCGTGTCGCTGACCCTGGACTCGGGCGCCGAGGCATTAACCGACGAAGTGCGGGCCGAGCTGGACAAGCACTGCCATCTCAAGGTTGAAGAAGGCCTGGCCCTGGTCGCCCTGATTGGCAATCGCATGAGCGAAGTCAGCGGTACCGGCACCCGGGTCTTTAAAACGCTGGAAGACGTGAACGTGCGCATGATTTGCTACGGCGCCAGTCCGCACAACCTGTGCTTCCTGGTACCGGAAGACAACGCCAATCAAGTAGTTAACGACTTGCATGCCGAGTTGCTTCCCGCGGAGTAACACGCGAGCGCCATAAAAAAGCCGTCATTTGACGGCTTTTTTCGTTTTTGCAGCATGTTATACCAATCTAAGTAAAAATATGATCTATTTTGAAGCTGAGTACCAGAGGAAACAGAGTCAGCTCCCACGACACGCCATAAACCCATCCCTGGGGGCTCGGGAAATGACATCCCTGTCATTTCACGGTCGTGGGAGCCGATCTCTGTTGCCTCTCCACAAGCACCGAGTTGTCTGTAGATAGCACCTACAGGCAACTCCGCAGCTGGGGGAGGATGAAGGGATCTCCTCCACCGACCATCACATGACAAGGATGTCATGTGTTTGAGCGCCACAGGGAGGTGCTTGCAGCGTGTCGGTGGAGTAGCCCCTTCGTTCGGCCTTTACTGAGCAGCTAAATAGACCAGTTACTTACTCAGTTTGGTATTAATTAACCACAAAACATCAGGGGGATTTGCTGTGTCGCGGCTCATCCATCAGCTCGCTGACATGGACCTGGAAAGGAATGGTTTCATCCTCTCGCTGTAACAGCACCAGCTGGTTCTGAGTATCTACTTCCAGCACATAGCCAGAGCCATCGGCAGTATGACAAATCATACCGGGTCGCACTTCATGAATATCCATATTCACTCCTGAAAGCAGGCAGGCCTGCATTGAATTAACGTCCTTGTCGTTTCACCTTAAGGGCAGCCAAGTCTCCTTTTATGCCAGTCTTTGCGCAGAGACCTGTCCTGTACCCTGTCGCTTGCACACCGTTTTCTCTAAACGAGAAGGCCAGCGCATACGCTGGCCTTCTCAATGATTATTTTTTACCTTTCTGCCGTTGTTCCCACTTGCCATCGACATAATGGGCCGTCCAGCCGGTGGCTTTTTTATCGATTTCAGTCATCACATACTGCTCTTTGTTCTTGCGACTGAAACGCACCACCGCCTTGTTGCCATCGGGGTCTTCGGTTGGCGCCTGGGTCAGATACTGAAACTTGGGCGAGATCCGGTCTTTAAATCGCACCAGCTCTTCCACCAATGGCGCCCGGGTTTCCCGGGATTTGGGGAAGTTGCTGGCGGCCATAAAGATACCCGCCGCCCCGTCGCGCAACACAAAATATGCATCGGACTGGGTACAGGGCAACTCGGGTAAATGCACCGGGTCTTCCTTGGGCGGCGCCACTTCACCGCTTTTCAGGATCTTGCGGGTGTTTTTACACTCTTCGTTGGTGCACGCCATGTATTTTCCGAAGCGGCCATTCTTCAACTGCATTTCGGCACCACAACGATCGCAATCGATCACCGGGCCTTCATAGCCTTTCAGCTTGAATTGCCCTTCTTCCAGCTCGTAACCGTCGCAGTCGGGGTTCTGACCACAAACGTGCAGCTTGCGCTTGTCGTCAATCAAATAGGCATCCATGGCGGTGCCGCATTTGTGACAACGATGCTTGGCGCGCAGGGCATCGGTCTCGGCTTCTTCATCATTGGCCAGCACAAACTCGTCACCGGGCACCAGGTTGATGGTTTGCTTGCACCGCTCCTTGGGCGGCAGCGCATAGCCCGAACAGCCCAGGAACACCCCGGTGCTGGCGGTACGAATCCCCATCTCCCGACCACAGGTCGGGCACTCGATGTCGGTCAGCACCATTTCATTGGCGCGCATACCGCCTTCTTCTGCCGGCAACTCCGCCTTGCTCAACTCTTCGCTGAACTCGGCATAGAAGGCGTCCAGCACAGTGGTCCAGTTCAGTTCACCACCGGCAATTTCATCGAGCTTGCTTTCCATTTGTGCGGTAAAGTCATAGTTCATCAGCTCGGCAAAGCTTTCCTGCAGTCGGTCGGCGACAATTTCGCCCATTTTTTCGGCATAAAAGCGACGGCTCTCTACCTTGACGTAACCGCGATCCTGAATGGTCGAAATAATGGAGGCATAGGTCGAAGGCCGGCCGATGCCGCGTTTTTCCAACTCCCGCACCAGAGCCGCTTCGGTGAAACGCGCCGGGGGCTTGGTAAAGTGTTGTTTCGGCTCAAGCTGCTCTAATGTAAGCACTTCGCCGGCCTGCACGGCCGGCAGCACAGTATCTTCGCCCTTGCGGCCCTGAGCCGCCGCCTGCACCTTGGTCCAGCCGGCAAAACGCAGGATGCGACCACGGGCTTTTAGCTCGTAATCGTCGGCACCCACCGTAATGGTGGTGCTGTCGTACCGGGCGGGAACCATCTGGCACGCCACAAACTGACGCCAAATCAAGTCGTACAAGCGCTTGGCATCGGCCTCCATGCCGTCGAGCTGCTCGGCATTCAGCGTTACATCGGAAGGCCGTATCGCCTCGTGCGCTTCCTGGGCATTGCCCTTGGCACTGTACACGTTTGGGTTTTCCGGCAAATAGCTGGGGCCATATTGCTCTTGAATAAAGTCACGGGCACTGGCGACCGCTTCCTGGCTCAGGTTGGTCGAGTCGGTACGCATATAGGTGATGTAGCCGGCTTCATAGAGCCGCTGCGCCAGCATCATGGTGCGCTTGACGCCAAAGCTCAGACGGGTACTGGCGGCCTGCTGCAGGGTAGAGGTAATGAAAGGCGCCGGCGGCTTGCTCTGGGTGGGTTTGTCATCCCGGGAGATCACCTTGAATTCGCTGGCCTTGAGGGTGGCAACCGCCGCCATGGTTTGCGCTTCGTTAACGGGCCTGAATTCTTTACCCTGATACTTGGCGACCGCCATCGACAGCGCCAGCTTCTGCTCGTTGCTCAGTTCGGCCTGAATATCCCAGTACTCTTCTGGCACAAAGGCTTTGATTTCACGCTCTTTTTCTACCAACAGGCGCACGGCTACCGACTGGACGCGACCGGCAGACAAGCCGCGGGCCACTTTTTTCCACAGCAGAGGCGACACCATGTAACCCACGACCCGGTCCAGAAAGCGACGGGCTTGCTGGGCGTTAACGCGGTTCTGGTTTAATTCCGAGGGCTGGCTGAAGGCATCCTGAATGGCCGATTTGGTGATTTCGTTAAACACAACCCGCTTGAAGCGCTGCTCGTCACCACCGATCAGCTCTTTCAGGTGCCAGGCAATCGCCTCCCCCTCGCGGTCCAAATCCGTTGCCAGATAAACGATATCGGCTTTTTCGGCCAGGCTTTGCAGCTCGCTCACCACCTTTTCCTTGCCCGGCAACACCTGGTAGTTGGCCTTCCAGCCATTATTAGGGTCTATGCCCATGCGGGCAATCAAGGCCTTTTGCTCTTTTTGCTGCTTGAGTCTGGCTTTCTCTTCCGGACTCAGCTGCTTGGTATCCGTTTTTTTGGCCCCCGCCTTTTTAGCGACGGAGGAGCCGGCGGTAGGCAGATCCCGCACATGGCCAACACTGGATTTGACGATGAAGTCCTTACCCAGATATTTGTTGATGGTTTTTGCCTTTGCAGGCGATTCCACAATAACCAGCGATTTACTCATAAAGCCCGTTTAAATCCTTAAGGTCTGGCCCGTACTCGGGGTCCGGCGGCAAGGTAATGACGGCTGTATAAGTGAAAATGCCGTAAAATGCAAACTTGCCAGGCGAAGGCCGGAAAAAAATAATTGAATTTATATGTACTTATTAACACCTTGATACCAGTAGGAATCAACCGGTTTTTTAATTAAGTTGCCTGTTCGACCGCTTTTTATGCATTGTTACCATAAAGCTGATGGCTGTTGTTAATGTTAGGTTACAACTCCTCCATAAATCCACCTATAATGCCCTGCGGTAGAATTTTCTTAGGCGTATTAATCGTTTAAAAGGACAATATAATGGCACAGTGTGAAGCTAATTTTGACGGTCTGGTCGGACCCACCCACAACTACGCCGGGCTGTCTTATGGCAATGTCGCCTCGCAGCACAACGCCCAGGAGCATTCCAACCCCAAGCAGGCCGCCAGACAAGGGCTGCAAAAAATGAAGACGCTGAGCGATCTGGGGCTGGTGCAAGGCGTACTGGCCCCCCAGGAGCGCCCGGACCTGGCCACCTTGCGCCGCCTTGGCTTTGCCGGCAGTGACGCCCAGGTGCTGGAAAAGGCCTATCGCGAAAGCCCTGCCCTGCTGGCTGCCTGTTGTTCGGCGTCCAGCATGTGGACCGCCAATGCCGCCACCGTTTCCCCCAGTGCCGATACCCGGGATGGTCGCGTGCATTTCACCCCGGCCAACCTGACCAACAAGTTTCATCGCTCTATCGAGCATGAGGTCACGGGCCGTATCCTGGGGCGGATGTTTGCCGACGAAGGGTATTTTTGCCATCACGCCGCGCTGCCTGCCAATGACTACTTTGGTGACGAAGGGGCCGCCAACCATACTCGCCTGTGTGCCGATTATGATCAGGCAGGACTCGAGTTGTTCGTTTATGGACGCAGCGCCTTTGACTCCAGCCAGCCGGCACCGCAGCGCTATCCGGCCCGCCAAACCCTGGAGGCCTCCCGTGCCGTGGCACGCTTGCATGGCCTGAGTGAAGACAACACCATTTTCATTGCGCAAAATCCCAAGGTGATCGATCAGGGTGTATTTCACAATGACGTGATTGCGGTGGGTAACCAGAATGTGCTCTTCTACCATCAGGAAGCCTTTCTCGATACCCAGTCGATGCTGCAGAGCCTTCGCCAGAAAATGCCCGACACACAGCTGTACTTCATTGAGGTATCCAGCGCCGACGTTCCCTTGAAAGATGCCATCGCCAGTTACCTGTTCAACACCCAGCTGGTGACGTTCAAGCCCGGGCACATGGCGCTGATTGCGCCGACGGAATGTGCCAATACTGCCAGTGTCAAAGCCTACCTGGACAAGCTCCTCGGCTTGAATACCCCCATCAAGGAAGTCCGTTTCATTGACGTTAAACAAAGCATGCGTAACGGCGGTGGCCCGGCTTGCCTGCGTCTGAGAGTGGCCTTGAATAGCGCTGAACTGGCGGCCGTCAACCCGGCCTGCCTGATGAACGATGCCCTGTTTGCCAAGCTCGATAACTGGGTTGAACAACACTATCGCGATCGTTTGAGCCTGAATGACCTGCGGGACCCTGCCCTGCTGCAACAATCACGCACGGCACTGGATGAACTCACCCAGATCCTGCAGCTGGGCTCTGTGTATCCGTTTCAGCAATAAAGTGTGAGGTGTGAAGTGTAAGGCGTGAGGGGGAGGTGTGAGGGGGAGGTGTGAGGGGGGAGGTGTGAGGTGTGCCAAAAACATCGAATTGGCAAATATGGAACGCCTCCTCACGCCTTGCCTCTCACACCTCACAGTGGCTTGTGCTTAGCTAAAGGGTCTTTGTCCGGCTTCCAGCAGCTTTACCACGGCGCGACTCACCCCGGCTTCTGCCGCCTTGCCCAGTTTGTTCTTCAGGCTTTGTTTGGGCTGGTAGTGCAGGCGGATCACCCGCTTGCTGGCACTTTGCTCCAGCAAATACTCACTGCTGGTGGACAGCTGGTCGACCAGGCCCAGTTTATGGGCATCGGTTGCCAGCCAGTGCTCGCCGGTCGCGACTTCGTCCAGTGCCAGCGCCGGGCGATTCTCTGCAATAAAGTCTTTGAAGCGGTGATGAATCACCTCTAGCTCTTCACGAAACTTGGCGCGCCCTTCATCGTCATTTTCACCAAACAGGGTCAGGGTGCGCTTGTAGGCTCCCGCCGTGTGCAGCTCGATATCAATGTCTTTGTTTTTGAGAAACCTGTTGAAGTTGGGCAGCTGCGCCACCACGCCAATGGAGCCGATAATGGAAAAAGGCGCGGCAATGATCCGCTCGGCCACACAGGCCATCATGTAACCCCCACTGGCGGCCACTTTATCCACCGCCACCGTCAGGTGCAGGCCCTTGGCTTTCAGTCGTGCCAGCTCGGCCGCCCCCAGACCATAGCCATGTACCACACCGCCACCGGACTCAAGCCGCAACAGTACTTCATCTCCGGCCTTGGCCAGTTGTAGCAACCCGGTGATTTCACGGCTGAGACCACTGACCTCATGGGCATCCATGCTGCCTTTGAAGTCGAGCACATAGAGCCGCGGACCGGACTCGGTTTGCTTCTTTTCGGCCTTGGCTGCCTGCTTGAACTCTTGTTTCAGCGCCTTTCGCTCGTGATCATTGAGTGCCGAAGCCAACTGTAATTGCTGCTGCTGACGGCGCAGATCGGCACTCAGATCTTCTATTTCCAGCTTGTCGCCGCCACGTTTTTGCCGAGTGGCCGCCCCCGCAACCAAGGCCACCACCACACCAATGGCAATTACCCAGGTCAGGGTTTTGGCGGCAAACAGGCCATAATCATATAAAAATTCCAGCATGAGGTTTCCTTGAGATATTACTGTGTAGCCAGGTTAATGCTCCATTGTAAGAGCCTTGACCGGGAACACCAATGGCCTTTTTCCCTGATTTTGGCTTTCAGCACTAGCATCCCCGCGCAGAGTCTGGTTTGATCCTATAACATTGATATTGACCAAGAGAACAAAGCCGATATGCACGATTATCAAGCAGCTTCCGATTTACTTAACGATAAAGTGATTTTGATCACCGGCGCTGGTGACGGTATCGGCCGCCAGGCCGCATTGGATTACGGTGCTCATGGCGCCACCGTGGTGTTGCTGGGGAAAACCGTCAAAAAACTGGAGTCGGTCTACGACGAGTTAGTGGCTCAAGGCAGCCCGGAGCCGGCGATTATTCCCCTCGATCTGCTCGGTGCCACCAAGGCCCATTATCGAGACATGGCCGAAACCCTGAAGCAGCAGTTTGGTCGTCTGGATGGTGTCTTGTTCAACGCCAGTCATCTGAGCGTACTCAGCCCCTTTGAAATGATTGGTGAAGACGAGTGGGACAAGGTGATGCAGGTTAACCTCAAGTCGCAGTTTTTAATGACCCAGGCGCTGCTACCGCTGTTAAAGGCGACCCCGCATTCGTCCATTATTTACACCAGCTCGGGTGTGGGCAGACAGGGCCGGGCTTACTGGGGCACCTACGCCATTTCCAAGTTTGCCACCGAAGGCATGATGGAAATACTGGCCGATGAGCTGAGCAATACCACGGTGCGGGTCAACTGCATCAACCCCGGGGCCACCCGCACCGACATGCGTGCTCGCGCCTATCCCGGAGAAGACCCCGCCACCTTGCGCACTCCCCAGCAGATCATGCCACTTTATCTATATTTAATGGGCAGGGACAGTCAGGAGGTCAATGGCCAGTCTCTTGATGCCCAGCCGGACAAGGTGCGGCCTCGCGCTGGCACAGCGTCATAAGTAATATCTCATAACTGATGTGGACACTGGGGCTAGCTTTCCTTTCTCGTCACCCTCGCGTAGGAACGTCATCCTCGCATCGGCGGGGATGGGGGGTCCAGTGTCTTTGCAGGAGAAGCGCGGGCTGACTGTTCTGCGCCACAGGCCCTGGATTCCCGCCTTCGCGGGAATGACGACAGAACCACTCCTGTTATGCGGGATTAGTTAACACTGACTAGGAAGGTGTCTTCAACGTAAGCCCGGTTGCGTGATCCGGGCTGATAGTCAAAAGGATGTGACCGGCATGTATCGCCCCAAAAGTACGGTAGAGCAATGGCGAATTTTTCAGGCAGTTGTTGACCATGGCGGCTATGTTCAGGCTGCAGAAGCGCTGAACAAAAGTCAGTCGTCCTTGAACCATGCCGTGGCAAAACTGCAGCAGGGATTAGGGGTGGCGCTATTAGAGGTAAAGGGGCGCAAGGCTTACCTCACCCCGGAAGGCGAGGTTTTTCTACGCCGTTCGCGCAAGCTGACCCAGGGTATAAAGGAACTGGAATTACTGGCTGATATATTGGCCAGCGGCTGGGAGCCGATTTTGCGCCTGGTAGTAGAAGCGTCCTTGCCCCGCCAGCCTCTGTATCAGGCTCTGGCCGACTTCTCGGCGCGTTCTCGCGGGTGCCGCATCCATTTGCTTGAAGCCCAACCCGCCGGTTGCAAGGCGGTGGTAGACAAACAGGCCGCCGATATGGTGTTTGCGAGTCGAGCCTTCAGCAGTGTCCCCAGTCTGCCGCTGACCACCACAGTATATGTGCCTGTTTGCGCCCCGAGCCATCCTCTGGCCATCCTTGACGAGGTGAGCACCCATGAGCTGGAAGCAGAGCTGGAACTGGTGCTGGCCGAAGGTAACGAGCCCGAAGAAGGCTGGGAAGGCACGGAGCAGCCCTGGGTCATCAACCACCTGCACGATACCTTGTCTTTGCTGCGCCGGGGGGTTGGCTTCGCCTGGCTGCCGCAGGATGTGGTCACACCGCTGATCGAGGCCAGAATACTCACTCGCCTGCCCGTCACCAACCAGACTTTACGCAAGCGATTTACCCACCTGATTCTGCCCCGCACTACCCCGCTCGGGCCTGCCGCCAGTCTGTTGTTAACCCTCATTCGCCATCACTATGGCGTACCCGATGAACACAGAACCGATGCTTGATCTTGCCAGCTTGAAGCAGCTTCCTTATGCTGAACGTCTAACAGTTGACAAGGAACCCCAATGTTTGATTTTGATCAGTGGATAGACCGCCGCCCTACCCGTGCTCTCAAGTGGCTGAAATATGAAGGCACCGATATCCTGCCCATGTGGGTAGCGGATACTGAGTTCAAGGCACCGTCCGCCGTCATCAAGGCGATGGCCGAACGAGTTGAACACGGCATTTTTGGCTATAGCCGCCCCAGCCCTCAGTTGACCGAGCTGATCATCAAGCGCATGGCCGAGCGTTATAACTGGCAAATAGAAGCCGACTGGCTGGTCTATATGCCAGGCGTCGTGCCCGCCCTCAACCTCGCCTGCCAGACCTTCAGCGCCCCCGATAGCCCCGTGATCACCGCCAAGCCCATCTATTATCCTTTTTTACAGGCTCCGGGCTTTCATGGTCGCAAGGCCGCCTATGTAGAAATGATCGAAAAGGACGGCCGCTGGTTACCCGATCTGGAGCAGTTGGAGCAGCAAGCCAAAGACAGTGACCTGTTATTGTTCTGCAATCCGCATAATCCGGGGGGTACCATTTACACTCGGGAAGAACTGCAGGCGATCAACGAAATTGCCGAACGTCATAACCTGATTGTGTGTTCGGATGAAATTCACTGCGATCTGTTACTCGACGAAGGCAAGCCGCATATTCCCTATGCCGCCATTAACGCCGATGCCGCCAGCCGCAGCCTGATCCTCATGGCACCGAGCAAAACCTTCAACATTGCCGGTCTGTGCTGCTCGTTTGCCATTATTCCCAATGCCGAACTGCGCAACCGCTTTAGCCGTGCTGCCCGCGGTATTATGGCCGACGTGAACCTGCTGGGCTTTGTCGCCGCCGAAGCCGCTTACCAAGACGGCGACGACTGGCTGGATGCACAGCTGGTTTATCTGCGCCAGAACCGCGACTTGCTGGTAGAGCGCCTCAACCAGGTGCCCGGCGTCAAGGTATTGTCCCCCGAAGCCACCTATTTGGCCTGGATTGATATCAGTGCGCTTGATCTGGAAGATCCGGTGGCCTTTTTTGAACAGGCCGGCGTCGGCTTGTCGCCAGGCGGCCAGTTTGGTGGCAAAGATTTTGTACGGCTTAACTTTGGCTGCTCCCGCGCTATGCTCGAAGAAGCACTCGATCGCATGATCACCGCCCTTCATCAGCGCTAAGCCGTAATTGAATGTGAGGTGTGAGGTGTGAGGTGTGAGGTGTGAGGAAGATGTTATCTTTTACGCCTCACGCTTCACTATTTACACTGCACAACATTTATCAATGAACACAAAAAAGCCCTTGCATGGCAAGGGCTTATTCGTATATATGGCGGAGGAGCAGGGATTTGAACCCTGGATGGGCTATAAACCCATGCCGGTTTTCAAGACCGGTGCATTCAACCAC
>NZ_JBLWUK010000007.1:0-104036 GCF_048268965.1 Oceanisphaera sp.
ATGGCGTGTCGTGGGAGGTGACTGTGGTGCCTCTGGTATTCAGGTTCAAAGGTGATCAAATCTTTACTGTAATTGGTATTATTGGCCGCCTAGCGCCGAACGCTTCCTTTTTGATACTGTGCCAGCAGACCATCACAAGCCGACTCCACAAGATCCAGCACCTGTTCAAAGCCCTGCTCGCCGCCATAGTAAGGATCCGGTACCTCTTGCTCGGCGTGATCACTAAAGCTCAACAACAGCTTGAGTTTGTGTTGATGCTCGGCAGGACACAGCACAGACAGATCGGCAAGGTTATGACGATCCGCCGCCAAAACCAGATCAAAGTCGGCAAAGTCTTCCACGCTAACCTGGCGAGCCTGAATACCGCTAAAGTCATAGCCTCGCCGCTCTCCTGCCGCCCGCGCACGTACATCGGGCGCGGCACCGGTATGAAAGCCCAGGGTACCTGCCGAGTCGACATGCAGCGCAACACCGGCTCGCCGCGCCCGTTGGCGCAACACGGCTTCTGCGGTGGGAGAACGACAAATATTACCCAGACACACCATTAATACCTTTAATGCACCATTACTTTTCGATGACTCAGTCATGATTCAAGGCTCACTTATCAAGGTTGACGAACAACATCTATTTCTACAATAACTGACAGATCCTTACGGAGTGCTAATTTAAAATCAACAACCAGGGCAAACCGTGACCGTCAGCTTGATAGCTGACTCGTCAGTCACCCGTTGACACGGTTTCAATGTTGGCTTTTAGCCAGGGCAGTAATATCTGTTGCGCTTCTTGCTGACGAGCCTGGGGGCACACCAGATAGAACCCTCGAGGATCATCGGTGAACCGGCGCATCGCAATCAAGGCCCCTTCTCGAATATCTTCGGCTACCAGAATGTGAGGTGCCAGCACTATGCCCTGACCGGCCCGGGCAGCATCTATGGCCAGGCTGGTATGGCTGAGTCGCAATGTCGCCGCCTTGGTCTGATAAGGGAGCTGCCGAAACAGCCCCTGCCAGTGATCATGGGCATCACCAATCAGGGTGTGTGATGACAGATCCTCAATATCAACCTGACCATCGTGCTTCGCCAGGTAATCTGGGCTGCACAACAGACACAGGTTCAATCTGGTCAGCCGCTCCCAGTACAGTCCCGCACCAAACGGCGGCACACCCTGGCGAATGGCAAAGTCCACGGCATCGGTTTGAAAGTCAGCCAGCTGCTCGCTGGCCTCCAGTTGCAGATCAAGATGAGGATAGGACTGCCGAAAGTTTTTCAGCCGGGGGAGCAACCATTTGGCGGCAAAGGATGGCGTGACACTCAGGGTCATTCTGCTGCCAGTTGATACGAGATGACGGGTCGCCTCGTCGATCATCGACAACGCCTGGCTGATGGTGGCGTGATACTGCCGCCCTTGAGCGGTTAACGCCAGGCCTCTGGGCTCCCGCACAAACAAGGCGACGCCCAGCTCTGCTTCCAGCTGGCGTATCCTTTGAGCCACCGCACTCTGCGTCAACGCGAGTTCGTCGGCGGCAAGGCGAAAATTCAGCCGCCGGGCTGCCACATCGAACATACGGAGTGATGTCAGTTTGGGTTTAGGTACCATGAATATAGAGCCTGTAGATTTTCTACACCTTACCCCCATGAGATAACGTTTTTCCAATGCTGTCAATCTCGTCATGCTGGACCTGTCATTTTAATAGCGATCACATCAGGAGCAGCATATGCAAAAACAAAGCGTGGCGATGAGCGGTATTGCCGGCAACCCCGTGGGCAACCTCTGCATCACCCTCCCCCTGGATGACCATTTTGCGAGGGAAACAGAATGATGACTCTCATGCACAGACATGCTTCCTATATCGCCTTCGGCCTGCTGGGGGTGATTTGGGGCAGCAATTTTATCTTCATGAAATGGGCGGCCGACTGGATCACGCCATCGCAAGTGGCGCTGTTGAGGGTAATGTTTGGCTTTATGCCCATCTTGCTGGTCGGCCTGCTGACCCGCTCCCTGCGCTGGGCGCATCTGCGTCATGCCCATCACTTTATCGTGATGGCCCTGCTGGCCACCGCCATTTACTACTTTGCCTTCGCCAAGGGGACCGCCCTGCTGCTGTCGAGCCTGGCCGGCATGCTCAGTGGCGCCATTCCGCTGTTTACCTTTGTAGCAGCCCTGGCATTTTTGCGCAGTGAGCCTGTTAATGTGCGCTCTATTGGCGGCACCCTGCTGGGCTTTATGGGGATACTCTTGATTGCCCGTCCCTGGCAGAGCGCGGGAGCGGATATCAACCTGCCCGGGGTGCTGTACATGCTGCTGGGTTCATTGAGTGTGGGGCTTTCGTTTGTGTATGCGCGCAAGTTCGTCAGCCCGCTGGGGCTGCCTGCCCTGGCGCTGGCGACCTATCAAACGGGTTTCGCGCTCGCTCTGTTGCTGTGGGTCACCGAGCTCAAGGATATTGAGCGCCTGTTTGCACATCCCGGGCCCACCCTGGCGATGGTGGTGGGACTGGGGCTGCTGGGAACCGGCGTCGCTTATATTCTCTATTACTTTATCGTCAACCGGCTTGGGGCCATCGTGGCCTCGGGGGTCACTTACATACCCCCCGTCGTCGCCCTTTTGATTGGAGTCGTGCTCATCGGCGAACCCGTTCAAGGGCTCGATATTATCGCCATGCTGGTGATCCTGACAGGAGTCGGCCTGCTGCAATCCGGCAGAAAGCCGGCTTGAGGTACGGCCCGTGTCGTTTAATGTATTTGGTATTACCGCTCCGTGTATCAATAAAAAGGCCGCTTAAAGCGGCCTTTTTATATCGACATCCGGTTTACAGGCCCAGCCTGTCCAGCAAGCCGGGTAACTTGTCACCCAGCTTGTCGCCCAGTTGCTCACCGAGTTTTTCGTTCAGCTTGCGCTTGACCCGTTCGGCTTCCTTTTCGGCCTTGTCACGCAGATACAAATCAAATACCTGCTGCAGGTCCAGGCTGTATCTGGGCTCTTGATAAGTCCCCGCGATGCGGACCGGCAACAGAATATTCTTCAGCTCGCTGAGCTCTTCGCCATCCTGACCTTTCAGGCTTCCGACGATCGCGGTGTTCAGCAACACGTCCAGGGACTCATCCAACAGATTGGTTTCACCCTCGCCGTCGATGCGCAGCAAGGGCGATGCCATGTGCAGGTTATCGGTGCTGACCTTGCCCTTGGCGATGGCAAAATCAGCGGTCAGTGCACTGAAGTCGGTTTTTTCCACTGCATCTTCGGCCGGCAAGGGCAAACCCTTGACCTTGGCATGAGCGCGGCGGATCAGGGCCGCAATATTGACGCCATGCAAGGCACCATCGGCAACCCTCAATCCGGCGGTTCCCTTGACACTTTGTTTGATGGCGTCAGCCGTCAACCCGGCTCCCGTCAGATCAAATACCAAATCGGCACGGCCTTCCAGGTAATCGATGTCTGCGGCGGCCTTCAGCAACTCTCGTGCATTCACGCCGGTCAGCTGTTTTTGCACCTGAAACCGCGCCGGCTGCCGAGTGACATCCAGCTGTCCTTTGGCATCGATAGTGCCTTCATACAGCTGCGCCTGCACCGAGTCGAGGAGCAGCTTGCCCTGGTCAACCCGAATATGGATCTCGAGTTGTTCCATTTCGATACCGCTTGCCAGGACCTTGTCTGCAACCAACTGCCCATCCACTTTTATATTCTGCAGCAACGACACATCCGGCTCGGCAGAAGGTACCGCAGCGGACAAGGTTGCCGGAACGGCGCCATTTTCAGCGACTGGCTGATCTTCTTGCTGGTCGGCGCTGGCCGGGGTTGCCTGCCAGTCGGCCTGCAAGGCATCAATATCGAGCAACTGGGTATGCAGATTGAAAGTCAGCTCAGGCACGGCCAGATGGCGCACCGACAGCTCACCGGTCACGTCCAGTGCTCCCAGATCCAGGGTCATGTTGCTAAACTCGGCCAGTTTCTCATTGAGATCGTAGGCCAGATCTCCCTGCAACTTGAGTTGCTTGTTGCCGGGGATGGCACGACCGGTGGCGCCCGTGGTCAGCTCCAGCTCGTTCACGCGCAAACTGTCCAGGGTTGGCGCCAGCCAGAACTGACCGGTGGCATTGATATTGGCCTGAATATCGTCGGTAAACAGATTACCCGACAAGCTCAGGGGAACGGTTTGACCCGGCGCAAAATTGTCCAGCGTAAAATTAACACGATTCAAACGAGTAAGCTTGCCACTGGCATCGTTCTGCATGACCACTTCTGCATCCACCACCCGCACTCCCGCCAGGCTAATGCTCGGCGGTACGGTGGCCTCACCGGTCTCGGCCGGCTCACTCGCTGCTGTACTGGCGGGTTCGGCGGCGCTCTCGGCCGACAAGGCGCGCAAGTCGTCGATGTTGGTCATGCCGTCGGCACGGGTAATCAAATGCAGTCGCGCATTGCCCAACACCGCCTCGCCAATTTCCAGCCGGTTATCGAACAAGGGCTTTAATGCCACATCCAGGCTGATTTCCCCTACCGACAGGGTATTGCCTTTGGCAAACCCGGCCGGGTTAAGTAACGCCGCATCGTTAACGGTAAAGCCGATGGACGGAAAGAAGCGCCAGCTCAAGTCACCATTGATCACCAGGGTGCGGCCGGTTTTTTCCCGGGTTTGCTCTATCAGTACCCGTTTCACTCTGTCGGTATCGACTACCTGAGTCAAAATGACCAATGCCAGTACTATCAGCAGCACCAGGGCGCCAATGCCGTAAAGTAGCTTTTTCATGCGTGTTTATCCCGTGTTGCTGTTTTTAGTCCTGGTTGATGCGGCTGGCGTCCGCACCTTGCTGCGCTTTATATTTGGCATTGGCACGGCTCATGTAAGGCCGCTCCGCCGAACCGGACATGGTTTCAAAGTTGAGCGCGCCGATCACCATGTGCGGACGTAGCGCCAGCGGCAGCTTGCCGCCGTTATAAAACTCCAGCACGATACGCCCCGACCAGCCCGGATCGATACGGTGTGCCGTGGCGTGCACCATCAACCCCAGGCGAGCCAGGGACGAGCGTCCATCCAGCCAGCCCACTATGTTATCGGGCAGGGTGATAGATTCATGTGTCACCGCCAGTGCCAGTTCGCCGGGGTGCAGAAAGAAAGCCTCGCCATCGGCGATGTAGATTTCATCGCTCATTACCCGATCAATGGCGTCGGACACCTCGGCTTTAGGGCCACTCAAGTCGATATAAGGGGCGGTATGAGCCTGAAATACCCGAAATTCGTTGCCTAACAGTACATCAATGCTCACGCCACTTATCCGCTCGGGATCCGGCTCTGGGCTGATCTGAATAATACCGTCGGCCAGATAACGCTTAATATCGCGGTCACAAAGACGCATTAACACTTCCTCATTCAATTTAAAATAGGTTGCGGCAGCGACAACTCTTGCCATCCAAATGACAGCCGGGTCCGGCGCTGCCGCAACGGGTGTGATTAAACCAACCGAGTATACAGGCGGGTAGGAATGCTGTTGCCACTAAAATACAGGCTGCAGGATATACGGGCGGCCATGGTGAAATACAACTGCGACACAGCCCCCTCGGGATCGGCCACCAGCGTCGGCGTACCGCTGTCCATTTGGCGGCCTATGCTGGCATCCAGCGGCAGCTGCCCCAACAGCGGCACCTGATGCTGCTGGGAAACTCGCAAGCCCCCGCCTTCACCAAACATGGCCTCTTGATGACCACACTGGCTACAGAGGTGATAGCTCATGTTTTCTATCACCCCCAGCACCGGAATGCTCACCTTGCTGAACATGTTGATGCCTTTGACCGCATCGGCCAGGGCCACGTTTTGCGGCGTGGTAACCACCAGCGCCGCCGTGGTGGGGACTTCCTGGGCCATGGTAATCTGAATGTCTCCGGTACCGGGGGGCAGGTCGACCACCAGATAATCCAGCTCTCCCCAGCGGGTCTCGCGCAATATTTGCGCCAGCGCCTTGCTCGCCATGGGGCCCCGCCACACGGTGGCATCATTGGCACCCACCAAAAAGCCGATGCTGTTGGCGACAATGCCATGGGCCGCGATTGGCGCCATGGTTTTGCCGTCGTCGCTGGCCGGTTTGGCCTGGGTCACGCCCAGCATCATGGGAATGGAAGGACCGTAGACATCCGCATCCAGAATACCGACCCGGGCCCCCAGTTGGCTCAAGGCCAGTGCCAGGTTGACGGCCGTGGTCGACTTGCCCACGCCCCCCTTGCCGGACGACACCGCAATAATATTGCGCACCCCCGGCACATCCTGCGCACTGCTGGCATGGGCCAGGGTGGCGATGTCTTTGCCAAGCTGCCATTGTACCACCTTGGCACCGCTGGCCTGGCACAGTTCGGCATCCAGCTGCTGCAGGCTGGACTCGAGACCATAATCGACAAACGGCAGCACCAGTTTGATGGTCAGTGTGTCATCCGTCAGCGCAACATCACGCACAAAACCGGCACTCACAGGGTCACTGGTCCAGTGTGTCGGTGCAAACCGGCTCAGTACCGCCATAACCTGTTCTTTATTCATCCCTAATCACCCCAAAATGGATCCGTCCTGCACTCTATCAAAAAGCCCACAGCAGCGAAACGTTACCGGCACGGGCAAGTCACACAAACCCGACGCCAACGCCTTTCTGCCCGGTAAAAGACCCCGCGTGCGGGCTTTGCCCGTGAAAAAGCCGTCAGGGTGTGTATAACCTAAAAAAACTCGGGTAACATGAAGGGTCCCATCAAATTAACTTAACAGAATGGAAATTATGGCTACCGAACCTCGTAAGATACTTGTTACCTGCGCCCTGCCCTACGCCAATGGTTCTATCCACCTTGGCCACATGCTGGAGCATATTCAGGCTGATATCTGGGTTCGCTATCAACGAATGCGTGGCCATACCGTTCACTTCATCTGTGCCGATGATGCGCATGGTACCCCCATTATGCTCAAGGCCAAGCAGCTGGGTATCGATCCCGAGCAAATGATTGCCGCCGTGCAACAAGAGCACGAGGCGGACTTCAATCGTTTCAATATTGGCTTCGACAACTACCACACGACTCACAGTAGCGAAAACCGCGAATTTGCCGAGTTGATTTACGGCCGCCTCAAGAGCAACGGTTTTATTGAAAATCGTACCATTTCCCAGCTGTACGATCCCGAGCAAAAGATGTTTTTGCCCGACCGCTTCGTGAAAGGCACCTGCCCCAGCTGCAAGGCGGAAGATCAGTACGGTGACAACTGCGAAGTCTGTTCGGCCACCTACAGCCCGGCCGAGCTGATTAACCCGCGCTCTGCCGTGTCCGGCGCCACCCCCGTCATGAAAGACAGCGAGCATTTCTTCTTCGACCTGCCCCAGTTCAGCGGCATGCTCAAGGCCTGGACCCGCTCCGGTGCCCTGCAGGAAGAAATGGCCAACAAACTGGAAGAGTGGTTCGAGGCCGGCTTGCAGCAGTGGGACATTACCCGCGACGCCCCCTATTTCGGCTTCGAAATCCCCAACGCTCCCGGCAAATACTTTTATGTCTGGCTGGACGCCCCCATCGGCTACATGGGCTCGTTCAAGAACTACTGCGACAAGCGCGGCGATATCAACTTTGACGAATACTGGAATAAAGACAGCAAGACCGAGCTGTATCACTTTATCGGTAAAGACATAGTGTATTTCCACAGCCTGTTCTGGCCGGCCATGCTGGAAGGCAGCGACTTCCGCAAGCCCACCAATATTTTCGTACACGGTTATGTGACGGTGAATGGCGCCAAGATGTCCAAGTCCAAGGGCACCTTCATCAAGGCCGACACCTATCTCAACCACCTGGATCCCGAGTGTCTGCGTTATTACTACGCCGCCAAACTCTCCAGCCGCATCGACGATCTGGACTTGAACCTGAGTGACTTTGTGGCGCGTGTGAACAGCGACGTGGTCAACAAGCTGGTTAACCTCGCCTCCCGTAACGCCGGCTTTATTGCCAAACGTTTCAATGGCCAACTGGCGGCGAACTGTGCCGAGCCCGAGCTGTATGCTGAATTTGCGGCGGCCGGTGAACGTATTGGCCAGTTCTACGATCAGCGTGAATATGGCCGTGCCATTCGCGAAATCATGGCGCTGGCCGACAAGGCCAACCGTTATGTGGACGACAAGGCACCCTGGGTGCTGGCCAAGCAAGAGGGTAAAGACGATGAGCTGCAAGCCATTTGTTCCCTTGGCATCAACCTGTTCCGCGTGCTCATGACCTATCTCAAGCCGGTCATGCCCAAGCTGGCCGAGCGTAGCGAGGCCTTCCTCAACACCACCCTGAGCTGGAACGCGGTCGCCGAGCCCTTGCTGGATCATACCGTCAGCAAGTTCAGTGCCCTGTTCAGCCGCATGGATGCCGACAAGGTTGCCAACATGGTAGAAGCCTCCAAAGAAGATCTGGCTGCCGAGCAGGCCCAGACCAAACAGATCGCCGGTCTGCTGGCGGATGACCCCATCAGCGACACCATCAGCTTTGATGACTTCGCCAAAATCGACTTGCGCGTGGCCTTGATCAAAAAAGCCGAAGCCGTGCCCAAAGCCGAAAAACTGCTGCGCCTCGAGCTGGATCTGGGCGGCGAAACCCGTCAGGTATTTGCCGGTATCAAGTCCGCCTACAACCCGGAAGACCTGGAAGGCAAGCTCACGGTCATGGTTGCCAACCTGGCGCCGCGCAAAATGCGCTTCGGCCTGAGCGAGGGCATGGTGCTGGCCGCCGGTCCGGGCGGTAAAGACCTGTGGATCCTCGAGCCCCAGGACGGCGCCCAGCCCGGCATGCGGATTAAATAACGCAGCTGCGCAGAGCTTGAAGCGGTCAGCTTGAAGCTATCAGTAAAAAGCCCGGCATGTGCCGGGCTTTTGTTTGTCTGATATGTGGCTCGTTAGGCGTTAGGCGTTAGGCGTTAGGCGTTAGGCGTTAGGCGCATTGTAAGCGCCGCTGCAGCTGGCGAAAATAATCAGACAGACTGAAACATGTCAGAAACTACTTTATAGTGAGGCTGCTGAACGGGCTGCCTGATCATAGAGTCCGGACATGGCACGCAGTACTCTGGCTATCTGGTGCATGTCTTCCTTTGCGATACCCAGAGAAGACAATGACTCCACCAGACACGCCTCGCGGGTCTCGGCATATTGAGTGCAGATCTCTTTGCCTTCTTCGGTGGTGTTAAAAAAGCTCTCCTTGCCGTGCTTTTCACCGGCGACCAACCCCAGCTTGGTCAGCTTTTTCAGGGAGTAGCTCACGGTATGGCTGTCTTCCACATTCAGCACCAGACAGATATCCGCCAGCCGTTTGGCCCGGTTTCTGTGGTTAACGCTATGCAGTACCAGTATGTCCAGCGAGCCGAGCTCGGGCAGCCCTACCGCCGTCATGCAGCGCACCATCCAGCGATTGAAGGCGTTGCCCGCAATAATCATCCCGAACTCAAATTCCGACAGTTCACTGGCGTTACGCGACAGATGCTCAGAAGACACAATTGGCCCTCTGGGATCGGCGGCTCGGATACGGTTATTTTCGCTACTCATCAACGATTACTCATGGTATCAGGCAGATAACTTACGATCTGCAGGGTAATACTGAACAGGATAACATTCAGCAAAGTCAGAAAGTGCAGGGTAAATCAGCGCGGACGTTCTGCAAAATATTTTGTCGATTATATGAAACAACTCTATCACAGCTATTACTTTGCCATCAATTCACCGGTATTTTATTTGCATTTTATTGATAAATTATTAGATTAACACCCTGTGCGATAACTTAGAGGGAACTAACTGCATGTCTACACTACTGCTCAATGCCGATATGGGTGAAAGTTTTGGCCCCTGGGTCATGGGACTGGACCAGGACGTCATGCCCCACGTGGATCTGGCCAATGTGGCCTGCGGCTTTCACGCCTCGGATCCCGACATCATGCGCACTACGGTGCGTCTGGCCTGCCAGCATGGGGTCAGGGTGGGTGCCCATCCGGCCTACCCGGATCTGGTCGGCTTCGGCCGCCGCTCCCTGGCCTGCTCGGCCCAGGAAATAGAAAATCTGGTGCTCTATCAAATGGGTGCCCTCGCCGCCATCTGCCGGGCCGAAGGCACGCAACTCGCCTACGTCAAACCCCATGGTGCCCTCTATAACGACATGATGCAGGATGACGACAAACTGCTGGCGGTGATGCGGGGAGTGGCCGCCTTCGACCCGCAGCTGCCGCTGATGGTGATGGCCACCGCCAACCCGGCACCGGCCCGACGGCTGGCAAAACAGGCCGGGATCAGCCTGTGGTTCGAGGCCTTTGCCGACCGGGCCTATGATGCCAGCGGCTTTTTGGTGTCCCGCCGTTTGCCGGGCGCCGTACATCATGATCCCGAACTTATCGTCGAGCAGGCCAGGCGCATCGCCCTGGGCCAGCCGCTGACCTCCATCGATGGCAGCGAGCTACGGCTACAGGCCGATACCCTGTGCGTACACGGAGACAACCCCGAGTCGATTGCCGCCATCCGCGCCATTCGTCAGGCACTGGACGCCATCGCATGACCTTTCCCCCCCAAAACGGGCTGCCACGGCTGGAGAATGCCGGTATCGATGCCTGGCTGGTCCGGCTGTTCGACACCATAGACGAAGCCAACATGCCCTGGATCACCGCCCTGGTCGAAGCCTGCGAGCAGGCGTTAGGCGATAATCTGGTGGATATGGTGCCCTCCTACACCACAGTGCTGGTGCACTATGACTCGCTCAAGCTGGACGCGCAGCAGGTTAAGAATGTGCTGCAGTCGCTGCTGGTCGGGCTCACCGCCAACGACACCTGTGCCAATGCCGGCATCAAGGAACTGCCGGTCTGGTATGACCCCAGCGTGGGGCCCGAGCTGGCGCTGCTGCAACAGCAAACCGGCTTCAGTCTTGAACGTATCATCCAGTTGCACAGCGAGCACAGCTACCGGGTATTTGCCCTGGGCTTTGCCCCCGGTTTTGCCTTTATGGGCTCACTGCCTGCCGAACTGGAGCTGCCCCGGCTGAACACCCCCCGCAAACGGGTACCGGCGGGCAGCGTGGCAATCACCGGACGACAGACCTCCGCCTACCCGCAGGTCTCCCCCGGTGGCTGGAATCTGATCGGCCGTACCCCGGCCCGCTTGTTTGATCCGGAAAGCCAAGCGCTCAGCCTGCTCCAGGTGGGTGATAGGGTACGCTTCGTGCCGGTCGACAAAGAAGAATTTATTCGCCTCGGTGGCGATACCACGGCTACGGAAACCCTGTCATGACCCAGTTATCCAATAACGGTTACCTGAAGGTGATCAAGCCCGGACCGCTGACCACGCTGCAGGATGCCGGTCGCTTCGGCGTGCGTCGGCTGGGCATTACCCAGGGCGGCCCCGCCGATCTGCACGCCTGGGCCTGGGCCAACTGGCTGCTGGGCAATCCCTGGGGCACGCCAGCACTGGAAATTACCCTCGGCGGCCTGGAGCTGCAGGCCGAGCAGGACTGTAGCCTGGCACTCTGTGGCGCCGATCTGGGCGCGACTCTGGACGGTGCGCCGCTCGGCTGCTGGCAATCATTCCGCCTGCGCCAGGGCCAGACTTTACGCTTTGCCATGCCGGTAACGGGCGTGCGCGCCTATCTGGCGGTGACCGGCGGCTTTATCGCCGAGCCGGTACTGGGCAGCGTGGCCTGCGTGACCCGGGACGGGCTGGGCGGCCATTTGGGCAACGGCCGCAAGCTGGCCGCCGATGAACGACTGCCTTTTTCGATCCATGCCGACAAACTGCCACGGCGAACAGTGCCGGCAGCCGAACGGCTGGATTACCGCGCCCCCGCCAGTCTGGCGCTGACCCCCGGAGCCCAGGTCGCCACCTTTAGCGGTGACAGCCTGTTCCGGGCCTTTAATTCCCCCTGGACAGTGGATACCCGGGCCGATCGCATGGGAGTGCGCCTGCTGGGCCCGGCCCTGCGCTGCACCCTGAATTCGATGATCTCGGAAGGCATCGCCCTGGGCGCAGTACAGGTGCCCCCCGACGGCCAGCCCATCGCCCTGCTCAACGACCGGCAGACCATAGGCGGCTACCCGCGGCTGGGCACACTCACGCCCCTGGCCTGCGCCCGTCTGGCCCAGTGCCCGGCCGGGCACCAGGTACGGTTCAAGGCCACCGCCATAGAGGCGGCCCAGCACCAGCACCGCCGGTTTCGGCTCCATTTCAGCAGCGACCGATAAGCATGCCTTATGCCGATTACATTAAACAATCGTTCTATCCGGTTGCCATACCAAGCCCGAACAAAGGGTCCGCTCCACCGACCCGCTGCAAGCACCTCCCTGTGACGCTCAGCACATGACGTCCCTGTCATGTGATGGTCGGTGGAGCAGATCCCTTTGTCCTCCTTGATGATACAGAGTCGCCTGTTAGCACTGTCTTCGGGCAACTCGGTGTACCAGGTGGCTGCCGGACAACCCCAACAAAACAACATTAAAACGTAAACAAATTATAGGTAAAATGATGCCATTTTATTGACACAGTGAACCAACACTTTTAACCTCTGTGCATAATATTGAGCCTCATAGCCACTTTTAATCCAGACTGAACAAAGCAGCGACCGAGAAAGCAGGGTCATCCACCCGGATCCAGCACAAAAACTGCCCTGCTTTTATCAACGGAAACACACAAGGAAGTTGAACAAGATGAAGACCAAAGCCCCCTTACTGTCCGTCGAATCACTGAGTGTCAACTTTGGTGCCAACTGTGTGGTCAATAATCTTTCTTTTAGCATCTATCCGGGGAAAACCCTGGCCATCGTCGGCGAATCCGGCTCTGGCAAGTCGGTCACCTCCATGACCATCATGCGCTTGATTGACCATACCAACGCCACCATTACCAGCGGCTCTGTGATGTTCAACGACGGCCAGCAATGCAGTGACCTGACTCAACTGACCGACAAGGCGATGCGCAAGATACGAGGCAAGGACATTGCCATGATCTTCCAGGAGCCCATGACCTCTCTCAATCCGGTTTACACCATAGGTGACCAGATCACCGAGGTGCTGATGTTGCACGAGCAGCACAGCAAGGCCTCTGCCCGGGACGAAGCCATCCGGCTGCTGAAACTGGTGCGCCTGGCCGACGCGGCCGATCTGATCACCCGCTACCCTCACCAATTGTCGGGGGGGATGCGCCAAAGGGTCATGATTGCGATGGCGCTGGCCTGCAAGCCCAAATTACTGATTGCCGATGAACCCACCACGGCACTGGATGTCACTATTCAGGCCCAGATCCTGACCATCATCCGGGAACTGCAGCATGAGCTCGGCATGGCGGTTATTTTTATTACCCACGACATGGGCGTGGTAGCCGAAGTGGCCGATGATGTGGTGGTCATGCGCCATGGCAAGAAGGTAGAAGAAGCCTCTGTTGAGGCTATTTTCAATCAGCCGCAACACCCTTATACCCGCGCCCTGCTCTCGTCGGTCCCCAAGCTGGGCTGCATGAAGGGGGAATCCTTGCCACGTATCGACCCGCTCATGGTGCTCAACGGCGACACCATAGATATCGTTGGTACCCGCAAGGTTCAGGATACCGCCCGGTTTAACGAGCCGCCCCTGATCCAGGTCAGTAACCTGGTCACCCGCTTCGATATTCGCAAAGGCTTCTTCGGCGGGGTCAGTCACAGGGTGCATGCGGTCGAGCAGGTCAACTTCAACATTTACCCGGGCGAGACGCTGGCACTGGTCGGTGAGTCGGGTTCCGGTAAATCGACCATTGGTCGTACCATTCAGCAGCTGCAGCAGGCCACCAGCGGCGATATACGCTTTGAAGGCAAGTCGCTATCGAGCATGAACCGGCACGAGCAGATGCGACTGCGCCAGCAGATCCAGTATATCTTCCAGGATCCTTTTGCCTCCCTGGATCCCCGTAAAACCGTCGGCTTTTCCATTGCCGAGCCCATTCACACCCACGGCCTGATTCTGGATCAAAAGGCGGTGACCCGACGTGTTCATGAACTGCTGGAGCGCGTCGGCCTGACCGCAGCCCAGGCCGAGCGGTACCCCCACGAGTTTTCGGGCGGTCAGCGCCAGCGTATTTGTATTGCCCGCGCCCTGGCCTCCAACCCCAGGCTCATCATAGCGGATGAAGCCTTGTCGGCGCTGGATGTCTCCATTCAGGCCCAAATCATCAACTTGTTCATGGAGCTGCAGCAAGAACAGGGACTGGCCTATCTCTTTATCAGCCACGATATGGCCGTAGTGGAAAAAATGAGCCACAGGGTCGCGGTCATGCACCTGGGACAAATCGTCGAGATGGGGCCACGCCAGGCCGTTTTTGATACGCCATGCCATTCTTATACCCAGCGCCTGCTGTCTGCCGTTCCGGTGGCAGAGCCAGGCAAACGCAAAAACCGTCCCTTGCTTGAAGGGGAAATACCCAGCCCCATTCGTAAAGTGGGAGACGAACCAGCCATTCTGACCCTAGAAGAACTGACACCGGGCCATTTTGTATCCAACGAACAACAGTACAAGAACGGTCTGAGAGCCTGAAAGGGATCTTCAATTCTGGCCTGCACAGGCCTTAAAAAGGAGTTATAGCCATGAGACAAGAAAAATTGTTTACCCGAACCCTGATCGCGAGTGCCTTGATGCTGGGCTCGATTGCGGCCCAGGCCAGCACCCTGACCATTGCCTCACCCCAGGATCCGGGCAGCTGGGACCCTATTGATACCTTCTTGGTCAACTGGTCCTCTGTGGCCACCAATATTTTTGATGGGCTGACCTATCGTGGCCCGGATTTGAAACTGGTGCCCGGCCTGGCCACCGCCTGGGAAGAGCTGGATGACGGCAAGCGCATCCGCTTCAGACTCCGTGAAGGAGTGACCTTTCACAATGGTGAACCCTTCAATGCCCAGGCGGTCAAGTTTACCTTCGACCGGCTGCTGGGTGAAGAAGGTGCTCGTGGACCCCAATCTTCCAACTACAGTGCCATCAGCGAAGTCAAGGTCATTGATGACAACACCATTGACTTTCACCTCGCCCAGCCCGATCCGGTGCTGCTGACCAAGCTGGCCGGATACGGTGCCATGATAGTGCCGCCGGCCTACATCGCCGAGCATGGGGATGAACACTTCAACCGCAACCCCGTGGGCACCGGCCCCTTCAAGCTGGCCGACTATACCCCCAGAGAAAACGTCCGTCTGGCCGCCTATGAAGACCACTGGGGCGGCGCTCCCAAGCTCGAGCAGGTGAATTATCGTTTTATCTCCGAGCCGGCGACGGCGGTGGCCGAGCTTCAGGCTGGCCGGGTCGATATCGTGATCCCGCCCACGATTCCGATCGGCATGATAGAGACCATCAAGAGTCACCCCTCGCTGAGCATCATCAGCGTCGCCAGCCCCACGGTAGAAGCGCTGCGGTTTAATACAAAGTCAGGCATTACTGCCGATGAGCGCGTGCGCAAGGCCATCATAATGGCGGTTGATCGCGATGCCATCATTCACTCCATACTGGCGGGTGAGGCTGAGAGTATTGCCAGCTTCCAGGGCGCGCTGTCATTCGGCCATGACCCCGAAATGAAGCCCCTTCCCTATGATCCTCAGCAGGCAAAATCCTTGCTGAAAGCAGCCGGTATCAAGCCGGGTACCCAGCTGCAGATTGATGTGCGTGGTAATGACTCGACCTTTGGCGAGGTCGCGCAAGTGGTGGCCTCCTACCTGCAGATGGTGGGCCTCAATGCCAGCATCCGCCCTTATGAGACCAATGTGCTGCTCAACGATATCATTCCCGCCGGGCGCACCGGTGATATGTTCCAGCAGAAATGGGGAGGCTGGACCTTCGATTATGATAATACCGCCTATCTGATGTACCACACGGGCGAACGCTGGAATCCCTATGACAGTGACCCCAAGCTGGACAGCATGCTGGAAGAGCAGCGCAGCCTGACCGATCAGGCCAAGCGTGAACAACTGCTGCAGGAGATTGCCCGATATACACAAGACCGGGCACTGGAAATTCCCCTCTATAACGTGAATGCCCTTTATGGTGTCAACAATCGCGTGCAGAACTTCCAGGCCGCTCCCGATAATCGTCTGCGTCTGACCGACGTCTCTATCGCAGAATGATAAAAGCGCCGTCACCTGCATGACCATGCAGGTGACGGACACATTTAAAGGAACTATCTTGTGGCACGATTCTTACTCTACCGTATCTTTCAGGCATTTTTTGTCATCATTGCCGTCACCCTCATCGTCTCTTTCGCCATACGACTCACCGGTGACCCCGCGCTCATGCTGTCTCAGGGTGCCGGCAGCGTGACCGAAGAAGACCTGGCCAACATTCGTGAGGCCCTGGGGCTGAATCAGCCTTTTCTGGCGCAATACATGGACTTTCTCAAGGGGCTGCTGGTCGGCGATCTGGGCCAGAGCTTCATGGGCGGGATCTCGGTATCCGAGCTGGTAGCCCGAGCCCTGCCGGCCACCCTGGCACTGGCCTTTACCTCGTTAATCGTCTCTATCGTGATTTCCATCCCCCTCGGCATCAAGGCCGCCACTTCCCGCGGTCGCTGGCCGGATCAGCTTATCCGCATCCTGTCGCTGGTGGGACTGTCATTTCCCAACTTCTGGCTGGCCATCATGCTGGTGCTGCTGTTTTCCATCACCTTTTCCTGGCTCCCCCCCAGCGGCATGGAAGGCTTTGCCAGTTTCATCATGCCGGCCGCCACCATGGGCATCATACTGACCGCCACCAATGTGCGCCTGGTTCGCACCACCATGCTGGAAACGCTCAACGCCCAGTACGTCATGGTCGCCCGGGCCAAGGGGCTTTCGGAAAACGTCGTGCTCTACAAACATGCATTACGTAATTGCTCCATCCCGTTAATCACCTACTTTGGCCTCCAGTTTGGCGGTCTGCTGGGAGGCATAGTGGTCATCGAGCGTGTGTTCAACTGGCCCGGTCTGGGCACCCTGGCCTTTGATGCCGTGGCTGCACGAGACTATCCCGTGTTGCAGGGGGTAATCACGGTACTTTCCATGCTCATCATTTCGATCAACCTTATCGTCGATATAGCTTACGGACTCGTCGACCCTAGAATGCGTAAGGGGTAGCCCATGACCACTCAATCTTTATCCGGGACTAACCGGTTTAAAAAATTCAAGAGCCTGGAGTTCATTCTCGGTGTCTTTCTGTTGGGCAGCATCGGGCTGGCCGTGCTGTTCTCCGGCTGGTTGTTTCCTGACGGCGGCACCCAGATCAACCTGGCCATGCGTCTGACCCCCCCCATGACCGATATGGCGTATCCTTTGGGGACAGACCCCCTTGGCCGTGACATTCTGGCCAGGGTTATTATCGGCAGTGAAATATCCCTAAAAGTGGGTATCTACTCTTCTCTGGGCGCGGTCGCCCTGGGGATCATCATGGGCTTGATTTCCGGCTATTACGGGGGCTTTATCGATGCGCTGGTGATGCGCTTCGCCGATGTGCAGCTGGCCCTGCCCTTTATTCTGCTGGCGATCACCTTTATTGCGGTGCTCGGGGGTGGCCTGACCAACATGATTATTCTGCTGGTCATCTCACAATGGGTGCAGTACGCCAGGCTGGTGCGTGGCTCTGTACTGTCCCTCAAGGACAGGGAGTTCATTCTCTCGGCCAAGGCCATTGGCGTTAAGGATATCCGTATTCTGTTTCAACACCTGTTGCCCAACCTGATCGGCCCGGTGATCGTGCTGGTGACCCTGAACGTGGCCAACAACATACTGCTGGAAAGCAGCCTGACCTTCCTCGGTCTTGGGGTCGACCCCATTATTCCCAGCTGGGGTGGCATGCTGGCCGAAGGACGTACCTACCTGCAATCGGCCTGGTGGGTCAGCGTGTTCCCCGGGTTGGCCATTCTGCTCACCGTGCTGGGGCTGAATTTACTGGGTGACTGGTTGCGCGACACCCTGGATCCCACCGGGAAGACCTCGATATGAACAAGATGATGCTACAACAAGAGTTTGACCGTACGCTGGAGCAGCTGGTTCAGCGTTATGGCTGCGATGCCTACCGGGGCTACCATTTGGAAGCCTGGCTGTTTGAAGACCAGGCCAGCCGCCGGGCAGCAGAACAGCGCCTGGCCAAATTCGGCGTGGCGGCGCGCATTCGCAGTGCCTACAAGCCCCTGGTGCATGCCTTTCTGGAGGACATCTCCCTGGAGGGCGTGGCGTCAGTCCATATCCGCTACCCTCGTCTGCCGGAGTTGCCGCAACGCTTCTTGCTGGAAGCCTATCCGCTGGCCGCCCTGATCGGTGATGTGCGTCTTGAGTGGGAAGCGGTCGACACAGAAGCGCTCTGCTACGAGCTCACCATGACAACCCATAGCGGCCAGCAACAGAGCCTCAGGGTGGAAGCGCCCAACCGCCGCCATCGGGATCATATTGGTGCCCCTCAGGTGTCGCCCTGTGGCTGGCTCAGGTTGAGTTCACCGACTGGTGAACTCAGTGAGACCAGCCTGCTGACCGAATATGAAGCCCTGTTCAACAGCACCATGGAGTGCCTGAAAAACCATGCCTGGGGGGATCAGGTTCCCTGCTTCGAAGAGCTTAATTTTACCGTTAGCCTGCCGGCAGCCGAAATGCCGCTGCCCTATGGTCACGAAACCATCAGCCTGCATGAAGCGCTTCATGAAGAGCTGTATTTCTCCTGTCTGGAGTTTTTCCAGCAGCGTGCCGGCCTGCCTCTGGGTGACCGCACCCTGAAACCGGGGCAAATAGTGCCGGAGATCCTCTGTGCCGAAGGCAAGCCCCGCCTGGAAATCAGCCTACGCCCACTCGATACCGAAGATCCGGTACGCCTCCGGGTGTCTCTGGATCAGGCGCCTCATGCCCTGGACAGCCGCCAGATAGCGGAACTGCTGGCGCAATTCCCGGGCACCCGGCTGGAGACACACAGCCGGGCTGGCCGTCCCGTCAGGGCCGTGCACTGCGCCGGAGACGACGCAGCCGTGATCATCAGTGCGGCACAACACGCCAATGAAACCTCCGGAATCGTGGGTGCCCTCCGTGCCGCCCGAACATTGCAGCAGCGAGAGAACTGTCATTTTGTGCTGTCTCCGCTGGAGAATCCGGATGGCTATGCCTTGCAGGGCCGTCTGATTGCCACTCAGCCCAGCCACATGCACCATGCGGCTCGCTATACCGCCTTCGGGAACGATCTGCAGAATCAGCCCAGAGGCGGCCAGTACGAACATGCCATTCGGGAGCAGGCCGAAGCCGTCAGCGGGGCCCGGTTACATATCAACCTGCATGGCTACCCTGCCCATGAATGGACCCGCCCTCTGACCGGTTATGTGCCACGGGGCTTCGAGATGTGGACCATCCCCAAGGGTTTTTTCCTGATCCTGCGCCATCACGCTGCATGGGCCGAGACCGGCAACAAGCTGCTGGAGGAACTCACTCAGCGGCTTGCCAGGGTACCAGGGCTTACCGAGTTCAACCGTGAGCAAATTCAGCTCTTCGAGACCCATGCCGGCAAGCTGGACTTCCCCATCATCAACGGCTTTCCCTGCCTGATATCGGAAGACAACACTCAGGGGACTCCCTTGATGCTGATCACCGAATATCCGGATGAAACCGTTGAGGGAGAGGCCTTCATTCAGGCCCATAACGCCCAGATGGAAACCATACTGGCCGCCTATGATATCTGGCAGTCGCTGGATAAACCTTCGGCGTGAGGCGTGAGGCGTGAGGCGTGAGGCGTGAGGCGTGAGGCGTGAGGCGTGAGGCGTGAGCCAGCATGCTAGGCGCTGCCACCGCTGCCAACAATGCAAAAGCCCGGTCACCCCGGGCTTTTTCGTTTACTCCTGCCGCCTCACCCCTTACTCCTCACTTCTTACTGCTCATCCCTTACTCCTCACCCCTTACTATGTCCGTTAACGTGCAACCTGAAGGGCAAACTGATGGATCACGGCGGCGGTGACGCCCCAAATCCACAGCCCGTGCCAACGAATGAATACTATCTGATGGCGGCTACGGTCTTTGCGACGCAGATGAAAGGTATGGTGGTGGCGCAGGTCCAGTATGTAATCGAGCGGCACCCGAAACACCTCGTCGACTTCGGCAGGATTCGGCTTGAAGTTCGGCGAGCCCTCAATCAACCCGACGAAAGGCGTGAGCGCAAAGCCCGATATCGTATATTGCGCCTGCAGTTGTGCCAGTGGCTGGCACTGCTCTGGCAACAGGCCTATTTCTTCCCAGCTTTCGCGCACCGCCGTGTGCCACAGGCTAGCGTCTGTGCTGTCGGCGCGTCCGCCCGGAAAACTCACCTGCCCCGGATGATGGCGCAAATGTCGACTGCGCCGGGTTAATACCAGCTCCAGTCCCCGCCCGGTTTGCAGCAAGGGCATCAGCACCGCCGCCGGAAAGGCATGCGGCGGCAAGTGCGGATCCGGCAACGGAGGAATCAGGTTAATGCGCGTTTTCAGTTCATCTAATGTCATGCTTCAAAACCTAAAGAGCTATTTCTGCCACGGAACCCACGGAAGAACACGGACGAAGAACAAACGATAAAGAGTAAAGACCTCACTTGGCCCCCCCTCACGATTACACTTCGCATTATGTGAAGTAAGGCCTTACCAAGTCAAAGTTCGTTCTTCTTGGGCCTTTATCTTGATTTTTCCGTGGGTTCCGTGGATTCCGTGGCGAAGAAATCTTTAGTGTTTGTCTTTAGCCGATCGCTGACAGCTTACGGCTTAACGCTGCCCAAAGGGCCATTTATAACTCGGATAACACCGGCAGAATCTTGCCCAGCTTGTCGAAGAGCTCCTGATACTCGTCGTCGGCTTGAGAGTCTGCGACCACGCCGCCGCCCGCCCAGCAATACAACTGATCCTGCTCGGCCACCAGGGTGCGAATGGTAATACTGGTGTCCATGCGGCCATGGGCGCTCAGGTAACCTATGCTGCCGCAATAGGCGTGACGCCTGTGGGTTTCCAGCTCTTCGATAATCTCCATGGCGCGCACCTTGGGTGCGCCGGTAATGGAGCCCCCCGGAAAAGTCGCCGCCAGCAAGTCGGCGCCGCTCAGCCCGGCGACCAGTTCACCGGTAATGGTCGACACCAGATGATGCACCGCCGGAAATGACTCAATGGCAAACAGCGAGGGCACCTTGACCGTACCCGGCACACACACCCGGCCAATATCGTTGCGCAGCAAATCCACTATCATCAGATTTTCGGCACGATCCTTGGGGGCCACCGCCAACTCTTCAGCCAGCTGCCGATCCTGTTCGGCGGTTACACCGCGCGGGCGCGTGCCTTTGATGGGCTTGGTTTCAACGCGCCGCCCGTCCAGGGCAATAAACCGCTCGGGAGACAGACTCAATATACTACTGGTGGGCAATTGCAAAAAGGCCGAAAATGGCGCCTGATTATGGGCGCTTAAATGGCGATACGCCTGCCAGGAATCGCCACTAAACCGGCTGTTAAAGCGCACCGTCAGATTAATTTGATAGCAATCCCCCGCCGCCAGATAGTGCTGCACCCGATTGAAGCTGTCTTCATATTGCGCGGCAGTTTTATTGGCGTGCCACTCATCGGTCAATCGAAACGAGCCGGTTACGGGTGACTCGGCTGCAAGCTGTGCTTGCCACCAGGACAGTCGTGCACTTAACGCGGCGTCGTCACCCAGCACCAGCAGGTGCGCCTGCTTTTGCTCACTATCAATCACCCAGGCCCAATTCACCAGCGCCACCGCCATATCCGGCGTGGCCAGTTCATTAATGGCACGACTTGGCAGACTCTCCAACCGCCGCCCCAGATCGTAACTGAACAGGCCCAGCGCTCCGCCGGCAAAGGGCAAATGCTGATAGGCCTCGGGCAAGGTGACCGAGCCAATCAGCTCGTCTTGCCATGCTTTTAATAATGCAAAAGGCGACTCGGTCGAGGTTTGATGTGCCCCCTCATGCTCGATCACCGTTTCATTACCCCGGGTCACCAAGGTGGCGAGCGGCTCGGCGCTTAAAATATGAAAGCGGCTATCTGCGCCTTTGGCCGCTCCCGATTCCAACAACATGGCCCAGGGGAGATGGGCGATAGGCGAAAAAAAATCATGCACCGAGCCGCTAAACGGCTGGCTGTGAATGTGTAAAGACAGTCCCATTTGTAATCTACTCGACAATTTTGGCATCTGGTCTGGCGCTTGGGCTGGCCAGCCTAGGGCCGCGAAGCGTATCATAGCGGGCATTATAACAATACCGAGCTTAGCTGGGTGCATTGTGTTTATACCGAGAACAATAAAGTAAAAACCGATGCGCCTTCACCCAGAGCAAATGCCAAACCTCGTGAGGAAGCCATGAGCATTATCAAGAAGCAGGATTTTATCGACTCAGTCGCCGATGCCCTTCAGTATATTTCTTACTATCATCCGCTGGACTTCGTGCAGGCGCTGGAAAAAGCCTACAACAAAGAACAAAGCCAGGCGGCCAAAGACGCTATCGCACAGATTCTCATTAACTCGCGCATGGCCGCAGAAGGCCAGAGACCCTTGTGCCAGGACACCGGCATAGTGACCTGTTTTGTCAAAATCGGCATGCAGGTGCAGTGGGACAGCGACCTGACCGTTCAGGAAATGGTCGATGAAGGCGTACGCCGCGCTTACAGCAACCCCGACAACCCGCTGCGCGCCTCTATTGTGTCCGATCCTGCTGGTCGCCGTATCAACACCAAAGACAACGCCCCTGCCGTGGTACATATCGACATGGTGCCCGGCGGCGAAGTGGAAGTGGCCATTGCCGCCAAAGGCGGCGGTTCTGAAAACAAATCCAAGATGGTCATGCTCAACCCCTCCGATGATGTGGTGGAATGGGTGCTGAATACCCTGCCCACCATGGGCGCGGGCTGGTGCCCACCCGGCATGCTCGGTATCGGCATTGGCGGTACCGCCGAAAAAGCCGCCGTGCTGGCCAAGGAATCCCTGATGGACCCGGTGGACATTCACGAGCTGATTGAGCGCGGTGCCGAAACCACCGAAGAAAAGCTGCGTCTGGAAATTTTCGAGAAAGCCAACAAGCTGGGCATTGGTGCCCAGGGCCTGGGCGGCTTGACCACTGTGGTGGACATCAAGATCAAGTCGGCCCCTACTCACGCCGCGTCCAAGCCGGTAGTGATGATCCCCAACTGTGCCGCTACCCGCCACGTGCACTTTCACCTCGACGGCTCGGGCCCGGCTGAATTAACGCCACCCAAGCTGGAAGACTGGCCGGAAGTGACCTGGGAAGTGGGTGAAAACGTGCGCCGTGTCGACCTGAATACCGTCACCCGTGACGAGATCAAAGAGTGGAAAATGGGCGAAACCGTGCTCTTGTCCGGCAAGCTGCTTACCGGTCGCGATGCGGCACACAAGCGCATTCAAGAAATGCTGCACAACGGCGAGCCCCTGCCGGTTGATTTTAAAGACCGCTTTATTTACTACGTGGGCCCGGTGGATGCCATTGGTGACGAAGCGGTCGGCCCTGCCGGCCCCACGACTGCCACCCGCATGGACAAGTTTACCGACATGATGCTGGAGCAGGCCGGCCTGATAGGCATGGTCGGCAAGGCGGAACGTGGTCCCGCCACCGTTGAGTCTATCAAGCAGCATAAAGCCGTGTATCTGATGGCCGTGGGTGGTGCCGCTTATTTGGTCGCCAAGGCGGTGAAAAATGCCCGCGTGGTGGCCTTTGAAGACCTGGGTATGGAAGCCATCTACGAGTTTGACGTAGAAGACATGCCAGTCACGGTCGCCGTCGACAGCGAAGGCCACAACGCCCACGTCGCCGGCCCCGCCATCTGGAAAGCCAACATAGAAGAGCTGGATGCACGACTCAGCGAACTGTGAAGCGTGAAGCGTGAAGCGTGAAGCGTGAAGCGTGAAGCGTGAAGCGGGAAGCGTGAAGCGTGAAGCGGGAAGAGTAATGCAAAACACCGAGCGGTAAGCTCGGTGTTTTTATTTGTTTTGGCGCCCGGCGCTGTTTTTATTTAACTGACCGCTTCTGGCTTAAAGCTGACGGCTTTCTGTCCCTTCACCCTTCGCCGGCTGTTGCCTTAGCCGGTATCAAAATGACGGTGCTGGGCCACTTCTACATCTTCCTCGCTAATACTCTCTACATTGGCATTGCTCGGGCCCTGGCGTAACCAGTGCACCAGCTGCCTGACCTTGGCTGCTTCGCCTTCGGCCCACACCACCACCCGGCCATCGGGTAAATTGCGCGCATAGCCGGTGACGCCCAGCCGTTCGGCCTCGCGCTGGGTATTGAAGCGAAAGCCCACTTCCTGCACCTTGCCGCTGACATAAATTATTTTCGCAATTTCGGTCATTTTTCTCCCTCCCTGTTTGTGCTTTACTCAACATCTCTCTAAAATTATCGCCCTTTTCTTATCAACAGCCAAGCCTATGACCACCTCAGTGACACTTATCGCCGGACGTGAAAAATCCCTTCTTCGCCGCCATCCCTGGGTATTTTCGCGTGCCGTCGACAAGGTACAAGGCCAGCCCAATGCCGGTGATACGGTAGACATTTTAAGTAGTAAAGGCCAGTGGCTGGCTCGTGGTTTTTACTCTCCACAATCACAAATTCGCGCTCGGGTATGGAGTTTCGATAAAAACGAAACCATAAACGACGCCTTCTTCTTGCGCCGACTGACCCGCGCCAAAGCCAGTCGCCAGGCATTGATCGACGAGCAGGGCCTGACTGGCTATCGCTTGTGTGCCGCCGAATCCGACGGTTTGCCTGGCGTGACCATAGACGTATATGCCAATGTGGTGGTGTGTCAGCTGCTCAGCACAGGTGCCGAGCGCTGGCGTTCCGCCATCGTAAGCGCACTGACCAGCCTGTATCCCGAAAGCTGTGTTTACGAGCGCTCCGATGTGGCCGTGCGTAAAAAAGAAGGCCTGAAAGAACAAAGAGGGGTACTGGCCGGCACCCTGCCCAGCCAACCGGTGATCATCGAAGAAAACCAGGGCGTACGGATTCTGGTGGATGTAGAACAAGGCCATAAAACTGGCTTTTATCTGGATCAACGCGATAACCGCCGTATTGCCGCCCGCTACTGCCAGGGCAAACGCGTCCTCAACTGCTTCAGCTATACCGGCACCTTCGGCGTGTATGCCCTGAAAGGCGGCGCCTCCGAAGTCGTCAACGTGGATATGTCCGAGTCGGCACTGGCGCTGGCCCGGCAGAATGTCACGCTCAACAAGCTGGATGTAAGCCGTGCCCAATTTGAGCAGGCCGATGTATTCAAGTTGCTGCGCAGCTATCGCGAACAAGGCCAGCGCTTCGATGTGATAGTGCTGGATCCACCAAAATTTGCCGAGAGCAAAGCGCAGCTCAATGGCGCCTGTCGCGGCTATAAGGACATCAATATGCTGGCCTTTCAGCTGTTGAATGCCGGTGGCACCCTGTTGACCTTCTCCTGCTCGGGCCTGATGACCCAGGACTTGTTCCAGAAAGTGGTCGCCGACGCCGCCCTGGATGCGGGCCGCGACGCCCAGATTCTGGAGCGTCTGAATCAAGCAGCCGATCACCCCATTGGCACCGCCTACCCGGAAGGTCACTACTTGAAAGGCCTGGTCGTCCGCGCCTGGTAACAGCCTGGCGGCACAAGAAAAGGCGCAAGGTGTGAGGAGCAAGCACCTTTCGCCTGACGATTCCCGGTTCACCGTGTTCACACCTCCCGGTGTTAGGAGTAACATAAGGGCTTTCTGTTAGTGACCTCAAGGAAGCCCAAGTGGAACCCATTCGCCTCACTCAATACAGCCACGGCGCCGGCTGTGGCTGCAAAATATCCCCCAAGGTGCTCGACACCATATTGCACAGCAAGCTGCCCCGCTTTAATGATCCTCGCCTGATCGTCGGCAACGAAAGCCGTGACGATGCCGCCGTGGTGGATGTAGGCAATGGCATGGGGATTATTTCTACGACCGACTTCTTCATGCCCATTGTTGACGACCCCTTTACCTTTGGCCGCATTGCCGCCACCAACGCCATTAGCGATGTCTATGCCATGGGCGGTACCCCCGTGATGGCCATTGCCATTTTAGGCTGGCCGGTGAATGTGCTGGCGCCCGAAATAGCGCAACAAGTGATTGATGGTGGCCGTCAGGCGTGTAGGGATGCCGGTATTTCACTGGCTGGCGGCCACAGCATTGATGCGCCCGAGCCCATTTTTGGTCTCGCCGTCACCGGGCAAATCGCTCTGGATCAGGTTAAGCGCAACGACACCGCCACCGCCGGCGACCTGCTGTTTCTGACCAAACCACTGGGCATTGGCATTTTGTCGACCGCACAAAAGAAAGGCGTCTTGCTGCCCGAGCACGCCACCCTGGCCGCCGAGGTGATGTGCCAGCTAAACAAACCCGGTCAGGACTTCGCCCAATTAGCCGGCGTCAGCGCCATGACAGACGTCACCGGCTTTGGCCTGATGGGCCACCTGGTAGAGGTGTGCGACGGGGCCAATGTGAGTGCTACCCTGTACATGGACAAGATCCCGCTGCTGCCTGCAGTCGATCACTATTTAGCGGCTGGTGCCGTACCCGGTGGCACCCTGCGCAACCTGGATGCCTACGGTCACAAACTGGCGCCCCTCACTCAGCGCCAGCAGCATATTTTATGCGACCCACAAACCAGTGGCGGTTTGCTGGTGGCGGTCAACCCCGGTGCCGTGAATGACTTTTTGCAGCTGGCAGAGCAGCATGACTTGCAACTCACTGCCATTGGCGAGCTGACGGCACCCGGCAAACACCGTATCGAGGTGCTGGGTGAGTAATGTGACCCAACGCCCCGAGCTGACCGCCGATTACGATCAGCTTCTGGCCGAAGATGTGCCCCTGCTCGACCTGCGCGCCCCCATCGAGTTTATCGAGGGGGCCTTTCCCTGCGCCAGCAATCTGCCGCTGATGATGGATGACGAACGAGCTCAGGTGGGCACCTGTTATAAACAGCATGGCCAGGCCGCCGCCATTGCTCTGGGCCACAGCCTGGTGACCGGCGCGCTGCGCGAGCAACGGCTGCAAGCCTGGCTCGACTGGTTGGCAGCCCACCCCACTGGCGTGATCTATTGTTTCAGAGGTGGTCTGCGCAGCCAGACCGTACAGCAGTGGCTGGCCGAAGCCGGTCGCCCCGTCACTCGGGTGCAGGGGGGCTACAAGGCTCTGCGTCGGCGTTTGCTGCAGGAAATAGACACCGGCTTCGAGCAGCCCGGTTTTGTGCTGTCGGGCCTGACCGGCAGCGGTAAAACCGACTGGCTGCAGCGCACACCGCTGGCGCTCGATCTGGAAGGCTACGCGCATCACAGAGGCTCCAGCTTTGGTCACTGGGACGAACCGCAGCCCACTCCCATCGACTTTGAGAATCGCCTGGCCATTGCCCGGATCAAGCAGCGGCGGGCGGGCTTTGAAAGCTGGCTGGTGGAAGACGAAAGTGCCATGATCGGCCGCTGCCCGCTGCCCAAACGGGTATATGAGCGCATGCAGCAAAGCCCTATCCTGTTACTGGAAGTGCCCTTCGAGCAAAGAGTGCGGCAAATTCAGCATGATTATGTCGAGGTGATGCTGCGCCACTTTAACGGTGATCTATCGCGGCTTGGCAGCTACCTGCAAGACAGCCTCAAGCGTTTGTACAAGCGTCTGGGCGATCGGGACTGGCGCCGGCTATCGCAGCAAATGACTGATGCCGTCAACCAGCAGTTACTGGGGTATGGCAGCGACGGTCATCAGGAATGGATAAGCGAGCTGCTCAACCGCTATTACGACCCTATTTATCGCCGTCATCAAGTCGATAAAGAAGACCGCATCGTGCAACGGGGCAACGAAGACGAACTGGCCCACTGGCTGGCCTGCCAGCCACAAAGCGAGACTGCGTAGCGACCAGTTTTATGTTAAGTGCAATCCCTGCGTAATGTGAAGTGTAAACCGTGAAGGGTAAAGAGGAACACCAGACGAGGTGCTCCCCCTTTACTCTTCACCCTTTACAACTTCGCCGATGGCTGTGATTGACATCTGTTTTATCGAATGACTTGAGGAAACAACATAATGCTAAACCGCGTTACCCTGCCGGTGACCGCCTTTGCCCAGAACTGCAGTCTGGTATGGTGCAGCGCCACCAACAAGGCGGCATTGATTGATCCCGGTGGTGAGACCGACCGTTTACTGGCCGAGATCAAAAACCGTCATCTGACGCTTGAGTCGATTTTGCTGACTCATGGGCATCTGGATCATGTCGGTGCCACCGGCGAGCTCATTGCCACCGAGTCGGTGCCGGTGATTGGCCCGGGTCAGGATGATGCCTTTTGGATCACCGCCCTGGTTCAGCAAGTACAAATGTTTGGCTTTGCGCCCGTCCCACACTTTACCCCGGATTTGTGGCTAAAGGCCGGCGACAGCGTCACCGTGGGCAATGAAACCCTGGAGGTGTACCACTGCCCGGGGCATACCCCGGGACATGTGGTGTTTGTACATCAGGAGCAAAAACTGGCATTTGTCGGTGATGTACTGTTTAACGGTGGCGTGGGGCGCAGTGACTTTCCCCGTGGCTGCCACAGCACCTTGATCAACTCGATTATGCACACCCTGCTGCCGCTGGGCGACGACTTTACCTTCGTGCCCGGCCACGGCCCCGAAAGCACCTTTGGCCACGAGCGACTGCATAACCCGTACCTGCGGTAGACGTACCGCCGTGAAGGGTGAGTTGTAAAGAGTGAGGCGAACACCGAAGGCACCGCTTCTTTCGCCGTCATCCTGACGAACGTCAGGATCTTGGTTTTCTCCTCACTCCTCACCCTTCACGGCTTTTCATTCAGTCCCAATCGTCGTCGTCCTCTTCTTCCTCTACCACTTCCGGTGTGACCACGGCGGGGCCCAGTACCGACACCGCGGCCAACAGCGCACGACGCTTGTGCCAGTTGCCCACAAAGCCAAAGCGGTAACGGTCTTCATCCAGTTTAAAGCGGTCTTCAACCTGGGTACCCAGGGTTTCCTGGACCAAGGCCAGCTCGGCGTCGTTCAAGGACAAGTCCAGAGTAAACGCAATAATGGCGCCATCGTGGCCCGGTAGTTTACCCTTGTTGACCGCACACACCCGATCCCGCGGCATGGCAACCGCCTGTTTGCTGAGGCCGTTCACCAAATACAATTGTTGATCGTCAAAGGCCAGGTTAATCAGCCGCTGACGGCTCCAGCTCGGTGGCCACAAGCTCAGTAACAGTACTGTGCCACCAAACACTATGCCCACCCAGTGGATCAGGCCATAGCCGGCTTGTCCGTCCCATAATGACCACCCCACCGCGGCCAGGCTGGCCAGCAACACCAGGCTGTGCGTCAGGTAGAATCGAAGCGCCGGCGGGCATAATACAAAGGCCAAAGGTTGCGCCAATAATGAGGGTAACGGCAAGCGCTGTACTGTCATGGGATCGTCCATCAAACAAAAGGTGCCATACCCTAGCAAAAAAACACGACGCCATAAATAATGGTGCCAAGAACATTAAAATGCCATGGTTCAATATAGCGGTCAGTCTGCTTCTTGGGCGGCGCGGAGGCTCGGCGGAGCAGACACCCTCTGCCTTCCCATTGACACCGGCGTTATCTGTCAGTGTTGTTCACAGAAGACGCGGTGCCTAAAGGAGGTGGCTGGGATGGTGTGATAAAAGCAGCATGAAAGATTGGCTGCTTTTTCAGCGCAAGGAGAGCAAAGATGAGTAAATGGTTTAGCCCGTTATGGCTGGTTTTACTGGCTGGCGCAATACCGAGTCTGGGCTGGGCGCAGGCGGTAGGTGGCTATGCTGCGGGGTGTCAGTTTGATGCCAGGGCATTGCCTGCCAAGGGCCCCGGCTTTTATGTGATCCGGGGCAGCCGAGAGCGCTTTTATGGGCAGCCGGCGCTCATCGACTACCTGCAAACCCTGGGCAAAAAAGTCGAGCAGGCGCAGTTGCCGCCCATGCTGGTGGCCGATATTGCCAGGGAACGGGGCGGCCCCTTTGCTTCTGGCCATCGTAGCCACCAAACCGGACTGGATGCCGATATCTGGCTGCGCTCACCTCCAAAGCCCCCCCACCCTCGCAGGTTAGAAAACATTTCGGCGGTCGATATGGTGAATCACTCGCTGTATATTCTCAGCCCGCAGTTTACCGATCGGCAGCGCCAGCTGATTGCCCTGGCCGCGCAGGATCCAAGAGTCAGCCGCATTTTTGTGCACCCATTAATCAAACAGGCCATGTGCAATACTTATGGTCAGGCACCCTGGCTGAATCGATTGCGCCCCTGGTTTGGTCATTCAAGCCATTTTCATGTGCGCCTGCATTGTCCAGCGGGTGACAAACACTGCGAGCCACAGCCCAAAGTGGCACCCGGTACCGGGTGTGGCAGCGAACTGACCAGCTGGATCAGGGATAAAAGCGGCGCCCTCAGCAGCAAGGCCCCTGGCAAGCCCTATCGTCCTGTATTACCCGAACAATGCCAAGGTTGGGTTAAGCCATAAAGGAACCTACTATGTCATCAGCAAAACGCTATGTGATCGCACTGGATCAAGGCACCACTTCGTCGCGCGCCATTATCTTTAACGATCAGGCGCAGATAGAGGGCAGCGCACAACGCGAGTTTGCCCAGATTTATCCTCAGTCTGGCTGGGTCGAGCACGACGCCATGGAAATCTGGGCCAGCCAGCGCGCCACCCTGACCGAGGTACTGGCCCAAACCGGCATCAGCCCAGAGCAAGTTTCCGCCATTGGCATTACCAATCAGCGCGAAACCACCGTTATCTGGAACAAGCACACCGGTCGCCCGATTCATAACGCCATTGTCTGGCAATGCCGACGCACCGCCGACCTCTGCGAGCAATTAAAGGCCGACGGCCTGAGTGACTATGTGCAAGACAATACCGGACTGGTCATTGATGCCTATTTTTCCGCCACCAAAATAAAATGGTTACTGGACAACGTCGAAGGCGCGCGCGAGCAGGCAGAGCAAGGCGAACTGCTGTTTGGCACCATAGACACCTGGCTGGTCTGGAAGCTGACCGAAGGCCAGGTGCACATTACCGACTACACCAATGCCGCTCGTACCATGCTGTTTAATATCAAGACGCTGCAGTGGGACACCACCCTGCTGGCAGCCCTGGATATTCCCGCGGCACTCTTGCCCGAGGTCAGACCCTCCTGTGAGGTATACGGTCATGCCCGGCTGGGAGGCAGCCTGGGTGGAAAAATCCCCATTGCCGGCCTGGCCGGCGATCAACAGGCGGCCCTGTTTGGCCAGCTATGCGTACATAAAGGCATGGCCAAGAATACCTACGGCACCGGCTGTTTTTTGTTGCTGAACACAGGGGAAAAACCGGTTCGCTCCCGGCATGGCCTGTTAACCACCCTGGCCATCGGAGCCAAAGGCGAGGTCAACTACGCGCTGGAAGGCTCGGTCTTCATGGGCGGCGCCATTATTCAATGGCTGCGTGACGAACTGGGCTTGATCCGTTCGGCTGACGATACCGAGTATTTTGCCAGCAAGGTTGCAGATACCAACGGCGTTTACCTGGTGCCGGCCTTCGTTGGCCTGGGGGCACCCTATTGGGATCCCTACGCCCGTGGCACCTTGATGGGCCTGAGCCGGGGCGCCAATCGTAATCATATTATTCGCGCCGCCCTGGAGGCCATCGCCTATCAGAGTCGCGATGTGCTGGACGCCATGCAACAAGACGCCGGCCTGACGCTGACAGAGCTGAAAGTGGACGGCGGCGCCGTGGCCAACCCGGTATTAATGCAGTTCCAGGCCGATATCAGCCATACCGACGTCATTCGCCCTCAGATACTGGAAACCACCGCTCTGGGCGCGGCGTTTCTGGCCGGGCTGGCGGTGGGGGTATGGCAAGATACCGAGCAGCTGGCACAGACTCTGAGGCAGGATACACGCTTTGCGCCCACCATGAGCGAATCGCAACGGGACACCCTGTATCAAGGTTGGCAAAAGGCGGTAGCCCGTTCACGGCACTGGATAGAATAGCCCGGCTCCGGGTTTGCTAACCTTATGTAAAGGCCGTAACCGCTTAATAAGGAAACTTTATGCCTGCAGACTATACAGAGGTAGATGTACTGGTCATTGGTGGCGGCGTAAATGGTGTGGGTATCGCCATGGATGCCGCCGGCCGCGGCCTGAAGGTGGCGCTGTGCGAAATGCATGATCTGGCCTCGGCCACCTCGTCCAACAGCAGCAAATTGATCCACGGCGGCTTGCGCTATCTGGAGTATTATGAATTTGGTCTGGTGAAAAAATCCCTCGCCGAACGAGAAGTATTATTGGCCAGCGCCCCCCACATTATGTGGCCCCTGCGCTTTCGTCTGCCCCATCAACCGCATTTACGGCCGGCTTGGATGATCCGTATCGGCTTGTATCTGTACGATCACCTGGCCAAACGCGAACAGTTACCCCGCTCGCGCAGCCTCTGCTTTAATGCCACCAGCCCATTAAAAAACAGCATTAAAATTGGTTTTGAATATTCCGACGGCTGGGTAGATGATGCCCGTCTGGTGGTACTGTGCGCCATGGCGGCACGCCAGTATGGTGCCGAGATCAAGCCCCGTACTCGCTGTATCCAGGCCCGGCGTCAAGACGGAAGCTGGCAGGTCACGCTGGAAAACACCGAGGCCGGCGGTCACGCCGCCCAACAAGAATCTTATCGCTGCAAAGTACTGGTCAATGCCGCCGGCCCCTGGGCCAGCTCGATGTTTGACGAGGTGCTCGCCCAGCCCGCCCCCAGACAACTGCGCCTGGTAAAAGGCAGTCATATTGTAGTGCCACGGCTGCACGATGAGCCTCATGCCTATATTTTGCAACATACCGATAATCGCATCGTCTTTGTGATTCCCTATGAGCAGCAGTTTTCACTGATTGGCACCACGGATGTGGACTATCAGGGCGATCCGGCCCAAGCAGCAATAGACAGCGCAGAGGTTGATTACCTATGCCAGGTGGTGAACGATCATTTTAAACAGCAAGTCAGCGCCTGTGATGTGGTGTGGAGCTATGCCGGGGTGCGCCCCCTGCTCGACGACAAAAAAGCGGACAACGAAGCGGCAGACGACGCACAAACAGCCTCGCGGGACTACACCTTCACCCTGGATGCGCCCCGGGGAGAGGCCCCTCTGCTCTCGGTGTTCGGTGGCAAGCTCACCACCTACCGGCTGCTGGCCGAAGCCGCCGTTGATGCCATCAGCCCGTTCTTCTCGCAGGCCAGCGGCCCCTGGACCAAGACCGCCATTCTGCCCGGCGGTGATTTTAGCTCACAACCCGCCCTCATTGCCGAGTTACGCCAGCACTACCCCTGGTTGAGTCACGCGACGCTGCAACGCTTCGCACGCAGCTACGGTCAGCTCTGTCAGGTTTTTTTGCTCGGCTGCAAGGAAGCAAGCGAGTTGGGCGAGCACTTTGGCAAGGAGCTGTATCAAAAGGAAGTGGATTACTTAATGGATCAGGAGTGGGCCTATAGCGCCGACGATATTCTCTGGCGCCGTACCAAACTGGGGCTGGTACTGACCAGAGAGCAACAAGCTCGCCTGCAGCAATATGTGCAGGCCAGGCGGTAAACTCTGGCGTTTTATGACACACAGCGCCAGCACATCAGTGCTCGATATCGCTATTCTTGCCGGCCGTGCTTTGCCTGAATTCCGGGTTCAGCCAGGGCTCCAGCCCTTTGGCTTCATCAATAAACAGCTGCAAATGCGGAAACGGCATTTCGATGCCCGCTTCATCCAGCCCCTGCTTGATGCTTTCCAGCAACTCGCAGGAAATGCGACCTTTTACTTCCACATCCTTGGAGTTCACCCACACCTGGGCACTCAGGTTTAACGACGAATCCGCCAGCTCGCGCAGCTGTATCCGTGGCTGCATTTGTTCATTGGTGATCACCATGGGATGTGCCGACAACAGGGGCATGATCACCTCGCGGGCGTGTGCCACCGACTCTTTATAGGCAATGCCCAGGGGAATACGAATGCGGGTCGGTCCTTCCACACTGAAGTTGACGATATCCGAGGTGGCCACTCGTTCGTTGGGGATCATGGTGAAGACGTTGTCTCGGGTACGTAGCCTGGTGGTGCGAAAGGCAATGCGCACCACCCTGCCCTCTTCGCCATGGATTTTTACCCAGTCGCCAATGCGAAACGGCCGCTCTATCAACAAGGTAATACCGGCAATAAAGTTGGCCAGGGTAGACTGGGCCGCAAAGCCCACCGCAATACCCACTATCCCCAAACCGGCCACAATCGACAGCACATCGAACCCGAACTGGGCCAGTACCGTAATGGTACCCATGGCAACCAGCGCCACCGACAGCGTATTCTTGCACAACTGCTCTAGCGAAGAATCAATATGGTGGCGAGACAGGTTCGAAGTTAAGCCACGCGACAGCAGTACCCACAGCACGTAAAAAGCCAGCGCCATCAGCCCCGCCCGGGCCGCACCTTTCAGCACGCCGTCGGTGGCGTTATATTGCGCCAGAATCGCAATGACCACCGCCAAACCCAGTAAATAGCGCAACACCATTCTGGCGGCAATAAACGGCCTCTCACCGTAACGGGATCGCCCCAGCAGCAGTTTAAGCAGGCTGGCCAGCAACCAGTACAAGATCCCGAACAACAACAGTATCATCACCGATACCAGCAGCTGGCCCACGACCATGACTGCAAATTCCTGCCAGTTCAATTCGCTCATGCCCAGGGCATTACTGGTATCTTGCAGGCTTTCCTGAAACTGTTCCCACAATAGGGTAAAACTCGAAGTCGCCATCTGCACATCCTTGTTTTACGGAGAAGATTCTTCACTTAATAGCCACTTATACTATAGCGGTTAGTGTGCAACCGAGGCAGGTTAATCGCGCCGTGGACACAGCAAGCTGACGGCACCGCCAAGGGCCCAGATAATTAACGACAGCAGCATCTCCGGTCGTTTATGCATGACATTTATCTTCATTATTTTTATGTTCATCACCCTTGGCAAAATCTTCGCCAGGTTAAAGCGCCATGCTATTGAAAGCACCAAGCCCCTTTTATTGGCGGGGCCTGGCGCACAACGCAAACGCTCACACGTTAGTTTATTTTTTGCAGCCTAATATTCATAAAATCATTTCCCTGTTGCAGGGTGTTGTCATCGATAATTTTCCAGGCTTGCTCTTCGCCACCATTTTTAAATACCAAATAGCGTTGTCCATTGTCTGACTGGCGTACCAATATTTCTTCAAACCGGGTGCGCTCTCCCTCAGATTCAATATAATCGCGACCGATAATGATATGGTGGCTTCCTATCAGCTCGGAGAACACATTAAGCAACTCATTCCCCGATCCGGCCCTGGCTTTATACTCTCCTTCAAAGCCATGATCGCATGGCCGACAGCAAGCCAACACATAACGCCAGTACTGCATATTTTAAAAACTTCATCAAAAAACCTTATTGGTAACATGGGTTATCGATAACAACAGAGCCTTCAATATCAATGAATGAAAGTGCCTCCTGCCTCAGCTACGGTTGCCGCACCTCGGCATTATATAACTAACGTCACTCGATAGTGATAAGACAGGTCGGATAACGACAGGGCAAAATCACCACCAATACTGGATATTTCCAGTAACAAGACACCATCAGCACTGAGTTTGCCTTCAACCAACCTTGACTCTTGCTGGGGGTTCTAGCGTCAAATTGCGTCGTTGAGAACGATATACTGCAGTCACATCCCTCCTCGCTTTAAAGGCCTAGTTTCATGGTCACCTAAAGATTACGTTTTTAAATACGGCTGCTTGCTAGCCATTCAACATGCTTTTTAAAATGCTCTGCAGCTCAGGCAGGACGCCATGATAGCGGTATCGGCCCGAGCGGAACATGGCTGCCGGTCAATATTTTTTTGCTATCAGGGCGCGCAGTTCAAGAATAAAGTTAAAGCTATCAAGCTGTTAAGCCAGTGAATTATCTTGTGAACCTATTTGACTTTTCACAGTCCGGTCGCTACACCTAGATAGTGATTTGCATGGGGAGCAGTATTCAGATGCATGTTCTCTCATCAATCATGGCACTTGGCTTATTCGATATGTAGTGCACCAAAAACTTACTATGTGAATCTGTTTAGTCGACACGTCGACACGAGGAGTTTTTCATGAAAACGTTCAAGAAAATTTCAATTGCACTCTGTGCCAGCGCCATCATGATCCCTGCCTTAGCACAGGCTCAAGGCATGCACGGTCAAGGTTACGGCCCTAAAATGGGCGATCGAGAGTTTTCTATTGGTGGTGCAGGTAGCAGCGATAAGAACTTTGACAACGGTGGTTTTGGTATCGCCGCTGACCTGGGTTGGTATTTATCCGACAGAACCGTAGCCGGTGTACGCCAGAGCGTAAGCTGGGCTGCTGTAGATAACGGTGACGACGCATGGCAAGGTAGTACCAAGGGCTTTATTGACTACCACTTTGGTGCCAACCAGGTTCGTCCTTTCGTGGGTGCCACTTTAGGTGCAATCTACGGCGACGGCGTAAAAGAGACCGGTACCGCAGGTGTAGAGCTGGGTATGAAGTACTACGTGCTACCTACTACCTTTATTCAGGCTCGTGCCGAATACAGCTTCTTGTTTGATAGCAGTGACAGTGCCACCAAGAACTACGACAACGGTCGCTGGGACTATGTAGTCGGTATGGGTTATAACTTCTAACCTGCAACTCATTACTCAATAAGCACAGCAAACAGTCAGCCCCAGCGGCTGACTGTTTGCTATCTGTTACTTGCTGAACGATGCCACCACTCTACCGATCCCATCTCATTACCCCGTCTCCACTCACGTCCCCACGTCTCTTCTCATCATGCCTGCTTATCCCTCGTCATACCGAACACATTGGCTATGTACCAGTTCAGTGTACCAGCTTCGATAACACACTGTTTTTATTAGAGTTATTTTAACCATGAAAGAGCCTACACTAAGGCTGATACGCGGGTAAACACAGTTAACTCATACATAGCCAAACACATTAAACACCTGCTCAAGTGTTGGGCCGGAGCGCCAGAGGTAACACAGCCACCTTCCAGAATAACCCTAGAAAAGCAGGCGATTGTTAAATATTTGTATATAAATGTACGAATAAGTGAATATCTTTGTTTTTAACAAATGGTAAATTCAAACGACGTTGATTCAAAACTCGTAAATTCAAGGATATTCTATGAGCAACAAAATAAAAAAAGGAATGAAAGTTTACACCCTTGGTACCGGGGGCGGGCCGATTGTTTCGAGTAGTCGCGCTGGCATTTCTACAGCTATTTGTGTTGATGATGCTACCTATATTATAGATTGTGGAATGGGGAGTATTAGAAATTACCGCTCGCATTCTAGCTGGAGTGATTTACGTTCTATTTTTATTACACATCATCATTCAGATCACATTTATGATTTAGGATCATATTTATTTACTGGATGGCAGGTTCCTGGTGAATCCTTTTCTAGACCGATTGAAGTGTATGGCCCGGGCAAGCCACCTCGTGTCCCAGCTCTAAATGAGCAACATTATGCAGAGGTTGCCTGTCGCACGAAAGATCATGCAATGATTGGCACAGCAGAAATGGTTGAAGGTCTGATTAAAAATGTATTTGCTTCAGACATTGCCATCCGCATTGCTGATGAGGGACGCTCGGATCCCAGGGAATGGATAAAAGCGCATGACATTGTGATTCCGGATGAAGCAAAGGCTGATCCAGTCACAGCAAGACACCCTAAGATGGAACCCTTTGAAATATACAGGGATGAACATGTGATTGTTTCTACAATCCTGGTGGATCATAGACTTTGTTATCCAGCATTTGGGTATCGTATCGACTCTCGTTATGGATCAGTGGTTGTTTCCGGTGATACCGCATACTCTGAAAACTGTATTCGTCTTGCTAAAGATGCAGACATCCTATTGCATGAAGTAATTGATCTTGATGCCATTCTGGAGACATTCCCAGAGGGAGATACTCGAGAAGGGATTGCAGTACATTTAAAAGAGTCTCATACCTCCTACGAAGACGTTGGTAAGGTTGCAGAAAAAGCTGGTGTCAAAAAATTGGTATTACATCATATAGTACCTAATGTTCCTGATATCGCTGATACAGACAAGATGATTCGTGTTGCCAGCCTGGACTTCTCTGGTGAAGTACATGCCGCAGAGGATAATGACTGCTTTGAAGTCATAAGAGAAAGTGCCTCCAAGGTTGTCGAGGAGGATTTGGTTTTTTAAATCAAATCAGCTTGCTATTAACCTGGTTCATTAATAAGGCATGCTTCCCTTATTTACAGCAGAGCCGGCCAACACCAGGTTAATAGCTGAACATGATACTTCATAAAAAATAAATATCAGCTTTTAGCATGTGTTATGCGTAACCAAAAAAGTAGAGCCACCCACTTAACCTGATGAGAGTTCAACTTGGTCTAGATAGGCTGCGGCTGTTTTTTATAAAAGCCCTATTACTCTATCTGAATCATTAAGAAGCCATATGGAAAACACCTTTATTAATCATAGTAAGCGACACCTTCTTCCGTTTTTTAGCTGGATTCACCATGTTAATGGATCTGTACTGAAAGGTGATGCCCTTGCTGGATTTACTAATGCCATAGTCGTGCTCCCACAGGGAGTGGCTTATGCCATGATTGCCGGTTTGCCACCCGAGTATGGACTTTACGCAGCGATAGTCCCCGCCATTATTGCTGCCTTGTTTGGCTCTTCCTGGCACCTCATTTCAGGGCCCACTGCAGCCTTGTCGCTTGTTGTCTATACAACACTCAGTCCTCTGGCTGAGCCGGGATCGACCCTCTATATTCAATTGGCCTTGAGCCTGACGCTACTGGCCGGGCTATTTCAGCTTATCCTGGCGGCTGTCCGACTGGGAGGAGTCGTCAATTTTGTCTCGCATTCTGTGGTTATCGGTTTTACCTCAGGAGCGGCAATGGTCATCGCCTCCGGTCAGCTACAGAATCTGCTTGGGCTCAATATAGCCACAGATGGGTCTGTTATTGGTACCTGGATGGTCGTACTGGCCCACCTCGGCGAAATCAACCTCTTCAGCTTTATAACTGGTTTGTTCACGTTGTTGTGCTGCCTGAGCATCAAGAAACTGATGCCGAGCTGGCCCAACATGCTGATAGCTCTGGTTCTCTCCAGCTTGCTGGCTTTGTTATTGGATCCAAATGCTCAGCACATTGCCCTGGTGGGCAGTATCTCCTCTGCCTTACCCGTCTTCAGTCTTCCTTCCGTCTCGCTGAATGACATGAATGCATTAGTCTCCGGGGCGCTGGCTATTGCTGTTCTGGGGCTGGTTGAGGCAGTGTCGATTGCTCGAGCAGTAGCAGTCCAGTCCCATCAGAGACTGGATGGTAATAAAGAGTTTGTCGGTCAGGGACTATCCAATGTAGCTGGCGCTTTTTTCTCTTGTTATGCTTCGTCTGGTTCTTTCACCCGCACAGGTATTAACTATACATCAGGTGCTAAGACTCCCCTCGCAGCCGTGTTTTCAGGGGTTGCGCTACTACTAATCTTGTTGTTGTTTTCTGATTTAACCGCCTATATCCCAATCCCTTCCATGGCGGGCATACTGTTATTGGTATCGTGGAATTTGATCAACTTTGATCATATCAAATCACTGTTAAAGACTGAAAAGTCCGAAGCTATAGTGCTACTGGTGACGTTCACATCTACCTTATTTATAGCATTAGAATTTGCAATTTATACCGGTGTGGCACTGTCATTAATTTTTTATCTAAAGAAAACTTCAAAACCAAACATTGTCAACCTACTACCCAGTAAACACTTGACTCAAAAGAGTTCTACTGACCAGGAAGATAATATCCGCCCCGAAGATACACAGCTCCGAGTAATAAAGGTAGAAGGGTCCTTGTTTTTTGGGGCGGTAAATCATGTTCAGGACTACCTTCAAGGCATTCAGGAGCCTCGCGTTCTGATTGTTGGCCAGAGCATTAACTTTCTGGATGTTGCAGGACTCAATATGCTACAGCAGGAGGCTCGCCGCAGGAGTGAGATTGGAGGTGAATTATATTTTTGCAACATGAAGGATAGTGTGGTGAATTTTATTAAAAAGCACTCCCTTTCGGATGAGAGTGTTAACTTTTTGATTTTCAAAAATAAAGAGCAAGCTCTTAACACGATCAACCAAAATTTGTCGGCCTAGCATGTATAACACTTACACCAATTAACGTGAGGCTTACTATATAAAAATCAGTCTGGTACTTATTCTCTAGCTATACAATCACAAACAAATAAAAGGATTTTATTTTATGGACAAGGTCACATGGATATGGATATGAATAGAATCAATGTTGTTATAGGCCGATTTTTACTTGGTGGTGCAGGTCTTGCACTCATGCTGATTGTTTTTATCGTAGTAGGAAATGTAATACTCAGGCAGGTAGCATCGCCTTTCAGTGCTACAACAGAGCTCGTAGGTTGGTTGACGATGATCACCGTTTCATTTTCTTTAGCCTACTCACAAATCACCAAGTCTCATATTGAACTTGATATTTTAGTTAACAATCTTCCAGGTAGGGTTCGCTATGGCATCGAACTTATAGTGTGCTGTGGATGTTTACTATTGTTTTCTATCATCTCTTTCAAAATTTGGGAGTATGGTTATATTGCAATGAATAGAGGTACTATATCACAAGGACTGAAAGTGCCAGTTTACCCTTTAATTTACTTCTTGGCATTGGGCTTTACATCGTTTTGCCTGGTGCTTTTTATGGACTTCGTGAATAACTTAAAGAGGGTTGTATCTATATGAGCCTAACTATAGTTGCCTTGATGGGCATAGCCATTCTCTTTTTGTTGATTCTATTAAAGGTTTCCGTTAGCTTTTCTATGTTTGCTGTAGGTTTTTTTGGGGTTTGGTATTTAACCAGTTTAACGGCAGCATCTAACGTTGTTAGCTCGGGAATTTGGGAACAACTTTCTTCTTACTCCTTGAGTGTCATTCCCCTTTTTATATTTATGGGTGAGTTGCTTTTTCGCTCGGGGGTCACTGAAAAATTATTTTCAGCTTCTTATTCCTGGATCGGTCACTATAGAGGATCAATTGCTACAACCAGCATTTTAAGCTGTGCGGGATTTGGTGCCGTGAGTGGTTCCAATACGGCAACCGCCGCAACGGTTGGAAGAATCGCCTTACCTGAGATGAAGAGGTTTAGCTATCATAAATCCTTGAGTTCGGGTTGTGTGGCAACCGGTGGAACTTTAGGGATAATCATCCCACCCAGTACCGTACTGATTGTCATTGCATTACAAACAGAAATTGCAGTTCGAGACCTGTTTATTGCAAGTGTTGTTCCCGGGCTTATATTAGTAACTTTGTTTATAGCTACCATTGCACTGCTCTGTAAAGTAAACCCGGCAATGGCTCCTGTGGGTGAGCGCTCTTCCTGGAAAACAAGATTTCAGTCACTTAAGGACTTGGTAGAAATCATTTCCCTATTCCTGTTTTTTCTAGGTGGACTCTTTGCTGGTTGGTTTACCTCAACAGAAGCAGCTGCCGTTGGATGTGCCGGTGCCTTGATTATTGTTACAGTACGAGGAAAATTATCGTGGTTAATGTTAAAAGAGTCACTATCTAGCTCACTAAGATCAACCGCAATGATATTGATGCTGATTACTGGCGCTGTCATTTTTGGTCGCTTTCTAACTCTTACCAGATTGCCTTACCTGGTAGGAGAATGGGCAGCATCCTTGCCATTACCGGGAGTGATGATTATCGCATTGATATTGGTGATATATATAATTGGTGGGGCATTGATGGATGCAATGGGTTTTTTAATCATCTCTCTACCTATATTTTTCCCAGTAGCGATAGCGTTAGGCTATGACCCAGTCTGGTTCGGTATTCTCGTGTGTATTGTCACCAGTCTTGGAGCCATCACTCCTCCTGTTGGAATAAATGCGTTTATTGTAAAGAACCTGGATCCAGACTTGAGCTTCAGAGATGTATTCAAAGGGGTTGGTTATTTTGTCATTCCGTACTTGCTATGTATATCAATTTTAATCATGCTACCTGACATCGTCATTATGTTCTTGTAGTTAAATTGAAAAATTGAAGTCAACACTCTCTACCAAGATCTTTTGGATTTTAGTTTACATTAAAATAATCAGCCTTAACTTTCAATGAAGGTGATATTGTGAAAAACATTTACTTGAGACGTTTATTCAGATTTCCTTTAAGCTGTTTTCTTTTTTTGTCTGGGGGATTTTACAGTGCATTTCTATGGGCTGAACCTGTAAGATTAAATTACGCCTTTTTTGCTCCGGCACAAACTTTCCCGGCCATCCAAATGGAAAAGTGGGCTGATGAGCTTAATAAAAGAACAGGGGTGAAAGTAAATACTTTTCCTGGTGGGACGCTTCTGTCTGCTTCAAATATGTTTGACGGTGTAGAAAGTGGTGTTGCTGATATAGGGTTGTCAGTTGTATCATATGATCCACAACGCTTTCCGTTATTAAGCCTTACTGGTAGTCTTACTGGAATGGATAAGAATGGAAGGATCGCTAGTCAGGTTTTATATAGATTAATTAAGGAGTTTCCTGAGCATGTGGGGCTAGATAATTTTAAGGTTATCACTGCTTTTGCATCCGAGCCGGCATACCTTCAAACAAATACACCCATTATTAATTTAAAAGATATGCAAGGTTTAGAAGTACGAGTTCCTAGTAATGCGGCGGATGCGGTTCGTGCCTTAGGAGGTGTACCTGTTATTCTCAGTCACGCTGACACTGCTGAAGCAATACAAACTGGCATAGTAGATGGCAATGTTTCATCCAGAGAAGTTTTAAAAGATTTACAATTGGCCAGGACGCTGAAATACGTTGTAGACTATCCATTGATTAACGCTGTAATGATCGCTGTCATGAATAAAGATAAGTGGGAATCTCTTCCTGACAATATAAAAGTGGCCATAGATGAGCTGGGTAGTGAAATGGCTTATTTCGCTGGAAACTATCTTGACAATCACATTGCTTCAGTGATGAACTGGTCAAAAGAAGAGCATCAATTAACAGTTATTTCACTATCTCCAGAAGAACGAGAAAAGTGGAATGAGGCTTTACACCCTGTTAATGAAGCAATGCTTAAAAGTGTAGAGAGCAAAGGACTACCAGCTTATGCCTTGCATAAGAGGCAAAAAGAGCTGATTAATCAATACAAAAATTAATACTTTAAATTGTTGTATATCTATTATGTGTGACTTAAAGTGAGGTTGATATGACGTTTTCAAATACTATCGAACAGACTGCAGAATTAAATGATGAACAGCTGCTTAATGAAAATAATGCAGAAGATAAAAAAAGCTGGAGCATATTGGGGCACACCTACTGGCCAGTTATGGGGAATGACTTTGACACCTCTTTTTCATGGATAACCTATGATCCACCTGGGACATTCGTGCCACCACACCGACATGGCAGCCAAGATGAGCATGTCTATATCCTGGAAGGCGAATACTCACTTTACGTAGATGGTGAATGGACTATAGCCAGAAAAGGTGACAGTGTTAAATGGCCAAAAGGTTCATTACATGGATATCGTATTGACTCGGACAAGCCAGGTAGAGCCCTGATGTGGGTAAGTCCTGCCGGCGACTTGTCGACACTATTTGATGAGTTACATAACCTTACTGACCCAGAAGAAGTTGTTCGCGTGTCTGCAAAGCGTGATATCTTTTTTGCCAAAGAAGGCAGTGCACCCGGTTACAAGTAAATCTTTTATATAATTAAACCAACTTATAAATTTATTTTTATATCACTGCCTTTTCTATCTTATTTTTACTTATAAGCTGGGTTATAAGTTAGATTGGCATATCCAGCTGCAACTTGGTTTGCAGCTGGCTTTTACTATATACCTTAGTACTTGCTAATAAGTTAAGGAAGAATATCGATGTCCTGTAATTCGATTAATATTGAAAAATATGGAAAGTCAGACCAGCAATTTTTTGAATTATACTACCCAGATAATGTGAAAAATATTCAAGGTGGTGTGGTGTTGATTCATGGCGGTTATTGGCGTGCCAAGTTTAACCTTGAGTTAATGCATGATCTGGCCTCCAACCTGGTTGCCCAAGGTTGGGTGGTGGCTAACCTGGAATACCGTAGGTTGGGAAATGGTGGGGGCTGGCCGATAACTATTGAAGATGTTAAAGAGGGAGTGCATAAAGCTCACTCTCTTCTAAAAGCAGCTTGTGACGAAAAACCAATAATTGGCATTGGCCACTCAGTCGGAGGACAGCTTGTACTACTTGCCCATCATCAGCTGGATGCTGTTATTGCCTTGGCTCCAGTCACCGACTTGACAAGAGCCTATCACGAAAGGCTGGGTGATGACGCAGTCAGTGAGTTCATGGTCCACCCTCCAAGTGAGATAGAGGATGACTATGCGGAAGCCTCTCCAATGAGCCAGCTTCCTATCGGCGTTCCAGCACTCATTATTCATGGTGATAATGACGATAGGGTTCCGGTTACACACTCTCGAGACTTTTTTACGGAAGCCCGCGCTGTAAGTAAAAATATCAGGTTTTGGGAGATTCCCGGGTTAGATCATTTTGACATTATCAACCCGGCTACGTCATTTTGGAGTGACACTCACGACTGGATGCTCAAGATCCCGATAAGCCTGACAGCTTGATTACTATCATCATTCATCAAGGGTGGCCTGACACCTCTGACGTTGCTGAGCATCTTGCGCTCCGAGCATGCCTCCCAATGCGAAAGAGCTATTATCCAGGCACTAGCTGTCATGAGCTGGAGGAAACGAGCCGCTCACAGGCCATCTGTACATTGCTATGAAGTACGGTGCAGCCTTAGCGTCTCCGACGGTAATTCACTAAAACGGGTTTTATATTCTTTTGAAAAATGCCCCATCTGTTGGAACCCACAGTCCATTGCAATGCTCGAAACACTCTCGGATGGCCTTGCTTGCATGAGCCTGGTGCGTACATTTTCAAATCGCATATTTCTAAAGAATGCGATGGGGGTCTCGCCATGGTAAGTTTGAAAGTCTCTATAGAGTCGCTCACGTGATACCCCACTCATCCGCTCCAGATCTGCAAGGCTCAGTGGCTGCTCAACGAACTCGGTTAAGCGTGACTCCAGTCTGGTTAAATAAGAGGGTCGGCCTTCTCTGCGATCAAGCAGTTCATTGGAAAAATTATGGTGCTGAGTATAAAGGAGGCTAGTGATCAGTGTATTTTCCAGGTTTCCCCACACCTCTGGAAGATCACACAATGAATTTTCAGGCTCTAAAATATCCTGTATATTCTGAACCATTTTCCACCATTGTTGCATAGGACCATCTAAAGAGACTTGTGTATCAAAAGCTATTGGGCATGATATTCTTCGTCCTAGCAACCTGGAGAGTTTTTCCTCTACCACCAGCCGCGGAAACCTGACCATTTTTTTACGGCAGTTTTCACTCATGCTCATCGAAAATGGTTGGTTGGGGGATATAATGGCACCGACTGAGGGGGTCGATACAAAGCTTTCGCGCTTGTATTCCATGTGCTGCTCACCGAGCAAAGGAAGGTTTATTATATAACTTTGTTCCAGATCATCTATATTGACAACAACATCTGTAGCGTATTCAACATGGCCAAGGGTTACATTGCCAATAGTAATACCACTATGCCTAAAGTATAAATCCTTGGGGTTTCGAACAGTAAGATCATGTGGCCCGTTGACCTTGTGCATCCAACGTTTGGCTTCGTTGATGTTTTTAAAAATAGCAGAGAACTGCTCTCGTTTTGAACTGGCTTTAATATTCATTATCTTAACCACTCCCTCTCAAACTGTGCATTCCCTTTAACATTTTCGTTCAAAAAACACGCTATAATATTTAAGCAGTTTAAAATTAAACTTTACACTCTCTTCCAAGACAGACATTTCGCATCGTTCTTTCTGCTTGCTTCCACTGTAAAAACTCTGCGCGGCATCACCACACCTTATGTTAACCTCCCGATCTAAAGATAAACATAATGTAAAGAAACATAGATACACAATATCCTTCCGAGTGTCAGCAATCCCTTAATGCCACTGAAGGTTTCGTGACCAAGATCACCTTTTCTATCTTGAGCCACTCTCATACGAGACACGCTTTGCCAAATCGATGCCAATTAGCTTAATGTTCATAGTAACTGCCTTTGTGGTGATATTTAAAGGTAACCCAAAAAGATAACGAGCTGGCTGATGAGCAAAAAAATACTGATGTCCTGGAGTAGCGGCAAAGACAGTGCCTGGGCGTTACAGCAGTTACTGCAAGACCCGGAATTTGAGGTGGTGGGGTTGTTTACCACCATCAGTGAAGAGTTTGATCGGGTGGCCATGCATGGGGTGCGCACCGAACTGTTGCGTGCGCAGGCGGCAGCCATCGGCTTGCCACTGGACATCATCAGCTTGCCCACCCCCTGTAGCAACGAGCGGTATAACCAGCTCATGGGGGAATTTGTTAACAGCGCCAAGGCCCGCGGCGTCACCGGTATGGCCTTCGGCGACCTGCTACTGGAAGATGTGCGCCACTATCGGGAAACCCAGCTTGAAAGCGTAGGCATGGCGGCGATATTCCCTATCTGGGGTACAGACACTCACGCCCTGCCCCATGCCATGTTTGAGGCGGGCCTGCGCACCGTCATCACCTGTTTGGATCCCGACAAGGTACCGCCCCACTTTGCCGGCCGGGAGCTCACCCCCGAGCTGTTGGCCGCCTTGCCTGCAGACACGGATCCGTGCGGAGAAAACGGCGAGTTTCATAGCTTCGTGTTTGACAGTCCCTTATTTAACAAGCCGCTGTCTATCCAGGTGGGCGAGCACGTACGCCGCGATGGCCTGGTGTTTGCCGATGTGTTACTGGCCGGGACACCCTGACCCGCTGCTCAAAGGCATGTTAAGCTGGTCTACTACTACGGCCATCTTGATGAGTGAAAATGACCAACACCACCAAGTCTGCGGACAGTCATAAAACGGGATTAGTTGCGCTGGGGTGTTTATTACTGGGTGGCGCGCTACTGGGGTTGTCTACCAATTTGGCCAAACTCGCCGGCGAAGTGCAATTATCGCCACTGGCTTTTTTATACTGGTCGATTAGTGGCGCCACCGTGATGTTGCTGAGTCTGGCGGGGCTGCGCCGAAAGTGGCCGCCCATGACTCGCCGCACCCTGGAATATTATCTGGTGTCGGCACTGGTCGGCGTGGCGGGATCCAACCTGATTTTCTTTTCCGCTGTGCCTCATGTGGGCGCCGGCTTTGTTGCCCTGATCATCTCGCTGCCGCCGCTGTTCACTTATATAGGGGCGCTGGCACTGGGGCTGGAACGATTCAGAATGACCCGAGCGGCAGGTGTCGCCGCAGCCCTGCTGGGAGCAGGCGTTCTGGCCACCAACAAGCTGGCAGCCCCCGATGCCGATGTGTTTTGGGTATTACTGGCGCTGGCGGGGCCCGTGCTGCTGGCCATTGGCAATCTCTATCGCACCCTGCGCTGGCCTACTGGTGTGTCTGCCGATGCGCTGGCGCCGGGTATGTTGCTTGCCGCGGCCATCATGCTGCTGACCGCAGGCCTGATTCCCGGTTTTTCCCTGGCGGTTCCCGGTGGGCAACCTGTGGCATTGTGGTTGATTGGTGCCCAGTCTCTGGTGTTTTCGGGGCAGTTTCTGTTGCTGTTCATACTGCAGAAAACCGGCGGCCCTGTCATGCTGAGCCTGCTGGGCGCCGTGGGTGCCCTGGTCGCAGTGCCGGTGGCGGTCTTCCTGCAAGGCGAAGCCCCGCCCCCGGGGCTGTTTGTAGGTGCCCTGCTCATTGGCCTCGGCGTCGCCCTGGTCACACTGGGCCGAGCAAAAACAACAGACGCCCATCAACGGGCGAGATAGGTGGCCTGCAGTGTAAGGCAGCCAGCCTGCTCACCTCCATTCAACTACCCGCGAGCACTACAATCGGGTAGCTCGGGTAAAGCCCGTCTCGTTTGCTCTGGGCTGCAATTGCCCCTCTTTTAATCGCCAGTTAAAGGTGCGCGTCGTGTCTGCGTCTTCTCCTTGCAGGGTCAGCGTTAAACGGTTACCACGCAAGCTGGCGGCTTCCACCGCTATCGGTTCCTCGTTAAGCCAGGCCTGGGCGTTCAATTGCTGAAACTTTTGGGTCAGCGCCACACTAAAGTGTTGCTGGTCACCGGCTTGCCATTGCCATACCCCGGCCACGTTTGCCGGCACTACCCACTGGTAAATATGCGCACCGGCGGCATAACAGCGATCATCCGGCAGCCAGTCGCCCATATCAAACGAATGGGAAACCACCCGGGTGCCCGGCTTCAATTCCGTTAGCAGCCGCGGCCGTAACAACAGGTTAATGCTTTGCAGCAAATACAGGGTGACGACAGTGGCACGGCTTATGTCCACCGTAAAAAAATCGTCCTCGATAAATTCAACCAGGTGATCCATGCCCATGGAGGCGGCAAACTCACGGGCTTCTTCCAGGCGCGGCGGGTCCATGTCTACCCCCACGGCCCGAGCTTCTCGTCCCATGGCGGCCGCCACCACAATACGGCCATCGCCGGAACCCAGGTCATAAAGCACGTCTTGCGCCGTCACGCGGGCCAAGTCGAGCATGCTTTCCACTATCACTTCATCGGTAGGCACAAAAGGCACATTAAGATCCGAATTAAACTCGGCACCTTCACCAATAATAAACTCGCTAAATTCCCTCGACACGCCCAACTCCCGATATCAATAATAAATGTCAGCCTGACTGACCGAGGCCTATATTAGCATAACGGCCCCTGTAACTGGCGCCAGGCTATAACATGCCGTGTGCCGCGAAAAATGCCGCCACGGCAGCGCCTCCTCCCGAAGCCGCTCACGCTCCGCCTGCTCTCTGTTGACGTTTGCCATCATCAAGGATTTTGCTGTTTTTAATGTGTTAAATGCGTAGAATACGCGGCGGTCATCATGAAGACAGGTTGATAACGCGAAAACGAACCTGGTAAGGATAGCCAGCCATCGTGGGTTATATGTGGCTGCGATGGTCATGAGTTTAGAGGTGTTTGGGAGCCGCATTTCGGTGGTATTTTCTCAGGCGAACAATCGTTTACACAGCACCCCAGCGGTGTTGTGCGCAATATTAAGATATTAATTATGTTAGTTGTAGCAGCATTAGGCGGCAATGCCTTACAACAGCGCGGTGAGCCGCTAACAGCACAAGTGCAGCGCGAAAATGTCAAAGTAGCCGCGAGCGCCTTGGCTGAAATTGTTAACGCAGGCCATCAGCTGGTGATTACCCATGGTAATGGTCCTCAGGTTGGTCTATTGGCGCTGCAGGCAGCAGCTTACAATCCAGATGAAAGCTATCCGTTGGATGTGCTGGGTGCACAAACGGCGGGCATGATCGGTTATCTGGTTGAACAAGAGCTGGAAAATGCGCTGCAGAGCAGCTGCCCCATTGCCACCTTGCTTACGCAGGTACTGGTTGATCGCGACGATCCTGCATTTAACACTCCCACCAAATTTATCGGCCCGGTATACAGTCAGCAAGAAGCACAGGCCCGTGCGGCAAAAGACGGCTGGCAAATTGCGCAAGACGGTGACCGATGGCGCCGCGTGGTGGCCTCACCCAAACCGCTGGATATCCCTGATTTACAGGTGATCAAGTTGCTGGTTGAGCAAAATGTGGTGGTGATCTGTAACGGTGGTGGTGGCATTCCTGTGATAAGAGACGCCAATAACTGCTTGCATGGCATTGAAGCGGTGATTGATAAAGATCTCTCCAGCGCATTTCTGGCCAAGCAACTCGGCGCCGATGCGTTATTACTGCTAACGGATGTGGAAGCGGTATACCACGGCTTTGGCACCCCAAATGCAAAACCACTCAGTACCCTGACCGTGGCTGAAAGCCATCAGTTAAACCTGCCGGCCGGCTCTATGGGGCCTAAAATCAGTGCGGCGTGCAGTTTTGCCGAATCAGGTGGTTTCAGTGCTATCGGTCGTTTATCCGATGCCTTGGCATTATTGGCTGGCCGTGCGGGCACCCATATAGTGAGCGACCATGGCGATAAAGCCATGAAGGTTGCGAATTAAGTAACGGCTGAACACCCCCGCACCGCTGATGTGATTTCCGTGGTGAGTATGCGTTAAAAAAATGAAAGCCATCTTTGCCGCGCAATACACGGAAAAATTAATAAATAGCGCCCAGCGACATACCCAAGCCATTCCCCTTTCGTGTGCATGGCTTGAGTCGGGGAAAATGGGCAACTTCTTAATGTTGCCCATTTTTTTAACTGATATATCAGTTAATTACGGTTGATTTGCTTGCATTTCGGCCAGATCGCGCTGCCATCCATCTCTCTACGTATAGACAGTGCCCTTAGCATGATGGATAAAGTATCTTCCTGATTTCTACTGGCCCCTTAGCAAGGCCGAGCCGTTGGGCTGGAGTCTTACCGTCTTTCCCTCTTAGACAAAAATTGTAATAAACACGTAAAATCTGAAGCATTTTCTCTACCATCACAGGGTTGTAGGGGCTTTTACCTGTCCAGACCCTGCCGTTGTTTGATTGTGAGTGCATCGGACGCTCCAGCAAAGAGAGTCTTCGTCTGACCATCTGGAAGAAATTATCTATCGGATGCAGAGAGGCGCGGCGTATCACGCTGACCTTCTGGTTTTCCGAGAGAAAGGCATCATCCGTCAGAAGTGATACATACTTCTCACATTCATAAATACGATTGATCGGATTGCCAAACCAGACTTCCTTGGAGCCATTCATCGCATAAGGCTGTGATAGTGATTGCTGGACAAGAAAGCGCTCAGCATCAACCTCATTCAGTCCCTGATTTTTCATCACTATATCAACGGCTTTTTCGGTCATTGTCACCTGAAACCTTCGCTCATTTACGGTCAGCTCTTTGTTAAAACGTACATATGCCACTCGACAAGTACCAGCCTTTACTTGATCGGTGAATGCAGTGATGGCAGCTCGATTAATGAGTGTATCTTGGTCAAGATAAAGTGTCAGTAGACCTGCGTGACCAATCAATTCTTGCAGTAATCTGAAGTGAGCACACAGGGTATATTCTGAACGCACCAGTGCCCCATTATCAGGCAAGGTGGTGGCATCATCAAACGACACAGGTGAGACACCGGACTCCAGCTCAATCTCCTCGACAAGAGATGCGACTCTTGCCTCATGGAGTGGTAGATTTCCTGCTTCAAAGTAACTTTTTAATAGCTCTTTTTTCTTATATTCCAGTGTTTTATTTGCTTCGATAGCCGCACGGATTTCTCTGGGAGTCCATATTCTGGCCAAGGTGCGATTGAACCCTTTACGAGACTGATCGTCTTGGTACTGCTGGGAGTTGACAAGATCTTGCAGGTTAACGGAGGGGTCGAAGTTCACTTCCATCCCAAACACATAACCCGTGTAGCTATCCGCTGATCCAATGGCCGACAGTACTACATTCCGCTTATCCTCTCGATTCGTCCAGTTCACTCCGTATTCTTGCCTGTCAGAAGATAACCTCATTCCCTTCAACGGCATCATCTTCAGGCGTGACTCTCGTTCCTTCATGAAGGCTACGCTTCGCTCGTAGAACATGTCGATTCTGTCGTAAATTCTTTGAGGAGGCAGGTTGGTGAGCTCCATCGCTCGATTTATCGCAGTTTGATTGACTAGAAGTTTGAATAGCCACTCATTATCATAGCTGCGCGTTTTTGGATGGCTCTTTCTCTTTTTAGAGCCACGGGTGAAGGTAGTGCCACATGCTTTACATTGAAACCGAGGATGACCCGCAGAAGTCAGTCCCCTACGGCGGTAGTGGATGCTTGGCGTATCAGCGTAGAACCCAAAATGTGGACATTCTATGTTGTGGCAGCCGAACCCGTCTTGTCGGTAAACCTTGGATAGTACTGGCTTGTATCGGAGCCGTTCTACCTCTTCGGAGACCGCAAGATTGCTCTTGATGATGTAGAGGCGACCGCAGCTAACACACAGAACACATGACTCTTTTTTCATTCCACTGATCTTGTAGCTAGGATCTTTGCGGCTCTGGGTTGGGGAAATGTTGAAGTTTTGGCAGGTTGGGTTCACACAGACGTTCAGATCAATATTATCTGAGGTTTTCTCTGGAACCCTTGGTTCTGAGGCTTGGCCGGATATTTGTCCCATGAATGCTTCCCCATACTGTTTATATATACAGTATGGATGGGCATCCATGGGTTATCAACTACTCACCCTATGCACACGAAAGGGGAATGGCTTGCGACATACCGGGCGCTTTTTTTATAGCCCGCCCTCCCATTTCAACAGGTTGATGAACGACTATTCGGGTGAGGCCTGCTGCCATTCCTGAATGAGTTGCGCCATCAGGGCGGCGGCGGGTAATGCGCGGGCCAAAGGGGCACCCTGGCCGGCCCAATAAGGGGCGAAATCATGACATCCGTGCTGAATGGCCGCTGCATGCAGGGCTTTGGCGGCGCTGTAAGCGGTAGGGTACGCAGGCACACTGGCGTGATCTGCGGCCAACTCCCGGTGCATGCGATTCCTCAAGCCTCGCGCCAGACGGCCGGAAATCACCGATGTCACTCCGGTTTCATACGCCTTGGCGCTGCTCAGTTGCTCGCGATACTCCTGGCTGGCTGCCGACTCCGGGCATAAAATAAACGCCGTGCCCATTTGTACAGCACTGGCTCCCATCTGTAATACCTGGGCAATCGCCTGCCCGTGCATAATGCCACCGGCGGCAATTACGGGTAATGGACATTGGCTTTTTAGCAGCTGCAACAAGCCAAACAGCCCCAGCTCTACATCCTGCTCCGGTTCAAATACCCCTCTGTGGCCACCCGCCTCATAGCCTTGCGCGATAATGCCATCCAGCCCGGCGGCGACGATGGCGTTAGCCTCTGTCAGATTGGTGGCACAGCCCAGCAAGATAATTCCCGCCTGTTGCAACGCCTCAATAAAGGCCTGACTCGGCAACCCAAAATGAAAGCTCACCACCGGAGGTCGCTCGGCCAGCAGCATGTTCAGCATGGCATGATGTTCGATAAAGCTGGGATAGGCGGCGGTGAGCTGTGTGGGTGGGCTGGCAGCAAACTCGGCAAAATACGGTTGCAACATAGCTAACCATTGCTGATTGCGTGGCGCATTATCGGGCTCGGTTTGGTGACAAAAAAAGTTAACATTAAACGGCCGTGCCGTGGCTTGCTTGAGTTCGGTGATCTGCAAGCGTGCCTGCTCTACACTGCTGCTGCCCAGCCCCAACGAGCCCAAGCCACCGGCATTGGATACCGCCGCCGCCAGCGCGACCGTAGAGGTCCCCGCCATCGGCGCCTGAATAATCGGATGGTGAATGCCAAGCCGGGTTAACAAAGCATCTGCCATGATGAAGGCTCCTTTATCGGGTTAGTGCGTGTTCGCTGCGTTTGCTCAGCTTGCCTGAATAATCCAGATGATACAGGTCCAGGTCGCGCGCCAAAAACAGCGTGCCCCGGTAATGCGCCCTCGCTTCTTGCGCTATGTCATTAATGGTCAGCCCTGCCCCACCGTCTTTATAACGCGGGCTGAAGTGCGTGAGTATCAAGTTGGGCACTGCCGCTAGTTCGGCAAACTCGGCAATGGTCCTGGCGGAGCTATGTTGGGGGCCGGCTCCTATCTGGTCGGCAACTTTCTGGGTAAACGTGGCTTCATGTACCAGTAACTGCGCCGATGTAACGCTGTCGGCCAGCAGCGCCGGGGTATCGTTATCGCCCGCAATAACCACCTTGCGCGGAGGGCGACTGGCCAATAAATAGTCATCACCACACACAGTGCGCCCATCCGCCAGGGTGACGGTGTCACCGCGCTGTAACTGGCCCCATACCGGGCCGGATGCGATGTTTTCGGCCAATAACTTGTCTTTATCCAGTTTGCGCGGCAGCCCGGTTTCCACAAATTCATAGGCAAAACAGGATACCCGATGAGACAGTGGCCGGGCCGATACCTTGAAGTCGTCGAGCCTGATGGCGTCGGTTAATGTGGTTACATCAATAAAGTGCAGCGCATAAGACAAGGTCACTTGCGTCAACTGCAGCGTCACGCTCAACCATTCCTGTAACCCTGCAGGCCCGATAAGGGTCAGTGCCCTGGTACGCCCCGCCAAGCTGGCACTGGCCAGCAGCCCCGGCAAGCCGTAACAGTGATCGCCGTGTAAATGTGTAATGCAAATCGCTTGTAAACGGCTTAACGATAGCGATGTATGAAGAATGCGGTGCTGGGTACCCTCGCCACAGTCCACCAGTATCCAGGGCTTGGCAGCGGCTTTTTTTAATGCCAGCCCCGACACATTACGGCTTTTAGTGGGCGTGCCCGATGATGTTCCCAAAAACTGCAATTCCATGCCGTTCTCCGCTAGCCCTATTCGTCTGCTGCTTGTTCGGCGCGACCAGCCGGCCCCTGAATGGCCGCGTTAAAGAAAATCGCCAGCCATACTGTGATGCCGTCTGGCCGGGTATGACTGACCTTATGCCGACAATGGGCCGGAATATGAATAAAGTCACCGCTTTGCAACCTGACGACTCGTCCATCGGCAAACGTCAGTGTCCCTTCGCCCTGCAGCACCATCACCCATTCGTCTTCGTTCTGATCATACCAGCCCACTTCGGGCGAGCTATGCCCTTTAGACACAATGCGCTCGATACGCACACTTGGCGTGTTAAGCAGATCCTGAAAGTGCTCCCGGGCGAGATCTGCCGGCAGGTTTTCAAAAATATTATTCATGGTGTCGCCTCGGCTTGCGGGTGGGCCAAACTAAACAACCAATACGGCCCCCCTTGGTCGAAGTCGCTCTTTAACCGACTTTAAATACACCTTAACCGAAATAACTAAAACACAGCTTGTTGCCGTCTGCATCTTTCACATAGGCGCCATAAAACTTGTCGGCTATGCGTTGCCCGGGAGCACCATCGCAGCTTGCGCCCAGGGAAATGGCTTTGTGGTACATGGCATCTACCGCGGCTTTACTGCCCGGTGCAAATGACACCATATTGCCGTTACCCGGCGTTGCTGGCGCTTGGTTGAAAGGAATACACACCGCCAGCATGGGTTGCTCCATGGACTCACCAATAAAGCAGATACGCCCCATGTCCAGCAGCACCTTGCCGCCCAGCTCGGCCAGCAGCTCACCATAGAAGGCTTTGGCGGCGTCCAAATCACTCACACCTATCGTCACGTAATTGATCATGTTCAAGACTCCCGAAAAGTAATGACTCCCCCTGCACTTTACACCCACCGGGGCCATTTAACACCTTCATCTACCAAGCCTGTCCTTCGGTATTATTGTCACCTTGTCACCAAGGCCAAAAAAACAAGTTATTATCCTTAGCTTAACAATTTGATTCATTTGAATATAAACTACACTCTTGATCCGCTGCCAATGACCGCCTTGGTAAGCTGACTAAAAGTCGGCAAGGCGTAATATGAGCCGGGCTTGCGATATCAACCAAGTTAATAAATAAAGGTTATCTGGCGTTTAGTTTTATCCATTACAACCAGGTTTCAAGGAGAGTTGAACATGAAAATGGACTTGCGACCCGCTTTTACCGCGGCTTTGCTATTGACGACCTTTCACTTGTACGCCGCCCCCGCCGTTAGCACCGGCCATGGCGGCGCCGTAGCCACCGTATCGGAACAGGCCAGCCAGGCCGCACTGCACATACTCGATCAAGGCGGCAATGCCATTGATGCCGCCGTGGCAGCGGCAGCTACTCTGGGAGTCACCGATCCCTTTAGCTGCGGGATTGGCGGAGGCGGCTTTATGCTGATTTACTCCGCAGCCAACGACAAGGTGATCAGCATAGACCACCGTGAAACGGCCCCCGCTTACTTTCATTCTGAAATATTTCAGCAAGATGGCGTCGCCATGGAGTGGAAAGACACGGTTGCCAACGGCATTTCCGTGGGCGTGCCCGGTACCGTGCTGGGCTGGCAGGAAGCCTTGAACCGTTATGGCACCATGAATTTTGAGCAGTTATTGGCGCCAGCCATCAAGGTGGCGGAAGACGGCTTCAAGCTGAGCGAAAACTTTCATCGCATCAATCAGCTCAATGAAGGCAAGTTTTCCCGCTTTAGCACCGCCAGTCAGCTTTATCTGAAAGACGGCAAGGCTCACCCCGTAGGCAGCCACTTCAGTAATCCCGATTTGGCCAATACCTATCGCGCCATCGCCGCCGGGGGTGCCAAGGCCTTTTACGAAGGCGACATCGCCAAAGACATAGTGGCCGCCGTCAATCAGCCCCCGGTCAGCACCGGCACCCGGGTACTCGCAGGCAGCATGACCTTGAATGACCTGAAAGACTATGAAGTGCGTATTCGCCAACCCATTCACTCCACCTATCGCGGCTACGATGTCTACGGCATGGCTCCCCCTTCCAGTGGCGGGATTGCCATTGCTCAGGCGTTAAACTTGCTGGAAACCTTCGACTTGGCCAAGTTGTCCCGGGCGGAAGTCGAGCATTTATACCTGGAGGCATCCCGTTTGGCGTTTGCCGACCGCAACGCCTATGTGGCAGACAGTGAATATACCGATGTGCCAGTGGCCGGACTGCTGTCGAAAGACTATGCCAAAGAACGGGCCAAGCTAATGGGCGAAAAGGCATCTGGCAACCGCGAGCCGGGCGACCCTTTTGTATATCAGGATGATCCCTCTGTACCACTACGCCCAAGTAATGCCACTCTTGGCCAGGAGTCGGCTCATACCACTCATCTGGCGGTATCGGATAGAGAAGGCAATGTGGTGGCTTATACCTTTACCATCGAGGCCTGGGGTGGCAGCGGCATAGTGGTGCCGGGCCGCGGCTTTTTGTTGAACAACGAACTCACCGACTTCGACTTTAGCGCGCCGCACCCTAACGTACCTGAAGCCTACAAACGCCCCCGATCCAGCATGAGCCCCACCATAGTGCTGCAAGATGGTAAACCCGCCTTCACCATAGGTTCACCCGGCGGCTCCACCATCATCACTACCGTGCTGCAAACCATGGTCAACCACATCGATCTGGGCATGTCGCTGGCCGATGCGGTAGACGCACCACGCCTGAGCCAGCGCAACGGCGATACTACCCTGGTGGAAACCCTGCTTGAGTTCCCCGGTAGTGAGCAAGCCACAGCGCTGCAAGCCTTGGGCCATCGCTTTGCCGAAACGGATCAAATAGGCGCCGCCAACGGTATTGTCTTCAATGACGATGGCACAGTCACCGCCGTCAGCGAGTCCAAACGCCATGGCGTGGGCACGGCCCTTGTTCAGAAGCAGTAAGCTCAGAAACAGTAGTACCCTATAAGAAAGGGCAGCCCATCGGCTGCCCTTTTTCATGATAAGTTGTCAATATCGTCTGGGGTCTGGTATTAGTGCCAGCCTTTAGACACTGTCCGTTATTTGCCGTTGGGCAATATTGGCGGTGTGAGTACCGATGCAGTATCCGTTTCCGCGGAGTGAGTGAGGAAAGCGATATGCGCCTCATAGCGCTCCAGCACATCGTCAATCACCTGCTGCTTGGTGAGGCCCATCAGATCATAGCCGCCCGAGCCGGTTTGCGTGAACACCTCGAGTCGGTAATAAACGTCGGTATCAATCGACATCTTGCCACTGAAGGTTGGCACCGGCGCCTCGACAATAGACACCTGATAGTGAAAGGCGCGCAACTCGTCCATCGACACCCGCAGCAAGGGCCCTTCGATGCCGGTCGCATTAGCCACGTTGCCCCGCTCGATGTCATAACCCTCGTTGCGAAACTCGGCGGCGACTTCGTCCAGCGCGGGGCACACAGTGCTCTCGAGAAACTGGGTGACTTCCCGCCGCGATGGGTACGCCAGCAACTTTCCCAGTCGCTGCTTCCATGAACGCTCCGGCACATGGCCGCCGCTTGGGGCAATAGAGGGCCTGCGCAGCACCTGGCCCTCACGCTCGGCCCGCTCCATGCGCAACGCCTTGTAAAAAGAGGCCATCACCAAATAGGCAATAATGGTTACCGGTAATGCAAAAATGAGCGTCGCATACTCCATGGTCAACACGCCGCCCGCAAGCAGCATGGCGACGGTCAGCACGGCGGTCAGCAAAGCCCAGAAGATGCGCAGCCACTTGGGTCCGTCCTGCGACGGATCCGGGATTGAGGTCGAGAAGTTCGACATCACCATGGCGCCCGAGTTCGCACTCGTCAGGTAGAACAGCAAGCCCGAGAAGGTCGCCAGACAAATCAGGAATAACGCCCCCGGAAACATTTCCAGCAGTGCGTACCATCCTCGCTCCGGGCTCTGGACCGCAAGTTCGGCGAACGCCGTGTCGCCCTGCAGTACCTGATACAGAGCCGAGTTGCCGAAGAACGAGACAATAATAAAGTCGCACAGTACGGGGACCGTAATCGCGGCAATCACGAACTCGCGCAGCGTGCGCCCACGGGATATTCGGGCGAGAAAGACACCGACGAAGGGTCCCCAGGCGAGCCAGAATGCCCAGAAAAACAGCGTCCAGCCGCCCATCCACTCACTGCTGCCGGGCACGTAGGCGAAGGTCTGCAGCATGCGTACCGGCAGGGTGACCAAAAACTGACCTATGTTCTCGACGAGTGCATTCAACAGAAACGCCGTCTGTCCGGCAACCAGGATGTAGAGCATCATGGCCACCGCGCTCCAGAGGTTCAGCTCCGAAATCCAGCGAATGCCGCGATCCACGCCGGAGGTCGTGGCCGCTATGGTGAGCACCACGGCACCGATCACCAACAAGATTTGCAGCGTCAGCCCCTGCTCCAGGGCAAAAATATGCGAGAAGCCGACGTTGAGCAGTACCACGCCAATGCCCATGGTGGTGGCGACGCCGAATACGGTGCCCACCAGCGCAATAATGCTGATGCCATCACCCAGGGAGCCGCGAACGCGCTTGCCCAGCAAGGGGTAAAGCGCCGCCCGAATCGACAGCGGCATGCCCCATCGGTAGGCAAAGTACCCCATCGCCATGCCGAGCAGTGCATACACTGACCAGCCGGCAATGCCGTAGTGAAACATGGTCCAGACCACTGCATCCTGCAGCGCGGCGGCGGTCGCACCTTCGCCGGAAGGCGGGTGTAAATATTGTACAACGGGTCCGGTTACCGAGAAAAACAGCAGATCAATCCCCACTCCCGCCGCAAACAGCATCGCCACCCAGGTACCAAGTTTATACTGCGGCCGCGAGTGATCGGGCCCCAGCCGCACATCCCCTTCTTTGGACAACGCAACCCAGACCACGAAGCCGATCACCAGCGTCATCGTCAGCACGTAGTACCAACCGAGGTTGGTCGCAATCCAATCGACAACCATTTTCATGGTGCTGCGTGCATCATCAGGTGTCATGATGGCCCAGGCCGAGAAGGCGATGATCACCATTGACGAGATCAGCAGCACGCTCCAGTTAATGTAGGCCGAGCGGTGCTCGAGTAATTCCTGGGGACCCTTGCTGAGATCGCTGCGTGACACGGGTGTGTCGTCGTCCGGGTGGGGTCGGCGTTGTGAACCGCCGAATCGGCTGCGCTCCAGCGGTGGAGGTGTCTTCACTGCCTTCTCGTTCGCTACGGGTTTGCTCGACTGGGCGGTGTCGGAAAGTTTGTCTTGGTCGGAACCTTTGTCATCGGATGGCTCGTTCGCCATGGGCCTGCTCCCTCTACGTAATTGGATGACGCGACTTGAATCTTGTTATGGTCTGGCAAGGCGTACTTGTTGTACGCCATATCACCCAATGCCACTGTTCTGTCATGCTCTGTTTTCAGCGTAGTCTAACTCCCGAGTTTTGCGGTGTGCAGCAGCGTGGCGGTCGAGCGACCGCAACCAGGTGTAGCGGAGAGGTTATCAAGGAATACTGATGGACTGCTGGCGTATCGTTCCGACCGTGCCCCCTTGGTTACAAGGCACTCAGACCTTGCCAATCTTCCAAATCCAGTTTGGGCTGTTCGGCCCGAAAACGCGCATAAAGTGCTATTCCTTGCGGGTCTTCCACAATATCAACCTGAACGCCTTTTTGCTGCAACAGCATTTCATTACCGGAGGCGTTGGTTATATCTCCCACCACCACCCGGCTAAATCCTCTCATGTACAGTAAGGTTGCACACACATCACACGGGCTCAAACTGGTATAAAGCGTGGTGTGACTGAAATCGATGCGGCCCGCATCTCGAATGGCCGCCGTTTCACCGTGATTATAGGGATGATCTTCCTGCACCAGGGTGTTATGCCCCTTGCCTACTATGTTGTTGGTCGCATTATCCACTATCACGGCGCCTATGGGGCAGCCGCCTTCGTCATAGCTCTTTTGCGCGAGCAACACGGCAACACGCATAAAGTCGGCATCTGTCAGTTCCCGCGCAAAGTCTTCATCCATTAGCACGGGCAAACTGCTGGTTGGCATGTGTGCTATGGCTCTTAATGCCTGCTCGGTTTTATCTGTTTGTTTATCGAGTAAGGTGTTCATTATCGCTCCCTGTATAATGGCTGCCAGCTGCCGTGGCTGTTTACTGAAGGTCAAGTCACAACACGACCGCTTTTTTGTGCAAAATATGGCCGGGTTTGACTTCGAGTACCTGCAGCCTTTGACAAACGCCTCTGATTAAAACGGACAGGGACACTGTCCATGGAAGTGTTCACCGCCGGCTGGATGCACAAAATATAAATCACTGGCATGTAATAGCAAACGATCTGCCATCTGTTCGCTGTGATCGCTTGAATAGAGATCGCAGCCAAGAATCGGGTGCCCTATTGCCTGGCTGTGGATCCGCAACTGGTGTGTCCGCCCGGTATGAGGAGTAAATTGCACCATACTACGGCGTGGCAGATCCAGACGCTGCAATACCCTGTATTCACTGAGGGCCGCTTTGCCTGTGCTATGGCAAATCTTTACCCGGGGAAAATGATTTTTATCTTTCGCTATCGCCGCGGTAATGTGCCCCTGATCGTCGGCAATCCAACCTTCCAACAGGGCGAGATAACGTTTTTGAATCGTGCGTGTCTGAAACTGTTTATTGAGGTGCTGCGCCGACGCAGCATTCAGCCCCACCACCATAATGCCCGAAGTGCCAAAATCCAGACGATGGGGTAGCCTGGCTTCCGGAAAGGCCGGGCTCACCCCCGCCTGGCCATGTACCAAACGATGGTGTACCGAGTCCCAATTGAGGGGGTTTTTACCCGATAAACTCAGCAAGCCACTGGGCTTGTTGATCAGCAGAATGTCGTCATCCTGATGCAATATTTCCACCACACCGCTACACACTGGCGCCACAAAGTCATCAACTATGGGGGGACTCGACTGGGCGTTACTAGACATTCAACATTTCCCGCTATTGATTACATAACATCCAGATTCATCTGCCCAGGCGAAAGAGCGCGTAACTGTGTTCTCAAGCTCCTTGCACCCAGTGAAACATAGGGCATTTTTTGGGTTAGGCTGTCATCCTGATGAACATCAGGATCTCGGTTTTATCGGCAAAGACCAAACAAGATACCGGGGCAAGCCCGGTAAGACGGCATAGGGCAGCGTATATTTTATTTGAAGCTCGGTTGGTAATTACAGTTCAAGCACAGCATTTTTTATATTTTATGCCGCTGCCGCAAGGGCATGGCTCGTTGCGTTCTGGCTTTTTCTCTGCTTGCAGAGGTGTACCTTTATTCAGCAGCACAGTTAACGCGCCAATCGACTCGCTGGCACCCGGTTCTGCATTCACTTGTATGTTGGCATAAAGGTGAGCCTCATTCACCATGACAGCCACTTCTTGGCGGCGTGCTTCACTGGTTACCACCAGCTCAAGTGGATGTTTTTGACTACCCGGTTTATGGCTTGCCTTGGTTTGATAGCCATAGCTAATGTGGCTTTGACGGGCATCCTGGCGGCCCTTGAAGAAAAATTTGTCTGACATGGGTTGATCCTTACTGCTTAAAAGGACAGGGGCGGCGCTCGCTATAAGCTGGCCACTCGCGCAACGAAAAAGCGCCTTGCTGATAACAAGGCGCTTTTTCAAGTGGAATTAAAACTGTTTCAACAGCTGCTCGTTAAAGTCATCAAGGTTCAGTTTTACATTATGCTGTTCAGCCAGGTTATTCAGTGTGGTTTGTTTTACTGCCAGCTCATCCATAATAATGGTGTTATCGTCCAGCTGCCATAATAGACGCGAACCAGAGTAACTGTATTGCAAGGCCAGCATGGCGTCGGCATTGCCCTGCTGGGCGGCTGCTTCAAGCTTGCGCATTTTGCGCGTGATCTTGTTCAGCACCTGCTTTAACTGCCAGACATAATACACTTCGGTCAAATAAGAATGGTGGCGACACTTGCTTAGAGTCAAGCCAACCAGGGCTGCACTCACCAACACCCCTATTGCATTCCAGTGAAAGTGGCTGCCGCTGGGATCAGGAAATAAGTAAATCAGGAACTGAGAAAGCAATAAACTACTTATCGCCAAACACAAGGCACAGGCAACAAGCACTCTATTTAAGTGTTTACGATAGCGTTCTTTATCAACTTCTATTAATTTCATGACATACTTAATATAAAAATGATTCGCATTATAGCTAAAAACCCGTCAGGCCACCATTCATTTGTCATGACCCTGGAGTCTGGTGACCCAGCGCTAAAAATAGGCGGTGGATTCTGTTACAGTCTGACGTACAACACAGAGGGTCAGGCGAAGTCATGAGAGATCAGGAAAAGGTGGCGATTTTTGTCGACGTACAAAATGTGTACTACACCTGTCGGCAGGCCCTGGGCCGTAATTTTGACTACAACGCCTTCTGGGCTCAGGCAACCGCCAATCGGGAAGTGGTGGCGGCTTATGCCTATGCCATCGACAGAGGGGACGAAAAACAGCGGCAGTTTCAGAATATTCTGCGCGCCATCGGCTTCGAGATAAAGCTCAAGCCCTTTATTCAGCGCGGCGATGGCTCTGCCAAGGGCGACTGGGACGTAGGGATCACCATCGACATGCTGGAGTGCGCAACCATTGCCGATACCCTGGTGCTGGTTTCCGGTGACGGCGATTTTGCCATCCTGGCCGACAAGCTGCGCCAGCATTACGGCAAACGCGTGCAAATATACGGCGCGCCAGCGCTCACCGCCAAAGCCCTCATGGATGCCGCCAGCGACTTTATTGCCATCGATCATCAACTGCTGCTGTAAAGGGTGAAGTATTCGGCCGTTTCAGGCCGTGCCACAGTTCTTGGTCCAATACTATTTGCATCAAATATGGACCCTACAAAAACCAACACCGAGATCCTGATGTTCATCAGGATGGTTCAGTGGCTGGTTTACCTTTATCGTCATCCCCGCAGCCTGACAATTCAGCGCAACAGACCCTGGATTCCCGCCTTCGCGGGAATGACAAGAGAGGATGCGCGGGAATGACGACAGAACCACAGCCGTAATGCGGCATGAGGTACTGGCACAAAAAAACCGCCCGAAGGCGGTTTTTTTTCTGTTTTTCTTCGCGATTAAACGCGAATGAAATCCAGGTGAGCCAGCTTGGGCTTGAAGGGGTGACGCTGTACGTCTTTTACTTTTACCTTCACTTCGCTGCCGTCGATGACCAGGGTCAGCACTTCGTTGTAAAAAGCATCTTCAGCCTGGGCGATGATGGCTTTTTTGTGGTCCAGAGCAATGGCTACTGGCTCCTGGCCTGCACCGTAAACAATGGCAGGAACTTTGTCTTCATGACGCAGGCGGCGGCTCGCACCTTTCCCCAGGTCTGAACGAACTTCAGCTTCAAATACGAATGACATAATTTTCTCTCTATAAGGTTAGTGGCAAACGCTGCGACCGGCATTTGCCTGTAAAAAGCGCGCGGACTTTAACATGCACAGGCCCAAACGACAAGATAAAGAACAAGCCTCTACCAGAGCGAGGCAGAAAAACATCTGTTTCGTTTGTCTTCTTCCTCACCCTTCACCCTTCGCTCTTTACCACTTCTCACAAGGCATTAATCTGCTGCAAAATTCGTTTATCCGAAATGGGATAAGGCGTGCCCAGGGTCTGGGCAAAGTACGACACCCTCAGCTCTTCTATCATCCAGCGAATATCCGCCACTTCGCAGAGCAAGGGCTTGCCCTTGGGCTGCTTGTTCAGCAATAGCTTGTAGGCCTGCTGCACCTGCTGGATTTTCAACAAATGGGCGCGATCCCGATGCGGGTCTATGGGCAACTTGTCCAGCCGGCGCGACAAGGCCTCCAGATAGCGGTTTAAATCCGCCAGTCGCTCTCCTCCGGTCGCGGTGACAAAGCCGCGAAAGATCAAGCCATCCAGCTGGGCCTGAATGTCGGACATGGCCATGGCCTGTGCCAGATCTATCCTGCCCTTGAGCCGCTTTTTCACTGCGTGAGCCCGGCTCAGCACTTCTTCTACCTGCAACGCAATCGCGGCTACGGTCTGATTCAGCTCACCGGCCACCTTGTCTTTCAGCTGCTCAAAGTCGGCAGGGGTCCAGGCGGGGGCGCCGTGCTTGCGCATCAGGGCATGCACACCGGCCTGAATACAGTCATCGACCAGATCCAGCACCTTGCCATAAGGGTTGAAATACAACCCCAGCTTGGCCTTGTTCGGCAGCTTCTCGTGCAAATACTTGATGGGAGACGGTAATTGCAATAGCAACAGGCGGCTTTGGCCCCGCCACATGGTCTGCTCCTGGCTGACTTCATCTTCGCACAAGGTCAGCGCCACACTGCTGCCCTTGTCGGCCAGGGCCGGATACGCCTTCACCTCAAACCCCGCACGCTTGGCGGCATAGGTTTTGGGAATGGTACGCTCGGGAAAATGCTGTAACCCTTCCTGCTCGAAGCGGTCATCATCTACCGCTTCTGTCAGCGCGGTTTGTACCTGCCCCTGCAACGACAGTTTAATGGCCTCCAGATCGCGCCCCGCGGCCAACACCTCGCCCTTGGCGTCCAGCACACAAAACCGCATCAGCAGGTGAATGGGCAGTGCCTGCCAGTTCCACTCATCTCGGGGCACGGTGACACCAGTCATGCGCCGCAGGTGTTTTTCAACCTGTTCCAGCAGCTCACCGTCAAAAGGCGTGGCCGCTGCCAGCACGGCGTCGGCAAAGTTGGGAGCCGGCACAAAGTGTTTGCGCAGGGGTTTGGGCAACGACTTGATCAGGCTGATCACCAGCTCGCGGCGCAGCCCCGGCACCTGCCAGGCAAAGGGCGCGGCCGTCACCTGGTTCAACAGGGGCAAGGGAATGCGTACCGTCACCCCATCTTCTTCCTGCCCGGGTTCAAACTGATAATCGAGCACCAGGTTCAGGCCATCGTGCTGCCAGGCATCCGGATAATCCTGGGTGGTTACTTTTTCTGCCCGTTCGTTCAGCAGCATCTCTTCTGTAAAGTGCAACCGCTCCGGCTTGTCTTTGCGCGCCTGCTTCCACCACTTGTCAAAATGGCGAATCGAGACGATGTCGGCAGGCAGGCGCTCGTCGTAAAAGCGAAACAGGGTTTCATCATCAATCACCAGGTCACGCCGCCGTGACTTGTGCTCCAGGGTTTCCGCCTGATCCAGCAAGGCGAGATTATGATGGAAAAACTCATGGCGGGTCTGCAACTCGCCCTCCACCAGGGCCTGGCGAATAAACAGCTCGCGACACAGCTTGGGGTCTACCTCGCTGTAATTCACTCGTCTGCGCACCACCACAGGCAGGCCAAACAAGCTCTGGCTCAAGTAGCCCATCACGGCCCCCTGTCGTTTTGACCAGTAAGGCTCGCTGTAGCTGGACTTCAGCAAGTGCACCGCGGCCCGCTCTATCCAGTCCAGCTCAACCCGTGCGGCAGTACGCCCATATAAACGGTGGGTTTCGGTGAGTTCGGCCACCATCAGCCAACGGGGCGGCTTCTTCGCCAGTGATGAACCCGGCACCAGGACAAAGCGCGCATTGCGGGCGCCCAGAATGTCCTTTTTATCACCATCCCGCATGCCCACCTGGCTTAACATGCCGCTCAGCAGCGCCTGATGCAGACTGTTGTAATCTGCCGGCTCGCTGTTCAGGGCAAAGCCCAGCTCGCGGACCACCAGCCTCAGCTGGCTGTAAATATCCTGCCACTCCCGTACCCTGAGGTAGTTTAAAAACTCCTTCATGCACTGTTTGCGAAACTGATTACCGCTCAGCAGTTTTTGCTGCTCTTTCAGGTAATTCCACAGGTTGATATAGGCCATGAAGTCCGAGTCTTTATCGGCAAAACGACGATGCATTTCGCCGGCGGCCTGTTGTTTGTCCTGAGGGCGCTCCCGGGGATCCTGAATACTGAGCGCGGCGGTGATCACCATCACTTCGGTCACGCAGCCGTGCTCCCGTGCCGCCAGCACCATGCGGGCCAACCGGGGATCTATCGGTAAACGGGCCAGATCCCGCCCCAAGGGGGTCAGGGATAAATCCCCCTGCTCGCCCAGCACGGCACCCAGCTCTTCAAGCAGGCGAACGCCGTCGCTGATGTGTTTGCGTTCCGGGGCTTCCACAAAGGGAAAGGCAGCAATATCGCCCAGTCCCAAAGACAGCATCTGCAGAATGACCGAGGCCAGGTTGGTACGCAGAATTTCCGGATCGGTAAATTCCGGCCGATTCATAAAATCGTCTTCGCCGTACAGGCGAATACAGATTCCCGCTTCTACCCGGCCGCAACGTCCCATACGCTGATTGGCGCTGGCCTGAGAAATAGGCTCAATCGGCAAGCGTTGCACCTTGGTGCGATAGGAGTAGCGACTAATGCGTGCCGTGCCGGGGTCGATGACGTACCGAATGCCGGGCACAGTAAGCGAAGTTTCTGCCACGTTGGTGGCCAGCACGATGCGCCGGCCGCTGTGGGACTGAAAAATACGGTTTTGCTCGGCATTGGACAGCCGGGAGTAAAGGGGCACTACCTCGGTGTGGCGCAGCTCCAGCTTGTTAAGTGCATCGGCGGTATCACGAATTTCTCGCTCGCCATTCATGAAAATCAGTATATCGCCGGGCCCTTCGTGGGTCAGCTCGGTCACCGCATCAAAGATGCCCTGCAGCTGATCACGCTCGCGGTTATCGTCGACCAAAGGCCGATAACGCAACTCGACCGGATAGGTACGCCCCGATACCGTAATAATGGGGGCCTGATTGAAGTGCTGGGAGAAGCGCTCGGGATCGATAGTGGCCGAGGTGATGATGACCTTGAGATCGGGCCTTTTCGGTAATAGCTGTTTCAGATACCCCATGATGAAGTCGATATTCAGGCTTCGCTCATGGGCTTCATCGATAATGATGCAGTCATACTGGCGCAACATGCGATCTTGCTGAATTTCGGCCAGCAGCATGCCATCCGTCATCAGCTTCACTTGCGTGGCGTCACTGATCTGATCGTTAAACCGTATCTTGTACCCCACTCGCTCGCCCAGCTCACACTCCAGCTCCTGCGCCAGTCGCGTGGCCACGCTGCGGGCCGCCAGCCGGCGAGGCTGGGTATGGCCTATGGTGCCATCGAGACCAAAACCCAGCTCCAGACACATTTTGGGGATCTGGGTGGTTTTACCCGAGCCGGTTTCGCCCGCGATGATCACCACCTGATGCTCACGAATGGCCGCTTTAATGACGTCTCGCTTATCGCTAACCGGCAGCTGCGGTGGATAATGGATAGGTTGGTTCAGCAACTGTTGACGGCGGCTGCGTTCGGCCATGGACGTCGCCATCTCCAGCGCTATTTTCTCCAGCACCTTTTGCCGCTTGGCGTCGGGCAGCTTTGCCACACCTTGCAAACGATGACGAAAACGCCCTCGCTCGGATCCTCTGCATTCCTTCAGTCTTGTTTGCAACTGTTCAACCGACTGCGCCAAAACCAACCCCATATACTCGATGAAAACTGGCGCGCAGTTTAACAGATATGAGCCACGAAGGGAGCCAGCCAGATGGCGGCGCTTCAAACAAGGTATCTTGCCCGGGGGCATGGGCCTTCAACCGCCGGCCCCACAGAGGGTTCGGCTCTGGCAACAGCGTTAGCCCCTGGTTAATCGCAAACACATGCTCAAAACCACCATTGGTGGTTATTTTTACAACAAAAAAAGCCACTGAGAATAACCAGGCTGATCCGGGCAGCACTAATACGTCGAACATTGGCTTGCAGCCACTCAGGCCACTGCTTTCAACACCAAGCATAGCCAGACACACAACATCAAACCTAAACCTCTGATTTAGCTAACTAAAAAAAATAAACCAATGTGAACAATTTTGCTTACAACGACTAAAAGTCACGATAACCGAAGTAGATAATTATAAAAATAGACGTTACGAGCCACCAAACACACATAACTCACTTAAAAACAAAATAGCGGTTGTAAAGACACCGAACGTGCCGTATATTGGATCCACAGCCCATTGTTAAGGAAGGTAAAAAATGAAAGAGTTGATTATTACTGTCATTTTTACAGTCGGCGCCGCTGTAGTCGCCATTTCTGCACCTTCCTTGGCACAGATGTAAATGAGCCCGGGAAGACAGGACTGTAAAAAGTAGAACAATAAAAACAGCAAAGTGACAATAAAAACAGTTTTACAACAAAAAGGCGCCCAAGGGCGCCTTTTTGTTTAGCTGACTACGCCCTATCCGGACGAGGGGCTGTTATTTAATAGGGTGCCACGCTCATGTTGCTGCCCGACCCCACCAAACGCACTCGTTGCCCTGGTTGCCAGTTACGATCGGCCTTTTGCACCACAATCAGGTTTTCACCATTGTCGGTGCGCACTTCAAGCTCTACCGCTTTTACCTGATTGATTTTATCTTCGGCACGAGAGCCCACCATGGAGCCCGCAATGGCGCCCACCGCTGTGGCTAACGCCTGCCCTGACCCACCACCAACCTGGTGTCCCAGAATACCGCCCACGGCACCGCCACCCAGGGTACCAATGATATTAGGGTTTTGATCTCCAGCCTGAATCAGCACCGGCCGCACTGATGTGACAGTGCCGTAAGTGACACTTTGCGCCTGTTTGGCGGCGCGGCTGCCATACACATCACCCGAGTACACATCCGGGTTGGCACAGCCCGCCAGGCCCAACGCCGCCACCATGGTCATCGTTGATAATAGTTTAAGTTTCATATTCCACTCCCCAGCAAGTGCTAGCTTGTTCTGTTGTTGTACAGGGTAATAGTACCATAAAGCGCTGCCGCTATTTTGGTCGAATGAATTCGACCCTATTACTTAATCCCGCATTACAGGTAGGGCTCTGTCGTCATTCCCGCGAAGGAACGTCATCCTCGCATATGAACGTCATCCTCGCGAAGGTGGGGACAGGGACGGGAATCCTGGGCTGGTGGCGCAGAACAGTCTGCCTGCGCTTCTCCTGCAAAGACACTGGACCCCCGCCTTCGCGAGGGTGACGAGAAAAGAAAGCTAGCCCCAGTACCTACATAAATTACGCGTGATTACTTAAAAATATGGGGTTATGCCGAACAACCTACTCGGAACCAAACTGTCAGGATCGACAAGGGCCGGCACCAGGCCAGCCCTTGAAGCAAAGTAATAATGAATAATACCGAGCGTTACACAGTAGTGCCCACAGGCTTGTCGGTCAGCAAACGCATCAGCAACAGCCACAACGCCCAACCAGCCACCAGCAAGATAACAAACAAGAACAACCCGGACTGGAATTTCTCCAGCATCAGGCCCGCAATCATGGGGCCGGTCAAAGAGCCAATGCTGTAGGTAAACATCAACTTCTGAGTCATTTTTATCAGGGCGCGGCCGTTCATTTTGCCGCAGGCATACGCCATGGTCGTCGGATATAACGTAAAGCCACCCGCACCCAGCAACGCAAAGGCCAGCAACATGACTCCCTTGCCGTCGAACTCCCATAGCAACAAGCAGCCGGCACCTATCATCAGCGTTTGCACCGCCATCATGGCTCGCTTGCCCACCTTGTCGGCCAAGCTGCCATTAGGCAACTGAAATGCCATGCCACATAAAATAAGCCACGCCATGTACAGGCCCACTTCATCACCCAGGGCCAGCTGCTCCAGCTGAATCGGCATTAGTGCAGACAGAGTCCCTAACAGCATGCCCGCCACCAGACAACCCACCAGCCCCAGGGCGCGCTCGGCACGAGGCGGTTTGCCACTGGCACCATGGCTCTCGGCTTCATTTTCCAGGTCAGGCCGCTTGGCCCACAATAATGGCACCACAGACAAAACACACAAGCTGCTCGCCAACCAAAAACCCATCATGCCCGACAAGAGTTCCCAGTCGATAAATAACTGGCTAATACCGTAGCTGAAGTAATACACCAGCATATAACGCGCCATGGAGCGGGAACGTTGATGCAGAGGCGCCACACCCAATACCCAGCTTTCCACCGCGACAAAACCGATGGCGGCGGCCATGCCCGCCAATACCCGCAAGATCAGCCACACCGGTAACAGGCTGGTCCAGGTTAACGCCAGGGCCGCCAGCGCCAGCGCGATACAGCAAAATACCAGTGCCCGCACATGCCCCAGCCACTGAATAAACTTGTCGGCAAAAAAACTCGCCCCCAGCATACCCAGATAAAAAGCCGAACCCACCAAGCCAATTTGTGCCGCAGGTGCCCCCTGCGCGTTCAGATACACGGCCACCAGGGTCAACAGAAAAGCGTTACCCAGGGTGAGCAGTATCAGGTGTAAGTAAAGGGGTATTAAGTGCATGGCGCCTCCGGTTTTGAGGCGCGCATTCTAGTCAGCAGGTATTATGAAGTACAACGAGAAAAACTGTGCATTATCAGCAGTTTTTTTGCTGTTTAATTAATGTTAACCGACAACTGCCAAATAATGCCTTGTCCCACCGTCAGGGCTCCTATTACTAACAAGGCAGCAACCGCAATCACCGGCGGTTTGGTCGGCTCTTTTCTTAGCAGGGGTAACAACCAGATAATGGCGCCCAGCAAAACAGCCGCGCACATTTGGGCAAACGGCCCGATCAAGCGGCCGGTATCAAGCAACACCTGAGACTCACTTTGTGACCATAAGGTCTGCACCAGAAGTAACAACATCCAGCCAATGGCAAAGCCAATGCCCACCAGCGGCAACAACAGGTTAAACGCCTGCAAACGATGCTTCGCACGCACCATGATCAAGTGAGTAAAGACACAGCCCCCCGCTCCGGCCATCAAGAGGGCGGCAGGCCCCTCACGCAACAGCAGACCCAGGCCATAACACAGTGCCAGTATCAGGCCGGGCCCATGCCAGTTTAACGGAAGGCTTCGCTTACCTTGTAGTCTGGCCTGATACAAGACAGCCCCCAGCCCCAGTGCCAGCGTGACCCCGCCCAGCCACAGCATCCAGCTGGGCACCCCGGCCTCCACTGACAGCATGAGCGCCAGCCCGAACACGGCCCATACCGATATCAGGCCATCACTAATGCGTCGTCGCTGACCCGGGCACAGGTCACCATTGCGCAAGATCCACAGTAATAGCCCCAGCGCCGTTATTGCGGTTAAGGCCAGGGGCGCAAACAGTCGCGCCGACAGCAGGTCAGTCATTTATCCATCTCCAAGAAAATAAGCGGGAGGTATTTTAGCGTTGTCGGCGGGCGTTAGCGACCATGCGTGCAAACATGCGCCTTAATTCTTTGGGCACGCTGTTCACACCTTGCAGTTCAACGGCTTCCACGACCGCCAGGGCCATGCCCGGCTTGCTTCGTCGGCTGAGGGCGCGCTCTATGATGCGGCTGGATGGTGTGTGCTTGTCATAAATTTGGGCTTCCTGGCGAAATACCGACTCCAGGCCGTTATCAAACAAATAGTGTTCAATATCGATGCGCGGTAACACGGTAAGATGATCTTCTTCTCGCTCGCCGCGCAGCAGGCTGCGTACCCCTTGGGCATATTTTTGGCCCGCTTCGTCGCCATCGGTCAGCAGATGCCAGCCAATGCCGAAATCCCGCGCCACTTTAATCAGCGGACTATGACCACACTGGGCAAACTCGATAATGCGAATGCCTTCTGCCGGTAATACATAGCCACAAATTCGCGCCAGCTCATTCAACAGCCAGATTTCGGTTTCCCCTTCTACCAGCAGCCAGTAGCGGGCAAACAGGGACATGGGGCGGTTAATCCGCACATGAAAGGCAATGCGGCGCATGTCTTCGCCATTGTATTTTTCATTACCAATCTGAAAGCTCCTGGTTTCACCCTCCAGGCGCACCAGACGGCGTAGATGATGCAGGGGAAACGCCGACAACAAGTCTCCCGAGTTGGTGGTGACCAGTTTTTGGCCGGGAAAGCGGTCCAGTATTCCCCAGGTAATGGCCAGCATGGTGGGATGCAGACGACTTTCGGGATCTTCTATCAGCAACATGGGCCTGGCGCCCACTTCAATGGGCCGCCCGCCACGGGCCTGCAATATGGTATGCGCCACCGCCGACAAGGCTAGAGACAGGCCGCTTTCTTCCCCTTTGGGCTGCCAGTTGTTGAGTTTGCCCAGCTGACTCAGGGTGACCGGGTGAATGGCAATGTCGCGTGCTCGTCTTGGGGCGCGGCTGGTAGCGCCTTGGGGCGTGAAGTAGTGCTCAAGCAGTTGTCGTACCGCATCCAGGCCCGCTTTAATGTCCTGCTGGGGCAGTTCGTCTTCTTTTGCCAGCTGCTCACTCAGGTGGGTTAATAACTGATCGTAATCGCCGTTTAAATTCACGATGGGCAAGTCTTGAGGGATGCCACGGGAGTCGCGCAGGCGAAACACCGGGTTCATTTCTATCAGCATGTGCACCAGCTGCGCCGCATCCTCCTGTACGATGGGCACGCCGCCGCCGTTAACAAACCCGTGCTCGCTCACAACACCCGACTGGCTGCGTTTGGCCCGTGCCCGATAATGCACCCGGTGAAAGCCGTCTTTGTGCTTGACCCACACCGGCTCCAGCCGCGCCAGCCTGGCCGAGTGCTCGCTGATACCCGGCCGGTGCTCGCGATAGGTCAGCACAATTTGCAACTCATCGACCGTCTCGCCGGGCCCCACTCGATAAAAGTCTTCATCGACAAACTGATAGCAACAGCCACCCTGCCCCATCAAGCGCCACAAGGCGCGAAACAGGCTGGTTTTACCCCACGCATTTTCCCCCATCAGCGCCGTGCTCTGGTTCAGCGATAACGACAGCTGATTAAGGCCCATAAAATTGCGGATCTGTATATGCTCAAGAAACATCGGCGATCCTTGGTCAGTTTGTCACACTCACAGGTTTAGCTGTCAGTAAAAGATAAAGCACCAGGCTAAATTGTAGGGTCGAATTTATTCGACCAAACATCCCGGCTCGACCTGAACAGGGCCAATGAATGGGCCCCGACCAAACACACTGCCCTGGCTTGATCTCAGTTACGATAGAGCACCTTAACTAGATGATAGCCGAAACGGCTTTTAACCGGCCCTTGAATGGCTAACTCGGGCCCGGAAAATACGGCTTTGTCTACCGAGCCCACCATGTCACCTTTTTTAAACTCGCCCAAATCACCGCCACGCTTACCGGATGGACAGGTAGAGTATTTTTTAGCCAGCTGGTGAAAGTCGGCGCCCTTGGCGAGCTGTTGCTTTAATGCCAGGCATTCAGCTTCGGTTTTAACCAGTATATGCAGGGCACAGGCACGTTTAGCCATAATCAATTCCAGATCCAAAAAAGAAACAAGGGTCCAGTGTGCCAAAATGCGGGGAAACAGGGAAGGGAAGGAGCACAGTGAGGAGTGAGGAGTGAGGAGTGAGGCGTTAAACTCCGGCACCTCCCCCCTTACTCCTCACGCCTCACTTAGGCATCAAGCGACGGCCAGCGCTACCGTTTCGGCATGGGTATGCACCAGTTCGTCGTGCAGGGACACCACGGCCTGCTCGTAGAATTCATCGTCCACAATAAACTGCATTTCTACTGCCCGCAGCGACTGATGCACGGCGCGGACCGGCACGTCGGCTTTGTTGAGCGCCGCCACAGAGCGGGCCAGCAAACCCGGAAGGCTCATGTCACTCCCCACGGCTGACACCACGGATACCCTATGGGTGTTGATATCGGCGTTTTCAAAGCGACGCTGCAAGGCGCCCACCAGGGTGCGTACTACCTTGCGGTTACCAGAAATATAATAGGTCAGCGTGTTGGCGTTCATGTCTTTGGACACCAGGTTCAGGCGCATGCCGTCCAGCTCATCGGTAAAGCACTCGGCATAATGCGACACCCGGCCCACCATGTCCTGATCATAGAGCTCAATCGCAAAAATATTACGGCGCCCCGCCACCATTTCCACACAAGGCGAAGGACTGCGATAATCGGTGGTGATCAGGGTGCCTTCGTGATCCGGCTCGAAGGTGTTACGCACCCGCAGTGGAATATTCTGCTGGCGCAATCCTTTGGCGGCCTGGGGATGAATGGCCTCCATGCCCAGATTAGACAGCTGATCGGTGACATCATAGTTGGTGCGACCAAGCGGAATCACCTGATCTTCACCCGCCAGCCGCGGATCGGCGCTGCTCAGGTGATATTCTTTATGAATAATGGCTTCCCGTGCACCGCTTAACACGGCCAGTCGGCTAAAGGTCATTTCACTGTAGCCGCGGTCGAAACGGCTCATCAAGCCTTCTTTACAATGGGCATAACCGGTCACGACCGGCAGCTGACTCGACAGATCAAAACGCGACAGCGCCTGCTCCAGTACCTCATCCAACGGCAAGGCTTCATCGGTGCGCCAGCCCGTTAAGTCCATCAATACGGCATTCACACCACTTTGGCGCAAATACAGCACCATGTTGTGGGCACTGTGGGCTTCACCCATGGCGGCCAGCAGCTCGCGAATGGTTTGCAGCTGCTCGGCCAGCTGAAACTGACCGAAGGCACAGACCTGGCGTAGATGGTGCAAACAGTCGCGAATACCGGCAATGCGGTCTTGCAGAAAAGAATCCGCCAACGCGCGTTCCGGGCTGCGGCCAAACATGTCTTCGTTAATTTGTGCCATGCGATTGCACACATTATCCAGGGTTTGCTCCCAGGCACTGTCATCTTCTGCATCGGCATAGGTGGCATACACTCCGGGGGCACCGGTGCGCTTGCACTCCAGCAAGCCGTCGGTAATACCGCCAAAGGCCGATACCACCAGCATCCGCTGATAGTAGCCACCCAGTTTGCGTTTGTGTAATACGATATTGTCGCGGACCGCCTGATATTGACTCATGGAGGTACCGCCAATTTTTTCTACTGTGTGTGACACTATTATTCCCTTAAATTATTAAAATTTTGGTCATGACTGTGATCGCACATTTTCAGTGGGCCTGGGGGAGAGTGGCCAAATGGCGAATAACGCCCTGCCCAGTGAAAATGTCCGTAGTCGGGGGACAGCCCCCGACACAATAGAGACGGCCTTAGGCCTCGGCGCTGTCCAGCGCATAAACACCATCGGCATCATGTACTTCTTTACCCGTCAGTGGCGGGTTGAACACGCACGCCAGCTTCATGTCTTCACTGCCGCCACGCAACAGATGGTTGTCGTGCTTGTCCAGAATATAAAGCGTGCCGGGCTGGATGGGATAAACCTTGCCGTCGGCCAGGTCTTCAATTTCGCCGTTACCGCTAATGCAATACACAGACTCGAAGTGATTCTGATAATGAATGTGGGTTTCGCTGTTGGCATAAATAGTGGTGATATGAAACGAAAAACCCACGTTATCGTCTTTCAGCAACATGCGGGTGCTTTCCCAGGTGCCGGTTTCAGACTCGACACGGCGTTCACTTTGTTCACATTCGGCAAGAGTACGTACTATCATGAAATGTCCTTTCTTTAGTGCTGTTCTTGTTCGCCCGGGGCGAACACGATTAATCATTCATTAAAAAAGGGGTAAGCTGATTACCCCTTGTTGGTTGGCGGCAAGCTTAAGACGCCTTGCGCAAACGCTCGCTGTCCGTCTCCAGGATGGCGTCTTCCAGCCAGTCCAGACCTTGCGTCAGCTCGGCTTCGGTGATGATCAAGGGGCACAGGCATTTCACCACTTCATCATTCGGACCCGCGGTTTCAATGATCAGGCCACGTTCGAAACACTTTGAAGTAATGGCATCGGCAATGTCACCGTCATAACAGGCAATGCCCTGCATCATGCCACGACCTTTTACCTTGTTAAGCAGCTTGGGAAAACGATCCACCATGGCTTGCATACGCTGGGTCAGCAATTCACCCTTGGCTCGCACCTCGGCGGCAAAGGTGTCATCCTGCCAGAAGGTTTCCAGCGCTTTGCGGGCGGTGACAAACGCATGGTTATTGCCACGGAAAGTCCCGTTATGCTCACCCGGGCTCCACTGATCCAGATCGGGGCGAATCAGCACCAGCGCAAAAGGCAGGCCCATGCCGCTGAGCGACTTGGAGAGGGTAATGATGTCGGGCTTGATGCCGGCAGGTTCAAAGCTGAAGAAGGTACCGGTGCGGCCACAGCCCGCCTGAATGTCATCGGCAATCATCAGAATATCGTGTTTACGACAGATTTTTTCCAGGCGCTGCAACCATTTAACCGATGAGGCGTTCAAGCCACCCTCGCCCTGCACCACTTCAAACAAGACGGCGGCAGGCTTGTCCAGGCCACTGGAGTTGTCGTTAAGCATGGTTTCAAACAGCAGCAGGCTGTCTTCGCCGGCACCGAGATAACCGTCGTACGGCAAGCGGCTGATATCGGCCATTGATGTGCCTGCCCCGCCTCTGTGGTGCTGGTTACCCGTGGCTGCCAAAGCCCCCAGGCTCACACCGTGAAATCCATTGGTAAAGGCCACAATATTGCTGCGACCGGTCACTTTACGTGCCAGCTTCATGGCGGCTTCTACCGCGTTCGTGCCGGTTGGGCCGGTAAACTGGGCCACATGGTCCATGTCTCGCGGCTTGAGAATAATATCCTGCAGCGCGGTGAGAAATGCCCCTTTGGCAGACGTGTGCATATCCAGACCATGCGCGATGCCATCTTGCTGAATATATTCAATCAAGGCTTCTTTCAACACCGGGTGGTTATGGCCGTAGTTCAGCGTACCGGCACCGGCAAGAAAATCTAAATAGCGCTTGCCTGACTGACCGTAAAGCCATACTCCCTGAGCCTTGTTAAAGGTCACCGGAAAAGAAAGGGCATAAGTTTGTACACTGGATTCCATAACATCAAAAATATTACTCATCTCGACTCCTTGAAAGTCTTGAGTTCAAAACTGAAAAATAAAAAAGAATGCGGGTGCTCGGCCAGTAGGATTAGCCGAGTGCAATGCGATAAAGAATTTCGCTACTGCTGTCACCATTGAAGTGTCGTTGCTGATCGAACAGCAGATGGCGTTCGCCCTGACCTGTTCCCTGACTCCGCGCCAGGCTTTCAAATAAACCCCACGAAGGTGCATTGTCTGCGGTAATGGTGGTTTCGAGGTGAGTCACCCCGTTGCAGGCATCGGCATCCAGCAGGGTATTCAGCAGGGTGCGAGCCAGCCCCTCACCACGGGCGCGTTTATCTATGGCCACTTGCCAGACAAACAGGGTGTTTGGCTCGGCAGGTTTACGGTAGGCAGAGATAAACCCCAGCAATGAGCCGTCTTCTTCATCTTCGGCCAACACACAGGTATCGGCAAAGTGCAGACATTGCAGCAAGTTACAGTAGGTAGAGTTGGTATCCAGGGGCTTGCAGCGGTCAATCAGGCGATTTACCTGGTAACCATCGGTTGACTTGGGGTGTCGCAGTAATAGCTGTAGATCAACGGTCGTATCCGTGTCGGTGCTAATCATTTACAGTTCTAACCTTATTTAGTTAGTGGGCTAAGCATTAATTGCTTATTAACCTAACAAACTATCAATGAATTACAACCCCATATCGAATTAATTGTTTAGAGTCGCATGCTTTTTACAGTTCATCTGTGACGATTTCAGGAGCGTTTGGTGACGTTTTGATGACCGTTTTCAGGCCTGTAAACCCAGCCACATCACTGCAAATAAATCGTCGGCAGCGCCCGTTCCGTGGGAGCTGCTACTATCTAAGTAGTGGTGATCTGTTGTCACCACCTTGCCAGACTAAATCGGATACAGACTATGAGCACCAAAGAAACAGGAACCGTAAAGTGGTTTAACGAAGAAAAAGGCTTTGGATTCATCACCCGCGCGTCGGGCCCGGATCTATTTGTTCATTTTTCCTCCATACAGGGCGATGGCTTCAAAACCCTGCAAGAAGGTCAGCCGGTGACCTTTGTGGTCACCCAGGGCAAAAAAGGACCTCAAGCCGAAGAAGTCGAGTTGGCTTGACCCTTTTCAAGGCGGCACCCAGTGGCCGCCTTATTATTGTTTGAACACCCATTTGAACACCAGGCAGCAACGGGGTACTCTCGGGGGATCAGGTTTCACCCTTTATTCCCAGTCAGGTATCTCATGGCAAAATTACTATTATCGTTTTGTTTTTTAATGCTTTCTTTACCCACTCTTGCCCAGGAAAAACCCGCAGAACCTGCCCAGAAAATGCCTGCAGACACGCCACCACAAGCCGCCGCCGAAACTCGCATCCCGCTCATTCCGTTCATGGAGCGCTACATACTGGATGAGCTCAAATCACTGCGCACCGAAATGGCGAACTATCAAATCAAGGTCACCGACGAAATCGCACAAAAAGAGCTGAATGTGGCCGACAAGGCCATTAGTTACGCCAACGTGACCGTGACCTATTTTTTCTATCTGCTGGCAGGTGCGGCCTCGGTACTGGCCATAGTCGGCTGGCAATCGTTACGGGAACTCAAGAAGACGGCGCGGGATTATGCAGAAACAGAAATGAAGAAAATCACCAGTACCTACGAGCACAAGCTAAAACAGATTGAGCGCGAACTGCAGCGAAAAACCAAGGTTATTGCGGAAAACTACCGCGAAATTGAGCGATTTCAAGAAATCCATGGCTTATGGTTACGCGCCAGCCAGGAGCAGAGTCCACAGGCTAAAATTGATATTTATGATCAGATCCTCGACATCAAGCCCGGCGATCTGGATGCCATGACCCACAAGGCCGATGCAGCACTCATGATGAACGAGCGCCAGTGGGCATTAAGCCTGTGTAATCGGGTATTGCAGGTGGATCAGCAAAATGCCCATGCGCTGTATCAGCGCGCCTGCGCCCATGCCGGCGTCGGTCATGAAGAGCAGGCCTTGTCGGATCTGGAGCTGGCGGTACAAAACAATGTGCACTTGCGCGACGTGGCCGCCGACGACGAAGAGTTTGAACCGCTGCGCCAACATCCGCGCTTTATCGAGCTCACCCACGAGAGCGGTGATCAGAGTACTGGCGACAGCGATCACCATGACAAAAAAACATCATGAAAAATTATTCAACGTGACGTGAAGAAAAATGATTTTGCTTCCCGGAACGCGGTGCCATACTTTGCGCGAATCATAGAGCCACCAAAACTAGAGTGAGAACGAACATGAGCTTTGAGTCAGCCAAGCCATTTCAAGACTTTGCCCATTTTCCTCGCGGTCTGCGTCGTTGTGGCGAGTTTACCGTCGCGGAAGCACAGCTACTGGAGCAATCCGGCCACGCCATGCTGGCACTGTATGCTCAGCAGCGCACCCCTGGTTGCGAAGAAGAGCAGCGCTTTGTTGAACAAGTACAACAAGGTAGTGCCTCGGACAGCAAGCATGCCAAGGTATGGTTAAAGTACCTGAAGGTGATAGGCCCCAAGCGTGTGCATCGCCTGTGCTCGCCCATGACCTCGGGTAACAGCGATGACGACTACGAGCCAGTAGAAGACAGCGCCGACTGATAACCGCCAGGGCAGCGCCGAGCGCCAGGCCCAGACATAACATCAACGCGAAAGAATGGCCCTGCCGGCCTTCTCCGGTCCCTTTCTTTCGCTTGACGCTGCCATTTAGCCGTTATCCAGCTCGATGTCGTTAAGCTCACACCATTCCCTGAGCGCCGCTTCTGTGGCCTTCGCCTCGTATTCATACCATTGTTCGAGCATATTGCGCCGTTCCAGCAACGACTTGAAGCGGCCATAGGCACCCCGACTTCGGAACTGCTCCTCAACCATTTCGACATCGTCCGGCAGATAATCCCAGGCAAAGCGCTCGGCCAGTCGCCGCCCCAAGTCCAGATCTCGTTTGTCCGGCAGGCACAGATAACGGTCGGAGCCCAGATCGTCCGGCAGGGGCTCATCCTCCATGTAGTCCGAAACAATATAAATCTGTCCGGTTTCCTTGCACAGATACGCCTCGGCCTCCCCCATGGGGGCGCCGCCAATCATCTCGAATACGCCGAGAATTTCGCTAAATTTCATCTAAAATCTTCCTTTTTCCTGTCTTGATACTTCATGAAACAATCATTATTTTGACTTCAACAAGTCACGTATTTCCGTTAGCAGAACCTCTTCCGCGGTAGGCTTGGGCGGCGACGCGGGCTTGGCTTCTTCTTTTTTCTTCAGGGAGTTGATTCCTTTCACCATCATGAAAATGGCAAAGGCGATGATGGTGAAATCAACCAGGGTTTGAATGAAGGCACCGTAGCTGATAACCACCGCCGGTGTTTCGCCCACCGCCTCTTTGAGCACAACCTGCAAGTCGGAAAAATCAACGCCCCCCAGCAGCAAGCCTATCGGCGGCATGATCACCCCAGAAACCAGGGAGGTCACTATCTTACCGAAGGCAGCCCCAATGATGATACCCACCGCCATATCAACCACATTACCCTTCACCGCAAAGGTCTTGAATTCCTGCATCATACCCATGGTCAACTCCCTCTCGACATTGAGGATTATTCGAACCTTTTGATTTTAAGCGCCAAACGCCCGTTCTTCCTCTTTATTGCCGGCTTTAGGCTATGCCACGATTGGCATCAGGAATACGGCAGCATCATCACCCTGTGTAGGGTCGCCTTATTTAGATAAAGAGTAATCGACCTCTTTAAGGCCGAGCCACCATCATTGGTCGAATAAATTCGACCTACCAACACACCTCCCCTTGTTATGCAGAGCGCCATCTTTCGCTCTTCACCCTTTACCCATCACCCTTCACAAAACCCCGCCGACAGCTTGTCGCCCGCCGCTTCCCTCTTACCGCTGCTTTTACAAAATGTTACGCTAGGCCATACTCTTTAATTGGCCCGCTATATCGTGAGTGATGGCCCACTGTAATAAAGACCCAAATCATCATGAGCAAGCCTGCAGCAGAACCGAGTTTTTTGTTTCACGACTACGAAACGGCCGGCATACATCCGGCCTATGACAGACCCGTACAATTCGCCGCCATTCGTACCGATGCCGAGTTGAACGAAATTGGCGAGCCACTCATGTGCTACTGCCAGCTGCCCACCGACTACCTGCCCTCGCCCGAAGCGACCCTGATCACCGGTATTACCCCGCAAACCGCCCAGCAAAAAGGCGTGTGCGAGGCCGAGTTTATTGCTCTCATTCACGAGCAGTTCAGCCAACCGAATACCTGTATTCTGGGCTATAACAACATTCGCTTTGACGATGAAGTGACCCGCTATACCCTGTATCGCAATTTTTATGACCCTTACGCCTACAGCTGGCAACAGGGTAATTCTCGCTGGGACTTGTTGGATGTGGTGCGTGCCTTCTACGCCCTGCGCCCCGAGGGCATTAACTGGCCAACGGACGACGACGGTAAACCCAGCTTCAAACTGGAACGACTCACCCAGGCCAATGATATCGACCATGGTCACGCCCACGACGCTCTGGCCGACGTAAGAGCCACTATCGCGTTGGCCAGGTTACTGCGCCAGGCTCAACCGAAGTTGTTCGATTATCTGTTCGAGCTAAGAAACAAACACAAGGTAAAGGCGCTGATTGATGTGGTGAACAGCCAGCCTCTGGTGCATGTGTCCGGCCGGTTTTCTGCCTGGCAAGGGTGTGCCAGCTGGATTGCTCCCCTGGCATGGCATCCCGATAACGCCAATGCGGTGATCTGCGTCAACCTGGCCATGGATCTCACCCCGCTGCTCGAGTTGAGCCCGGAGCAGTTACAACAACGTCTGTATACCAAACATGCCGACCTGGATGGGCTGGCACCGGTGCCGGTAAAGCTGGTGCACATCAACAAGTGCCCGGTGCTGGCCAAGGCGGGCGCCCTAACCGAACAGAGAGCCGATGAGTTAGGTATCGATCGGGCCCAATGTCGGCTCAGCCTCGATCTGCTGCGCCGCCACCCGGAAATTCGGGAAAAAGTGGTGGCCCTGTATCAACAGGCCCCCGACTTTGCTCCCATTACCGATGTTGACGCCGCCCTGTATCAGGGAGGCTTCTTTGGCACCGCCGACAAGGCAGCCATGGAGATGGTGCGCACCAGCACCCCCGATGCCCTCGCCGCGCTCCCCTTGCAATTTAACGATGAACGTCTGCCCGAGTTACTGTTTCGTTATCGGGCGCGCAATTACCCCCACACCTTGAATGAACAGGAATGGCAGCGCTGGCGCCAACATTGCCAGGACAAGCTCTCGGACATGGCCGAGCCCTATATGCAACGACTGGAGCAATTGGTGATCGAGCATCAGGAAGATGAAACCAGGCTGGCTTTGCTGCAAGCGGTGGCGCGTTATGTTCAATCCCTCTAAATCGCAAGCCTTCATCTTTATACGCGGCTTTGTGGTGTTACTGGCCTGCCTGATCATCGGCAACGCCATTGCCAGCCTGCTCCCCTTTGCCTTTCCGGGCAGTATTATCGGGCTGTTTGTGCTGTTTTTTTTGCTCAGCAGCCAGCTTGTTCCCTTGTCTTGGGTCCATGACAGTGGCCAGCTGATCCTGCGCCATATGGCAATCCTGTTTATTCCGGTGGCGGCGGGGTTACTCAGCTATATGGATGTGCTCGGCGACAGCATAGGCTTGATCATCAGCGCCGCCTTAAGCGGCCTGATACTGATACTGCTGGTAGTGGGTCGGCTTTATCAGAGGCTGCAGGCATGATGTTATGGTTCGCCATGCCGTTGACGGCCCTGCTTTACCTGTGGGTAAAAAAGCTGGCTCGGCGTTATCAACACCCCTTGGTCAACCCCATACTGCTGCCGGCGCTGATCATCATCGCCCTGCTAATAGCCAGCGGGCAAGACGGCGGCGCCTATCAGGCCGGCACTCAGCCGCTTAATCGACTGCTGGAGCTGGCGGTGGTGGCCTTTGCCCTACCGCTGTATCAACAGGCCGCCAAAATCCGCCAGCAGCTAGCACCCATCGTGCTCTGCTGCAGCCTGTCGGCACTGATTTCTGTCGGTACGACCCTGGTTATTGGCGGGATATTGCAGGCCAACCCCGAGCTGCTGGCCTCCATTGCGACCAAGTCCATTACCACGCCGCTGGCAATGAGTGTCAGCCAAGCCATGGGCGGCATTCCGGCCATAGCGGCGGGCCTGGTGATCATCGTCGGCATGATGGGCGCCATTATCGGCTTTCCGTTACTCAGGTGGGCCGGCATTCATCACCCCGAAGCTCAGGGACTGGCCATAGGGGCCGGTGCTCACGCCATTGGTACCAGTGCCGCTGCCGAGGAGGGTCCGGTACAAGGCGCCTTTGCCTCACTGGCCATGGTGGTGTCTGGCATAGCCACCGCCGTACTGGCCCCGCCACTGTTTCACCTCTATCTTTGGTTTATGCAATAACCAAACAAGAGACGCTAGCGTCATGAATGATGTACTTCAGCAGACATTAGAGCAGCACCGGCTTAAGCATTTGGCGCGTTTCAGCCCGGATCAAATCGCCATTTTAGTGCAAGCCACCCAGCTGGGAGAAGAGGCGCTCGCCCGGGCCTTGCTGCCCTTGGCACAACAAAAAGCCCGGGTGCCGGTGTCCGATTTTACCGTGGGTGCCATCGCCATTGGTGGCTCGGGCCATTGGTACCTGGGGGCGAATATGGAAATAGCCGGTCAGCCCCTCAGCAGCGCATTGCATGCCGAGCAGTCGGCAATTGGTCATGCGGCCTTGTTTGATGAGCGCTACATCGAGAAAGTCATCGTCAGCGCCACCCCCTGCGGCCATTGCCGTCAGTTTATGCTCGAGCTGGATCAAGACAGCCTGATGCTGGTGCTGCCACAAGAAAATTTCATGCTGAGTGAGCTACTGCCTCACGCCTTTGGCCCCGCGGATTTGAACCAGTCTTATGGCATGCTTAACGGCCCGGCCGGCAACCTGGTGGCTGCCGGCAACCCTCAAGTGGATACCCATGACGCTCTGATGTTCGCCGCTCTGGATGAAGCCAATGCCAGTTACGCCCCTTACAGTAAAAACCGCGCCGGCGTTGCCCTGCTGCTCAGCGACGGCCAGCTATGCCTGGGACGCTACTTGGAAAATGTGGCATTCAACCCCAGCCTGGGCCCCATGCAGCTGGCCCTGAGTCAGCTGTTTTTACGCGGTTATCAACCCAAAGATATAAAGCGGGCCTTTATTGCCGAGGCAGCAGCCAAGGTACAGCAAGCCGATGCAGCCGAGCAGCTACTGGCATCCATCAGCTCGATAACGCTGGAAAAGGCACAGTTCTAGTGAAGGGTGAAGGGTGAAGGGTGAAGGGTGAAGGGTGAAAATAATACCGAGCCGAGGCCATGCATACTATCTTTCGTACGATAGAATACTCCTTATATAACTAAGGCCCCCCATGCTCGGTTATGTCTTGGGTGTTATCTTTAACTGATCGCTGACAGCTTACCGCTTCCGGCTTTCTTCCAGCTATTATGCAAAAAGCTTACGGCCCATAAAGGAATGGCTGAGGGTGTTACCGTCTACCAGTTCCAGCTCACCGCCAATGGGCACGCCGTGGGCAATGCGGCTGACGCCAATGCCGTGGCTGCGGGCGATATCGGCAATATAATAGGCGGTGGCCTCGCCTTCTACCGTGGGGTTGGTCGCCAGAATCAGCTCCTGGAAGGACTCGGTGGCCAGCCAGTCGGCCAGTTTGTCCAGGCCAAGTTCTTCGGGCCCTATGCCATCCAGCGGAGACAAATGCCCCATCAACACGAAGTAACGCCCCTGATACTGGCCGGTTTGCTCGATGGCTACCACATCGGCCGGACTTTCCACTATGCACAGCTGACCGCTGATGGCCCGCTTGGGATTGGCACACAGCGGACACACCTCTTCTTCGGTAAAGGTACGGCACTGGCGACAGTGGCCAATGTTTTCCAGCGCCTGATCCAGCACATGAGCCAGACGACGCCCACCGGCACGCTGTCGTTCCAGCATGGCAAAGGCCATGCGCTGGGCAGACTTGGGGCCCACACCGGGCAACACTTGCAAGCTCTTGATTAATTCGTCCAACAGGGGGCTAAAACGCATGGCATCACTCGGGAGATAAAAGCAGAAAACACGGGGAACAAGAAACGGAAAGCCGGGAATACATTCCCGGCTTTATAAAGACAGGCGTCTTAGAACGGCATTTTGAAGCCAGGTGGCAGTTGCATGCCGCCAGTCAGCTCGCCCATACGGGTCTTGTTCTGCTCTTCTACGCGACGCACTGCATCGTTTACGGCGGCCGCCAACAAGTCTTCCAGCAACTCTTTGTCGTCTTGCAGCAGGCTTTCGTCCAGCTCAACACGGCGCACCGAATGGCTGCCTGCCATGGTGACTTTAACCAGACCAGCGCCGGCTTCGCCTACGACTTCCAGCTGAGCCAGCTCTTCTTGCAGCTTCTGCATTTTTTCTTGCATCTGCTGGGCCTGCTTCATGATATTGCCCATTCCACCTTTACCAAACATATATGCTCACTCTTGATTAATGGATAAATAACACCCGACGCTACTGCGCCATAGGCTCGATACTCTCGTACTCAAGCACAGCCGCAAAGCGCGATATGAAAAATTGTACCGCATCATCGCGCTCAATTTCATCTTTTGCTTGAGCAATCGCTTCCTGAAACAAGACTTGCTCTATTTCAAACGGGGTTTGTTTGCCCGCTTGCAGGCCCACTTCAACCTGCACGCTAACCGGCTGCCCCTGATGATGCTGGATCACCGCTTCCAGCTCTTGTCGCGTTTTTTCGTTTAATAAATGCTTATGTTCCGGCTGCAGCCAGAGCTGCCATTGCTGGTCACTTTTCTCTTCCAGGCTGCTGTGCATGGCCAGTTGACGCAATAAGCCGCCCAACGGCAAGTCAGCCACCAAGCGTGCCCAGCTGTCTTCTGCCCTGGGCAATAAACTCGCCGGTTTCAAAGGCTCGGGATCCGTGGAGCTACGTTGCGCACTCCCCACGGGTGTCACCGGAGCCGTCATTGGCGCAACTGAAGCCGCTGGCGGACGAGCGGTTGGTGCCTGTCTTGGTGGCGTTGCCGTGGTGCTATTAGCATTAGCTTGCTGAGGTGCAGCGGCTGGCGCACTCCATGCAGCCACAGGCTGAGCCGAAGCCCCTTCGTTACTCCAGGGCGGCGCATCATCTTCGTCATTGTCCCAGCTTACGTCAGCATAGGCATCTAACGGCGGTAGCTCATCGGCGCCCTGCCTTGCCTGTGGCTTTTCTGGCACAGGCCGTGTTGGGCTGGCCGAGGCAGCAGGCGACGGGTGATTCACCGTTGGGGCCGAAAATCCCTGCTCGGGCAATGCCGCCCCGCCTTCTGGTTGCCGAGGCGGCTCAGGCTTGGCTACTGGCTTAACTATAGGCTTAGTTATCGGCTTGACAGCTGGCTGACTGGACGTGGTGTTTTTTTCCGGGTCCTGGCTGCGCAAGCGATTTCGGGTTTGCAACAAACGGCGAATACGCGCCACATCGGCCGCAGCCGGATCTTCTACCGGATTGGCGTCTGCCGTTGCCGGGGCAGCAGCCGGAGCGGTATTTTCTCCGTTTTCAGCTTTTTCTACCGTCTTGCTGTCGGCATCACGACTGTTCTGGCGGGGTTCTGGCTGGTCAGCCAACATATTCGTGCCGGTATCCGCCATGCTAGGTGCCGGAGCTGCATCAACAGGCTGAGCGGGAGCCGTTAGCGCCTCGATAGATGGCTGAATCGCCTCGCTCGCGTCGGCGGCACTATCTCGCGCCAGTTGCGGTTGCGGTTGCGGTTGCGGTTGCGGTTGCGGTTGCGGTTGCGCAGCATGACCCAGCTGTTCCGCCTGGGCTAATATTTCGTCTTGTTCCTGCCAGAGTTTCGCCGCCATTTGATCATCTTCATCTGCCTCTAACGACGAATCATCAGCGGGAGGCGGCGTGGGCTTTTTTACCGGTATGGCTTCTGTTGTGGCCGCGGGCTGAGCGGCAGCCGTGACGACCGGCGCCTCCGGCCGAAAAGCCAGGGTACGCAGCAAGGTCATTTCCAATGCCGAACGGCCATCGGGGGCAAAGGGCAGATCTTTACGGCCCTGCAGACAGATCTGATAAAAAACCTGTATTTGCTCAGAAGATACCAAGGGTGCCAGGCGGTTAAGTTCGCCGGCATAAGGTTGTTGCTGTGGCGCAGGGACCAGTTGCGCCAATGCCAGTTGATGCCAAAAACCAATCAACTCCTTATGCACTTGATCGTAGTCCGGCCCCTGGCTGGCCAGCTCGGCCACTCGCGCCAGCAAAGCTTCACCGTCACCGGCCAAAATAGCCTCAATTAACGCCAATAGCTGGCTGCGATTGAGATTGCCGAGCATCGACTCGACCAAGGCCAGCTTGACCTCGCCATTACCAAAGGCCAGCGCCTGATCGGTGAGGCTCAGCCCATCGCGCAGGCTGCCGTCGGCCGCACGCGACAAGGCCGCCGTGGCTTGTGCCTCAAAAGGCAGCTGCTCTTGTTGAAGAATATGCTGCAACTGGGTGTCTATCTGCTCGGGCTCGAGGCTTTTTAAATGAAACTGCAGACAACGCGACAATATGGTGATCGGCAGCTTTTGCGGATCCGTAGTCGCCAGCAAGAATTTCACATGGGGCGGTGGTTCTTCCAGGGTTTTAAGCAGCGCATTAAAACTGTGCCGCGACAGCATGTGCACTTCATCGATCAAGTAGACTTTAAAGCGACCACGAGCCGGTTGATATTGCACGTTGTCCAGTAATTCGCGGGTATCTTCCACCTTGGTACGACTGGCGGCGTCAATTTCCAGCAAATCGACAAAGCGCCCCTGCTCTATTTCCTGGCAGCTGGCACACTGGCCGCAAGGGTCCGGCGTAATGCCGGTGTCGCAGTTAAGCGCCTTGGCCAACAAGCGGGCAATAGAGGTTTTGCCTACGCCACGGGTGCCGCTGAACAAGTAAGCATGATGCAATCGCCCCTGCGAAAGCGCGTTGATGAGCGCCGTCAGCACATGTTGCTGACCCACTACCTCGGCGAAGCGCTGCGGACGCCATTTTCTGGCAAGAACCTGATAATTCATCGGCAATTAATGACCATCAAACTGCACAAGGCTATTCACGCGAATACCCATATGATTCAAGCGCTGCAAGCCGCCCAGTGCCGGCAAGGCCACCACAAACGCCGCGTCCTGCACTTCGCCACCACAACGGCGCACCAGCTTGACGGCGGCTTCTACCGTACCGCCGGTGGCCAGTAAATCATCGATAATCAGTATCTTTTCGCCAGGGGCGATAGCATCCACGTGAATTTGCAGTGTGTCTTGCCCGTATTCCAGATCGTAGGCCACTTCCATCACTTCTCGTGGCAACTTGTTGGGCTTGCGCGCCGGAATAAACCCCACCCCCAGGGCGGCAGCCACCGGGGCACCAAAAATAAAGCCCCGGGCTTCGGTACCCAGCACCTTGTTGATCCCGGCATCCCGATATTGTTCTACCAGTGTATCTATGGTGGCTTTGAAGGCCGTGGCATTTTCCAGCAGGCTGGTAATATCCCGAAACATCACCCCTGGCTTCGGGTAATCGGGAATAGAAGTAATGCTATCGGCAATCAGTTTAAGGGTTTCTTGTTTCATAATAGACAGGCAGCCCTGGTTGGCCCGGACACGACACGGGCATGGCATATAAGGTGAATGGCGGCTAGCTTAGGGCCTAGTTTGCTTCAATGCAACTGCCGGCGGGTCGGGTACCACGGGTAAGCGCAAAAACCATACCAACAGCACGACAAAGGTCAGCGCCAGCCCCACTTTCACTGGCCATAACGGCACTATATAGATAGAAAATGAAAAGCTTAACGCCATCATCCACAGCGCACGACGCCGCACTTTAAGTCGCAACCCTCTGTGGGTTTGCCAGTCGCGGATCATGCTGCCAAACCAGGGGTGGTTCACCATCCAGCCATGCAGGCGAGGTGACGATTTGCCAAATAAAAACGCCGACAGCAATACAAAAGGCGTGGTAGGCAACACGGGTAAAAACGCGCCAATCACGCCCAGTCCCAATGAAATACTACCAAGCAGGGCAAATAATATACGCATAACGCCCTCCTGAAATCCTCAGTCGATTATAGCAGCATGCTACCCCCACCGGGAGTCAAAGCTCGGTGCCGAGTATCAGGCTCTCGAGCCATGTCACACTATTCTCCCCAGGGGCAGGAAGGCGGGGAATTATAGGCTCGGAGCCTGCGTCACGGCTTTGGGTTTGAGCCCCAGGGTAAACAGTATCAGGCCCGAGAGCAGGATGGCTATCGTGATCACCAGCAGTTTGCTGTAGCTGTGCTCTACGCCGAACAGCGGGCCTATTAAGTCGATCCGGCCACCTTTTTCAAGAAAATACAGCACGGCACCGGCGAAGGCGACGGCAAAGTTGGCCACGAAGCTCCAGCGGGCCACCTCGCGCCCGGCGAGAATGCTGAACAGTATGACCGGGGTCAGCGCCAGCGAGGCGGTGCCGCTGATCGCCACCGCATCAAACAAGTCCTTGCTGCCCACAAACACCAGCATCAGGCCCCCCAGAGCAAACAACGCCATGGCCAGGCGCCCACTCCCGGCGGAAGCTCGCCCCAGTCCCATGTCGACCACCAGCAGCTTGGATGCGCTGGACAGGGTGGAGTCCAGGGTGGAGGCGGCGGAGATCACCAGCGCCAGCCCCAGCAACAACATGGCCGGGGTGCCGAGCAAGCGTTGCAGGGTGATCAGTACGTCTTTGTCTTCGCCGCTCTGCAGACCGGCGAACACCCCAAGCAACCCGAAGGCCAGGATCAGCAGCGCCGATAGCCAGAAGGCATGCAAAAAGCTGCGTTTGGTGGTGCTGCGGTCGGCGATAAAGCCCCGGTCCATCATTACAGGGTCGTGCAGGGGGTAGCTCAGCACCTGCAACAGCGCCACCACCAACAATATCCACCCCGGACTATTCCATTCGGGGCTACTGGTCAGCACGCCTTGCCAGTCGAACAAGGGGTGCAGCAGCGCCATGCCGACCAGCAGCACAATTAGCACCATTAATAACCCCATCTGCAGTACATCGGTACGCAACGAGGCGCGTAGCCCGCCGGTCATGGAGTACAGCAGCGTCAAGCCGGACACTGCCAGAATGGCACCGGTGTAGCCGCCGGATCCCGCCACCCCAAACACCATCCCCACCACCAGCAGGTTGGCAAATACCTCGGTCAGCAGCCGCAGCGAGATCAACAGGTTGAAACACCCACTGCCCACCCGGCCGAATCTGGCCACCAGAAACCCTTGAATATTGTGTACGCCATGGTGATAACGCAGCCGGTCGACAATCAGCCAACCGGTGAGAAAAGAGCCGTAATAAACGCTGTAAGCCAAAGCCCCTGCAATGCCATAGAAATAGCCGAGAATGGCGGCATTGAGCAGCGAGCGGGCAAATATCCAGGTGGTGACCTGAGAAAAGGTCAGCGTCAGCAGCCCGGGTTGTGCGCCCTGCTCGTCTCGCCCGGAGAAAAAACCCTCGGCGGTACGGACTCGGGGAGCCATCAGCAAGCTCAGCAGCCCCACGCCTGCAAGCAGCACTATCAGTATGGAAACAGGAAAATCGGCCATGTAAATTTCCTTATCGTTTGGTCAGTCGGCTAATGGCTATGGGGCTAAGTCGACATCCAGGGTGGCATTATTACAACGGAGATTGATTTATTTGCGGAGCGCCACCATTGACATACGAAAAAGTGTATATATGATTTACCGCATTATTTCCGGCACTCTCGCGTAGGAACGTCATCCTCGCGTAGGAACGTCATCCCCGCGAAGGCGGGGACGGGGATCCAGTGTCTTTGCAGGAGAAGCGCAGGCTGACAGATCTACGCCACAAGCCCTGGATTCCCGCCTTCGCGGGAATGACAAGATAAAGCTAGGGATTGACAAGATAAGGCGCGGGAATGACTAGATAAGGCTAGGGGAATGACAAGATAGGCCGATGGGAATGACGACAGCACCACACCTGTTATACGGGATGACTTATCACAGCAAAGTACATCAGGGACTTTTGATGAATCCGCTTCAGTTTTATAAATGTCTGGCCGACGACACCCGCCTCAAGTGCATGCTGCTCATCCAGCATGAAGAGGAGCTCTGTGTTTGCGAGCTGACCACCGCCCTGGGGCAGATCCAGCCCAAGGTGTCGCGCCACCTGGCCCTGCTGCGCCAGGGTGGCCTGCTGCAGGACCGACGCCAGGGGCAGTGGGTTTACTACCGCCTCAACCCCGAGCTGCCTTCCTGGGTCGAGCAGGTCATCGCTGCCACCCTGGCCAATAATCCCGACTATCTGGCAGACAGCCTGACGGCATTGGCCAACATGGGCGACCGGCCGCAGCGCAGCCTGGCCTGCTGCTAACATTTTCCGGAAACTGTGTTTCAACAACAGGGTTCCAGCAAAGGCTCAGGGTCTGCTGAGGGAGCCTAACCCCTTTTTTATCCGCCAATAGGACAATATATGACGACCAAAGTAGGTATCAACGGTTTCGGCCGCATGGGACGACTGGCGCTGCGCGCCGCCTGGAACTGGACCGACATGGAGTTTGTGCAAATCAACGATCCAGCCGGTGATGCCGCCACCCTGGCCCACCTGCTCAACTTCGACTCGGTACACGGCCGCTGGCAACATGAAGCGCTAGCCGAGGGCAATGACATCGTTATCGGCAGCCAACGCATCGTCTGTACCCGCAACAGCGCCATCGCAGACACCGACTGGTCCGGCTGCGATCTGGTGATCGAGGCCTCCGGCAAGATGAAAACGACTGCCCTGCTTCAGGCCTACCTGGATCAGGGGGTGAAGCGGGTGGTGGTCACGGCGCCGGTGAAAGAAGAAGGCGTGCTCAATGTGGTGATGGGGGTGAACCATCAGCTCTATAACAAGGAGCAGCACCCGATCGTCACTGCCGCCTCCTGCACCACCAACTGCCTGGCCCCTGTGGTCAAGGTTATCCACGAGCAACTGGGGATCCGGCACGGCTCCATGACCACGGTGCACGACATTACCAACACCCAGACCATACTCGATGCTCCCCATGCGGATCTGCGCCGGGCCCGGGCCTGCGGCCTGAGCCTGATCCCCACCACCACGGGCTCGGCCACCGCCATCACCCATATCTTTCCCGAGCTTGAGGGCAAGCTTAACGGCCATGCCATCCGGGTGCCGCTGGCCAATGCCTCGCTGACCGACTGCGTGTTCGAGCTGGAGCGCGCCACCACGGTAGAAGAAGTGAATGCCATGCTGCGGGCGGCCGCCGAAGGCGAGCTCAAGGACATCCTCGGCTATGAAGAGCGGCCGCTGGTATCGGTCGACTACAAGACGGATCCTCGCTCCAGCATTATCGACGCCCTGTCCACCATGGTGGTCAACGGCACCCAGCTCAAGCTCTATGTCTGGTACGACAACGAATGGGGCTACGCCAACCGTACCGCCGAGCTGGCACGCATGGTGGGCCGGATGGATCAGGAGTAAGTCATGCTTGCCGGTCTCTCACCGCAAATTCGCCAGTATCTGCTGGTCACCGGCAACTACTGGGCTTTTACCCTCACCGACGGCGCCCTGCGCATGCTGGTGGTGCTCTACTTCCATGGCCTGGGCTACCAACCACTGGAAATCGCCCTGCTGTTTCTGTTCTACGAAGTTTTCGGGGTGATCACCAACCTGGTGGGCGGCTGGCTGGGTGCCAGACTGGGGCTGAACCGCACCATGAATCTGGGGCTGGCGTTGCAGGTTGTGGCGCTGGCCATGCTGCTGGTGCCGCTGGCATGGCTGACCGTGCCCTGGGTGATGGCTGCCCAGGCGCTGTCGGGTATCGCCAAGGATCTGAATAAGATGAGCGCCAAGAGCAGCATCAAGCTGCTGGTGCCGAGTCAGGCCCAGGGCACCCTGTATAAATGGGTGGCGGTGCTCACCGGCTCCAAGAATGCACTCAAGGGGATCGGCTTCTTCCTGGGCGGCGCCCTGCTGGCCGGGTTCGGCTTTCAGGGGGCCGTGGCCGCCATGGCGGTGGCGCTGGCGCTGGTCTGGCTGTTCAGCATCTTGATGTTGCAGCGGGATCTGGGCAAGGCCAAAAACAAGCCCAAATTCAGTGAAATCTTCTCCAAGAGCCGGGCCATCAACCTGCTGTCGGCCGCCCGGCTATTCCTGTTCGGCGCCCGGGACGTCTGGTTTGTGGTCGCACTGCCGGTGTTTCTGGCCAGCCAGCTCGGCTGGGAACAGTGGCGGGTAGGCGGCTTTCTGGCGATGTGGGTGATTGGTTACGGCATAGTACAGTCGCTGGCACCCCACCTTACCGGCAAGCGTTCCGGCAAGGTTCCGGACGGGCGTAGCGCCTTTGTGTGGGCCGCGGCCTTGTGCCTGATCCCGGTGCTGATCGCCCTGGGGCTGAACAGCGAACTGGATGTGGAGCTCAGTCTGCTGGGGGGCCTGCTGCTGTTTGGCGTGCTGTTCGCCGTCAATTCTTCCCTGCACAGCTATCTGATCGTCAGCTATGCCAGCGAAGACGGTGTGTCTCTGGATGTGGGCTTCTACTACATGGCCAATGCCATGGGCCGGCTGATCGGCACCCTGCTCTCGGGCTGGGTCTACCAGATGGCCGGCCTGGCCGCCTGCTTGTGGATCTCCAGCGCCTTTATCGCCCTGGCGGCACTGATCTCCCTGGCCCTGCCCAGGCACGGGACAAGCGACAAGGTAAGCAATATCTCATAACTGATGCGAACTCAGGGGCTCGTTTGCCTTTATCGTCACCCCCGCAAAATAATCGTCCCCCCGCGAGATAATCGTCACCCCCGCGAAATAATCGTCACCCCCGCGAAGGCGGGGGCCCAGTTCCTTTGCAGGCGCCCCGCAGACTGGCAGTTCAGCGCCACTGGTTCTGGATTCCCGCCTTCGCGGGAATGACAAGAGAGGGGGGGAATAGCGGCATAACAACACCTGTTATGCCGGACTGCTTAAGCGGGAAGCGGGTTCAATGGTGGTGGGGCCTCAGGGTGTGGGGCACTCCTTGTGTTTCCAACCCGCCCTGCTCCATCCAGTGCAGTGTATGCGTTCGGGCACGGCGTAACAGCTCGGCGGTCGCCGAAAAGTCAAACACCGACACCGCCAGTGGACACAAGGGCGTCACCACATGGATGACGGCTCGCGACTGATAATGCTCTACATCCCGCGCCAGTTGCCACATGCTGAGCAAATTCAGGGTGTGCAGCGCCAGCGACACCATGCGTTCGGGCACTCCCGGGGAGGTGCAACCAAAGCCGGTAGGCAATACCAGCAGCCGCTCGGCGCCCAGCTCCACGGCGCTGGCGATGGGCGTATTGCTGGCCACGCTGCCATCCATTAGCGCCTGCCCCTCGATCACCTGGTGGGGGAAAACCAGCGGAATGGCCGAACTGGCCAGCAGGGCCTCAACCAGCGAACCGCTCGACAACAAGGCCTCTTTACCGGTCAGCAGGTCGGTCGCCACTATATGCAGCGGCAACTCGGTTTGTTCGATGCGCGCCACCGGCAGCTTGTTGCGCAGCAACCGGGCCAGGGCATCGGCCTGAGCGATGTGATTATGCCCCATCAGCAAGGATTTTAGGGTGGTAAAGGCATGGATAGGAAACACATCTTCGCTGCGCAATGCCAGCCAGAGCGCAGCCAACTCCTCTACCCCCTGCTCATGAGGCCGGGCGGCAAAATAAGCACCATTGATGGCACCCACCGAGGAACCCACCACCATGTCTACCTGCACCCCCGACTCGACCAGTGCCTGCAACATGCCCACCTGTACCGCGCCCAAACTGCCGCCACCGGCCAGTACCAACGCCGTCTTGCCCGCATGTTCCCCACTCATAAACGCCTCCTTATCCAGGCACCGCCTCCAGTTCGGCCAGCCAGCCATCTACCGAAATCGGCAGCTGGCCGGTGATCTCCAGCTGCCGGTTTTCAAATATATCCTGGTCGGGGTTGCTCGCCTGCCATTGGTCGATCACCGCATCACGATGCTTTAGCAGCGCCTCTATATGGGGGCGGAACAGCACCAGCATGTTGCTTAGCCAGATATTCACCGGCCAGGACGGGTTGGCATGATCGATAACGAAACGGTCCAGCATCGAGATCACCGCCTCGGCCGGATACCAGCTTTCATCGGTCACCCAGCGATTACAGGCGAACAGCTCGGTGGGATAACCCCAGGCGTCCATGGAGATGGCGACCAGATGGGCAATGGCCTGCTCTCCCTTGGGCCAGGGTTCGCTGGCCTGGGGGTAGTCCAGCATTTTCAGCTGGGCGGGAATGCCCGACCCGCGCAAAAAAGTATGAAAGTGGCCGTGCTCTACCCCGCCGCCGCGATGGGCATGGTAGTAATACTGGCTATGACTGTCTTTATCGAATACATCGTCGAGCGGGTAGTGGGTCATCTCGAAAAAGGTGCCCTGCCCCTTGAGCACCTCGCCCACTATGTTAACCCCGCCCTTGGTCATCACCCGGTAGCATTCCCGGATTTGGCGGCCGGCTTCACGCATCCGACCAATGTCACCGGGCGTTAAGCTGGCCGCCACCGGTGCTATCAGTGTGGGCAAGGGCTGAAGTGTCACTGTTGTCATGGGCATCCTTACTGGGATTTGGTGGCACAAGGGTTTTTAACGGCGCAGGGGTTCTTCACCGCACAGGGGTTTTTAGCCGCACAAGGATTTTTGGTCGCACAGGGGCTTTTAACGGCGCAGGGGTTCTTGACCGCACACGGATTGTTAGCCGCGCAAGGGTTCTTCACCGCACAGGGATTTTTAGCGGCGCAAGGGTTCTTGGCGGCACAGGGGTTAAACGTCGCCTGCTCCGTTTGTACATAGGCCACCAGGGCTGCCAGCTCTTTCGAATCCCATGCCAGGGGCTGGGTCGCCATGGGTGCCATCATGCAAATCTGGATCATCTCGTCCAGATGCACCTCACTCTGGCCAAACTGATCCCGTGCCATGGCTACCGGATGGGGATAGGCCATGGCAAAACTGGCCTGGTACATCATCTGGCCCTGATGACAGCTGGCACAAGACAGGCCATTACTGCTCAGGCTGGTGTCGTTAAACAGCGCCTTGCCCAGAGTTACCAGCTCGCTCTGGTCTCCCTGATAAGGCTGATAGTTAGCCGGCCGCTGTACCGCCTTGGCGGCACAGGGATTCACTGTCGCCGGCTTAGCCGCGCAAGGATTCTTGGTCGCACAGGGGTTTTTAGTGGCGCAAGGGTTGGTGGCACACGGGTTGGCCGCACACGGACTCTTCACCGCACAGGGGTTTTTAGTGGCGCACGGGTTGGCCGCACACGGACTCTTCACCGCGCAGGGGTTTTTAGTGGCGCAGGGGTTGGCCGAACACGGGCTCTTCACCGCACAGGGATTCTTAACAGCGCAAGGGTTCTGGACCGCGCAGGGATTTTTGGCGGCGCAGGGGTTGGCGGCACAAGGATTGGCAGCGCAGGGCTTCTTGCTCATGGCTACCCATTGCACGCTATTGGCGCCCGACTCGACGGCCTGCACCGGACCCGACAACGCCAGGGTTAACAGAGAAGCCGACACCAGGGCGGCAATGGGAGAAATGCGAAAATGATATTCGGACTGGCTGGGAGATCGACGCATGATTGTGTTCCTCAAGATAAGTTCGTCCATGAAAGGCTCGGGATAAAACAGGTCTTGCCAGTTTATACAGTCGCAACAGACTCCCCTGATATTACAGGCCGAATAACATTTTTGTCACATATGTTGATCATTCTCTCGCCTCGGCATAGCCTGATCCGCACCACGCAGAGACTCGGCGTCATTTATGTCTTCCGGTGCTGACGGGCGATCAGCATATAGAGCGAGGGCACCACAAACAGGGTAAACAGGGTGCCGATGGCCATGCCGCCTACCAGCACCAGGCCGATGGAATTACGCGCCGCCGCTCCCGGGCCCTCAACCAGGGTCAGCGGAAAGTGCCCCGCCACAGTGGCCACCGAGGTCATCAGCACGGGGCGAAAACGGGTCATGGCCGCCTCTTCAATCGCCGCCAGCTTGTCGTGCCCCTGCTGCTGCAGCTTGTTGGCAAACTCGACGATCAAGATGCCGTTTTTGGCAATCAGCCCCACCAGGGTCACCAGCCCGACCTGAGCGTAAATATTCAGGGTGGTGGTCCAGCCGTCGGTCCAGTAAGGCAAGTCCGGGTTGGGCATCTTCAGCACGGTGAACAGCAGCGCCCCAAACATGGCCAGCGGCACCGAGCCCAATAAAATGACCAGCGGATCGCGAAAGGAATTGAACTGCACCGCCAGCACCAGAAAAATCATCAGTATCGCCAGCCCCAGCGCCGGGAGGAACTTGCCCCCTTCGGTGCGCAACTGACGGGACTCGCCGGTGTAGTTGATGGTGTAATCCGCCGGCAACAGCTTGCGGGCGGCGGCTTCCAGCACCTTCAGACCTTCGTCCAGCCGAGGCGTCATACCCGACAGCTTGACCGCATTGAGCTGCTGAAAGCGGTTGAGGGATCGCGGCACCGTGCTGTCGCGCAGGGTGGCGATGGCGCCAAGCGGGATCAGTTGCCCACCCGGCCCCGAGATATAGATGTCGGTCAGCTGATCCGGGTTGAGCCGCTCGCCCCGCTCCAACTGGGGGATCACCTTGTAGGCCCGCCCCTGTATGTTGAAACGGTTGACATAATTGCCCCCCAGGGCCGCCCCCAAATCGGCCCCCACCTGCCGCTGGGTCAGCCCGAGGGCGGCCAGCTTCTGGTAGTCGAGCACAATTTCCGACTGAGGCTGATCCATCTTGAGATCGATCACCGGCGGAAAATAAAAGAGGCCGCTGGCCATCGCCTGCTGCTGCAGCTGCTCGGCATACACCAGCATCTGCGCCGGCTCATCGGTGGAGGCGATAATGAACTCCACCGGAAAATTGCTGCCCCCGGGCAGCGCCGCCGGCTGGCTGGCAAACACCTGCAAGCCGGGAATGGCGGACAGCCCGGCCTGCATCTCGGGCACAATTTCCCGAATGGAGCGGCTGCGCTGATCCCAGGGCTTGACCACCATGCCACTGAAGCCGCCCACCCCCAATGCCGCCGCGAACGGATCCGAAGGCGACAGCAGGATCTGGAAGGTCAGCTCCCGCTCCGGTGCATTCAGAAACACCTGCTCCGCCGCCCGCCCGAAATGGATTTTCTGATCCGCCGAGGCGTTGGCCGCATTGTTGATGATGCCGAACATAAACCCCTGATCTTCAAGCGGCGCCAGCTCCTTGGGCGAAAACAGATACATGGGCCCCACCAGCAGAGTCAGCACGGCCCACAGCACATACACGGCCGGGCGACGCTTGAGAATATGCGCCAGCCCCCGACCGTAGGCCTCGCGCACCCGGTCGAAGCGATGATTGACCCAGCCGGTAAAGCCACGCTCTTCCCGCTCGGCACTGCGTAGCAGAGTAGCGCTCATCATGGGCGACAGGGTCAGCGCCACTATGCCGGAGATGGTCACGGCCCCGGCCAGGGTGAGGGCAAATTCACGAAACAGCGAGCCGGTCAGGCCACCCTGCAGGCCGATGGGAATATACACGGCGGCCAGGGTGATGGTCATGGCGATGACCGGCCCTATCAGCTCCCGCGCACCAATCAGCGCCGCCTCCACCGGTGTGCGCCCTTCCCGCAGGTGGCGCTCGACGTTTTCCACCACCACGATGGCATCGTCCACCACCAGCCCCACCGACAACACTATGGCCAGCAGGGTCAGCAGGTTGAGGGTAAAGCCGAAGGCCTGCATCAGAAAAATAGCGCCGACAAGCGACACCGGAATGGCCACCACCGGCACCAGTACCGAGCGCCAGGAACCGAGAAACAGGAAGATGACCAGGATAACGATCAGCAGGGTGTCCATCAGGGTGCCGACCACCTCATGAATAGCGTTGTCGATGTATTCGGAGGCATCGTAGCCCAGTTTTGCCTCCAGCCCGGCGGGCAAGTCTCGGCCCAGGGCGTCCAAGTCCACCCGCACCCCCTGAATCACCTCTATGGTATTGGTATTGGGCAGCGGAAAAATACCCATAAACACCGCCGTCTGGCCGTTGAAACTGACCTCTGTGTCATAGTCCTCGGCGCCCAGCTCCACCTCGGCCACCTCCTGCAACCGCACCAGGGTATCGCCCTGCTGGCGCACCACCAGCTGCCGAAACTGCTCGGCGGTATGCAAGTCGGTATTGGCGGTCAGATACACCTGCACCTGAGCCCCCTTGGTGCTGCCCACCGCCGACAGAAAGTTGTTGGCGGCCAGCGCCGCGCTCACCTGAGACGGGCTGATATTGAGCGCCGCCATGCGCTCCGGTTTCAGCCAGACCCGCATGGCAAAGGTGCGCGCCCCGAAGATCTCGGCCCGCTGCACCCCTGCCAGCGCCGCCAGCCGGGGCTGTACCACCCGCACCAGATAGTCGGTGATTTCACTCTGGGACAGTCGCTCGGACGAAAAACTGAGATAGGCGGCGGCAAATTCCGAGTCCGCCGACTGCACGCTGATCGCCGGCACCTCCGCCTCGACCGGCAGTTCGTTGCGCACCTGATTGACCTTGGCGGTAATATCAGCCAGCGCCCGGGTCGGCTCGTAGTTGAGCTTGAGCCGGGCGGTGACCAGCGACAGACCGAGCAGACTCTTGGACTCCACATAGTCAATGCCGTCGGCAGAGGCAATGGCGCCTTCGATGGCGGTGGTCACGAACCCGCGCACCACCTCGGCACTGGCGCCAATATAGGGGGTGGCGACAATCACGGAGGCATTCTCGCTTTGCGGATACTGGCGCACGCTCAGCGACCACCAGGCCTGCAGACCGGCAATCACTATCACTATGCTGACCACCAGCGCCAGCACGGGACGACGAACGAAGATATCGGTAAAGGCGGCCATGGCTCAGCTGTTACCGGGCTGGGGGTCGAGTTTGAAGGCCGGCGCCAGGCTGTTGTCGACCACCACCGCCATCCCCGGGCGCAACTTGAACACGCCGGTAGATACCACCCGTTCATCCACCGCCAGCCCCTCGGTGATGGCCACGAAGTCACCGCGCCGGGCGCCGAGGCGGACCGTACGCGACTGCACCACCAGCGACGAGGCCCCATCGGCCCCTTGCTCTCCCTCTTCCAGCACGAACACCGCATCGCCATAGGGGCCATGTACCACCGCCGTCTGCGGGATCAGCAAGACGGACTCCGAGCGTGCCAGCTGCATGTCAACCGCCACAAACATGCCGGGCCGCAAGCGACCATCCGGATTGGCCAGGGTCGCCTGGGCCCGAATGCTGCGGGTCACGGCGTCTATTTCGGGATTGAAGGCGGTCACCTTGCCCGTAAATTGCTGCTCGGGATAGCTGTCGGAGCTCACCGTGACCGCCAGGCCCTGCTTCAGTTCGGCCAGCTGTTGTTGAGGCAGGGAAAAGTCCACATACACGGGGTCGAGGGACTGCAGCGACACCACGGCGCTGCCCTTGTCGAGAAACTGGCCCAGGCTTATCTGACGGATACCCAGTTGTCCGGCAAAGGGCGCGCGCAGGTTTTTCTTGTTGATCAGGGCGCGGAAAAAATCGACCCGGGCATCAGTCTGCTTCAGGTTGGCGGCCACCTGATCAAACTCGCTCCGGGCAATACTGCCGCTTTTGCGCAGTTGCTGCGCCCGCCGAAAGGAAAGTCGCGCCAGGGCGGCGGCAGACTCGGCCTCGCGCAGCTGTGCCTGTTCCAGCTCGGCGTCGAGCCGCAACAGCACGTCACCGGCCGCCACCCGGGCACCCGCCTCGAAGTCGATGCTTTTTACTATGCCCTCGGCCTCGATACGCAACAGGGCACCCTGCACCGCCACCACGGAGCCGACCGCCGTCACCCCAGGCTGCCAGCGTGCTTCACGCACTCTCATCATGTTGACCGGCTCCGGTGGCAGCTGCATCTGCTCGCCCGCCGTGGTCATGGCATCGAACTGGCTCAGCTTGATAATCACCAGCACAGCCACGATGGGCAGTACGATAAGCAGACCGACTCCGGCCCAAAGTAACCTTCTTGGCATCTGTACCTCGCTCGGCGGCAACCAGCCTGCCCCTGACTAAGTCTAGTCGCCTCAGAAGCGGGTGCTCAGTTCAATCAACCACATCGGGCTGATTTGCAACAGCCAGATCTCCAGCGGTTTATCCAGCCCCGTGAGCACCAGCCCCCCGATCAACAACAAGGCCAGGCCCAGCAGCGTCCGTCCCCCTCGGCCGAGGCCGGACAATCGGGCTTGTTTGCCACCCAGTCCGCTACGCGCCAGCAGGCCGACCGCCATCAACGGCAGCACGGCACCCAGGCTGAACACCAGCATGACCAGCGACACCTCGATCAGGCTCTGTCCCTGACCGGCCAGGGTAATGGCCGCTCCCAGAGTCGGTCCGATACAGGGCACCCATACCAGGCCGAGCAGCAACCCTACTCCCAGCTGGCCGGTGGTCGTGCCCGGCTGCCAGCCGCTCAGCCAGACTTGCGCCCGATTGCCGAGGCCGGCAGTGGCGGCACTGAAGCCGCGCTGTACCCGTTGGCTCAGCAACCAGATGGCCACCAATACCATCAACAGAGCCGCCAGGGTGCGCAGCATTCGGCCATCCAGCCCCAGGGCCAGCCCCACCGACGCCAGGGTGATGCCCACCAGGGTATAAGACAGGGCCATGCCTGCCGCCAGGGCAAACAGCCCCCGTCGCCGTCTGGCCATGGCCGAAGCAGCCACTATCGGCAGCAAGGGCAGCACACAGGGTGACAAGGTAGTCACCAGGCCGGCCAGCAGGCTGAGTCCGAATACCGTGATGCCGATGTCCATGGGGCACTCCTCAGTGGATCCGCTCGATAAAGCGACGCAGCCGGCCGGCGTCGGTTTCACCCAGCACCCGCCCTATCTCCCGACCTTCATCAAACAGCAACAGGGTGCTCTGTCGGTTCACTCCCAGACGTTTCAGCGCCGCCTGCTGGGTATCGAAATCCAGCCGGAGCATGATCAGCTGCTCCAGCGCCGGCTCGTCCAGCATGGGAGCCAGCACCGCCTCCTGACGCAGGCACACCGGGCACCAGTCCGCATAGACGTCCACCAGTACCGGCTGGCCTGCTGCCTGGAGTTGCTCGAATAATTGCTGACTAAAGGGCCGGATATCGGCGGCCATCACCTGGGTGCCCAGTAGCAGACCCAGCAAGAGTTGTGAGATCTTCAACAGTTTCATACGGGTTGCCCCCTTGTTTTTCATTGCGGATGAGTGGTTACCGTGAATGATGTTATTGGTGGTTTCGCGTTGCTTTGTGGATGGTCCGCTTTTGTAAACGGGTTATTAAACAGTCGCTGTAGCCGGCCGGTTTCTTACAGACTGGCGCCCGTCCGTTGCAATAAAGCCCGGTACGGCCCTGTCTTCTTTAACAAGTGCCGACAAAAATGCAGACGGAGAGTACATGATGCCAAACACCTCTGCCCGGCCCCCTCGGTTCACAACACCGCTCGGAACATGCCTGCGCTGGCTGCTGATATTGGGCTTGTTGCTATGGGGTATCCCCGGCCAGACCCAGACTCGCCTTAACGGCTTCAACCTGGACGACGCCCTGATACCGGCAGCAGAGCTACTGCCGGGCGGTCCGCCCCGGGACGGCATTCCCGCCATCGATAACCCCGGATTCATCGACGCCATACTGGCGCCCCGGGACGAGGTGATAGGGCTGGCATACCAGGGCGAGACCAAGGCCTACCCGGTGGCCATTCTCAACTGGCATGAAGTGGTGAACGACTACATAGGTGGCCAGGCAGTCGCCATCACCTATTGCCCGCTTTGTGCTACCGCCGTGGTACTGGTGGCCGAGCACCAGAGCCAGCCCCTGACTTTCGGGGTCTCCGGCCTGCTGTACAACAGCAACCTGCTGCTCTACGACCGGCAGAGCGAATCACTCTGGCCCCAGGTACTGGCTCAAGCCGTGACCGGTCCGATGAAAGGCCTGGTGCTGCCCACGCTGCCGTTGTCGTTGACCTCGTGGCAAGAGTGGCGCGAGGCGCATCCCGACACCAAGGTGCTGTCCGCCGACACCGGCTACTTTCGCAACTACGAACGCGACCCCTACCGGGAATATGCCCGACGCAATGCGCTGATGTTTCCCATCCGCAACCAAAGCCGGGCCCTGCCGCTGAAGGAGATGGTCACCGGGCTCGTGATCAACGGCGAGGCCAGGGCCTATCCCCACCGAGCCCTGCGCAACCAGACCTCGCCGCTGTACGACACCCTGGGCGGGGAGCGCATCCGTATCGAAACAGACACGAATGGCCAGCCGAGGTTTTTCAACGACAAGGGGAAACAGCTGAGCGCCCAGCCAGGCTACTGGTTTGCCTGGTATGCCTTTTATCCGAACACCCAGGTATGGGAAATCGTCCCCCCCGCGAGATAATCGTCACCCCGCGAAGGAGCGTCATCCTCGCGAAGGCGGGGACGGGGACGGGGGCCCAGTGACTTTGCAGACCAGCCGCAAACTGACAGTTCAGTGTCATATATCCTGGATTCCCGTCTGCACGGGAATGACGACAGGAGGTACACAGGAGTGACCCTCTCATAGCGTCCCCTTCGAATAACCCGTCACCCTCGAATAACCCGTCACCCCCGCGAAGGCGGGGGCCCAGTGACTTTGCAGACCAGCCGCAAACTGACAGTTCAGTGCCATATACCCTGGATTCCCGTCTGCACGGGAATGACGACAGGAGGTACACAGGAGTGACCCTCTCATAGCGTCCCCTCATAGCCAGGTTCTTAAGCATTAAAAAAATCGTAAATGTCACGTAATCCCTTGCCCTGCTTCGATTTACTTTGCTGCGATGGTTGAGCGTTTCGTCGTAAATATTTGAAAGCCCAGTCCAGGTG
>NZ_JBLWUK010000008.1:0-103291 GCF_048268965.1 Oceanisphaera sp.
GGAGTGGTAGTTCAGTTGGTTAGAATACCGGCCTGTCACGCCGGGGGTCGCGGGTTCGAGTCCCGTCCACTCCGCCATTAACATCAAAACCCCAGCAGAAATGCTGGGGTTTTTTCGTTATGGCTCGAGGACTGAACTTCATTACCTCTCCGGGTGAGCTCGACTGAATGCGTCGAGCCGGTTGCAGGCCTGCTCGATGGCGAGGAGCCTGGGATAAGGGCTCATGTCCAGCTTGAAGCGGTGGGCATTATAGAGCTGAGGTATCAGGCAGATATCCGCCAGCGTCGGCGTGTTGCCGCAGCAGAACGGGGTGTCGCTGCCGCTCAGTTGCTGCTCCAGGGGCGCCAGTCCCTGCTTCAACCAGTGGTGATACCAGGTGGTTTTCTGCTCTTCGCTGAGTCCGAGCTCGCCGGTCAGGTACTTGAGCACCCTCAGGTTGTTGATTGGATGAATATCGCAGGCTACCTGTAGCGCCAGCGCCCGGGTGCGGGCCCGTTCCAGCGGGGTGCCCGGCAGCAGGGGGGGATCGGGATAGCATTCGTTCAGGTATTCGATAATGGCCAGTGACTGGCCGAGAATGCTTTCTCCGCTTCCTTGATCGTCAATAGCCAGGCTGGGCACCAGACCGGTGGCGTTGAGTGCGCGGTAATCATCGCTTTGCTGGGCACCATCCAGCAAGGAGATGGAGGTGGCCTCATAGGCCACCCCTTTCAGATTAAGCGCGATGCGTACCCGGTAGGCCGCGGAAGAGCGAGCATAATCATAGAGTTTCATGTTTCACTACCTGCTGATCGATGGCGCCGAAAATAGATTGCCCTTGTTGATCCAGCATCTCGATTTTCACCCGGTCGCCGAACTTCATGAAAGGCGTTTTGGCTGCTCCCTGCTCGATGATCTCCAGCATGCGGCGTTCGGCCAGACAGCAGGATCCGGTGCTACGATCCAGATTCGAAACGGTGCCCGAGCCGATAATGCTGCCAGCGCACAGCGCCCGGTTGAAGCTGACATGAGCGAGCAGCCGGGCGAAGTTGAAGGTCATGTCGGTGCCCGCATCCGGTTCGCCGAACAGCTCACCGTTCAGATGAACCCGCAGACGGTGGTGCACCTTGGTGTCTTGCCAGGCATCTCCCAGCTCGTCCGGGGTGATCGCCACCGGCGAGAAGGAAGAGGCCGGTTTGGCCTGGAAGAAGCCGAAGCCCTTGCCCAGCTCGCCCGGGATCAGGTTGCGCAGGGACACATCGTTGACCAGCATCAGCAGCTTGATATGGGAGCCGGCCTGTTCGACGCCGGTGCCCATGGGCACATCGTCGGTTATTACCGCAATTTCGCCTTCAAAGTCGATACCCCAGGCTTCGTCGGCCAGCCGAATGTCTTCACGGGGGCCAATAAAGCCGTCGGACATACCCTGATACATCAGCGGATCGGTCCAGAAACTGGCCGGCATCTCGGCGCCACGGGCCTTGCGCACCAGCTCAACATGGTTGACATAGGCGCTGCCGTCGGCCCATTGATAGGCGCGGGGCAGGGGCGAGGCACATGCGGCCTGAACAAACGCAAAGCTGTCGGCGCATGACCCATCGTTCAGTTGCTGATACAGCGCCTGCAAGGCCGGCTCGGTATCTGCCCAGTTATCCAGTGCGGCCTGCAGGGTAGCGGCGATCTGTGTGGCCTTGACCGCTCGGCTCAGATCCCGAGATACCACCACAAGCTGGCCGTCGCGGCCCTGTTTCAGAGAGGCTAATTTCACAATAATCTCCTTGAAGTAACGCTATCGTTATCAAAATGAATTAACACCGAACGGGTTGCATCTTTGACCTGTGTTCAGTTTTAAAATCATGTTTTTATTCAGGGCTGATGGCTTTAGAGCCTGGCTCCTGGCCGTCTTTATGTTTTTACCTGCCAGGAGTTCACATAGTCGATGTTCTCAACGCCTTCCGGCAGCTCGGCCACATTCAGCGGCAGTCGGCTGTCGATCATTACCGCCACTTCATCGGTCTCGGTTCTGGCATGCTTGGCGCCGGCGGCGAAGGCCTTGGGGTGAGGTCCGTGGGTAAAGCCGCAGGGGTGCAGGGTCACCATGCCCGCCTCGATATTGTCCCGACTGAAGAAGTTGCCCTTGTGGTAGAAGATCACTTCATCGTAGTCATCGTTGTTGTGGTAGAAGGGCACCTTGAGCGCACCGGGATCGGACTCTATTGGACGGGGCACGAAGGTACAGATCACGAAGCCATTGGCCACAAAGGTAGTGTGGGCGGAAGGCGGCAGATGATAGCGGTGGCTCATCAGCGGACGTATGTCACGCCAGTTGAGTTTGAACACCGTCAGATCCCCTTTCCATCCCTGGGCATCCAGAGGGTTAAAAGGGAAGGTGATGCAGTTCATCTGTTCTCGTGCCTTGAGCAGTACCCGCCAGTCACCGGCCCTGGCCTGCTGGTCCTTGAAGGCGTCATCGATATGCGGATATTCGAGAATGGCCGGATCGAACACCGCATGGGGGCCAACCAGCCCGCGTTCGGCGGTCATGTAAGAGCCGCCGGTGGCTTCAATCATCAGCATGGTGACCGGCTCATCCAGCTCCAGCCGCCAGCTGGTGGAGCGAGGCAGAATAATATAGTCGCCGTCACGAAAGGTCATATGGCCGTAGTCGCAATAAAGGTGACCACTGCCCTGGTGGATAAACAGGCACTCGTCGCCATCACCGTTGCGTACCAGATGATCCATCGACTGGTTGCTCTTCCAGATGCGTACCCGGACGTTGGCATTATTCAGCAGAGGGGAGGCATCCCAGGGCGTCTGGCCCGGCTGCTGCAGAAGATTGGTGTCGAAAGCCCGGGGGCGCAGCGGTCCTTCCCAGTCACTCCAGCCGGTGGGAGCATGGCTGTGATACATATGGGTTGCCGGGCCGAAAAAGCCCTCTTTGCCGATCTCCCGCTCGAAAGTACCTTCAGGCATGTCGCAGTGGGCCTGACGAGAGGTGTTTCCCTCACGAATAGGGAATTGGAACCATTTACGCATGAGTCTTCTCTCCTTGCATTTCCATTGAGCTGGCTATCTCAAAAGCCTGCTCGAGCACCTGAGCATCACCAATATGATTGGCCAGTAATAAGATAAGTCTGGCATTGATCCGCAGACTACGCTCCACGTCGTCTACTCGATGCAGGTCGATCAAGCGGGTATAGATATGGTCCGGGCTCAAGCGAACAGAGCAAGGCCGCCGAGCGTGACGCTGGATCCTGAGGTTTGATCCAAGATTTGAAGCGGATTCAGCAGAGACTGGTCAGAGTCGTGTGGGAGTCGGAGGTACAGGCTTCCATAAGCCGCCGTACGATAGTTTCAATCGTGTGCAGTGATGAACGGGTGCTGGAAACCGCAAGTTGTGGAAGGAGGCTGTGCTGCCTCCTTACCATCTTGTGTGAACTGTTTAAGTTCAGGCGCTTATGTGAGGGTAAAGAGCATAGATAACGGTAATCGGTAGTCTTTATTTATCATCTTCTTTTATGGTTCTCCTGAAGCCGTTGATGGAGCTGCCTAGATCATTCCCTAGACCGCGAAGCTTTTTTGAGCCGAATAACAGCACCAGAATCAAGACCACAATAAGAAGCTGCCATGCACTAACACCACCCAGTCCCATAAGTCCATCTCCACTTTAATGTCCGATACCTGCGCCGTCAGGGCATGCAGGGAATACAATACCTATGTTTCTGCTTCAGAAACCGTAAAGTATATAGGAAACAACCGCTCTTCATATCGGCTGCCGGGACTTTCCCCTATCATTCCGGCCGATGATAATCTGAACGGTGGTTTCAATTAACAATTTATTCTATGTCTTCGTAGGGCAGGCCCACGTAGTTTTCCGCTATGGTCTTTCGCCCGGCCTCGGAGCCGACGAAATACTCCAGCTCGGTCTGTAACATACGTTTGGTGAAGGCATCATTTTCCGGGAAGTCGTGCAGCATGCTGGTCATCCACCAGGAGAAGCGTTCTGCTTTCCAGATGCGGCGCAGACAGATTTCGGAGTATTTCTCCAGCAGATCGGTACGGCCTTCCTGATAAACCTTGACCAGGATACGGTACATGGTATTCACATCACTGGCGGCCAGGTTCAGCCCCTTGGCGCCGGTTGGCGGTACTATGTGGGCGGCATCGCCGAGCAGGAACAATTTGCCGTATTGCATGGGCTCCACTACAAAGCTGCGCAGCGGCGCTATGCTTTTCTCCAGTGAGGGGCCGGTCACCAGCTTTGCGGCCTGCTCGGCGGGCAGACGACTGCGGAGCTCTTCCCAGAAGCGTTCGTCGGACCAGTCTTCCACTTTCTCTGTCGCCGGCACCTGTACATAATAACGAGTACGGGTAGAGGAACGCATGCTGCACAGCGCGAAACCACGCTCATGACGCGCGTAGATCAGCTCGTCGTGTACCGGCGGGGTATCTGCCAGTAGGCCCAGCCAGCCGAAAGGATAGACCCGTTCAAATTCGGTCAGCACCTCGGACGGGATCGACTTGCGCGACACCCCGTGAAAACCGTCGCACCCGGCGATATAGTCACATTCCAGGCGATAGGTTTCACCGTCTTTTTCAAAGGTGATATACGGGCTATAACTCTTCATGCCATGAGGCTGAACGTTGCTGGCCTGATAGATGGACTTGGCGCCGCAGGCTTCGCGGGCGGCCATCAGATCACGGGTAACCTCGGTCTGGCCGTAGACCATCACTGTCTTGCCGCCAGTCAGGGCTTTCAGATCGATATGCTCCAGTCGGCCATCGAGCGCCAACTCAAAGCCATCGTGCACCAGGCCTTCGGCATCCATCCGTTCGCTGACACCGGCTTCGCGCAGCAGGTCAACCATACCTTGCTCAAGTACGCCGGCACGGATTCGCCCCAGTACATACTCCGGTGTCTGGCGCTCGACAATCACATTGTCGATGCCTGCCTTGTGCAGCAACTGACCCAGCAGCAGACCTGCGGGGCCGGCTCCAATAATAGCGACTTGTGTTTTCATGTCTTTCCTCCATGGCCGGCATCAACCGGTTACCCCTATGTTATTAAGTTGTATTTTTAGTTAAAATAGAGCTAATAAACAGGGACTATTGATGGTTATAGTTGGACTTTTTAAAACATAGGGAGAAGGCGTGGGAGGAGAGATACCGGTTTTTAAGCTCTATGGAGAGCAGGGGCATTGGGTGACTCCCGATCTGCTGCACTATGAGTCTATCGCCCAGCGCAGCAGCCTGCATGACTGGGAAATCAAGCCACACCGGCACAGTGACTTTTATCAGCTGCTCTATGTGCAGCGGGGGCAGGTCGAGCTGAATATCGAGGGAAATGTCAGCGTAGTCGAAGAGCCTGTACTGCAGTGGGTCACGCCTTTGTGTGTGCATGGTTTCCGCTTTTCTCAGGATGTGCGTGGCTGTGTTCTGACCCTGGCGACTCCCCTGGTGTCCCGTTTCGAACTGGCCATGAACATGCCACTCGCCTTTGGCTCTTCTTCACTCAGCCTGGAGTTGGGAGAGGACAAGGCGTTTCTCGACACCCTGTTTACTTCATTGGAGCGGGAGTACGGCCATCATGCATCGGGAAGGGAGCTGGCGCTGGAGGCCTGGGTCAATCTGTTGTTGACCTGGGTGCAACGGAGAAGCATAGAGCAGCATGCATTCAGCGAGCTGCGTTCGAAGGGACATGCCTATTTTTCCCGTTTTTCCAGCATGGTTGAACGCCATTATCATGAACAATGGCCGGTTCAGAAGTATGCCGCCACCCTGGGGATCTCGGTGGTGCGCCTGAATGGCATCTGTCATCAGCTGGGCCAGCAAACGGCGTTGCAGTTTATTCACCAACGACTGTTACTGGAGGCGAAGCGTAATCTGATTTACACCGCCATGACCATAGCCCAGGTCTCCGATAGCCTGGGCTTCAGTGAGCCGGCTTATTTTTCCCGTTTCTTTCGCAGGCTGACCGGGTGTTCTCCCAAAGCGTTTCGAGAGGCGGGTGTCGGGCAGCTGTCAGACGGGGTGCAAGGCGCTCAATAATGCCACACCGTAAAAAACAGCGTCAGCCTGTTGCTGACGCTGTCTGGTCAATAGACTTCAGTGTGAATGACTGGCATGGTGTCGTCACGCCCGGTGAGCGGGGGGATTTCCCGTTCACCGGGCGTGTGACAGGACGGGGCTCAAGATTCGAGAAATTCCAGCGCCCCTGTCACCCTGTCACCATCCTGGGCTCACTGAACAGTCGCTAACGGTCAAAGCCGGGAGCCAAATGCACAAAACCACTTAAAACGACGCCTGTCAAGCGCAAATCCGGCAGGCTGCTAGACGTCTAGATAGACGTCCACGCAAAGTGCTTATGTAGGTTTTGTTGATCTTTTCCTCAAGTATCTCTGGGCTCTCCATAACTCTGGCCAATTTTAGCTTCCACCTCCATTTTGAAAGCTTTAAGCGGCTCGATGTACTCCGGCTTGCGGGTTAATGCACGGCTGACTGGAGCTACAATCGCCACGGCGAACTTACCGAAATAAGTATCCAGCGAGACAGCAAACGAAGCTAGGCCCGCCATATATTCTTCATAATCTTCTGCATATCCTGCACTGCGAATGTGCCGGATGTCCTCCATAAGCGCCTCTCTATCGGTTCCCCCTGGTTTGTCTGTTGCAAGAGTTTTGTTCAGTATTTTTGCGACAGCATCGTCCGTCATGATTGCCAGCAGAGCCTTCCCGACGGAGGTCGAGTGGAACGGCACATGCAACCTTCCCATGGACGGCACCACACGCAGCTCCTGCTCCGAAACCACCCGCTCAAGCACCAGAACCTGATAGTGCTCAACACCGCAAAACACCAAAGTTTCATCCACTTCGTGACAAAGGTCCGCCAGTAAAGGACGAACCACCGAAATTACATCAATGTGCGTGTGATAAAGCAGCCGCCCCAGTTCAGGGCCAAGCCGGTGGCCACCCTGGCTCCCGACCATCTCCACGAAACCCTCTGTCTCAAGTGCCGCAATAATACGTTGAATCGTTGACCTTGGCAGGTCGACCGCTTTGGCAATCTCTGCGAGGCTCAGACCTTTGGGATGGTCGCCCAGTTCACGCAATATTGCCGCTGCACGAGCGATCACCTGAATTCCCCCGTGTCGATTTTCGATCTGGCCACTCTGCTGTGTCGCTTTCATTAATCTCTGCGTCTCCCGCTTTTCGTTAGCCCGTTATTACGCTTGCCCCACTTCGTAGTGTCAAGTATCCGAGCCAGTACAGTATAAACCGACGTTGCCTTGTGTACCACTATGCGGTTACAATGCCGCCTTTCAGTACACGAACATAAACACAAACACCACATGGGACTGAATACGTGAATCCAAAAACCTTATCAGCCAGTATAGGCAAGCTCGTCACCCTGCTTTTTACCGCACTCATTGTCGCCGGTTGCAGTGACCAAGCATCACAACAGCAACAAATCGAGCGGCCCGCGCCCCAGGTCGGCATTTACAAAGTCACTGAACAGCCCTTGGCGCTGACCTCCGAGTTGCCCGGCCGAACGCGGGCCTGGCGCACCGCGGAAGTCCGGCCACAGGTCAATGGCATTATTCAGGAACGCCTGTTTACCGAGGGTTCCGTGGTGGAAGAAGGCACGGTTCTGTATCGCATTGACGATGCCCCCTACCGGGCGGCTCTGGCTCGCGCCAACGCCAGTTTGGTGAACGCCCGCAATCTGGCCAGCCGCTATGAAAACCTGCTGGGCAGCCGTGCGATCAGTCGCCAGCAATACGACGATGCCCTGGCCGGCCTGCGCAGTGCCGAAGCGGAATACGAATCTGCCCGCATCAACCAGGCTTACACTGACGTCAAAGCCCCGATCACCGGTAAAATCAGTCGAACCCGGGTAAGCGAAGGTGCGCTGGTCACCAATGGCCAATCGCAGGAGCTGGCGACGATCACACAGCTTGACCCGATCTACGTGGACATCGTTCAGCCTGTCACCAAGTTGCTGGATATGAAACACGCCATTGAAACAGGTCTGATCGAGGCGGATGAGAACGACAATGTTGACGTGTCTCTGGTGCTGGAAAACGGCCAGGAATACCCCCATTCCGGTGTACTCAAATTCTCCGAAGTGGTGGTTGATGAGGGCACCGGTTCGGTGACGCTGCGCGCCGAATTCTCCAACCCCAACGACAAGTTGTTGCCGGGCATGTTTGTGCGCGCATTGGTGACCGAGGGCGTACGCCAGAATGCCATTCTGGTTCCACAGCAGGCGGTAACCCGCGACACCCGTGGCGTGCCGGCCGTTTGGGTCGTCAGTGACGACAACACCGTTCAGCGCCGCGACCTGGAACTCGCCGGGACGGTTGGCAATACCTGGCTGGTTAACAGCGGCCTTACAGCCGGTGAGAACGTGGTGGTTGAAGGTGTGCAGCGCCTGGCGCCGGGGATTCCGGTAGTGGCCTCTCCTGCCGAAAATCTCGCCATTAATACCGACCTTCGCACCAGCGCACAGTAAGGAGCTCCCTGTATGCCTCATTTCTTTATTGAGCGCCCCATTTTTGCGTGGGTGATCGCGCTGCTGCTGATGCTGGGTGGTGGTCTGGCCATCAAGAGCCTGCCCGTAAACCAGTTTCCGGATGTTGCGCCACCGGCCATCGCGCTATCCGTTATTTACCCGGGAGCCTCGGCGCAAACCGTCCAGGACACCGTGGTTCAGGTCATTGAACAGCAACTGAATGGCTTGGATGGACTGCGTTACATCTCCTCCGAGAGTAACACGGATGGCAGCATGGAGATCATCGCGACCTTCGAACAGGGCACCGATCCGGACATTGCCCAGGTGCAGGTGCAGAACAAACTGCAGCTGGCCACCCCCCTGTTGCCTGAAGAAGTGCAACGCCAGGGTATTCGGGTGTCGAAGTACAAGGTCAACTTCATGCTGATGGTTGCGCTGGTGAGTGAGACCGGCGAGTACAATCAGGGCGATCTTGCCGACTACATCGTGTCTAACATACAAGATCCGATTGCCCGCACCCAGGGTGTGGGCGACTTCCTGCTGTTCGGCTCCCAGTACGCCATGCGCTTGTGGCTGGACCCGGAAAAGCTGAACAGCTATCAGCTTACCCCGCAAGACGTCATCAGCGCCGTGCGCGCCCAGAACGTCCAGGTCTCGGCCGGTCAGCTGGGTGGACTACCCACCGCCGACGGTGTGCAACTGCAGGCCACGGTGATCGGCAAGCAGCGCATGAAAACCCCCGAAGAGTTCGAAAACATTCTGCTGAAGGTCAACGCCGATGGCTCCCAGGTACGCCTGAGCGACGTTGCGGATATCAGTCTGGGTAACGAAAACTACGCCGTTACCGGTAAACACAACGGCAAACCGGCCGCCGGTATGGCCCTGCGCCTCGCCACCGGGGCCAACCAACTGGAAACCGCCACCCGGGTCAAGGATACCCTCACGGAACTGGAAGCCTTCCTGCCTGAGGGCATGAAGATTGTCTTCCCCTATGACACCACGCCAGTCGTTACGGCTTCCATCGAAACCGTGGTGATGACGCTGCTCGAAGCCATCGTGCTGGTGTTCCTGGTGATGTTTCTGTTTCTGCAGAGCTGGCGCGCGACCCTGATCCCCACCCTGGCGGTGCCGGTGGTGTTGCTGGCGACCTTCGGTGTGCTGTTTGCATTCGGCTTTACCATCAACGTGATGACCATGTTCGCCATGGTACTGGCCATCGGCCTGCTGGTCGACGATGCCATTGTGGTGGTGGAGAACGTGGAACGGCTGATGGAAGAGGAAGGGTTGTCGCCGAAAGAGGCCGCCAAGAAATCCATGGATCAGATTTCCGGCGCCCTGCTGGGCATCGGCCTGGTGATATCCGCGGTGTTCCTGCCCATGGCCTTCTTTGGCGGCTCCACCGGAGTGATCTACCGCCAATTCTCGGTCACCATTATTTCTGCCATGTCGTTCTCGGTACTGATCGCCTTCATTCTGACCCCCGCCCTGTGCGCCACCATGCTCAAGCCACATACACAGCATGAGAAGAAAGGGTTCTTTGGCTGGTTTAACCGTACCTTCAATCGTAACGCCGACCGTTACAAAAAAGGCGTGAGCTACATCATTGGCCGCAAAATCCGATTTATGGGTGTGTACTTGCTGTTGGTGGCGGGCGTTGGCTTCCTGTACACCAGTCTGCCCACTTCCTTCCTGCCGGATGAAGATCAGGGCACGATGATCGTGATGGTGCAACTGCCAACCAATGCCACCGCTGAGCGTACGGAGGCCGTACTGGAGGAAGCGCAGAACTACCTGCTGGAGCAGGAATCCGAGGTCGTGAAAGGCGTCATGGCGGTGCGGGGGTTCAACTTTGCCGGCCGTGGCCAGAATTCGGGCATTCTATTTGTGGACTTGAAGCCCTTCGCCGACCGGAAAGAGTTTGCCAAGAGTGTGTTCATGCTGGCTGAACGGGCCGGTGGCCGTTTTGCCCAGATCAAAGATGCCATCGTGTTCCCGATTGTGCCGCCGGCCATTCTAGAGCTGGGTAACGCCACCGGCTTTGATCTCTACCTGAAGGACGATGGTTCGATCGGCCACGAGGGCCTGATGGCCGCCATGGGGCAATTCCTTGAAGCGGCCAATGCCGCCCCTGAACTGATGATGGTGCGCCATAATGGCCTGCCAGATGAGCCTCAATACCAGGTGATCATCGACGACGAAAAGGCCCGCTTGCTGCAGGTATCCATTGCCGACATTAACGCCACCATGTCTGCGGCCTGGGGTTCCAGTTACGTTAACGATTTCCTGCACAATGGCAGGGTCAAGAAGGTGTATGTACAGGCTACTCAGGAGTCCCGCCTGGCGCCGGAAGACTTTGACAAATGGTTCGTACGCAACGCCCAGGGCGAAATGGTGCCGTTTGCCGCCTTCGCCACCGGCGAGTGGGTCTTTGGTTCACCACGCCTGCAGCGTTACCAGGGTGTGCCAGCCGTGCAGGTCCAGGGCGCCCCGGCTCCGGGCTACGCTACCGGCGATGCCATGATGGTGCTGGAGCGGTTAGCGCAGGAACTGCCGCCGGGGATCGGTCTGGAATACACCGGCCTGTCTTACGAGGAAAAACAGGCGGGCAGTCAAGCCATGCAGTTGTACCTGTTATCGATTCTGGTGGTGTTCCTGTGTCTGGCGGCCCTCTATGAAAGCTGGTCCATTCCGTTTGCGGTGATCATGCTGGTGCCTTTGGGGGTACTGGGTGCCGTGCTAGCCACTCTGGCCCGGGGCTTTTCGAACGATGTGTTCTTCCAGGTGGGCATGCTGACCACCATGGGGCTGGCGGCGAAAAACGCCATCCTGATCGTGGAGTTCGCCCGCCAGTTGTATGAAGAGGAAGGCAAGCCACTGCTGCAAGCCACCGCAGAAGCCGCCCGCCTGCGTTTGCGGCCGATCATCATGACCTCGCTGGCGTTCATCTTCGGTGTGCTGCCCATGGCGCTTGCCAGTGGTGCCTCCAGCGCCAGCCAGCACGCCATAGGTACGGCTGTGGTAGGTGGTACTCTGGCGGCCACTATTCTGGCGATTTACTTTGTGCCGCTGTTTTATGTGTTTGTTACCGGCTTGGTGGCCCGCAAACACAACACAGCGAAAGTGGAAGGTGTGACCCCATGAACAAGCTGAGTCGAGTTATTCTGGCGGCTACGTGTGCCAGCCTGCTTGCCGCCTGCTCAACGGCGCCGCAGTATCAGCAGCCTTCGCCAGCGGTGCCTGAGAAGTGGCTGGCGACCGACGATGGAGAGGGGGCCGGCGCCGAGCTGTCGCTGGCAAGCACCGACATTCAGTGGCGGGACTTTTTTACCGATACCGGTTTGCAACAATTGATTTCCGCCACCTTGGAACACAATCAGGATCTGCGCGCGGCTGCCCTGAGCGTCGAGGTGCTGCGCGCCAGGTATCAGATAGAGCGGTCTGCACTGTACCCGAACCTCGCCATTGGCGGCGGCAGCACACGCCAACGACTGCCCGCAGATCTGTCCCCTTCCGGCAGTGCGGCAACTTCGGGTCGTTACGATGCAGCCGTGGGCTTGAGCACCTATGAAGTCGACTTCTTTGGTAGGGTTCGCAACCTTTCGGCGGCGGCTCTTGAGACCTATCTGGCGACCGAGTACGCACAACGGAGCTTGCAAACGTCGTTGATCAGTGAAGTGTCCACGGCCTACCTGTCCTGGCTCACGAACCGGGATCAACTGAAGCTGGCCGAGGCAACACTCGACAGTTATGAAGAAAATCTCAATCTGATCAGACAACGGTTTGAAGGCGATGTTGCTTCGTCGCTGGACGTGACCCAGGCCCAGACACTGGTGCACCAGGCCAGAACTCAAGTCGCACGTTTCGATCGGTTGGTAAAGCAGGAGCTCAACGCACTGGCTTTCTTTACGGGTCACAACTTGCCTTCGACTATAACGGAGTCCAGAAGCTCCATCCCGATAGCCATGGGCCACATTGAAGCAGGCTTGCCATCAAGCCTGCTTACCCGCCGGTCAGACATCCTGGAAGCAGAACACAAACTACGGGCAGCCTATGCAGATATTGGCGCTGCCCGAGCGGCATTCTTCCCCAGCATTACGCTAACCGCCAATGCTGGGGTCGCAAGCAGTGAGCTGTCCGGTTTGTTTGAAGGCGGCAGTGGCGCGTGGCTGTTCGCCCCGCAAATCAATCTGCCCATTTTCACCGGTGGTCGGTTAAAGGCGGGGTTGGAAGTGGCAGAAACCACTCGCGACATTCGTGTGGCTGAGTACCAGCAAACCGTCCAACAGGCATTTCGTGATGTGGCCGACAGCCTTGCCGCGCGCGAAACCTACAAGGTTCAAGTTGATGCGCAGCAGGCATTGGTCGACGCAAACAGTGAATACTTTGAGTTGGCCCAAAATCGCTACAATGCGGGCGTCGACAACTACTTGACGGTACTGGATGCTCAGCGCCAGTACTTCAGCGCCCGACAACAATTGTTGTCTGACCGGTTCAACCAGCTTGCTGCCGAAATCAGTCTGTTCCGTGCTCTCGGAGGGGGCAGTCATCCATCCTGATATGTACCGGAGCCTCGGCCCTTGCGCAACCTTGGCCGCGGCATGAACTCGGTGGAAATTACGCCCCGTTCATGGGGCGTAATTTCAAAAAACCGATCATAGGGACGGCGCGGCCCACCGCCATGCTCAATCGGTTCGAATCACTGGGCCAAGTCAGAGCAGTTATAAATCGCTGGATCCGGTACCACTACGCAGAACGACTGTATCAGCCTTTAGGCTATGTGGTACCCCGAGCACTTCCGGAACTAGTTGCGTAGGGCGTGTAGCAACCAGCGGCATTACCATTGCTAGCCTACATCAGGCAGCTGTATTAGGAGATCAGAACCGTGACGACAAGCGAGCGTCTTTACAAGCGCAGGTGGGGTCAGGCGCTTGTGGAAAAGGAGACCCACCCTGCAGGTGCAATAGTGGTCAAGGACTATAGCAAATGTGGTTTTCCCGGCACATTAATCTACGGGCGACTAGTTCCCAATCGAGAGCATCATGCACTCCAAAGCCTCGCGGGCCAGGAAGGCATCCCTCAGCAGGCAAGACACAAGAACCCCCCACACCATCAGTTACCGTTACATAGAGGGGCTCACCCTGCGCCAAGCCGGTGGCAACTCACCGCTGCCCAAAGCGTTTTTCACAGACCTGTGGGACCTGGTGACAAATATACACCGCCATGATTTTGTGCATCTGGATCTGGGCAACAGTGGCAACATCCTGGTCCGCGACGGTGCCAGCCCTGCCATTATCGACTTCGCCTCTTGCACGTCCACCCGTCATTTTCCCAGCCGGCTACGGCGCGCTCTTGAGAAGCGTGACCGGCTCGGCCTGTTAAAATTCTGGCACAGATACTCACCGGAGACGATGCCTCCGGTGATGGTTGATTACTTCAACCGGCACTATCACAAACATCTGGCCGCCGGCCTGGGTATTTCCATCGTCCCAGACACCTGTAAATGGTTTTCACCACCCGGAGTGCGCTTCATCGAGATGCCGGAGCTGACTCAATGCGACATGTCGGTGTCCTTTGCATGGAACACCCACAACCAGTCCCCGGCCCTGCAGAATTTTATCAATACGGTACTGGAGTGCAGCCGGGATGAAAGCGTGGGCAGTTAGCGGCCCCGCTTTGGGTGGGGCCGGCGGAGTTCAGAATACCTTGGTCATATTTATACGGAACATATCCCCCTGGGGGCCGTTCTTGACCTGATACTCGTTCAGGTAGGCGGCGGCCATGCCAAAGCCGAGGCTAGGCCAGAAGTAGCCGGCCTCCAGGCCCAGAGCGTGCTTCTCTACCTTGCCTGGCGTGAATCTGGGACCCGCCCCTTCATTTTCTTCCAGCTGCCAGCCGTCGTAGCCGATAAGTCCCAGTTCTATGCCGTTATCCAGGCGCTTGCCCAGGCCCCACTCCACCTGCCAGCTGTCACCGCGGTCGATGTCGTCCTTGTCATCGAAGTTGATTTCGTAGCGGGACAGGGCCGAGAAGGACCAGCTCTTGGCGGCGTCCGGATAGAAGGTGCCGCCCAGGGTGATCATGGCGCTCTTGTAGCCCTTGCCGGGAGAGGCGGGCTCGGAGCTACTGGCGGTGTCGAACCAGACCCCGGAGGCAAACACCGCATCCCACTGCTGGCCGTGCCAGCCGAGGACCACAGGGCCGATAAAGATATCACCGACACCGCTTTCGGAGCTATCGAGGCCGGCGATATTGAAATCCAGCGAGGTATGCTGGATCGGGATTATGGTCTCGAAGCCGTAGTCGGCATTGAGAAACTTCTTGTCGGTAATATGGATTAAGCGGTTGGCCAGGGCGGTCACCGAGCCGGTGTTGCTGCCGGGCAGGGCGTCGCCGTTGTCGTCATTGAGCTGGTCGATTTCATATTGTACCGCATAGCCGCGATAGTAGGTGCCGGGCGGTGGTACGGAGGAGCCCTTGATCCCTTCGACCCCGGGAACATAGTGTCCGGTTACCGCTAGAGCAGCCGGAGAGGCCAGCAGCACGGCGGCGGCCAGAGGCGTGAGGGCGCGGGCTTTATTGTTACGTGAAGCGGGAGAACGTAAAATACTCATAAACATTCCTTGTTGTTAGTTGACCAAGGCAGGGCTCGAACCTGCCAGTATTGTTATGACCATCAGGCCGTCAGAGGAGGCCCACCGCCAGCGCCGGGAAGGCGATTAACAATGATGTTGATTATCAGCGTCCTGGCAGTTGCCGAATAACTGCAACGTCATAAACATTAATTTCTCATTGGAGCAACAAAGCTAAAACAATCAATCAGGGATGAATAATGAATAATTGGCCCTTTTCTATATTGGTTTCGATATAGGCAAGGGCTAAAGGCGGTGCCAGATGCAGGTTAGCGGAGAAACAGCAACAGCGCCGAAATGGTGAAGAAGGCGGTGACTGTGGTCAGCATCAGGGCGCTGGCGGTGAAGTTTCGGTGGCCGTACTGACTGCCGAAAATGGGATAGATGCTCATCATCGGCATGGCCGCCAGCAGGATGGCTGCCAGCTGCAGCTCGGGATCGAAGGGCGGCAGCAACCAGATCAGCAACGCTACCAGCAAGGGATGGATCAGCAGCTTGCCGACCAGCACCGGCGTGATGCCGACGAGCTTGCCCTTGATCGGACTGCCGACCAGAGAGGCGCCGATCATGAACAGGGCGATCGTGGCCGAGGACCGGCCCAGCATTTCCAGGGTGGTGTTGACCGGTTGTGGCAGGGTAATGTCCAGGGTCGAAATCAGGAGGCCGACGGCGATGGCGATGACCAGAGGGTTGCGCAGTACTTGCTTGGGCAACTTGAGCAAGACTCGGCCCAGGGGCAGGCCGGTACTGCGTGAGGCATGAAACTGCAGCAGCGTCATGGATAAGGGGATGATCAGCAGGGCCTCGACCAGCAAGGCCATGGCAAAGGCCTTGCTGGCGCTGCTCTCCGCTAGCTGTAACAGCACGGGAAAGCCGAAATAGGGGGTGTTGGGCATGGTCATGCCGATGGCCTTCAGGGAAGCGAGCACCGGTTCATTTTTCAGCACCCTCAAGGTCAACAACAACCCCAGCCCCATCATCAGCAGGGTGCCCAGACCATAGGCCAGTATGAAGCCGGGCTCGATGATCTCTTCGATGTGCATGGAACTCAGGGTACTCAGGATCAGCCCCGGCATGGCAAAGTAGAGCACAAAGCGACCCAGGCCGGGAATGGCCTCATGGGGGAGCATGCGCCAGCGTACGGCGACGTAGCCGATAGCAATCAGCAGGAAAATAGGGGCGGTAATGGACACTATAGCCAGCAAAGGCATCTCCGTTTATGTGAGCGATTCATTCAGTGGCCGGCGTCAGCCAGTATCTCTTCGAACCAGGCAGAGGTAGCCCCCCCTTCCAGCAGATGCTGCTGCAGTTGAGCCAGATTCAATTCGATGCCGCATTGCTCCTTGATGAGCGAAAACAGGTGGCGATCCCCACCGATAGCCTGCTTGCAGGCCGCTTTAACCAGATCTGTTGCCTGATCCCGTGGCATTTGGCGGGCCAGGGCGAAGGTGGCAGCCTCGGCGAAAATCACCCCGTTATACAACTCCAGGTTGGCCTGCAATCGGTTGGTGTTGACCACCAGGTGGTTGAGCGCGTCTTCGGCGTGATGCAGGGCCACAGCCGTACACATCAGCATGGTGGGCAATACCAGCCATTCCTGAGTCCAGGCGCTGCCGCTGCGTTCGTGCTCCTGCACCATGGCCTGGTGCATTTGTCCTACCTGTCCGGCGTTGTGACGTGCCATGGCGACCAGGATCTCGGCGTTCACCGGGTTGCATTTCTGGGGCATGGTGGACGAACCGCCGCCATTGGTGAAGGTGATTTCACCGACTTCGGTCTGGCTCAGCCACAGCCAGTCCTGACCAATTTTTCCGAGTAGCCCAGTGGTCATAGCCAGCCAGTTGGCCAGCTCTACCAGGCTGTCGCGCTGGGTATGCCAGTTGCGGCCGACTGCCAGATTCAGTCGTTCGGCCAGCCGGATGGCGATGGCCGGGGCCTGCTTCCCCATGGCGGCCAGGGTGCCGACCGCTCCGGCCAGCTGCAGCTTGAGCAGGCGCGGTTTCAGTTGTTGCAACCGCTCCTGCTGGCGCAGCAAGGGTTGCAGCCAGTTGGCGACCTTGAAGCCGAAGCTCATGGGTACTGCCTGCTGGGTACGAGTACGGCCTGCGGTCAGGCTATGGCGATGGGCCCGGGCCAGTCGGGCCAGCTGATTGATAATCTGCGTCAGGCGGGCTTCATAGAGGACGATCAGCTCCCGGCAGTTCAGCACCAGGGCGGTATCGACAATATCCTGACTGGTGGCACCGAAGTGCACCCAACGTGCCTGGTCGGCGGGCAGGGCCTGCTTTAGCGCCTTGACCAGAGCTGGCACCGGTACCCCGGCCGCGGCGGTGCCAGATGCCAGCTTGATGGCAGGCAACTCCAGCTCGGCGGCGGCCCGGGCGATGGCCTCGGCGGCGTCGGCGGGGATCAGTCCGCAGTCGGCCTGGGCCAGAGCCAGTTCGCCCTCGACCTTCAGCATGGCGCGAATTTGGGCGTCATCACCCAGCCAGCGCGCCGCATCCGGGTTGGATAGCAGCTCCCGGAACAGGGCGGAATCAAAAGGAGAGATGGGAAACATGGCGGCCTCGCTGCAATGACGGCGTTAATGGTACAGGGTGGTGGGGCTGGTACATAGCCATACCGACCCGCAAGCAGGTATGGCCATTTTGATTACACCTCGAAGAACACGGTTTCTTTGTCGCCCTGCATGTGAATATCGAAGCGATACTCCACACCGCTACCGGTTTCTTTACGCTGGGCGATCAGGGTCTGGCGACGCTCGGCGGGCACCTTGCTCAGCACAGGATCGTCCTGGTTGGCTGCGGCTTCATCGGCAAAGTAGACGCGAGTGTAGGCATGGCTCAGCAGACCACGCAGAAACACCATCACAGTGATGAAGGGGGCGTGACCATCCTGGGCAGCACCCGGCTTGATGGTGTCGAAGCTGAAGCTTAGATCTGTGCTGGTGCCTGTGCCACAGCGGCCAAAACCCAGAAAGCTCTCATCCAGCGGCCTGGCGGCGCGGTTATCCAGCGGATGGTTGAAGCGACCGGCGGCATTGGCCTGCCAGATTTCGATCATGGCATCGTCCACGACAGCTCCCTGGCCGTCGAATACCTGACCGGTGAGACGAATGCGTTCACCCTGAACCTCGCCCTGCACCAGCTGACTGCCGGCTACCTGGGAATAAGGGTAGTGATACTGCTGGGCAGTCAGGCCGTAGGCGAAGTAGGGACCCACGGTTTGTGAGGGGGTTTGTTTCATGGTCATGGCTCAGGCCTCCACAGGAGTGGCGTTTACACCACGCAGCACAATGTTGAAGATATAACCCAGGGCGAAGCCTTCTTCGGTCACATCCAGTGAAAAATCGCTGACCAGCCGGTCACGGGCTTCCGCCGGGGTGGCTTCAAGGATGGGATCCAGGGGCAGCAGGGGATCGCCAGGGAAGTACATCTGGGTCACGATACGGGTGGCAATGGACGGTCCGAACAAGGAAAAGTGGATGTGATTCGGGCGCCAGGCATTGGAGTGGTTGCCCCAGGGGTAGGCGCCAGGCTTGATGGTATAGAACTTGTAGCGGCCTTCGGCGTCGGTCAGGCAGCGACCGGATCCCAGGAAGTTGGGATCCAGCGGCGCATCGTGCTGGTCTGCCTTGTGCACATAGCGGCCGGCGGCGTTGGCCTGCCAGATTTCAACCAGGGTGTTGGCGACCGGCTGGCCGAACTCGTCGAATACCTGGCCGGTCACCACAATGCGCTCGCCGATGGGCTCGCCGTTGACCTGGCCGTTTTTGGTCAGATCGTGATCCAGCGGTCCTACTACTTCCGGGCCAAAGGCCGGGCCGGTCAGTTCGGCCAGCTCGGGATCGATCTTCACCAGGTTCCGGGACACCCCCCGCAGGGTGGACGACTTGTATTCTGGCGAGAGGTAGGCGGGATGGCTGGACCAGTCCCTTTGGGTAATGCTGCTCATGATCATTGTTCCTCTTGGTTTTCGAGTTCGTTATAGACTTCCTTGGCGATGCGGAAGGCGACATTCGAGAATGGCACGCCGGCATAAACGGCAAGGTGGAGCAGGGTTTCCTGTACTTCCGCCTTGCTGGCGCCGGTGTTGCGGGTAGCACGAATATGCATGGCCAGCTCTTCTTCATGGCCCAGCGAGGCCATCAAGGCGATGGTCAGCAGGCTGCGGTCCCGCTTGCTCAGGCCAGGGCGGCTCCAGACCGAGCCCCAGGCGCCTTCGGTAATAAAGGTCTGAAAGGGCTCGTCGAAGACGCTTTTATTGGCATTGGCCCGATCGACATGGGCATTGCCCAGCACGGAGCGGCGCACCCTCATGCCCTGCTCAAAGCGGCTCGGCTCGGGGTTATGCTGATTGAGAAAATCGATGACAAGGGCGGCCAGCGCGGCCGGTTGCTCAACGCAGGGCAGGTGGCCGGCGTTTTTGATGACTTCGAAGCGGCTGCCCGGGATCAGCTCGGCGGTGCTTTGCACCAAATCCGGCGGGGTGGCGCCATCCTGATCACCGACCACACACAGGGCAGGCTGGGTCAGACGCGCCGAGCTGTCGGTTAGATCTGCATCACGGATGGCGGCGCAGGTACCTATATAACCTTCCATCGGGGTACGGGTCAGCATGTTGCGCCACAGGGCCAGTTCTAGCGGCTTCTGGTGGCGAAACCCGGTGGCAAACCAGCGTTCCAGCACGGCGTCGGCGATGAAGTCGATCCCCTTGTCGCGGATGGTCTTGATGCGATCATCCCAGCCCTGGGCGGGGCCTATCTTGTGGGCGGTGTCACACAGGATCAACGCTTTCACCAGCTCCGGCCGGCGGGCCGCCACACCCTGGGCGATGATGCCGCCGACCGACAGGCCGCACAAGGCCACCTGGCTCAGCTCGAGTGCGTCGAGCAGGCCAATCAAATCATGGATGTGGTCATCGATATGGTAAGGAGCCGGCGGACAATCCGACAGGCCGTGGCCGCGTTTGTCATACCGTAAAAAGCGGTATTGCCCGGCCAGCAGGGGGAGCAGTGGTTCCCATACCCGCATATCGGTGCCAAGAGAATTGGAAAAGACCAGCAAGGGCAGGTGGCTCGGACCTTCCAGTCGGTAGTGGAGCATGACTCCGTTGATTGTCTGGGTCTGTGTCATGGTGTGGGCCTGTGTTGGCGACAGAAAATATTAAACTCAATGTTGCCCAAAGTAACGCTTATGTAAAATGAGGGTTTGTCAGTTTAGTATATTGAAAATGATATGGCATGTGTTCGTGTTAGGTAATGAGACGGTTCGGTAACAGAAACGGATTTGCAATTTTAGCTCCAGGGGGATCTTATCAGGAAGCCGGTGGATTAGTTTTTCTGGTCGTCAGATGGTGAACAGCATAAAAAATAGTGCAGCTTGGCTTTATGTATATCGTTTTTGATATGTGTTTTAGCCTAAATTTCATTTTTAACCCCCGTTATTAATAACTACTCTTGGGTAACATTGACATAACATTAGTATCTGCTCTGGAGCATAACTGTTTACTGGCGGAGGACGTCGTGACCCAGGTGGTCAATCTCGATTAAGGTCATTCTCTGCGTAACCGGCAGTCTGTCACTGCTGATACCAATCTAAAGAAAGGATGTTTTATGACTACCAGTTCTTATCAGAACCTTGAGTTGCAGCCTCTGGCGGGTCAGTGGCGGCCCGGACGCTCAGAACGCAAGCTGCAAGTCGTTAACCCTTACAATCAGCAGACCCTGCTGGAACTGAACCTTGCCACCCCAGAGGATCTTGACGAAGCCTTTATTACCGCGCGCGAAGCCCAAGTAAACTGGGCGGCTATGGCACCGGCTGCCCGTGCCGCTGTTATGCTGAAAGCGGTGGAGATCTTTGATAAACGCAAGGAAGAGATTGTCGAGTGGATCATCAAGGAGTCAGGCAGTACCCGGATCAAGGCACAAATTGAGTGGGGAGCGGCCCGCGCCATTACCCTGGAAGCCGCCAGCTTTCCATCCCGGGTGCACGGCCGCATTCTGCCTAACGACATTCCGGGCAAAGAAAGCCGAGTCTATCGCAAGCCGCTGGGTGTGGTGGGTGTGATCAGCCCCTGGAACTTCCCCCTGCACCTGACTCAGCGCTCGCTAGCGCCAGCCCTGGCTCTGGGGAATGCCGTGGTAGTCAAGCCGGCCAGCGATACGCCGATCACCGGTGGTCTGCTGCTGGCTCATATTTTCGAAGAAGCCGGCCTGCCGGCAGGTGTATTGAGTGTGGTGATAGGTTCCGGAGCCGAAATAGGTGATGCTTTTGTCGAGCATCCGGTCCCCGGTTTTATTTCCTTTACCGGCTCGAGCGAGATCGGCCTCAATATTGGTCGTCTGGCCAGTGGCGGCAAGCACCTCAAACATGTAGCGCTGGAACTGGGTGGCAATAGCCCTTTCGTGGTGTTGGCCGATGCCGATGTGGAGCAGGCTGTCAATGCCGCCGTAGTGGGCAAGTTCCTGCATCAGGGCCAGATCTGCATGGCGATCAACCGCATCATTGTCGAACAGCCGCTGGTAGAAGAGTTTAGCCGCCGCTATGCGGAGCGGGTCAAGGCGCTGCCTTACGGGGATCCGAGCAAGCCCGAGACAGTGGTAGGTCCGGTGATCAACAGCAAACAGCTGCAGGGTCTGCTGACTAAAATTGAAACTGCCAAGGCCGAAGGTGCCAGTGTGCTGGTGGGTGGTGAGGCGCAGGGTAATGTGCTGCCGCCCCATGTATTCGGTAACGTCACCGCCGACATGGAGATCGCTCGCGAAGAAATTTTTGGCCCTCTGGTGGGCATTCAGACTGCACGCGACGAGCAGCATGCCCTGGAGTTGGCCAACCAGAGCGAATATGGCCTGTCCAGCGCCGTCTTTACCGGCAGTCTGGAGCGGGGCGTACGTTTTGCTCAGGGCATTCAGGCGGGCATGACGCATATCAACGACATGCCGGTCAATGATGCCCCCAACGCCGCCTTTGGTGGCGAGAAGAGTTCTGGGTTGGGACGCTTCAACGGTGAGTGGGCAATCGAAGAGTTTACCACCGACCACTGGATCACAGTGCAGCACGAGCCGCGCCGTTATCCGTTCTGATTGAACCCATTGCCTGTTTAAGCAAGGAGCATCCATGTTTTCATCTATCAAGGTCAAATCCGTTGCCGCAGCCTGCCTGGTACTGCCGGCGGCCCTGGCCAGCTTCTCGGCCAGTGCCAGCGGCGACGGCCAGTGGAAGGGCGGCGAGCACGTCTACCAGAAGGTCTGTGGCCATTGCCATGAAACCAATGGCGCCATCGGCCCCGTGCTGGCCGGTCGCGGCCTGCCGCCGGCCTATATCTCTACCATAGTGCGTCATGGCTTCCGGGCCATGCCGGCGTTCCCGGCTTCCTTTATCGATGACGCCTCGCTGCAGCAGGTTGGCGAGTACATCCAGCAACTGCCGGCCCCGGCTCAGGAGTAACCATGAGCATTGAACGTCGTTCCGTACTCAAGGGCATGGCGCTGGGCGGTCTGGCTGGTCTGACTCTGGGCCATACCGGCCTGGTTAGTGCCAGTCAGGCTGCCAAGGCCGTGACCCGCAAGCCCCTCCTGGTACTGGTGAGTGGAGCCGAAGCCGAAGCCGTGTTTGCCGGCGGTGCTCAGGCGCACCCGGCTGCAGGTGCCACCACCGTATTGCGTACCGATCATGGGCTGGAATTCATCTCCGCCCTGCAGCGGAGGCTGAAGGCGTCTTCCGGCGAGCGCATCATAGGTCTGGTTGACGATGCCAACGGCACGCTTATTCTGGACCTGGCCCGTAGTGCTGGCGCTCGTCTGCATTGGTCCGGTCAGCATGTCACCGAAAACGGCCAGTCTCGCCACCGGTTGTCGGTCACCCAGAGCTCCGCCGCCTGCGGCCATCAGTTCATGGCCCTGAGCGAGGGGTGTGCCACGCCGTCGGCCAGCGAGGATCTGATCCTGGCCGCCAGCCACCAGTGGGTACCGGCGCTGGGCTTTGCCCTGGCGTCACCCGAGCCGGGTCGCCGCTATCTGCGTGCCACACCACCGACTCAGGCCGCGGCTTTGACCGGCCACTATGTTTCATTTTCCATTGAGACCTGAAGGATCCCCATATTATGAGTGAACAAAACTACAAGGTATTGCCTACCGGTGTTGAGCAGGGTGACTTCCATCAGGCCATCGAGAAGTTTCGTGCCCTGCTGGGTGACGAGAATGTGCTGGTGGAAGAGGCCCAGCTCAAGCCCTACAACAAGATCATGATGCCCAGCGAGGACGCCGAGCACACGCCGTCCGCCGCCGTGACCGCCACTACCGTCGAGCAGATCCAGGGCGTGGTGAAGATCTGTAACGAGTACAAGATCCCGGTGTGGACAGTGTCTACCGGCCGTAACTTCGGCTACGGCAGCACCGCGCCCCATCACCGCGGCCAGATCATTCTCGATCTGAAAAAGATGAACAAGATCCTCGAGGTGGACGCGGAGCTGGGTACGGCCCTGGTCGAGCCGGGCGTGACCTACCAGCAGCTGTACGACTACCTGCAGGAAAACAACATTCCGCTGATGCTGTCGTTCTCGGCGCCGTCCGCCATTGCCGGTCCCCTGGGCAACACCATGGACCGCGGCGTGGGCTACACCCCCTACGGCGAGCACTTCCTGATGCAGTGCGGCATGGAACTGGTGCTGGCCAACGGCGATATTTACCGCACCGGTATGGGCGGCGTGAAGGGCGACAACGCCTGGCAGGTATTCAAGTGGGGTTACGGCCCGACCCTGGACGGCATGTTCACCCAGGCCAACTACGGCATCTGCACCAAGATGGGCTTCTGGCTGATGCCCAAGCCGCCGGTGTACAAGCCGTTCGAGATCAAGTTTGAGGAAGAAACCGATATCGCCGAGATCGTCGAGTTTATTCGTCCGCTGCGTCTCGCCCAGATCATCCCCAACTCCGTGGTGATCGCCGCCACCATCTGGGAAGCTGCAGCCGCAGGCGTGCGTCGCTCGGACTACACCAGCGAGCCGGGCGCCACCCCGGACGCCATCCTCAAGCAGATCCAGAAGGACAAGGACCTGGGCGCCTGGAACGTCTACGCGTGCCTGTACGGCACCCAGGAGCAGATCGACGTCAACTTCAAGATCGTCACTGACGCGCTGAAGAAGCTCGGCAAGGGCAAGCTGGTCACCGAGAAAGAGGCGGGCAATACCCAGCCCTTCAAGTACCGGTCCGAGATGATGAAAGGCATCCCGAACCTGCAGGAATTCGGTCTGTACAACTGGCGTGGGGGCGGTGGCTCCATGTGGTTTGCCCCGGTCAGCCAGGCCAAGGGGGCCGAGTGCGACAAGCAGTACGATTTGGCGAAGAGCATCCTCAACAAGCACGGCCTGGACTACGTGGGCGAGTTTATCGTTGGCTGGCGCGACATGCATCATGTCATCGACGTACTCTATGACCGCACCAATCCGGAAGAGACCAAGCGTGCCGATGCCTGCTTCAACGAGCTGCTCGACGAGTTCGAGAAGCGCGGCTATGCCGTCTATCGGGTCAACACCCGCTTCATGGATCGGGTAGCCGACAGCTACGGTCCAGTCAAGCGCCGTCTGGAGCATACCCTCAAGAAGGCTCTGGATCCGAACAATATACTGGCGCCGGGCAAGTCCGGTATCGATCTGGACAAGTTCACCGACTGGTAAGCAACCAACGGTGTTGATGACATCGTTGCGATGACATTATTTTGATAACTCTTTATCCGGAGTCGGTTTTATCTCGTTATTAATACGAGAAAAACAGGCTCCGGTTTTTTGTACCCTAGATTCGGGAAGTTGATGAAAAACATCCGCCCGAAACGGATCATCAAATTGAGACAATAAGGAATATTTCATGAAAGGAATCCTCAAACCTTTGATTCTGGCCTTGGCTGTGGCTGGTCTGGCACCCACCGCCGCCCTGGCCGAGAGCCAGTCGGCTTCGGCCGCCGAGGTGAAGGAACAGAGCCAGACCCATGTGGTGATGCTTGGTACCGGCACTCCGACTCTGCAGCACAAGCGGGCCGGTCAGGCCATCCTGGTAGTGGTCGACAAGGAAATGTACCTGTTCGATGCGGGCCCCGGCTTTGTACGCAATCTCAAGGCGCTGTCCGGCAAGGACTTTATGCCGCCTGATGTGATGTTTACCAATGACTCCATGTATGGCGGCCTGGACAAGGTGTTTATTACCCATCTCGATTCCGATCACGTGCTGGGTCTGCCCGAGTTGCTGCTGCGTCCCTGGGTGCTGGGCCGGGATCAACCGATGAAGGTGATTGGCCCCAAGGGCACTCAGGGGCTGGTTGATAACAGCCTGGCGGCATTCAAGGATGATCTCGATCACCGCCTTTATGGCACCCAGCCGGCCAATGCCGACGGCTATAAGGGTGAAGTGACCGAGATCAGTGACACCCAGATAGTGCACCAGGATAACAAGGTGACGGTGACGGCGTTCCGGGTGCCCCACGGCAGCTGGGATGAGGACATGTCCTTCGGTTACCGGGTGGAAACCCCCACCAAAACCATAGTGATCAGCGGCGATACCCGCATGGACGAAGCCAACTACGAGCATTTCAAGGGGGCCGATATCCTGATCCACGAGGTGATGCACGAGGGCGCCATCTCCCGCATGCCGGAAGACTGGCAGAAGTACATGTACCATGCCCATACCAGCACTCGCCAGCTGGCTGAGATCGCCAAAGAGGTCAAGCCCGGCCTCTTGGTCATGAACCACCCGCTGTTTTTCGGCAAGACAGATGAAGACATGGTGGCGGAACTAGCACAGCATTACGATGGCACATTTGTGCTGGCCAGCGATCTGGATATTTACGAGTAAGGGCTGTTTGCTTGTTGACGAAGAGGGCGCTTAGCGCCCTCTTTTTATTACAGCTCTCCGTTCTTGTCGGCGACCGAGGCGGCCGCGCTGCGGATACTGTTCATGAACATCTGCACCGCCGGGGTGGGAAGGGGATCGGCCCGGGTGGTCAGGCCCACGGGTCCCAGGGTCTCCTTGGTGTCCAGCGGCAACTCCATCAGCTCCCCTTCTTCTATTTCACGCGCCACCACCCCTCGGGAGATGATCCAGATGGCATCGGTCTGGCGGATATATTCCTTGCCGAACGAACCCGAGATCGTCTCTATACGATCAGACAACAGGCCTATGCCCTGAGAGATCAGAAAGCGCTCGGCAGATCCGGCAATAATAGAGTCTTTGGTCGGAAACAGGACATTGAACTGTTGTATCTCCTGAATATTGAACGGGGTACGGTCAAGCAGGGGATGGCCGGGGCGAACAACGAAGGCCACGCGCTCCGAATAGAGGTGTTGAAAAGACAGTCCGGTCATCAGTTCGGGCTCGGCCAGTCGACCGACCACCAGATCCAGCTCGCCGACTCTCAGCTGACTGAGCAGCAGCGTATTGGGGCCCGAAGTCAGATTAAGGGTGACATCCATCCCAGACTGTCTGAAGTTGATCACCGCGCCCGGCAACACACTGGCGGCTACCGTGGGCAGTACGCCGACGCTGATACGCATACTTCCTTTCATCTGCGCCTGAATGATGCTGTCGGTACCTTCGCGCAGGGCGGACAGACTGGCCCCGGCATACTTGAGAAACACTTTGCCGAACTGGGTCAGCTCAATGCCTTTTTTGCTACGGTTCATCAGTTTCACTTCCAGCATTTCTTCCAGCTCTTTCAGGCTTTTGGATACTGCCGGCTGAGTCAACGATAGTACATCGGCGGCGCGAGTAACGCTGTTCTGGCGAGCGATTTCGATAAAACACTGCAGGTGCCGGAACTTGATTCGATTTTCTATCATTTATGCCTCTGTAGCTAAGCGGAATATGCGACTACGACTAGATAATAGTCAGACAGATACCGTATTGTTATTTATAAATACATTGCCTCCGAAAAATCGCAAGGTCTTTGAATATCAAATAAAAATAAAGGCTTGCATGTGGTGTTTTATTGCAGGCGTTTTATGGCGTATTGAAATGGAGTTAACGGTTAAGTGTGGGGTGTCGGGAGGTATTATATTATCGTTCCCTTGATTTATCATCCCTGTCATCAAGCTCAAACCGCCCCCTCTTCTGAATACCCGGATTTTGACACAGGACTTCCATCACCCTTCAGCTCAACCCTGGTAGCTGTCTCGTTATACAGAGTATTCCTGTTGGTGCCGCCCTCGAGGGCTTAGGAAATACCTTCCTCCGTAAACTGCACAGGTTTGATTATGGCAACCCCTCTCCGGCAACTGAAGAGCGATCGTCCCGTATCAAGCTGGGTTCTCTCCCCCCTCAGAGTCTGAAAGGCGCTGTGTTGTTTGAAGGTGTGCATGATAGTCGGGTGTTTACTGACAGAGAAAGGCTGCCGAGCGAGACGTTGGATCCGGCAGCTATAAATTGGAGTGACAGCAATGGGAGTGGCTATAGTGAAGATGACCTTTGGCAAGTAGCAGGAGAGAAAATGATGAATAAATGCCTGATGTTATTGGCTTTGGTTGCTCTTGGCACACAGGCTCAAACTCGGAGTTACTCTGTACTTAGCACTGATGCTGCCCAGAAAATGGTGGCTGCGGGCCTCAAGCAATGTACCAAGGACGGTTATCATGTAACCGTTGCTGTCGTTGATCGTTCAGGTGTACTCAAGGCGTTGGCTCGGGATGAGCTGGCAGGACCCCATACGATAGAAAGTGCCCGTAAAAAAGCCTTTACCTCCGCTTCCATGGGGGTGAACACGACCGATATGGCGAATAATATTGCCGACAAACCGGCGTTATCCGGCTTGCGCGATATGCATCCGGATATCCTGATTTTGGGCGGGGGAGTGCCAGTACGCATCGATGATCAGCTGGTGGCGGGTATTGGCGTCGGTGGGGCTCCCGGTGGGCACCTGGATCAAGCCTGCGCCGAGGCGGCATTAAAGACGCTATTAAAATAATGGTTCGTCAACAGCACCAACAGAGCATGTCATTGCCGATGAGAGAAAAGGGGGCCATCCGCGTCGATGCCAGTAAGATTTCTCCGGTGTTGGCATCTCCGCTGGCCATGTTGGTTAGATATTTAGAGGGAGCGAATAGGCATCACTTACTCGGTAGTGATGCCTATTTGTGTTTAAAGTTGAATCCTGAGTGAATAATTGGGCGAAAAGCTTAAGCTGTTCTAAAATTACGGCTTGAGCGAGGTAAATTGCGGGCAGGGTGGGCAGCCAGGCGGTTGTTCTACACTTTTCCATAAAGTAACCGAAACGAAAAAATGGATAAGTGGCACTTATAATAAACAATGGACAGGAAGTCCTATGCGATATTTACTTGAAAAAGCTAAAGTTCAGAACCGCTTTGGTGATGAACGATGTGACTCTAAATTCAGCTTTATTCGCTGGTTTTCATTGCTTAGTGCAGTGTTAATCGCTGTTGTTGCGCTCGGTGTGGGCTACATCGTCACCCAGTTTCTGCTGCGAGAAAGCATAGAACGAGATTCAATGCTGACCGCCCAATTCATACAAAGCATTGCCGACGCAGAAGTTAACCATGCCGGCGTCCCCTTGCTGTCCAGCATGGGAGAGTTGCTTGCTTATACTCCCCAGTCTGCTCCTGACGGCTCGGTTGTTGCTGTAGATGAGCGGATAAAAAAGACGCGCAATGAGTTTCTGGATCATGTTGCCCACTTGCCGGATGTCTTGTTGGCCAATGTCTATACATCGGATCGAACGCTTGTCTGGTCAACCAATCCTGCGTTAATCGGTCAACACATCCCCAATAATCACGAACTGGAAGACGCGTTTACCACCAGGCATACAGTGGCATCCAGCCGCATTAAAGTGGATAACCAGCGCATCGAACAACAGTTTCGCTGGTTACCCGAAGAACTGTATATAGAGAACTATGTTCCGCTGCTTGATTTCGACGGTAACGTGGTATCCGTGGTGGAAATCTACAAGGAGCCCAAGGATCTTAATGCACGGATTCAGCGCGGCTATGTGCTGATCTGGCAGTCAGTCGCCCTCGGCGGCGTTTTGATGTATCTCGGTCTGTTCTGGATCGCCTACCGGGCGTCCGGCCTGATGGCCTCGCAGCAGCAGCAGCTGATCGCGAATGAAACATTTGTCGCCCTGGGCGAAATGTCTTCTGCCGTGGCTCACAGCCTGCGCAACCCCTTGGCCGCAATTCGCTCCAGCGCCGAACTGACGCTAGAGCTATCTGCTCCGCCAATCCATAAAAACATCAACGATATCATTAACCAGGTTGATCGCATGTCCCAGTGGATTCGCGACTTGCTGGTATCATCTCCTTCCCTTAATGGCGATAGCGAAGCGGTGGATCCACTGGCAGTGATCCAGGAAGCCCTGCTTGCCTTCGAGCCGCAAATAAAAAGCGCAAACATTCAGGTTGAATGCGACATAAAACAACCCCCCCTGGTGGTTAGCCGACGAGTATTACTCACACAAGTCTTTAATAGCCTGATAGCGAATGCCATTGAGGCAATGCCTGATGGTGGTCTGCTACGCATTACGATAGAGCAGGATAGTAGTCAGCGGTGCTTGCACCTGACCATCAGTGATAGTGGAAAAGGCATGTCCCAGCGGCAAAGAATCATGGCGTTCAAACCATTCTATACCACCAAACAAGGGGGGGTCGGAGTCGGGTTGATGCTGGTGAAGCGTTTAATGGAGCGCTTTGGTGGACAGGTTAAACTGACTTCTTGCGAACAAGAAGGTACTAAGGTGAGTCTGCGTTTCAAGGTAGCCACGGGAGGCAAGCAATGGAGTACAGTATACTGATCGTCGAAGATGACGTGATGCTGGCGGAGAATATTCAGAACTACCTTGAACTCAAACAGTTTGAGGTGACGGTGTGTCACTCGGCCGAAGAGGCGATTGAACGATTGAAAACGCATCATCCAGATGTAGTACTGACTGATAATTCGCTGCCGGGCCAGAGTGGGGTAGAGTTGATCCGGCACATTCACCTCAGTGACCCGCTACTCAAAGTAATTATGATGACCGGCTTTGGCAACATAGAAGATGCTGTTGAGGCAATGAAGGCTGGCGCCTTTCATTATTTGACCAAACCTGTTGTTCTGGCGGAGCTTAAACTGTTGCTCGATAAAACCCTGGCTGCCCAGCGTATGGAACACCAGTTGTCTTTTTATCAGAGTCGCGATGTAAAGAATTCGGGGCTGGAGGCCATGATTGGCAACTCGTCGGCCATGCAGGGGGTTAAGCAAATGATACGTCAATTGCTGAGTGCCGAAAGCCGCATGACAGACGCAGATTTGCCAAGTGTGTTAATTGAAGGCGATACCGGCACCGGAAAAGAGTTGGTGGCTCGGGCACTACATGTCGACGGTGTCAGGCACAAGGAACCCTTTATCGAGTTTAATTGTGCTTCGATCCCCGCACATTTGCTGGAAGCCGAATTGTTCGGTCATGAAAAAGGGGCATTTACCGATGCCAAGGAACGTCGAATCGGATTGGTGGAAGCGGCGGACGGTGGCTCTTTATTTCTGGACGAGGTGGGTGAGATGGACCTCGCCTTGCAGGCCAAGTTGCTTAAATTACTCGAAGACCGCACCATCCGTCGCATCGGCTCGGTAAAAGAGCGCAAAATCAACCTTCGTATTATCAGTGCGACCAACCGTAACCTTGAGCAAATGGTGCAAGAGGGTACCTTTCGACGTGATTTGTTTTATCGTCTGCGGATCATTTCCATTAAGGTGCCGAGCCTGTCATCCCGTGGTGATGATATTCTGTTGCTGGCCCGCCACTTTTTGAACCTGCATGGCAAGCGTTATGGCAAGACGGGCTTGAAATTTACGGCCGAAACGGAAGCATTGCTCAAAGAGTATCATTGGCCGGGAAATGTGCGAGAGTTGCGCAATATAGTGGAGCAGGCGGTGCTGCTGGCTCAAGGGGCGCTCATTATGCCCAGCCAGCTGGCGATCTGCCCGAGCCAGAGCGAATCTCCGCCCTCTCAGGAACATGTGGCTGAGGAGGAACCGAGCGAAGCCAGCCTGCCGGAAATTGAACGAAGTCTGGTTATCAAGACACTCAACAAGACCGACTGGAATGTGACTAAATCTGCTCGTCTGTTAGGTATTACGCGGGATATGCTGCGTTATCGTATTGATCGTCTGGGCCTGAGCCGTCCAGTGCGCGGCTAGTGACCGGAGAAGGTTCATGAGTGGCATCGAGCTTGTCTGCTCATGCTGCTCATGCTGTTACTGGATGCTTGAAGCCAGATCGAAAATGGGCATATACATCAGTACCACAATCACGCCGATCAGCAGGCCGATAAAGGTCATCAGTAACGGCTCGAACAAGCGTACGAACCATTCGACCCAGCGATTGTTTTCCTCATCATAAAAGTCTGCCGTACGTTCCATCATTTCCCCGAGATTACCCGACCGTTCACCTGCACGCAGCATGCGCAGGGCGACCGGGGTCGTCAGCCCTTTTTGCGCCAGTGACTCCGACAAGGCATGACCCTCTTGAATGCCCAGGATCGCCTGATCCAGTTGTTGACGCGACACGATTCCCAGTAGGCCGCGCACCATGTTCATGGCGGTCAGAATGGGTATTCCTCCTTGCAACAGAATCCCCAGTGAACGGTAAAAACGCGCCAGTTCATAGACGAACAGGCGTCGACGAATGGCGGGTACTTTATTAATCAGTCTCACTATGGCCTGTCGCACATTATCTTGTCGGAGCAGTAGGGTTGAAGCCACAATAACCAGCATCAGGCCGCCCAGCATACCGGCCTGATGCTGGTTGAGGAACAGCCCGGCTCGCAACAGCAGCTGTGATAGCCAGGGGAGATCAGACCCCACCCCTTCGAATACCAGACTAAAACGGGGTACCACATAGCCGATTAAAAACAGCAGCACTCCGCAACCGACAACGAACAGCAGGATCGGATAGAGTGAGGCGCTGACTATCTTTTGGCGGATTTCATCCATACGGCGATGGTAGCTGACATAGCGCTCCAGAGACTCACCGACGGTACCGGTTTTTTCGCTGGACTGGATCAAGGCAATATAGAGAGGTGGGAAGTCAGCAGGAAACTTCCCCAACGCCAAAGAAAATGATTTGCCCTCGTAGAGTTGACGAACCAGACCCGACAGAATATCGCTTGCCCTGGGGGTCGATTCTTTTTCGGCCAGACTTTCGAGTGCATCAATCAAGGCCAGGCCAGCGTTCAGCAAGGTGGCAAGTTCTTGGCTGAACAGCAGCAGCGGAAAAGCCTCGCGGGGACGCCAGCGACCGAGTGACCAGGCCTGCTTGGGGCGTATCGCCAACACGCGTACTTGTTGCTGCTCGGCAAGCTGCAAGGCGTCAGCTTCGGATGAGGCTTCCAGCGTAAGGGAAACAATCAACGCCTGTTTATTTACCCCTTTTATATGAAAGTGCATCTGGCCTTACCTCGCTACTGCCAGCTGGTGATATCGGCATTCTCGCCATCACCGCCGGGTTGACCATCTTTGCCCATCGACAGCAAATCGTAATCGCCATATTCACCAGGAGAGCGATAAATGTAGTCCTGGCTCCAGGGATCCTGAGGCGCTTTTTTCTGCAGGTAAGGGCCTCCCCATTTCGGTTCGTTGTTCGGTGCCATAACAAGGGCGTTCAGGCCTTGCTCGGTACTGGGGTAACGACCTACGTCCAGTCGATAGAGATCCAGAGCCTTGGACAAGCCTTCAATCTGAGCCTGGGCTACCTTGATTTCGGAGCGACCCAGCTGACCAAAGTATTTGGGCGCTACTATTCCGGCCAGCAGGCCGAGTACAACCAGTACCACCAGCAGCTCTAACAGTGTAAAACCCTGCTGTTGATGTGGACCCTTCATAGAATTCCTTTCCATAATTTTGTCCTCCATTCCTTGGTGATAAAACCGGCTCACGCAGTAGCCATAAGTGAGTTAATGCAATAACCATGCAAGATGCTCTCTTAATAGACTTTTATTTTGGGCACATTATTTGCTTGCATGAATGCTCATAGCGAGGAAGGGATCTTCTCTATCGGCCGGTATGTTCAATCACTGCTGCGGGGATCAAGGATGAGAGTGTCGACCCTATTTTGGCTGGTGCTGGGATTAACGACTTCGGCTCAGGCCGACGTGTACATGGCAACCGCCCAGGACGGCAGTATCACGCTGACGAATATTCCGTCTAAAGGGAGCCGTTTCAAACTGTTGCTGCGTGAACCTGTGGTGGCTCGGCCTGGGCCTGGCTCCAGGCCAGAGGTATCGCCGTTACCCGGCTTGCAAAAGCGCCCCTTTGCAAAGCTGATTGCCAAGGTGGCCGGGGAGCAAGAACTGTCGGAGAGCCTGCTGCATGGGGTGATTTACGCCGAGTCTAGCTACAATCCACTGGCACTTTCCCCCAAAGGCGCGGCGGGCCTGATGCAGCTGATGCCTGCCACGGCACAGGAGCTTGGGGTCGATGATGTATGGGATCCGTTGTCGAATATCCGTGGCGGTGCGCGCTATCTGAAGCAGCTGATGAAGATGTTCGACAACGATTTGTCTTTGGTGCTTGCAGCCTATAATGCGGGCCCTGGTGCCGTCAGAGCCAGGGGAGACAGTATCCCGCCTTTCCCGGAAACCCAACGCTATGTAGCCCGAGTGACCGAGCATTATCGGCGGCTGCAAGCGGTACCTCAGTAATGACTTCAGCCCGGACTTTCCCCGAGACTGGGGCTATGCGCCCATATTTGGTGAACACACTTCGTATTGGTAGACGTTGAAATCGTCGCCATTTTTTACCCGCTTGAATCATCACCGCATTGATGTGGCTATCGCCATCGGCGAGCCACAGTGAGGCAGGCAATCTTGGGCGAAGGTCCCCATTAATGGGTGAAGATAACCCCCATTAATGGAGTGGTCTTTGCAAGCTTTTGATTTTATTGCCTTTACTTCTGGAACAAATTTTGCAGCTGAGCTTTGTACCTAGAGATGCTTGGTAACGACGGTGTTGAGCATCATATTGGAGGCTCGTCATGATGAAACGGAATATCAATTCGGAAGCGCCCGATACTCCCGATCCCTGCGGATCGGTATCGGAACCATTAACCTATATTGCCGGACCCATATTGTTGACGGCAGCATTGTTTTTTTTCCCGCAGAGTGCGCAGGCCACTATCAGTTGCGCCCGTAATCTGGAGGCCAACGTGGTCGCCCTTGATCAACCGCTGATGTTTAATCGGCTGGGGGCTCAGAACGTCAACGGCATGATGTTTGCGCTGCGCCGGGACGTGGTGGACGATCACGGGGTGCCCCTGTCTATCGGCGGGGCTGCGGTACCCGGAGAGGTGACGCTGCGGCCCGATAAGCGGCCTCGGCCACTGGTATTAAAGGTGGCAGCCGGAGACTGCCTGACTGTTAATCTGCAAAACCTGCTGGCGCACCAGTCCAACCCCAACAATGCCGACGAGGAGGCGCTGAACATTGATGATCAGGTGGCTGATCGGCATGTGGGGTTTGAAGTCGCCGGTATGCAGGCGGTGAACTCTATCGGCGACATCGCCACCTATGTGGGTCGCAACGACAATGCCTTGCTGGCTCCCGGTGCCAGCCGCAGCTATACCCTTTACGCCGAGCATGAGGGCGCTTTTGTCGCCACCAGTTACGGAGCCACCCTGGGCAGTGATGGCACCAGTGGTAATGTGGCGAACGGCCTCTTTGGCCAGGTCGTGGTGTTACCCAAACACGCGAAAACCTATCGAAATACGGTGACCGAAGAAGAGATGCGCCTGGCCACCATCGACAGAACTCCCGCGGGTCAGCCAATCATTGATTATGAAGCCCGCTATCCCATGGGGGAGCCCTGGCTGAGCGAAGGCAAGGCCGGGCTGCCCATCTTGAATATGATTGACGGCAACGAGATTATTGCCAGTCATACCGATACTGTCGTTATGGGGCCCAATGCCGATGGCAGCTTCCCGGCCGATACCTATCCCCTGGAAAGCATCGGCAAGCGAAATCCCGCCTTGCCCAACCGACTGGAGCCGTTCCGCGATTTTTCCATAGCGTTTCAGGATGAAGTCGCGGTCGCGCAGGCATTTCCCGGTTATTGGGAAGATCCGGCATTCGGCCATGTGCTCGAGCCGGTGCGCGATGCCTTCATGATCAACTATGGTTCCGGCGGCCTCGGTTCCGAGATCATCGCCAACCGACTCGGGGTGGGCCCCATGCATGACTGCATGTCATGTGCCTATGAAGAGTTTTTCCTCAGTGCCCATACCGTCGGTGATGTCGCCATGCAGGTTGACGTGCCGGCCAACATCGGCCTGGAAAATATCGCCCCGGGGGAAGTGCCGTCGGAGAACGATATCGGCATCAAGGCCAGCATGGCGCTGTATCCTGCCGAACCGTCCAACGTCAGCCACAGTTATCAGGGCGATTTTGTCAAAATGCGCAACACGCATACGGGGATCGAGAATCATATTTTTCATTTGCACGGCCATCAGTGGCTGTTCAACCCCAATGATGACAACTCCGATTACATGGACGCGCAGGGCTTAGGCCCGGGGGCGGGTTATACCTATGAAATCACCAACGGCGGTTCGGGCAACCGAAACCGCTCGGCCGGTGATTCCATCTACCACTGTCACTTCTATCCACACTTTGCCCAGGGCATGTGGGGCATGTGGCGGGTGCATGATGTGTTTGAAGAAGGCACCCGCCTGCAGGTCTCCGAAGACGGGACCGAGGGTTACCATGAAGAGCCGTTTGCGTTGCGCAGCGGCCTGCCTGCCGCCGGCGCACGCGCCTTGCCGGATGGCGAAATCGTGGCCGGTACGCCCATTCCGGCGATAGTGCCTTTGCCGGGCAAGGCCATGCCACCGATGCCGGGCTCGGTCACAGTGGTGCCTAAATTTGCTACCGACCCAGAAGATAGTGAGGAGTCTATTCTTGTTGGCTCTGTCGCCTTGGTAGATCGCAGCGAAGCCAACCGTAACGCCGACGGTCATCTGAAAAACCCCGGCTTCCCCTTCTGGATTGGGGGCATAGAGCACACCGTTGGTCAGCGGGCACCGACGCCGCCGTTGGACATGTTGGACCCGGCGACCGCTCAGGCCCTGAAAGATACAGGCGACAGCCTGTGGACGTCACTCGATCCGGCACAGGTTGATGGCTGGAATGGGGGCTTGCCCCGTCACGCCCTTGAGGGATGGTCGAGTGGTGGTGAGGCAGAAGTGATCACCAGTGCTCTGGATTTCACCAAGGTTGTTACTCGTGCCAAACCGGTTTTCTTTCCCGAAGAAGGCACGGATGTCGAACAGGCAGGGATGGCATTCCATGCCCAACCCGAGCACGCCAGTTTTAGCGTGTTGCCCAATGGTGACGTACAGCCGAAGAACTTCCTGACCAACGGCTCACCACCGGTGCCGGGAGCGCCTTTCTTTGAGCCCTGTATTGACGACAAGCAAAAGCGTCTGACCCAGACCTCAGGTATAGGAGAGTATTTCAGTGGCGATCGGCTGGATGGCATGTCATTTACCGGTTCGTCGCAATTTACCGCCGACAATCCGCGTATCTACAAGGCGGCCAACATTCAGGTGGATGCGGTGTTCAACAAGGTGGGTTACCACTATCCGCAAACCCGGATGCTGGCGTTGTGGGAAGACGCCTGGCCCATCATCAACAAGCAGCAGCCGCCAGAGCCGCTGGTCATGCGTCTGAACACCTTCGATTGCGCCGTGTACCAGCAAACCAACCTGATCCCGGCTTTTTTCGAGCTGGATGACTATCAGGTGCGTACGCCGACCGATGTGATGGGACAGCACATTCACCTGCCCAAGTGGGATCAGACCTCTTCCGATGGCTCGGCCAATGGTTGGAACTATGAAGACGGTGTGCTGGCGCCGACCACAGTGGTAGAGCGTATCCATGCGATTCGTGAACATAATCAGTGTGTGCAGAATGACCCGCGGGAAGGAACAGAAGCCTGCCCCGAGGCCAAGGTGCATCCTTATTTTGGTCAGTTCAATCGCAGCGACTGGGTAGGCGCCAGAACCACCATGCAGCGCTGGTTTGCCGACCCTGTGGTCAATGTGCACAACATCGATCGTGGTCTGGGCAACATCTTTACCCATGACCATTTCTCACCATCCACCCATCAGCAACTGGGGCTGTATGCCACCGTGCTGACCGAGCCGGCGGGTTCAGAGTGGTTTCACGCGGAAACGGGTGAGCGACTGTACAACACCGCCGAGCGTAATGATGGTGGCCCGACCTCCTGGCAGGCGGTGATTGCCACCGGAGATATCAACGGCGATGGCAAAAACGACAGCTTCCGCGAGTTCTTCCTGGAGTACAGTGACTTTCAGCATGCCTACGAGGCGGGTGTCTACGTAGGTGCCGGCCCCGATGGTGTGCCCAACCCCGGAGCCTACCCGGCAACGGCCGACAGCTTCCGCTATGCCATCAATCCGCCGGCACGGCAGAGTGCCAGCTCCTTGCTGGAGTCGGTGGTCGAGGTGGAAGGCGGGCAAATACCAGGCTGTCTGAGCCGACCCTGTCCTCAGGCGATTTCGGTCGAAGATCCCGGAATGTACACCGTCAACTATCGTAACGAACCGGTGGGGCTGCGCATTTATGACCCCGAGCGCATAGCGCCTGACGGTAAACCGGGTATGCAGGCCGAAGGACTGGCCGGTGACCTGGCGCACGCTCTGCAAAGCCGCACCGACCGTGCCATACCGGCCTTGAACCTGGCGCCCAGCGACATTATCTCGGCCGTAGGCCCGACTGGTGGCACCACCACCTTCCCGCCCCATATCAACCATGGCGGCGACGAGCCCGGTGACCCCTTCACCCCTATGTTGCGTACCTATTCGGGAGACAATGTGCGGTTAAGGGTGCATGCAGGCGGCTATGAGGAGGCACACAACGTAACTCTGCACGGCATCAAGTGGCTGCGTAACGGAACCGGGGTCGGCTCCAGCTCCAATGCCGGCTGGCGCGCCTCGCAGCAGGTTGGCCTGTCGGAGCAATTCGGCTTTGCCGCTCCGGTGGCCATGCTGTCGAGCTCGGATGCCGAGACCGGCGATTACCTGTACTCCATGAGTGCCTCGGTAGAGGGCTATTGGCACGGTATGTGGGGGATCATGCGTAACTACACCACCAGTCGCAACGACTTGTTCCCGTTGCCGAACAACCCACGGCCGCTGGCATCGCGCAATACGGTGGACTTCGACGGTGCTTGCCCACGCTATGGACCCAACCCCAATGGCATAGGGACCAGGGCCACACCGCAGCGCAACTACGAAATAGTAGCGGCGCTGGCCAACGATATCCTGGGTAACCCTCTGGGACTGACCATAGGGGACCCAGATGGTGATGGCCTGCATGTGGGGGGACCACTCAATCCGGATGGCGGTACTCTGGTCTATAACACACGACCCGTGAGTATTCCCGAGGAGAGTGTGCTGGACGAAGAAACCGGTGAAGCTACCCTCATTGGCGGCCAGTCAGGCCCGCTGCACGACCCTACTGCCATCATGTATGTGCACAAGTCCGATCTGGATCCCCTGACCGGCAAGCTTAAAGAAGGAGTACCTATCGAGCCGCTGGTGCTGAGGGCTGCTGCCGGTGATTGCATCAACGTCGAGCTGGAAAACCGCTTGCCGCTGGAGATGCCGGATCTGCCCAACTTTGCAGTAATGGCAGACACGGTCAAACGCGATCGCTTTGGCGAGCGGGGGGCTACCACCTTCAATAATAACCTGATGCGACCTTCCAACCATGTGGGTATCCATGCGCAGTTGCTGGCTTACGATATCACCCGCTCGGATGGCACCAACGTGGGTATCAACCCGGTACAGACAGTACCGCCACGTGCCGCCGGAGCGCTTGAGTATCCGAGTAGAAGCTATCAGTACTACGCAGGACACTACGAGCGGGAAGGACAACCGGTTTCTCGATTGGGACGTAATGTCGACCGGATCGATACCACTCCCATCGAGTTTGGTGGCTTGAACCTGATACAAGCCGACAGGGTCAAGCAGCCTCAGAAGGGGTTGTCCGCGAGTATGGTCATCAGTCCTTTAGGATCCACCTGGACCGAGGATGCGGCCACGCGAGCCTCTGCAACCGTGCAACCTCTGGGCGAGCCGGCGTATCGCGACTTCACCCTGAGCTGGCAGCGAGGGCTGAATATGCGCTGGGCCGATGGTCGACCGGTGGAGAACATGATGCCGGAAGGCTTCGGAGTACCCGCAGATCCCGAAGATAACTCGGGCATGGCCATCAACTACAAGAGCGAACCGCTGTGGTACCGGTTTAAAAAGGCGCCTGACGCTCCCACGGGGCGGGCCGGTGGCCATGGCTGGGGAGATATTCCCAATGCCCATATGGCCTACAGTAACGATCTGACCAATGGTGACCCGGAAACACCCGTGTTGACGGTGGCGCCCGGACAGCCGTTCCGTACCCATGTACTGCAAGGTGCCAGTGCCGGGCGCGCGGGGAGCTTCCAGCTAACCGGTCACGTGTGGGGACGTATGCCTTTCGTATCGGAGAAGCAAGACGGTTATGGCTACCCGCTCAAGCATCCGGGCGTCGGGTCTGTGGCCTTCGGCTATAATCCGATGGACATGTATACCGGTGTTCAGGAGAGCATATTGCCGGCAGCCCATTTCAGCATGATGTTCCCCAGTGCTGGTGGCGGTAACGCTATACCCGGGGACTATCTGTACCGGGACTTTACCGGCGGCGGTAATGCCAACGGGCTCTGGGGTATCCTGCGAGTTGCGGCTCTCGAGACACCTCCGCCCGCAGATGATGGCAGACCGCCTCGACGTGAGCGAACCAGAAGGTAGTAAGCAACTAAGCAACATAGCCCGGAAGCGGATTCCGGGCTTTTTTAACGAGAGGGATATGCCGATGAAGCTATCATCGATATTTTATGTGCTGTGTTGCGCGACACCCTTGCTGATGACCCAGCTGCAGGTGCACGCGGCCGAGACAACTACAGAATCCGGGGCGGCCAGCGATGCCCCCCATCATGTTCGAGACACCTCAACCAGGGAAGAGCATCACCTGCAACGGGATGGCGTCGATATCGACTTCGAGATAGTCCCGCTTGGCAATGATGCCATACCCACAGAAGGCAAGCTGGTTGATATTCGTTTTCGTCTTCGCGACGCGACCACGGGGCAACCCATTTCCGGCCAGGTGCCCGGTGCCTGGCTCGATGTTGCCCAAAGTGTCCCCGAGGGCGGGGATTATCAGTCCCAGTGCAAGGCCAAAATTGGTTATTACCTCAAGGGGCGCATGGGAGCCCGCCCCCTGATCGATTTCAACAGCTACTATCTGATGGTACTCAATCAGGATGCCAGTCTGACGGTGATAGACCCTTCCATTTCGGTAGGAGGCATCACCAGTACCCTGAGTCGAATAGCACTGAAACGCGCGCCCATGGACTGGGTTGTCGGAACGAACGACAAACGGCTCTATGTTTCCATGCCCAATGCCGGGGAAGTCGCGGTGATAGATACCGAAAACTTCAAAGTGTTGACCAATATAGCAGCCGGCCCCGAGCCGGTGCGGGTAGCATTGCAACCGGATCAGCGTTATCTGTGGGTCGGCAACGATAGCCGGCATCAGGAGCTGGGGGGAGTGACCGTCATCGATACCCAGAGCCTGGAGCCGCTGAAAACCCTGATCACGGGGGCGGGGCATCATGATATTACCTTCAGTGACGATTCCCGCCATGCCTTTGTCAGCAATCGGGATGCGGGCACCTTGACGGTATTTGATGTGGCGACCCTGACTGAAGTGGCGAAAATAAATACAGGGCCACATCCACTGGCGGTGGCATTTTCGCCCTTGTCGCAGGCGGTGTATGTCAGCGACGGCAAAGAGGGCACTGTCACTGTGGTTGATGCCCGCAGTCTGCAGGTACGCAAGGTTATTCAGGCCGGGCAGGGTATAGGCCCGTTGCGCTTCAGCCAGGACGGTCGCTTTGGCATAGTGCTCAACACCATGGAAGACAATGCGACCATCATAGACGCGGCGACCGACGAGGTACTGCACAGTGTTGAGGTGGCCGCCGAACCCTATCAGCTGGTGTTTACCCGTTCTTACGCTTATATCCGCGGCCTGGCTTCATCCAGAGTCTCCATGATTAATCTGTTATCGCTGGGGGCAGGAAAAACGCCCACGGTACAGAGCTTCGAAGCCGGCCCGGCGGCGCCCAAACTGGCCGGTAACCTTCCCCTCGCCACCAGCCTGGCACCAGCCAGGGAAGACGCCGCCGTGTTTGTCGTGAATCCGGTAGACAACAGCACCTACTTTTACACCGAAGGGATGAATGCTCCCATGTTCAGTTACCTGAATCGTGGGCATGCGGCGCGGGCAGCCAAGGTGATCGATCGTAGCCTGCGAGAGCTGGAGCCCGGTGTTTACAGTACCAAAGTCAAGCTGCCGGCAGCCGGCAAGTTCGATGTGGCGCTCATGCTCAATCAACCGGAACTGACGCACTGTTTTACCGCAGAGGTAGCGACCGATACGGCCTTGGTGCAGCGGTTGCAAAAACCCCAGGTGGAGTTTCTGTGGGACAAGCCATTGGTGGCCGGTATGCCGGTCAAGATGCGTTTGCGATTGACCCGGGGCCGGGAAAGCCAGCCGGTGAGCGGAGTCGAGGATCTGCGGATACGTTATTTTCAGGCACCTTCCTCCCAGCCCCGTGAGGTCGAGGCTCTGGAGATCGGTGACGGCATTTATGAGGCCCAGGTCGCTCTCGAGTCGGCTGGCGCCTATTACCTGCATGTGGCCGCGGCTTCCCTTGGGTTGGGATTTAATGATCTGCCTTATACCAGCCTGCGTACCCAGCCCAGGGTGGTGGCGACCGAACAGGTACGTTAAGAAAATGACTCGGCATAACAGGAGTACTGATGATGAAAGGATGCAACATCAACACAGGTAGGTTACTCGCTCTGTTTGGAGCGAGTCTGCTCGCAACGTCGGTGCAGGCACATAGCCCCGAGCACCATATTCATGAACAAGCGGAGCCGACCCGGGCGGCAGATGCGGCGGTGCACTTCGCCGAGGTATCCCTGCTCGATCAAACAGGCCACTCGGTCAACCTCAAAGATGACTTGGTAGCGGACAAGCTGGTGGTGATGAGTTTTATCTATACCAGCTGTACCACAGTGTGCCCAGTCGTTTCGGGGTTGATGAAGCAGGTGCAGAGCCAGCTTGGCGAGCGAGTAGGAGAAGAAGTGCAACTGGTATCCATTAGCGTGGACCCCTTGCGTGATACCCCAAGCCGGCTGCTGCAATACTCCCAAAACTTCAATGCGGGAACCGGCTGGAGCTGGCTCACCGGCACGACCCGGTCGATCGATCAGACCCTCAAGGGCCTGGGCGCCTGGGCAGCCGATTATGAGGCTCACCCGCCGTTGATCATGGTGGGTGACGGGCGCAGCGACCGTTGGGCCCGCTTCTATGGCTTTACGTCTCCCGAGACCCTGGTCGCCAAGGTCAATGAGCTCAGTCGCGCTCGCCAGTCGCTGGCACACAACCATTCCGCTATGCATGAAGGAACTCAACCATGAAATACATCCCCTTTAGCGCCCTGCTGTTGAGTATGATGATCAACCCTGTGCTGGCTCATGAAAACCATGATGCTCATACTCAGCATCCGCAGGCGGAGCAGACTGAAGTGAGTGCGCCCCAAGACGCTCGCAGTTATTTTACCGACACCACTTTGCTAAACCAGCATGGGGAGGCGGTGCGTTTCTACAGCGATGTGTTGCAAGACAAGGTGGTACTGCTGAATGTGGTATTTACCCAGTGCGCAGATGCCTGTCCGTTGATCACCCGCAAGCTGAAAGAGGTGCGAGCAGCGATGGACGAACAAACCGCCGAGCGGGTGCACTTTATTTCCGTGACCAGTGATCCCGTGAACGATGATCCCGAAGTGCTCCAGGAGTTTATACACAAGCACGGGGTAGAAAGCCCGAACTGGAGTTTTCTGACGGGTGACAAGGCCGAAGTTGATCTGGTGTTGTCGCGTCTCGGACATTTTATCGATAGTCCGGAAGCCCATTCCACCTTGCTGATCGCCGGCGATGTGGCGAACAAGCGGTGGAGCAAGATCCGGCCCGATGCACAGGTACAGGCGATTGCCCAGCGTTTGCAATTGTTGACCGAACCCAGGTACTGACCCCATGCGCTATCGACTCTGGTTGGCTGGCGCTTTACTGTGTCTGAACGGGCCCGTTACCGGCCTCGAACTGAACCCGCAAGAGGCGGCGGGCAAGCGGCTGTATCTGCATGGCGAAGGGGCGGGGGGCAGTTTGGTTCAGGCACGGGTAGGGGCCGCCGGCACTGTATTGCCCGCCTCGGTCCTGCCCTGTGCCAGTTGTCATGGGGCAGACGGACGAGGCCGGCCGGAAGGGGGCGTGCGGCCCCCGGCCATTCTCTGGCGGCGGCTGACCCTTGCTTATGGGGGACGGCTGAGCCATGGGCGCACTCGACCGCCCTATGACGAACACACCTTTGCCCGCGCGGTGACCGAAGGGCGGGATCCTGCCGGTGAACGCCTGGATCCCGCCATGCCCCGGTTTGTGATGTCGTTGCGTGACATGAACAACCTGACCGCCTATTTAAAGCGGCTGGAAGAGGATGGCGACCCCGGACTGAAAGAGAACAGCTTGCGTATTGGCAGCCTGCTCCCCAAAGCAGGAGCCAGGGCGGAAATGGGGGCGACAGTCGCCGGTGTGCTTGAGGAGGTCTTTTCGCGTATCAATGATAACGGCGGTATTCATGGCCGTCGGCTCGAGCTGGTTGTCGTTGACCCCGGAGACACCCGGGCCAGTGCCGAAGCTGCATTGGACGAATTACAGGAGAGTGAACCGGTTTTTGCCCTGCTGGCACCGCTGGTGCCGGGGCTGGACGGAGCGCTGGCTGAGTGGGCCGAGGCCATGGGTATCCCCCTGATTGGCCCGCTTGACCCCTATGCAGACGGCAACCATCGTAGCATGGTCTTTCGGGCCCTGGCCGGCTTGCGTGAGCAGTTGCAGGCGCTTGGCGACTTTGCCGGCGATATGCTGCCCCCCGATGGGCGCAGCGCCGTTATCGCCTATTCGGAACCGGCCCACCAGCGTGAGCTGGCCGAGTTTCTGGCTGAGCAGCTGCGACACTCTGGGTGGCCTCGGGTACAGCTGTTGGATAACCGCCAGCAGAGCGGGACTGATGAGCCCATAACGACACCCAACCAGGCGCTGTTTTTCATCGGCGCCTCGCAAGACTTCGTCGATCTGGCCGAGCAATGGCATGCGTCGGGGCGACGACCTTATTTGTTTGCCGTGTCGGCTCAGGTTGCCGGTGAAGTGCTTAACCTGCCGAGATCATTCTCCGAGCGGGTATTTCTTGCTTATCCCTTTCTGCCCAGTGACTGGACCTCGGCCGGGGCCGCCGAGTTGGCCGCGATACGGCAAAGCCGGCAGCTGGGTGGCCGATATACGGCGCTGCAGGTGCAAGCCTATAGTGCCGCCGTTTTACTCGGCGAAGGTCTCAAACGTTCCGGTCGTGACGCCAGCCGAAAAAAGCTGGTGACCGCTCTCGAGGCCCTTTATGGCTTTAATACCGGGCTGAGCCCGGCCCTGAACTTTGGGCCAGGAAAAAGGGTTGGGGCCGCGGGAGCGCATGTGGTGACGGTGGATCTTGAAACTCGACGCTTTCGGCCACTAGGGCCTTATCTTCGTATAGAGGACTCGCTATGAAGGGAATGAAATGGGGACTGTTGTTCATCTTGTATTGTTCACAAATGAGTATCGGCTGGTCTCAGGTTGTGGGAGTGGCGGCCAGGGTTAACGGGGTAGAAATCACTAACTTCCGCCTCGATCGCCATTTTGCCGATTATCTGCTGGCGCAAGGACGCAGCGTGGGTGCTATTCGCAGCCCGAGTGTTTACAAGCGGTTTAAAAACGAAGCGCTGGAACAGCTGATCGATAAAGAGCTGCTATGGCAGGAGGCACAACGACGCGGGCTTAAAGTGGATCAGACACGAGTGCAGGCGGAGCTGCAAAAAGTAAAATCGGCCTTTGGTAGCGCCGAGAGCTTTGCTCGTCGGCTGGATAAAGATGGCTTTGATGAGTCCGGTTATGCGGATTATCTGGAGCAGGAGCTGGCGGCCATGATGGTACTGGAATCGTTCGCTCGGGTGTCTTCGCCCTCCGAAGAGGAAGTGAATCGACTCTATCAATTGAACCTGAAACTGTTTGAGCGACCCGAACAGTTACAGGCACGGCACATATTGCTGAAAGTCGATGCCGGAGCGAATAGCGAGACCGACGCCGCGGTACATCAACAGCTGACAAGCCTGCAGCAGCAATTAAGTCAGGGTGCTGACTTTGCCGCTCTGGCACGCCGTTATTCCCAAGACAGCTCGGCGGAACAGGGGGGCTTGCTGGATGATTTTCAGCGAGGTGATATGGTTTTGCCCTTCGAGACTGCCGCCTTTGCTCTGGTACCGGGAGGCATCAGCGAGCCGGTCCGAACCCGGTATGGTTGGCATTTGATCAAGCTTGAACAGCACAAGCCTGCGGTCTCTATGCCAGCGCAACAGGCCCGGGAGCTGATTCGACAGCAGCTGGTCACCCAACAGCAGGCCGAAGCGCGCGCTGACGCCCTGGCACGACTGCGAGCTGATAGCGAGATTGAAGTGCTGTCTCGCTAATGGCTTGAGAGTCCCCAATATTGGGGAAGTGAGTGTGACCTACCCAGCTTTTCCTCTATTTTGGGGATAGATGCATCAGTTCTGATAAAAATTTCGGCTATTTTCATGAAATACAGGATAAATTCACGGTAGTTTTTTTTGGCGTGAAGTATGCATGTTTATGTCTGGATACGTGCAACTGCGGCAAGAAAAGGCCCGCTTGAAAAGTAATAGGAGTTTTCCATTATGAATAACAAGGTGCTGATAGTCGAAGATGAACTTATTTTGGCGCAAAATCTCAAGCTTTATCTCGAATTTCAACAGCTGGAGGTTCAGGTTGTCAGTAACGGGGCCAGTGCTATCAGTCTGGTGCAGAATGATTTTACTCCAGACATTATCGTACTCGACTTTCGCTTGCAGGATATGGCAGGGCTCCTGGCATTGGATGCCATTCATCAATACTGGAATGGTCATTGCGTATTAATGACAGGAAATCCGATCAGTGATGTTCGCGAACAGGCAGTGCAGCGCGGAATAAGCTACATTCTATTTAAACCTTTTCCGCTGGCGGAGTTGGCCCGGGCAATAGGGGCGTTAAGGGACGTTAGTCAGAGCAATCATTGCGATGTCGGCTCGCCCGAAAAGAGAACAGATCGCAGGCGTCGTCAGCGCAGTGACTTTCCATTACAGATGTATGATGGCACCTGGGTATATGCTGAACGGCGTCAGTCTGAGCAGGCTGACATTCCGGAAGAAATCTGCTCAAAAGATGAATCGACCGAGGATAACGGTCGAACCTAATGCGTGAGGGAAGGTCATGGATAGACGATCCTTATTGATGGGAGTTGAGCCTGATAATCAGGACATACCGGATAGACCCGCTATACCCGTCACGCCTCGCTTCGATGCCGGGCTATTAGGTCGCGCGCGCACCCTGTCCGCTGAAAGTGGACGGCGACTGGTGGTAGAGCTGGAAGAACTGGTGGCGCTGACGCCGGATGAGTTTACGCTGCATCTGGGTCAGAGCCTGCATTACCCCGTGCTGGACGGCGAACGCCTGTTTTCCTGTGTGCCTTGCTTCGAGCGGGTGTCATTGGCACAAGCGCTCAAACGAGAGTTTGTCATGATCCTGCTGGACCAGCAGCTGGTGGGCGTTTTTTCCGACCCATTCGACGACGCAAGGTTGGCCTGGATCGACGCCTGTCTGGATGGTGCCCCCTTGTACCTGGTACACAGAGAAGCGCTGGTTGCTTATCTGGCCCGCCATGAAGAGACATACCAGGCCGTGGGTACGCTGAATGCCGAGGCCGAGCCCCATAATGACAGTGATGTCACGCTGGAAAACCTGTCATTGACCAGTATCAGCGAAGATCCCAGCCTGGTGGTCAAACTGGTCAATTCAACCCTCTACGATGCCCTGAAAATACATGCCAGTGATATACATATTGGTATGACGGGGCAGGGACTGGTTATTAAATACCGTATCGATGGGGTATTGAATAATATCAGTCGCGTTCATGGCAGTGATATTGCGGAGCAGGTTATCTCTCGCGTTAAGGTGATGGCTGAACTGGATATCGGTGAGAAGCGAGTACCGCAAGATGGCCGGTTCAAGATTGCGATAAAAGGGCGACAAATAGATTTTCGAGTCTCCATTATGCCCAGCATCTTCGGTGAAGATGCGGTATTGAGGGTACTCGACAAGCAGGAGCTGGCGGACAAGACCCAGGGAGTTCACCTGGAGTCGCTAGGCTTTGAAGAAGCCACCTTGCGTCACCTGCGGCGGTTGGCAGCTGAGCCCTATGGCATGGTACTGGTCACCGGGCCGACGGGCAGCGGCAAGACCACCACCCTTTATGCGATGCTGACCGAAATCAACCATGGCGTAGACAAGATCATCACCATTGAGGATCCGGTCGAATATCAGCTGCCCGGAGTGTTGCAGATCCCGGTTAACGAGAAGAAAGGACTGACCTTTGCTCGTGGGCTGCGCTCCATTCTGCGTCACGATCCGGACAAAATCATGGTCGGTGAAATTCGCGATCCCGACACCGCTCAAATAGCCGTGCAATCTGCGCTCACCGGTCACCTGGTGTTTACCACTATTCATGCCAACAACGTGTTTGATGTTATTGGTCGTTTTACCCAGATGGCGGTCGATCCCTACAGCTTCGTCTCCGCGCTTAACGCGGTATTAGCCCAGCGCTTGCTTCGCCTGGTGTGTCCGTCCTGTGTCACTCCCGTTACTCCCAGTCAGGATGAGCTGCAAGCCTCGGGTCTGGACAGCACCAGTATCGAGGGTTTTCATTTTGTGCACGGCACCGGCTGTGGCCATTGTCGTGGAACTGGCTACCACGGCCGCACGGCAATTGCCGAGTTATTACAGCTGGACGATGAGCTGCGCCAGCTGATCATCGACCGCCGACCGGTAGCCGAGCTCAAAGAACTCGCCTGTCGACGTGGGCTGCATCTGTTGCGCAGCTCGGCGCTGGCGCTGGTACGTGAAGGGCGAACTACTCTGGAGGAGATCAACCGTGTCACTTTTGTCGACTGAGCGTTATATCGCCGTCCTGGGTGGTGAAGGAGTGGGTTTGTGCCGGAGCTCGCGGGATGGTTTGGTGTGGCTGGGCCGTGCCGACAACAAGGATAGTGAGAAGTCGGGCTGGCTAGCCGCACTGGAGGGGTTGGAGCGCTTGTTTGATCAGGTGTCGAGTCGGGGGCGAGCCAAACTGCATGTGCTGGTCTCCAATCAGTTTACCCGTTATTGCCTGCTTCCCTGGAGTGAGCAAATCGACTCGCCGGGTGAGTTGCAGAATTATGCCGGTATTTGTTTTGAGGAGATCTATGGCTCGCTCAATAATGAGTGGCAGTTTCGTTTTTCGCCCGAAGCCGGTGGTCGGGCTCGCCTGGCAGCGGCCATGCCGGCTGAACTGCTCTTCAGTTTGCAACAGAGTGCCAGCAGCAGAGGCTGGCAACTCGGCTCGGTACAACCTTATCTGATGGCGGCGTTCAACCGCTTTGCCAAGGCGCTGCCCGAGGATGACTTTTTGTTTATTCTCGCGGAACCCAAGCGCAGTACCTTGCTGTTGGCACAAGGAGGGCACTGGGCGCACGTGCGTTCGTTGTCGAGTGACGACTCCGATCAGGCGCTGGGCATCCTGGTTGAGCGGGAAAGGGAGTTGCAGGAGCTAGAAGGCACGCCGGCGTCACAAATTTACCTGCATGCACCAGGCCGAGTCGAGTCGCCACCCAGTCCGGTTTGTGCGGTGCCCACCCATCCCCTTGCTCTTCCCCTGCCCGAAGTGGGGGGAGATTATCTTTATACCATGGCAATGGCGGTACTCTGATATGCGGTCACTCGAACTCGACTTTCAATCTCGTCCACGGGCCAGTCTGCCGGGGTGGGGGTTGTTGTTGCTGGCCGTCATTGTTGCCCTTTTGAGTCTGCTGTATCAATGGCGACTCACCGCCGCCATAGAAAATCAGCAGCATGAGCTCGCGCAGGTAGAGGGTGTTTTACCGGGGCGAAATGCAGCCGCGGGGGCTGTCTCAGGTTATGTCAGTCCCGAAAAAAAGGCTGAATTGAAAGAAATCCGCCGGGTGTCCGAACAGATGAACCGCCCCTGGGAGGGGTTGTTTACCCTGCTTGAAACCATGTCTCGGGAGGATGTATCCCTGCTGTTGCTGGCACCGGATGCGCACAAACGGCAGCTACGCATCTCGGCCGAGTCTCGTGATTTGCCGGCCATGCTGGCCTTTCACCGTCAGCTGGAGCAAAGCGATGAATTAAGCGATGTGTCCTTGCTGAGCCACGAGATAGTGGCGAGTGTGGCCGAACGGCCGATTCGCTTCACCCTGCTGGCGACCTGGGAGGTGAACCATGAGTATCCCTAAGCTGATCCTCCAGGAGCAGTGGCAACGATTGGGCTGGCCTGGTTGGACAGGAGGGCTGCTGTTGCTGTTGGCGCTGGGTTACGGTGGGCTGGTGCTCTTGCCGGAACGGCAGCATTTGGCGACGCTGAAGCAGCGTACCAGCCAGGCCGTTGAATACCGCGAACGGCTGGAGCAGGGACTGGAAGTGCCGCCAGCGGCGCCGGGACAGCAAGTGGATGATTTTTATCAGGCTTTGCCGGCACAGATGGATGCCACGACCGCCATCGATCGTATTTATGTGTTGGCCGAACAGGAGCACATCTCTTTGTCCCGTGGCGAGTATGCGCTGGGGGTTGATCCAAAAACGCAGCTGGTACGTTATCAAATTCTGTTGCCGGTGCGTGGCAGCTACCCTCAGTTGCGGCGTTTTCTCCATGGACTCCTGGCCGAGTTACCCGCAGTGGTACTGGAGGAGGTGGACTTTCGGCGTAAGCAGATTGCCGATGCTCAACTCGAGGGCCGAATTCGTATGACATTATATTTGTCGAGGTTGTGATGGAACACCGCAAACGACTTTACTGGGGGATATTCTTGGGGCTGGCTGGCGTTCTTGCCATTATTCCCGAATACTTTTTTACCGATGAGAGCGCAAGTATGCCCGTCCAGACAAGGGCGGACTTCTCACCGCAGGAGCAAGGACAGCTGGCGACATTACGTTCTGGCCAAAAGTCGGTGAGTATGAACAAGCAGGCAGGCCGTATCAGAGGGGAAGAGCAGGCAGTAGCCACCCGTACCGATCTGTTTGCCCCTCATAGCTGGTATGTGGCACCGCCGCGAGCACCGGTGACCGTGGTTCCCGTGTATTCACCGCCGCCGCGGCGCCCTGTGGCGCCCCCTCTGCCTTTTCGTTTTATTGGCAAACTGGATGACAGCCAGAAAATGCTGGTGTTTTTACAACGAGGAGAGGAGGTTCATGTTGTTAGTGTCGGTGATGTGATCGACGGCACTTATCGGGTAGATGGAGTGACCGACGACAGGATGACGTTGGTCTATCTGCCTCTGCAAGCGACTCAGTCTCTAAATGTAGGGAGCAAACTATGATAGTGGCGGCACGGGTTAATGACGACGGAATGACGTTAGCCTGCCTGCCTTTTCCGGCGGTGAAATCTGTTTCCGGCGGCAAGGCTTGGGTAAGGAAAAGAGTGACTGGATATTCGTGGAGCCGCTGGCTGCTCATGATAGCAGGGTTGGTTCTGCTGGCCGGGTGTGCCGGTGTGAGCCGGCATGAGGGGGTGACGCTCATCGAGTCGGGGAACTACGAGGAAGGGCTGGCCAAACTCGAGCAAAGCGCCGCGGAAAAACCACGTAATACGGCCCTGCAGCTTGCCTTGGCAACGCAGCGCAAGAAGGTATTGACGACCTTGTTGAGTCAGGCAGACATGGCCAGAGCTTCACGAGACTTCGTGAATGCCCGGCTCGGTTATCAACGGGTACTGGGCATTGATCGCTATAACGCCAGAGCCCAGGAAGGGCTGCGTCAACTGGATGAGATGCACTATATCAGCGACATGCTTCGGCACGGGCAGACGGCGCTGCGTCGGGGTGATTTAAGTGGCGCCGAGCAGCAGGTACGCTCCATTTTCGCCCTGGATCCGAAACATGAAGGCGGGCGACAGTTACAGCGCAGCATCGAAACACTCAGGGCGCGTACTCGCACTCCCTATCCGCAGTTACGTTCTCGCTTGAGCCGTCCGGTTACCCTGGAATTCAGAGACGCCAACCTGAAAGTAATCTTCGAGGTGCTGGCCAGTACGGCCGGATTGAATTTTATCTTCGATAAAGACATCAGGCCGGATCTCAAGGCGTCGATATTTGTGCGTCAAGTCAGCATCGAAGACGCCGTTGATCTGCTGTTGCAACAGAATCAGTTGCATCAGAAGGTGATCAACGACAATACCATTCTTATTTATCCCGACTCGCCACAGAAACTGAAGGATTATCAGGATCTGGTGATGCGCACTTTCTACCTGACCAATACCGATGCCAACTCGGCGCTTAACCTGATTAAGACCATGCTTAAAACCCGAGATATCTTTATTGACGAGCGGCTCAACACCCTGACCATGAGAGATTCGCAGGACGCGGTGCGCATGGCCGAAATGTTGCTGTTGTCGCAAGATCAAGCCAGCCCCGAAGTGGTGCTGGAGCTGGAGGTGATGGAAGTATCCCAGCAGCGAATTCTCGACCTTGGGCTGCAATGGCCCAACACCTTTGGCGTGATTAACGCCGATGGATCTGCTATCGGCATTCTGGATCAGTTGCGGGGTATTGATTCGGGGCGCATCACCATATCACCCTCTCCCCAGCTCAGGGTTAATGCCCAGGACAATGACGTGAATACCCTGGCCAGCCCGGTGATCCGGGTGACCAACAAGGAGAAAGCCAAGATCCATATTGGCCAGCGAGTTCCCATTATCAGCGCCACTTCGGTGCCCTCCACTCAGGGTCCGGTAATTACCGAAACCATCACCTATCTGGATGTAGGTCTGAAACTGGATGTAGAGCCGACCATCTATCTTAACGATGAGGTGGGGATCAAAATTTCTCTGGAGGTGAGCAATGCTACGCCACAGCGCCCCACCAGTACGGGAACCATTCCGGTACAGATAGATACTCGCAATGCGATGACCACACTGCGGCTGCGTGATGGTGAAACCCAGTTGCTGGCCGGCCTGATGCGTAATGACCATTCTTCCAGCGGTAACAAGATCCCGGGGCTCGGTGACGTTCCCGGTTTGGGCCGACTGTTTGGCAGTAATCAGAATACGGTCGGCAAATCGGAACTGGTGTTGTCCATTACTCCACGTATCGTTCGCAACCTGCCATACCGCAGCCCCAGCGACATGGAGTTTTCGAGCGGTACCGAGAGTCACTTGCAGCTGCAACCTGTTTCGGTACCGCTATCTTCGCTTGGCTCTGAAGGGCTGAACAGAGACGCGCCGGTATATTGAGGGGGGCAGGATGTTACAGCGATCCCGGGGGTTTTCACTGATCGAAATGGTGATCACCATGGCGCTGGTGGCGCTGCTTGCCAGCATGGCATTACCCATGACGGAAACCGTGATCCGTCGCGGCCACGAGCAGGAGCTTAAAACGGCCTTGTACCAGATCCGTGATGCCATAGATGCCTACAAAATGGCGGCGACGGCCGGGTATATTCAAACGTCGGCCAATGAAAGTGGCTACCCGCCCTCCCTGCAGGTGCTGGTGGAAGGGGTACGCGACGTACGAGATGTCAAAGGGGGGAAAATCTACTTCTTACGCCGCATACCACGGGATCCTTTTGCCGATCAACGACGGGAGGCGACAGAACACTGGGGGCTGAGAGCTTACGTTAGCCCGGCAGATGAGCCCAGAGCCGGGGACGATGTCTTCGATGTTTATTCATTGGCTCCCGGCACGGGGCTTAACGGTATTCCCTATCGGGCATGGTGATTTATGAAACGGAACCTGGGTTTTACCCTGATTGAACTGCTGGTAGTGATGGGCATTATCGCCATGCTGCTGACGGTGGCGGGACCGCGTTATTTCACCAGCCTGGAAAAGGCGAAGGAGACCACACTCCGCCAGAGCCTGTCGGTAATGCGTGAGGCGCTCGATCAATATTATGGTGATAGTGGCCGTTACCCGGACTCCCTTGAGCAGCTGGTGGAACAGCGCTATCTGCGCAAGGTGCCGCAGGACCCTATTATCGAGCGCAGTGACTCATGGGTCATAGTGCCACCGCCGGATGGTAACGGGGTAGGGGATATCAAAAGCGGAGCCCCAGGCCAGGCCCGGGATGGAAGCCGGTATGCGCAGTGGTAGCGGTGTGGCCGCGGGGCAACAGGGATTTACCTATATCGGGGTGCTGTTCCTGGTGGTGTTAATGGGGTTGGCGCTGGCCGGAACCGGGCAACTCTGGTCACAGGGTAGTCTGCGCGCCAAGGAACGGGAGCTGCTATGGGTAGGGACTCAATATGCCCAGGCGTTGCGCAGCTACTACCGCAGCTCGCCGGGCGTGGCCCGGTATCCGCAACGGCTGGAAGAACTGCTGGAGGATCCCCGCTTCCCTCAGGTTCGTCGCCATCTGCGCCGTCTCTACCCGGATCCAATGACCGGAAGTCATGACTGGGGGCTGATCCTGTCCGTTGATGGCCGCATTGCCGGCGTTTACAGCCGCTTGCAGGCGCAGCCGTTAAAGCAGGCGAACTTTCCGGCTCAGTGGGTGGAGTTCGAGCACATGGGCAGCTACCGAGACTGGCAGTTTGTGGCAGAAAAGTCCTTTTTAATGAACTGACTGTATCCGCCCGCCGCGCTATGGGGTCTACAATCATGATAAGGGGTAGCGAGATGAAACGTCAGGCGAACCGTCATCCGGAGTATGCTTGTATATCCAGTGATGTCGCTCTATTGGTCACCGTATCCGAGTGTGTAAAAACAGCAAAAAGTTCCCGCTTGAGAGGGCGCTCACTATTAATGGGGTTGCTACTGCTGTTGTTGACGGCAGGGAGCGTGAACGCGAACGAGGACGAGATGATGGGGTTCATCGTCGATAACAGCATTTCTCGCGTGGGGCATGAATTCTATCGCTATTTCACCGAACGTTTGCGCGATACCAGCAAAATGGACTTCAATCTGGTGGTACGCGAACGACCCTCGGCCCGCTGGGGTAGCCTGGTGTGGGTAGAGTATGAAAGGAAGACGCTTTATCGTAACTTTCTCGCCCCCAATACTTCGCAGCTGCAGTCGGTTGCTCATGAAGCGGCGGATCTGGTGCGTGAAGAAGTTGCCCGGCAGAAGTTGGAAAGTCTGTTTCAGGACACATTCGATTTGGAGAGGGATGAACTATGAAGATAAAAATGGCGTCTGCTCCGGTCTGCTTCTGGCTGGCCGCCAGTTGTGTTACCGGTGCGGCTCAGGCCACAGAGCTGGTCTATACCCCCATTAATCCCACCTTTGGTGGCAGCCCCTTGAATGGCTCTTTTTTGCTGGGTAGCGCTCAGGCTCAGAATAAACATAAGGATCCGGAGCTGGAGAGTCGGCTCAGAAATACCCCAACGGCACTGGAGCGCTTTACCTCCCAGCTGGAGTCGCGCCTGCTGTCACAGTTGCTGACTAATATCCAGGACGGCAATACCGGCAGCCTGACCACGGAGGCGTTTATTATTAATCTTGAAGATGACGCGGGAATTCTGAGTATCATGATTACCGACCGGGTGACCGGTGAAGTATCGGAAGTGGTCGTTAACGGCTTGTAAAATCAATTATAAATAAACCGCTGTATCAAGGTCTAACAAGGATGTCGAGACAATGAACAGATTAATCATGCTGACTTTAGTGTCAATGGCGCTGTCGGGTTGTGCGGTGCGCGAGCCAGTACAGGCGGAGATAGAACCCGAAACCCCGACCCTGACGCCACGGGCGTCTACCTATTATGATTTGCTGGCGCTGCCCCGGCCCAAGGGGCGACTGGTGGCCGCCGTCTATGGTTTTCGTGACCAGACTGGTCAGTATAAACCCACACCGGCCAGTTCATTTTCTACCAGCGTGACCCAGGGCGCCGCCAGCATGCTGGTGGATGCGTTGCAAGCCAGTGGCTGGTTCCATGTGCTGGAGCGTGAAGGGCTGCAGAACGTGCTGACCGAACGCAAGATCATCCGTGCCTCCCAGAACAAACCCAACACGCCGGTTAACATTCAGGATGCGCTACCACCGCTGCAGGCGGCAAACCTGCTGCTGGAAGGCGGCATTATCGCCTACGACACCAATGTGCGCAGTGGTGGAGAGGGCGCGGCCTATCTGGGGATCAGTCTCTCGCACGAGTATCGGGTCGATCAGGTGACGGTTAACTTGCGCGCGGTGGATGTGCGCAGTGGGCGAGTGCTGGCCAACGTCATGACCAGCAAAACCATCTACTCGGTGGGGTACAAGGCGGGGGTCTTCAAGTTCATCGAATTCAAGGAGCTGCTGGAAGCCGAGGCGGGCTACACCACCAATGAGCCGGCCCAGCTCAGTGTATTGTCGGCAATTGAAGCGGCGGTGGCGCACCTGGTGGCACAAGGTATCGAGCAGAGACTGTGGCAGGTGGCCGATGACAGCAGCTCCGAACCTTCATCTCTCCCGAAATACCTCGACGAAGCGCAGCGTAATGCCGAGCGTGGCTAATCAGCTTTTTTATCCGGGGTTGCAGTTATATGTTCAGGACAGAGCTGTACCGCAACGGGGGCTGTCCTTTTTATTGCGCGTGTTTTCGGGGGCTTGCTCTATGCCTTCTACCCACAGATTAAGCCCTGTCTTCATTCGGCTCGACTTCCACCCGTAGCGGGCCGCCTTGCACGGCACAGCTGTCTTACACGCTCCTGTCTGAAAGTCTTGAGGAGGCGGCGAGGTAGCCGCTGCGGTCGACATAACTCCGGATAACAGCATGACTAACATGGGGTGTGACCTTGTGTAGGCAAGCACTTGTAATGGAGTGGCCGCCATAAAATGCTTGCAACCAATAATGCGGCTGCAAAAAAAGCCGCCCACGGGGGGCGGCATTGAGTGGGAGTCTGCTCAGTTCTGGGTGGTGGTCGCGGTGTTTCCGGTGCCGTACTGAGTGATATAGGCCGTCTGGCTGAGGCTGGACTGGGTGACAGTGGCCGTGTTGTAACTGCTGCCTGCTTCCTGTTTGATCTCGGCCCAGTTGCTGCTGCCGGACTGATCCAGAGTGACGGTATTGTAGTCGCCGTGGCTGTAGCCCATGGCATAGTTACCGACATCGAGGCCGCCGCCATCGCTTTGCACCGCGGTCAGCGTGTTGCCGGTGCCGCTCTGGTCGAAATACAGCTCGTTATAGCTGCCGGTCTGATGGAGGTTAACCAGGTTTTCGCCGCCGCTCTGGGTCAGGGTGGCGCTCTGACCGGTACCGAACTGGCCACCATCATTGTAATCACCGTACTCGGTACCAGCGTAGACTTTGTTGTCTGAGCCAACCGAGGTGACGGTCAGGCTGTGGCCATCGCCCTCCTGATAGAGGTAACTGAGGTTGTTATCGCCGCCACTTTGGCTAACGCTGGCGGTGACTCCGTAAGCGTCGTATTGCTCTACCAGAACGGCATTGGTGCCGCCGTCCTGCCACACCGTCGCCTGGTTGTATTCACCAACAAGCTGGTCGACAATCGCCTCGTTACCGGTGCCGTACTGGGTGGTGGTGGAATTACTGCCCAGCTGATCCCACTGCCATGTACCCGAGTAGTTGCCGGTACCGGACTGCAGCACTGTGGCGGTATTACCCGAACCGCCAGCCTGGTCGACATAGGCATCGTTACCATCGACAAACTGCTGCAGGTCGATGGTACTGTTGCTTTCGGAGTCCTGGACGGTGGCGGCAATGTTGCCGTCGTCATTCTGGATGATGTGCACTTGGTTTACGCTGCCGGACAGCTGGGTGACCGAAGCGTCGTGGGTGTTGCCGTTCTGCACGGTTGAAGAGATGCTTCCAGTTTCCCCGTTTTGGGTGGAGCGAGCATCGTTTTCGTTACCGGTCTGGGTTTGAATGGCGGTGACATCACTGCCATTATGCTGGACACTGGTGGCTATGTTTTCGTTTCCTGTTTGGGTCTGTGTTGAACTGCTGCCCGCATCTGCTAGCTGATCGGCAGTAGCCGAGTTGCCATCACCGGTTTGGGTCTGGGTGACGGTACTCAAGCTGGCTGCGGTCTGGATCACTGTGGCCTGGTTGGTGGCACCGTCCTGGGTCTGGGTGGATGTGCTGTTGTCTGCCAGTGCCTGAACGCTGAGCAGGGTCATCATGGCCGCGGCGACCGGCGTGATTTTAAACTGGGCTACGTTAAACATGGTATTACCTCCAAAGGATATTTATCGTGTACATCACAAATGAACGTCGTGGATATCAGTGATACTGGCGAAGCAGTACATTCTGGTTATTGCCGTGTTGGGCGATACTGCCTTGCAGCCCGGCCCCGGACTGTTCGATACGGGCTCCGTTGTTGGCGCCTTCCTGCACAATCAATGCCTGGTTGTCGACACCTTCTTGTGAAATAAAGGCCGCATTGCCCTGACCCGTCTGATTAATCCTTGCCATATGGCTACCTCCTTGTTGCAAGATATAGGCTTCCTGATCCGTGCCAGCCTGGACGATAATCCCCAGCAGGGATTGGCCGGACTGGCTTATGTGCGCCAGGTTGTTCTGACCCTGCTGGAGCACTACCGCCAGCTGAGCCTGTGCTGTACTACCGGGTTCGCCTGTCCCTGGCACTATCAAATCGGCATTCCCGGCCAAATCGAAGTTCTCCATCAAATCTGCCGCCTGCAGCGGCGCACTGACCAGACAGAAGCAGAGGCCAAGCAGAAGTGCTTTATGGTGGCGTTGCCTGTTTGTCTGGTGTGGCATGGTTTCAGATCCCTCTGGTTTTTCTTCCTGCCCGGTTTACCGGCAGTCAGGCCTGCCTCCGCGTCCTTGCAGAGGCAGGGGGAAACGCTACCGGATATTCACCGGCACCGTGATGGCATTACCGAAGGCCGAGCTGATGGTAGCGGTCGGGTCCTCTGCCAGCACCAGATCGGTGGTGCTGGCCGACAGCTGCCAACTCCCGGTCTGGGTCAGCGTCGCCGTGCCCAGCGTCACGGGACCATTGATGCCCGAGACCTCGACGGTAATGGTGTTGCCGGCTGCCACCGAGGTCTGGCCTTGCAGGTCCCATCTGATGCGGTTACGCCTTGCTCTGGCATCTGCGCGGCTGACCGTCAGATCTTCAGTCGCGTCCGGTTGTGGCGACACGGTTACCGTGACCGTGGCCGGCGCCGAGGTCACACCGAGCGAGTCTTGTGCCTGGTAGGTGAAGCTGGCGTCAAAGGCGCTGGTGACCGACGTTGGTGGCGTATAGGTCACCGTGAGGCCGTCGGTAGTCACTGTGCCCTGACCGTCAGCCGGCTGGGTGAGGCCGACGATGCCGAGCGGCGTATTGCCTTCCGGGTCGCTGTCGTTGGCCAGCACATCTATGGTCACCGGAGCACTCAGGGCCTGGGCGCTGTCGTCGACCGCAGTCGGGGCTTGATTGGCACTGACGGTTACGGTGACAGTCGCAGGCTCGGAAAGACCACCGCGGCTATCCTGCACCCGGTAGGTGAAGCTCGCTGTCACGGGCACATTGTTGGTGGTGCTGGGTGGCGTATAGACCACGGACGTGCTGCCATTGAGCACCACACTGCCTTGACCAGCCCCCGGTTGGGTCAGCTCCACTATGCTGAGCGGAGTATTGCCATCGGGGTCGCTGTCGTTGGTCAGCAGCTGAAGCGTGACAGGCACGCCTGTGGTGGTGGTGCCGCTGTCGTCCTGGGCAATCGGTAGCTGGTTTTCGTCCACATCCGGGGCCTTGCCGCTGACCATTACCAGCTCGGTATCAGCGCCGCCAGCGGCGGACTGTACTGTGATACTGGCAGGAGGCTGGGGCAGATCGGTTATGGTCAGGCTTTGTACTGTACCCGACTTGCTCAACGGACCGAAACCGGTGGCAACCAGATCCGGTACCTGGGTTTCATCGCTGGATGTTGCCTCTATGCGCAGGGTGTTATCGTCCCACGAATAGGTGGCGCTGTTGATTTTGACGATGTCCACCAACGAGCTGGACAGGGAGCTCGAGGGGCCATTTGGCGAACTGGCGGTGACCACAATCAAGGGTGGCAACTCTGCTGACGAGGGCTGCTGCACGAAGAAGCGACCGTTATTATCAGGGATAAGGTCGGTCAGGCAAGGGTCGCCGCCGACCAGTGCCACGGTTTCCCGGTAGCAGACTTCGGCATCTGTCGACGAGCTGGCGAAGACCTCGATGTTCGTCTGCTCAGTGGTGCGTTGGTAGCTCGCTCGTTCGATGTCCAGTGGGATCGAGGGGACTGTGTTTGGGTCGCGTACCTTGCCGGAGAGGGTGAACTGATCGTTTGTAATCGTACCTGCCGGACCTTCAATACTAACAAAGTTGGTATTGAAGGGGCTGCCGGTGACCGATTCGGTCAGGTTGGGATTACCAATAAAGGTTTCGGGTAGCTCGGTGTCCGGGTTGGTCTCGGTATAGGGGCCATTCACGCTTTGCAGGAAGGGGCCCAGATCTCCTCCCAGGGCGCCGGTGAAGTCGCCCGGTGCACCTATTCCGATGTCACGGGTCATGTTGATGGCCCGTCTGCCGACATCGGCTTGGTCTACCACGAAGGTTTCGACGCCGTAAGGGTGGGTAACGGTATAGGTGCCCGCCACGGGCACAGAGGCGCGGATACGAATGCGGGCAAAGCCAACCTGATCTCCTGCTTTCGGTTCTTCCGCGGCGAAGGCCGCTTCCAGGGCGGCGACATACACCTCGAGCTCATAGCCGGGGACTGCATCTTCAGGAATAGAGGTCTCGGCCAGAAACCAGAATGTCTCCCCTGGCCAATTGTTCGGGAAGACCAGGGGGTCGGCATCGTCAAAGACCCCGGGTTCGGGATTCAAGATACACATGTAGGCACCGGCAGTGCCCCCGCTGATGGCTTTGGATGTACACAGCTCCAGTTGCAGACCATTTTCGTCCTCATACCAGAGCGGAAAACCACCGGATATGGCCGTATGGGGCCCTGGGGCCACCCCCGACAGCGCGGCCTGGGCCGGCCCGACGGTGGCGACAAACAGCCCTATGGGAGTGATGATTGTTCTTGTCCATTTGTTCATGATGCCTCCTGGCTCACTGGATATTTAGGGCTGAATAATGACTTCTTCGAGATCACTGCCGCCGTTGGTCGATTCCACCCTTATTTCGGATGGTGGAATGGGCGAAATATTGGTGGTCAGCGTCTTGATTGGCCCGGCTCCAGCGAGCGTGCCGATGTCGTTACCGTTGCTGAACACGGTCAGGGTCGGTGATGCCGTTTCGTCGCTGCTGCTGGCCGATATGGTGAGCTGGCCGTTTGCCGGGTTGTATGTAGCACTGTGGATCTGCACCAGATCGACCAGGGGCGTAGTGACTGTGGTTGCCGTGCTATTGGGAATAGCAAGCTGGTTGTCGGCGCTCAGGTTCAGGGTCACTGGTAGGGCGGTGGGGTTGCTGCTCGATTGCCCGTACCAGTTGCCGGTGGTGTTGGCTTCGGTCATCTCTACGCTGACATTGGACGAGTCAGTAAAACTGGCGGTATTCGGGGGGGGCGGGGCTTGCAGAAACACATCCTGCTGGGCTTCAACGCCGCTGACACCATTTTTGCGGGAGTAGGTGGCGCGTTCGACCCTGGCTGGGGTAGGCAGGATAACGTCAGTAGAGAGCTTGCCCATTACGGCGAACAAGTCGGTGCGTAAATCGATACCCCCCGGGCCTTGAATGCGAATAAAGTTGGTGCCGAAGGGGCTGCCGGTGACTTCTTCCAACAGGTTGGGATCACCGATAAAGGTTTCGTCTTCAAAGGTATCCGGGTTGGGTTCCGTATAGGGGCCGTTTACGCTCCGCAGAAAAGGTCCCACATCACCGGTCAGGGCACCGTCATAGGTTTGGGGCACACCTATGCCGATATCGCGGGTCATGTTGATGACTCTCCCACCAGCCGCGTCTACCTCGAATATCTCGACGCCATAAGGGTGAGTAACGATGTAAGTACCCTCCTGGGGCACATCCACCCGAATACGGATACGGGCGAAGCTGACCTGATCCCCTTCAACTACTTCCTCGGCGGCAAAGGCGGCTTCCAGGGCCGAAACGTAGGTCAAATCGATGCCCGTGGCGGCATCCACTATGCTGGCATCACCGGTAAACCAGAAGGCTTCGCCCGGAAAGTTAGTGGGAAAGTTGACTGCTTGGGTAGTATCGAAGCCCGGCTCGGAGGCCAGACCACACATATAAGCGGGGGCTCCTGCTGCCCCCGGGGTGCGAGAACTGGTTGCCTTGGACAGGCACAGCTCGAGTACCCGACCGTGCGTATCCTGGTACCAGGCGGCAAAGCCTCCGTTTTCCTGTGTATAAGGCCCGGAGTCTACGGCATTCAATGCCGCCAGTGCCGGTTGACTCGCTATCATGACGAGCAGCAACGAAGTTGCTGTGTTAATTCTGGTGTTTTGCATCTGTTCTTCCTCCAGCCATGAACGGTGCCCCTTATCCTTGTATCCGGTTCAATCACAAAGAGGCTGATATGGAGAAAGAGCAATATCCATACCAGCCTTTGTTTTTTGAAGTGAACAGGGCTGGCACTAGGTCTTGCGGATATATCAATGCGCTCATACCGACATGGTTTCGGGGGGATCTCCCCCAGGTTTGGGTTTTTTTGGGGGAAGTTGGGGGATTCAATAAGACCTAAAGTTAGAAGCAGCAATTCGAGCACAGGCTTAATGCCTTAATTCGGGTGCGAAATTTTAAGGTAGAGAGGTAGTCAGTTGGCTTGCAAATAACTGGTACTAGGCTAGTATCAAGTGGCTGTATAAAAAACGTACTACTTGGTTGGCAGATGTTTTATTTATTTTCTTGGGTGATACCAGGAGTAAAGGAGACAAAAATGTTAGCGAGAAAGTGTCGTTATTCGCTACAAAGCGATGCTAATTGTTATGTCGATATTACAATTGAGCCTTGTTGTACCATTGAAATAACAGTGCCGAAGAAAGGTCAGCGTGTTAGAAGTAAGCTGGCGTTAATACATTTTACGCCGAGCAACGAAAATATATTGTTAGAGTGTCATGCAAAAGATGCAGTCGGGCCTAAGTCCATCCAGCTAGAACTTTCTTACCGTGATGCCCTTGAGCTCTGCCAGACTATTGATGCAGCACAAGAGGAGCATGAAAACTTAATGTCTGATTTGTGTTATTAGCTTTAATTTTTATGCTGCTCGGGCCTGACTCTATCAGGCCCTTTTTATATTTGGCCGCTTTTATTGCTTAAAGCTCACTGTCATCGGTGGAGGTTTTTAAACAGGCAACACTGTGCCGAGGGCTGCCTTTGAGTTGGGGCCTGATGTGGGCACAGTCGTCATCCGCCAGAGGGCATCGGGTACGAAAGACGCAGCCGGATGGTGGCTTGATGGGCGAGGGCAGTTCGCCCTTCAGTAGTTGTACCTGTTTATGGCGTTCATAATGAGGATCGGGTACCGGAACCGCACTCATCAAAGCCTGGGTGTAAGGGTGGGCAGGGTGTTCAAACAGGGTCTGGCTGTGGCCGAACTCGACCGCTTTGCCCAGATACATCACCAGTACCCGATCGGAGATATGTTTTACCACCGACAAATCATGAGCAATAAAGATCAGTGATAGTCCCATTTCTTGCTGCAGTTCTGTTAGCAAGTTGACCACTTGCGCCTGAATGGACACATCGAGGGATGAGACCGGCTCGTCACATATTACCAGTTTGGGCTTGAGGATCAGCGCCCGCGCTATGCCGATACGCTGGCACTGGCCGCCAGAAAATTCATGGGGATAGCGGTTAATCAGATTGGGCAATAAGCCGACTCTGGCCATCATGGCGCCGACTTTTTGCTTTAACTCTGTCTTGGGCATGCTCGGATAATAGGTGCGCAGCGGCTCGGCGATGATATCGCCTACGGTCATGCGAGGGTTGAGTGACGCCAGCGGATCCTGAAAGATCATCTGAATCTCTTTGCGTATCTCGCGTAATGCCTTGTGGCTCAGTACGGTGAGATCCTGTCCCTGCCAGAGCACGTCGCCGGCACAGGCGGGTACCAGGCCGATAATGGCCCGCGCCAGAGTCGACTTGCCACAGCCAGACTCGCCGACTATGCCTAAGGTTTCGCCGGCATTCAGGGTAAAGCTGATGCCGTCTACGGCTTTGAGTGTGGCGGGGGGCGTCCAGGGCCAGGCGAGTTGTTGCTTGACGCTGAAATGGACCTTGAGTCCGTTGACTGCGAGCAATGGGCGCCTGGCTTCTACTGTGCTAATAGTGGTCGTGTTATCAGGGCTGCTCATCAGGGACCTCCTCGTTCCAGTGGCAGGCACGATAGCGGCCTGGTGCAAAGGCGCTGAGCTCGGGTGAGTGAGTACGGCACAGATCGTGCGCGTGCTGGCAACGATCTTGAAATGGGCAGCTAGGGGGAAGATGCAACAAGTTGGGCGGGTTGCCGGGTATGGTCGGCAAGACAGCACCGTCGGTGTCCAGTCTGGGAATGGCATTGAGCAACCCCTGGGTGTAGGGGTGGCTGGGCCGATAAAAAATATCGTCAACGGGTCCCACTTCCATGGTTCTGCCCGCATACATCACCAATACCCGCTCGCAGCTACCGGCTACCACCCCCATATCGTGGGTGATCAGTATGATGGCGGTATTAAATTCTTGCTTGAGCTCGTTGAGCAGGCTCATGATCTGGGCCTGAACGGTCACGTCCAGCGCCGTGGTGGGTTCATCGGCAATTAACAGTTGCGGGTGGCATAACAGTGCCATGGCAATCATCACGCGTTGACGCATGCCACCGGACAACTCATGTGCATACATCTTCATGCGCTGCCTGGCCTCGGGGATCTGTACCGCATTCAGCATCTGTACCGACTCTTCAAAGGCGGCGGCCTTGCTCATGCCTTTGTGCAGCATCAGCACTTCCATCAGCTGCGGGCCTATTTTCATGTAAGGATTGAGCGAGGTCATGGGGTCTTGAAAGATCATGGCAATCTGCTCGGATCGAATACGGTTGAGAGCCGGTTCGGGCAGCCCCAGCAGCTCCTGGCCCTTGAAACGCACCGAGCCATGAGTGGTACTGTTTTTGGCCAGCAGCCCCATAATGGCAAACGCCGTCTGGCTTTTTCCGGATCCCGACTCCCCGACGATGCCGAGGGTCTCACCGGCAGTCAGCGAAAAATCAAGATCGTTGACCGCCACCAGCCGACCATCTGGGGTCGAAAATTCGACGCGCAGATCTTGAACATCCAGGAGTGACATCATGGCTCCTTATCGATCTTTGGGATCCAGGGCGTCACGCAGACCGTCCCCGATAAAGTTAAAGCAAAACAGCGTGGTCACCATAAAGCCGGCGGGAAACAGCAACTGCCACAAGGCAATTTCCATCGATTTGGATCCCTCATCCAGCAAGGCCCCCCAGCTGGTCATGGGTTCTTGCACCCCCAATCCCAAAAAGCTCAAAAACGATTCAAATAAAATCATGCCCGGCACCAGCAAGGTGGCATAGACCGCCACTATGCCCAGCACATTCGGCACTATATGGCGGCATATAATGGTGGCCTTGCCGACGCCCCCCACTTGAGCCGCCTCGATAAACTCCTTGTTCTTCAGGCTCAGGGTCTGGCCGCGCACGATCCGCGCCATGTCCAGCCAGCTGACCGCGCCGATGGCGAAGAAGATCAGCAGAATATTGCGGCCAAAAAAGGTGACCAGCAGGATCACGAAAAACATGAAGGGAAAGGAATAGAGGATCTCGAGCACGCGCATCATCACCCGGTCGGTGCGTCCACCAATGAAGCCGGACGCCGTGCCATAGAGGGTGCCGATCACCACCGCCACCAGGGCGCCCATCAGACCCACCATCAAGGAAATACGTCCGCCGACCAGGGTGCGCACAAACAAGTCGCGACCCAGAGAGTCGGTACCAAAGTAATGGCCATTATCCAGGCTGGGAGCGGCCATCATGGCCCCCCAATCGGTGTCATCGAAGGCATACGGGGAAAAGTACGGGCCGATTAACACCAGCAGGATGATCGCCACCAGTATCATCAGGCTGGCCAGCGCCGCGCGATTGGCAAAAAAGCGCCCACGCGCATCCTGCCATAAAGAGCGGCCTGCTATTTCCAGCCGATCGGAGAATTGCTCCAGCGCTTGGCTCCTGGCTTTTACGACGACCATGATGTTACTCCTGATAGCGAATTTTAGGGTCGATAAGGGCATAAAGAATATCGACCAGCGCATTAAAGGTAATGGTGAGGGCACCGATTAAAATCGTCAGCCCTAACACCATGGAGTAGTCACGGTTCAGGGCACCATTAACAAACAGCTGGCCGATGCCGGGCAGCCCGAAAATGGTTTCGATGACCACGGAGCCGGTAATAATGCCGACGAAGGCAGGGCCCAGATAAGAGACGACCGGCAACATGGCGGGACGCAGAGCGTGGCGGAATATGATGCGGCGCAGTGGCAGCCCCTTGGCGCGCGCGGTGCGAATGAAATTGGCATTCAGGGTTTCAATCATGGAGCCACGGGTAATACGGGCAATGGAGGCAATATAGTGCATCATCATGGCCACCACGGGCAGGATCAGATAGTGCGGTGCGCCGCCATTCCAGCCGCCCGCCGGCAACCACTTGAGGCTGATTGCAAAGATGAATACCAGCACAGGCGCCAGTACAAAGCTGGGGATGACCACGCCGATCATGGCGGTGGACATGGTCAGGTAATCGAGCCAGCTATTTTGTTTGAGGGCCGCAATCATCCCCAGCCCGACCCCAAAGAAAACGGCACCCAGAAAGGCATACAGACCGATTTCTGCGGATACCGGCAGCGCCTGGGCCACCAATTCGTTGACCGAGAAGTCCTTGTACTTGAATGACGGCCCCAGATCCCCTTGCAGCAGATTACCCAGATAGCTGAAGTACTGCTCCAGCACCGGTTTATCGAAGCCATATTTGGCTTCGATATTGGCCAGTATCTCGGGAGGAAGGCTGCGCTCCGAGCTAAAGGGGTTGCCGGGCGCAAAGCGCATCATGAAAAAGGAAAGGGTGATTAACACCAGCAGGGTGGGAATGGCTTCCAGCACCCGCTTTATGATAAATACAAGCATGTTATGGTCCTTTCAGCCCGAGCCACGAACGGGGCTCCCTGTTGTTGAGCTGGCTGTCGGACTAACAGATAGCCCGGGGCCAGCTCCGGTGATTAATGCGCCAGAATATACATGTCCTTGGAGTACAGGTTATCCAGCGGGTTTTCGGGGTAGCCACCGACATGTTGCTGCACCAGGCGTGCGGTCACATATTGGTAGATGGGGGCGATGGGCATGTCTTCGGCCAGAATTTCCTCTGCCTGCGTGTATTTGGCATTGCGGGCATCGGCGTCAACCATGGCGCGAGTCGCCTTCATCAGCTGGTCATACTTGAGGCTGGAGTACTTGCCGTCGTTATTACCATGGGTGCTTTGCAACAGATCCAGCATGGAGGACGCCTCATTGTAATCGGCGATCCAGCCGGCCCGAGCCACGTCGAAGTTCCCCTGGGTCTTGGTATCCAGATAGGTTTTCCATTCCTGGTTAACCAGCTCGGCCTCTGCCCCCAGGCTCTTCTTCCACATAGAGGCGATGGCCACGGCTACCTTCTTGTGATTTTCGCTGGTGTTATAAAGCAGCTCGAACTTCAGCGGGTTCTGCTTGTTAAAGCCGGCTTGTTCAAGTAATTCACGGGCTGTGTCGTCTCGCTGTGTTTGAGTCCAGTTGGCCCAGGCCAGGGAAGGAGGCGTAAAGCCGTCGACGATTTCCGGAGTCATGGTGTAGCCGGGCAGCTGACCCTGGCCCATCACCAGATTGGCGATAACGTGACGATCTATGCTGTAAGACAGCGCCTTGCGTACGCGGACATCATCGAACGGCGGCTTTTGGGTATTAAACAGGTAATAGTAAGTTCCCACATAGCCGGTGATCCTGACTTCCTCCGGATGCTGTTGGCTCAGGCGTTTGAAGTGCTCTATCGGCATATCGTTGGTGAGATGAATCTCGCCCGCCAGAAAGCGGTTCATGGCGGCGTTTTGTGACGAGATGGGCAGGTAACTCACCCGATCGACCACCGTCTGCTTGTCATTCCAATAGTGGGGGTTACGCTCCAGCTCAATTCTTTCGTTGACCACCCAGCTGCTCAAGGTATAGGCACCGTTGGAAATCAGATTACCCGGTCGGGTCCAGTTATCGCCATGCTGTTCAATGGCCTTGCGGTGCACGGGATAGGTGGTGGTGTGTGCCAGCATGGTCACGAAGTAGGGCACCGGGTGTTCGAGCCGGATTTCCAGCGTATGCTCGTCCAGCGCCTTGACACCGAGCTGCTCGGGCTCTTTTTCGCCTTTGAGAATGGCTGCGGCGTTGATAATGGTGGGAATTTCGAGGTACCAGGCGTAAGGGGAGGCGGTGGCGGGGTTGATGGCGCGTTTAAAGCTGTATTCAAAATCCCGGGCGGTCACAGGATCGCCGTTGGACCATTTTGCCTCGGGGCGCAGATGAAAGGTAAAGCGCATATTGTCGTCGGTATCCCAGTGGGTCGCCACACCGGGCAGGGTCTCCCCTTTGGGGCCGGAGATCACCAGGCCTTCGAACAAGTCGCGCTGCACGTTGGCACCCGGTACACCTTCGGTTTTGTGAGGATCCAGGGTTGCCGGCTCGGCACCGTTGTCCTTAACCAGATGTTGCTGCTGGGCGAGAATGGCGCCGGCCGGTACCTCTGCTGCCAGGGCATGCGTGGGCTGCATCAACAATGAGGCGGCCAATACCGCCATGGCAAAATCGTTTTTCTTCGGTGTCATCGAGCTTACTCCCTTAAGCATCGTGCCCGCGTCATTAACCCTGGTAGTGGCCGTGATTAATGTCGGTGAGCTGGGTGTTAATATCAAAGATTTTGGCTCTGATATTGGTCGCGCCCATGGCGGCGACACGTTCACTGTGCATTTTTGCGTAACGCTCGGCAAGTACTTGTTCGGTAAACACATAAATACCACCGGCTTCACCGGTGCTGGCATTTTCAGTCCATATTTTGGAAATAAAGCCAGGCTCTTCGTTAATGGTGTGCGCCAGTTGCTGCGCCCCCTGGGTCAAGGCGTCGCCCATCATGTGGGCAGGAAAAGTAAAATCAATTTGTAATACCACGGCCATTTTTGGTTTCCTTTTGTATTCAAGGTAAAGACGCTTGCACGGCAAGCGTCTCAAGCAGACTGCAGTTAGATAATACAGTCGATAAAGTAGTGGGTTTGCCCGTTATGCTCTTCGGCGACCAAACCGTGAATGTAGGTTTCAAAGCCCGGGAAGCGGTTATTGAGTTCACGAGCAAATCTCAGGTAGCTGATAATAGTGTCGTTAAACACCTCCCCCGGGATCAAGAGTGGAATGCCGGGCGGATAGGGCGCCACCATTACAGCCGTAGTGCGGCCCGACAGCTCGTCGATGGGCACCCGCTCTATTTGTTTATGCGCCATTTTGGCAAAGGCGTCGGCGGGCTTCATCGACGGGATCAAGTCGGACAAATACATGTCCGTGGTCAGCCTGGCCACGTCGTTTTCTTTATAAATCTGATGGATTTGATCGCACAGATCACGCAACCCCACCCGCTCGTAACTGGGGTGGCTTTGAATGAACTTGGGCAGCACCTTCCACAGCGGCACGTTATTATCGTAATCGTCCTTAAACTGCTGCAGCTCGGTGACCATGCTGTTCCAGCGGCCCTTGGTAATGCCGATGGTAAACATGATAAAGAAAGAATACAGCCCGGTTTTTTCGATCACGATACCGTGCTCGGCCAGGTACTTGGTCACCACTACCGCCGGCATGCCGGAGTCGGAAAAGTCGCCTTCCACATTGAGACCCGGGGTTAAAATAGTGGCCTTGATGGGGTCGAGCAGGTTAAAGCCCGGCTCTACATCACCAAAACCATGCCAGCTTTCGCCGGCGTGCAGCATCCAGGCGTCGCGATCATCCAGGCCATGGTCGGTTAAATCATCCGGCCCCCACACCTTGAACCACCAGTCGCTGCCGTATTCATCACCCACCTTGCGCATGGCACGTCTGAACTCCAGCGCTTCCGAGAGTGACTCTTCCACCAAGGCGGTCCCACCGGGCGCTTCCATCATGGCGGCAGCCACATCGCACGAGGCAATAATGGCGTACTGCGGGCTGGTCGAGGTGTGCATCAAATAGGCTTCGTTGAACACATCCCTGTCCAGGCGATTGGCATTGCCATCCTGCACCAGAATTTGTGAGGCCTGGGACAAACCGGCCAGCATCTTGTGGGTCGACTGGGTGGAAAAGATCATCGAGTTTTCACAGCGCGGGCGGTGTTCGCCAATGGCGTGATAATCACCATAAAAATCGTGGAAGGCGGCGTGGGGCAGCCAGGCTTCATCAAAGTGCAGGGTTTCAATTTCCCCGTCGAGCAGGTTTTTGATTTCTTCTACGTTATACAGAATGCCATCGTAAGTGGACTGGGTAATGGTCAGCACTCTAGGCTTGAGATCCGGATTTTTGGCCAGCAGTTCACGGCAGAAGGGGTTGGCCTGCATTTTTTCGCGAATGCGCGCCGGCTCAAACTCGCTGCGCGGAATAGGGCCAATAATGCCGTAATGGTTACGGGTAGGCATCAAGAACACCGGTATCGCCCCCGTCATCATGATGGCGTGCAAAATCGACTTGTGACAGTTGCGATCCACCACCACTATATCGCCGGGGGCCACGGTTGAATGCCAGACAATCTTGTTGGAGGTGGAGGTACCGTTGGTCACAAAATACAAGTGATCGGCGTTGAAAATCCGCGCCGCATTGCGCTCGCTCGCTGCCACCGGCCCGGTATGGTCCAGCAGCTGACCCAGTTCGTCGACCGAGTTGCACACGTCGGCCCGCAACATGTTTTCACCAAAAAACTGGTGAAACATCTGGCCGACGGGCGACTTTAAAAACGCCACCCCGCCGGAGTGCCCCGGGCAATGCCAGGAGTAGGAACCATCCTGGGCATAATGGGTAAGGGCCCGAAAAAAGGGCGGCGCCAGGCTGTCCAGGTAACCTTTTGCTTCACGAATGATATGGCGAGCCACAAAGTCCGGCGTGTCTTCGTGCATGTGAATAAAGCCGTGCAGCTCGCGCAATATGGCATTGGGAATGTGGCGTGCGGTACGGGTTTCGCCATACAGATAAATGGGAATATCCGGGTTGCGGTGGCGAATTTGCTCTACAAAACGGTGCAGCTGCGCCAACACGGCCTGGGCTTCTTCTGTGCTGCCGGCCAGCTCTTCGTCATCAATGGACAATACAAAACCGGCGGCACGACTTTGTTGCTGGGCAAATGAGGTCAAATCCCCGTAACTGGTATAACCCACTACATCCATACCGGCCTTTTCGATGGCGGCCGCCAGCTCACGAATACCCGAGCCACTGGTGTTCTCGGAGCGAAAGTCTTCATCAATAATGATGATAGGGAAATAAAAGCGCATCGACATTCCTTGAGTGTGCGGTCATAGCAGCTGCTATGTACTGAAAGGCTCGGTAACTGAGCCGGCGTGAGTACATTCTACTGTGACAATGACGGCTAACAAAGCCGGTGATGGTATTAAACGCATGAATCATCATAAGTTTGGCATAAGTATCCGGCCACGCTGGAAGTTTTACCGGGCTGCAGGCACTATCTGTTATTACTTGTTACCAAGCAGAGTGAGCCTGGATGACCCCATTGCTAAAAGCCACCGCCTGCCTGTTGGGGGTACTGTTACTGACCAGCTGTGCGGCGTCCCCGCCGCGTAATCCGGAAAACATTTGTGCGATTTTCAAACAGCATAAAAGCTGGCATAAATCAGCCAGCAAAACCCGTGAAAAGTGGGGGGTACCCGTGCACGTCACCATGGCGGTGATGTATCAGGAAAGCAGCTTCAAACATGATGCCAGGCCGCCGATGCGTTACTTTCTGTTTATCCCCTACGGGCGCGCCTCGGATGCCTATGGCTATCCTCAGGCAAAAAAGGCCACCTGGGCAGATTATCAACGGGAAAGCGGCAATGGCTGGGCGAGTCGCAGCAACTTTGACGATGCCATGGACTTTATGGGCTGGTACATGAGTAAAACCAGCAAAATAAACGGGGTCTCGAAGTGGGATGCCTATGGCCAGTATCTGAATTATCACGACGGCTGGGGCGGTTATCGTCGTGGCACCCACAAGCGGAAAGGCTGGCTGTTAAAGGTATCACGCAAGGTAGAAGCCCGCGCCAAACGTTACGCGGGCCAATACTGGCAGTGCAAGGACCAACTCAATAGCGGCTGGTTTGGCTAAGGGATTGAAGGGAGGTGGCTGTGGTGCCTCTGGTATTCAGGTTCAAAGGTGAACAGATCTTTACTGTAATTGGTATAAAGAGTGAGGGGAGAGGCCCCCTCACTCTTTGCTTTCACGCTTTAGCCTTCACCCTTTACAGCGCCTTGCTGGCCTGGGCCAGGTAATCGGCCATGGCGGCTTCGGGTACCATACCGCCACCGGTGGCCCACACCAGGTGATGGGCATTGGCCAACCGCTCCGGGCTCAGCCCCAGACGTGTCAGATAGCTTTCATTCTCGATGACGCGCCAGGGACCTGGCATGCCGGCCAGAGCCGAGGGCTCCAGCTGAATGTGCTCTTGCTCGTTTAACAAGCCGAGCATCGCCAGCATGTCCTTATCGCTCAAGGTATAAAAACCATCCAGCATGGGGGCCATGGTGCGACCCACAAAGCCCGATGCCCGGCCTACCGCCAGGCCATCGGCGGCGGTGACGTTGTCGATACCCAGGTCCTGTACCGATATTTGATCGTGCAGGCCGGTGTACACGCCCAGCAACATGCAGGGCGAATGGGTTGGCTCGGCAAAAATGCAATGCACCGCATCACCAAAGGCCAGCTTCAGGCCAAAGGCCACGCCGCCCGGACCACCGCCCACTCCACAGGGAAGATAGACAAATAGCGGGTTGGCGCGGTCGACCTTGATGCCTTGCTGTTCCAGCTGGGCTTTCAGTCGCTCACCGGCCACCGCATAGCCTAAAAACAGCTGTACCGAGTTTTCATCATCCACAAAATGACAGTTTGGATCCTGTTCGGCCTGGGCGCGGCCTTCTGCCACGGCCACCGAGTAATCGCTTTGGTACTCCATCACGGTGACGCCATGGGCGCGCAGCATATCTTTTTTCCATTGGCGGGCATCGGCCGACATGTGCACACTGGTATTAAAGCCCAGTTTTGCACCTATCATGCCAATCGACAGGCCCAGATTACCGGTAGAGCCGACGGCTATCTGATACTGGCTGAAAAACTCCCTGAACTCGTCGCTGTGCAGGCGCGCGTAGTCATCGGTGCGCTGTAGCAAACCGGCCTTGAGTGCCAGCTTTTCGGCGTGCTGCAAGACCTCATAAATGCCGCCGCGGGCCTTGATGGAACCCGAGATGGGCAACTGGCTGTCAAGCTTGAGCCACAACTGGCCACTCAGGGTCTGCTGAAAACGGCTGTCCAATGCTTGTTGCATGGCAGGCACCGCCTGCAGTGGGGATTCCAGCAAGCCATTGCTGGCTCGGGTTTCAGGAAAGGCAGCGCAAAAGTAAGAGGCAAAACGGTCTAGCCGCTGGCTGGCATCCAGTACGTCCTCGGCGGTGAGCCCTACCGCGGACAAGGCCTGCTCCGTGGGCAAGCGTTCCGGGTTAAACCAGCTGACGGGGTTAAGAGCCATCAGCTCATCAAGTAATGGATGAGTGCGACACAGTTCGCTAATCGCTTCTTCGCTGTACTGAGGGTGAGAATTCATGTGATTGGGTCCTGAAAATAAGCTGAACACAGCATAGTATATCAGGCATGGATGAAAAAACGGTGAACAGAAAGTGGGGAGGAGGCTGGCTCGCTCCCCACTGAAGGGTCAAGACTTGGTGACGGGGGATTGCTTGGCGAAATATTCTTTGGTCAGGCGAAACACCACCGGACTTAACAGGGCCAGGGCAATCAGGTTGGGAATGGCCATCATGGCGTTAAGCGTGTCCGCCAGCAGCCAGATAAACTCCAGCGACTGAGTGGCGCCAATAGGCAGTGCCAGTACCCAGGCAATACGGAACGGCACTATGGCCTTGACGCCAAACAGGAACTGCACACACTTCTCGCCATAGAAGCTCCAGCCCAGAATGGTGGTGAAGGCAAATATCGCCAGGGCGACCGATACGATGTATTCGCCACCGGGAATGGCCAGCGAGAAGGCCAGGGTCGTCAGCGACGCTCCGGCTTCACCACTGGTCCAGCTACCGGTCACAATAATGGCCAGGCCGGTGACGGAACAGACGATAATGGTATCGATAAAGGTGCCCAGCATGGCAATCAGGCCCTGACGTACCGGGTTGTCGGTTTTGGCGGCGGCATGGGCGATGGGCGCGCTACCCAGGCCGGCTTCGTTGGAGAAAACCCCACGGGCCACACCGAAGCGAATCGCCATCCATACGGCGGCACCGGCAAACCCGCCCTGAGCGGCAATCGGCGTAAAGGCGTGCTCGAAAATCAGGCCAAATGCGGCAGGCAGCTCGGCAAAGTACATGGCCAGTACCACCAGGCCGGCGGAAAAATAGGCCACCGTCATCAGGGGCACCAGTTTACCCGCCACTTCCGAAATCCAGCGAATACCACCAATCAATACCAGACCCACCAGTACCATGAGCACGATACCTGTGGTGGTGTGCGATAAGCCGAAGGAAGCATCCAGTGCATCGGCGACCGAGTTGGCCTGCACCGTATTACCAATACCAAAGCCGGCTATGCCGCCAAAAATGGCAAAGGCCACGCCCAGCCAGGCCCACTTGGCACCCAGGCCGTTCTTGATGTAGTACATGGGGCCGCCCACGTGGTTACCGAGTTTATCGGTTTCACGAAAGTTAACCGCACACACGGCTTCGGCATATTTGGTGGCCATGCCGACCAGTGCCGTCATCCACATCCAGAACAAGGCACCCGGGCCGCCAAAGAAAATAGCGGTGGCAACCCCGGCAATGTTACCCGTCCCTATGGTGGCGGCCAGTGCCGTCATCAAGGCGTTAAACGGTGAAATTTCACCGCTGCCGGTTTCTGTCTTGCTGAATAACAGTTTGAAGCCGGTACCCAGCTTGCGGATGGGCATGAGCCCCAGGCCCAGTTGCAGATAGAGCCCCAGCCCTAAAATACCGATCAGCATGGGAACACCCCACACTACCCCGTTTATGGCGCTTAATATGTTGGTAAGCAATTCCATTTGCAGCACTCCTAGAGTGAGTAATGTTGTATTTAGAAGACTTTCCTGTACTAGCCTAGTCGTTATCTCAGGAAAAGAATAATAGATTTATGTTTCGGATGGAACCATAAAAAAAGACTGCAGCAATTGTCGGGCCTGAGTAATGGCGGCTTTATGACCGGACAAGCCATGCTCTCTGGCAGTCTGGGCCGGCAAGGCGCCCGGGGTCAGTAGAGCCGCAAGCAATTGCTGCTGACGATCAGACAAGGGCTGCAAGGGCGCATGGGTCGCCACAAAGCGGGATAACGCCGGCTGATCGCAGCTTAAGTCTCGGTGATAAAAGGCAAAATCACGGGCGATGTGGCTGTCTTGCTGCTCGGTGACACCAGGGGGAAGCAGGTCAAGCGCCTGATAAATGGCGTTCAATTCCTCTGGCCATCTACCCTGACGGTAGGCCTGCAGGTTGGCACTAAACTGCCCTTGCCAGAGGGGCAGGGTGTGCTTGGCTGCCGCAGAGCAGGGCCATAACATCATGACCGCATGCAGGCCGCTGACCCCGTCACGACTTTGACCCAGGCGCACGGCCCAAAAGCCGTTCTGCTGCCAGAATGCCAGCAAGGAGGGGCTGGCGCCAAAACTGGTACCGATGAAGTCGCAGCCTGTCTGTTGCGGCAAGTGTTGCTGTAACCAGTGCAAAAGCCGGCTGCCGGTCCCCTGTTGCTGACAGTGCGGGTGCACCACTATGCGCATCACCCTTTGGTAGGTAAATTGGCAGGCTCGGGCCAGGCCGCCATGAAATGCCAGCGATTGCGGCAGCAAGTGGCCGCGAGGGCGCCGCTGACCGCGCCAGACCCCCTGACTGAGTGCGGCCGGTAAAGGCCCCTCCCGGATGACCAGCGCCACGGCCACAGGAATATTGCCCTGCAAGGTGACGGCCAACCGGAGATCGGGGGCATCCAGCAGTTGCCGGAGATCGCTGGGTCGCGTTTGATAATGTGCCAGGGTCAGCAGGCCAAACAGCTGCTGTAACAAGGGCTCATCGTTTTGCAGCATCTCGCGGGTTACCCAGCAAAATCTGAGCGGGTCGGCCCCGGCCGGCGTTGAATCATCTGAGCGAGAGCGGGGGGGCGCGACGGGGGCGGCATTAAGCGCCAGCAGCCGAAACACCAAGGGCTCTAGCGGGTCACGGGGGCTCCAGCGCGCCGGGGTCTTGATGTGCACCTTGCGCCAGCCCGGGGACAGGGTATTCAGCCTGGGCTGAAATTTGAGTTGAAAGCCCAGGCCCGTGCCTTCGTAGCCGTGCTCTGTGCTGGCAAAGATGCAGCAATAGCGCCTGGCCAGGGTGAGCAGCATGGGGACCGGAATGGCGGCGGCTTCATCAATCAGCAGCATATCGGCGGCGGGTTGCTCGGCCAGCAGGGCATCGGGCGCAACAAAACGCAGCGGGCTGGCACAGTGATGCAAGGCCTGAGCCGGCGCATGGTGATTGGGCGCCGTCAGCAACACCTTCAACCCGGATTGCAGTAAACGGTGGGCGGCCAGCCCCAGCAGGCTCGACTTGCCGCGCCCTCTGTCTGCCGTCAGGACCAGAGGGGTACGAGTACGGGCGCAGCGCAGCATGTGGGCCAGGGCATTGCGCTGCTGGCTGTTCAAACAGCCCTGGCGGTCTCGTGCCGGTTGCCAGGGCGTCGATGACAATGGGGGCAGGGGAGGAAAGGGCGCGCCTTGCTGCCAGACAAGAACGGACTCGTCCTGTTGCAGTTGTCGTACAAAGCGCCGTAAGAAAGGGCTGTCCAGCCCCTCCGCCTGTTCGGGTTGCGCCACATAGCGCACCAGATCCGGGTCGGCATACTCTGGCCAGTCGGTCAGCGGTGGGCAGAGTAACAACATGACGCCACCGGCGACCAGGGTACCGGCCGCGGCACCAAACGCATCTGGGTGCAGGCCGCTGAAGGCGTTGAACACCAGGCTGTCGTATTCCTGGCCCAGGGCGGTTTGAAACTTGTTGACTGGCAGGGCTGCCTGCCCGGGTTCAGCCTGGCCCAGCCACAGCTGGCGCGAGTGACAGACGTTGCCAAGCCGGCGGGCCTGGGCCATGGCCCAGGTCTGGCTACCGGCCAGCACCAGCAGCCGTCGCTCGCCGTTATGCAGTAGCTGCTGGCGCCAGGTTTGCCACTCAGTCAAACAGGCGGCTGCCATTTTCGTCTATCATTCGCTTGGCCTTGGCCACCATTAACTCGGCGGCCAGCTCGGCCGAGGGCAGCAAGTCGGCGCGGATCAGGCGATATTCTTGCAGCTCTCCGTTATTCAGCCGGGTAATACGACCATGCAGCCGGTATTGTCCGCCGTCTGGCAAGGGCTCGGGATGAATAGCGAAGCCCTGATAAGTTTCCTGCGCGAAGCCGGCAGAGGGCGCGGCTTCTTTCCGGCCCAGGCGTTTTAGCCAGTTAAACATGATAATGACCTTAAAATAGATAAAAGACGCCGGGGGTGGCGTCTGTTCAGCATCATTGGCCTGACCGAGGTGGTATTACTTTCTGACTGTCAGTATGACGTCGGCTGCCAGATTGACGGCACCGGTATGTTTGGTGATTTCTTTTATTTCATCCATATTGGAAATCACGATAGGCGTGAGAGTCGACTTGGCTTTCGCCTCCAGCAAGGCCAGATCAAATTCGATAATGGGGTCGCCGGTGGTTACCTGCTGACCTTCTGCGGCAATGCGGGTAAAGCCTTCGCCTTTCAGCTCTACCGTATCGATGCCGAAGTGCACAAACAATTCGATGCCCGAGTCTGAGGTGATGGAAAAGGCATGGTTGGTTTCAAAAATCTTGCCTATGGTGCCGTTGAACGGCGCCACTATTTTATTGCCGCTGGGCTTGATGGCGATGCCATCACCCACAATTTTTTCGGCAAACACCACATCCGGTACTTCTTCAATGGCGACCAGCTCTCCGGAGAGAGGGGCAAAAATGTCGATGCCGCTGCTGTCTACTGACTCGTCAGACACCATTCTTTTCAATTTATCGAACAGACCCATAATATCAGCTCCTGGCACTATTTAATGATGATGATAACAGACGGGCTTTCCCAAGAGAAAGAAGTAGCTAGTTTGGTTAAAAAAGATGAGCTAAAAACAATATCTTAAGTGATGTTAAGGCAAAAAAGCGAATCGATACCGCAAAGACGGCGGGAACAAAGGCGCCAAACCTTCACCGGCGAAAGAAACACACAAACGCGAGCCGCCTATCAAGACGACTCGCGCGTGAGTGAGACTGACACCAATAGCGTGTCTGGGCCCGGTCTGTGTTAAGCCTGCAGCTCTTGCTCGGTAAAAATACCCTGGAACAAGGCGGTGCTTAAATAGCGCTCGCCGGAGCTGGGCAGTATGACCACTATGGTCTTGTCGGCAAACTCGGGCAGTTCGGCCAGTCGGCTTGCGGCAACCACGGCGGCACCGGAGCTGATACCGGCCAGTATGCCTTCCTCACTCATCAGGCGGCGAGCCATCTCTATGGCATCTTCACTGCTCACCTGCTCGACGCGGTCAATCAAGGACAGGTCCAGGTTGCCGGGAATAAAGCCCGCGCCTATGCCCTGAATTTTATGCGGGCCCGGCTTGAGCTCTTCACCGGCCAGCGCCTGAGTGATAACGGGAGACTCGACAGGTTCAACCGCGACCGTGGTAATGGCTTTACCTTTGGTGTTTTTGATATAACGCGACACGCCGGTCAGGGTGCCGCCGGTACCCACGCCGGACACAAACACATCAATGTCGCCGTCGGTATCGTCCCACAGCTCGGGGCCGGTGGTTTTTTCATGAATCTCCGGGTTGGCCGGGTTGTTGAACTGCTGTAGCAGTACAAACTTATCGGGGGCCGTTTCTTTTAGCTCCATGGCTTTTTCAATGGCGCCTTTCATGCCTTTGGCACCATCGGTCAGTACCAGGTTGGCACCCAGGGCTTTCAATAGCTGGCGGCGTTCAATGCTCATGGTATTGGGCATGGTCAGAGTAATGGGGTAGCCACGAGACGCCGCCACAAATGCCAGCGCAATGCCGGTATTTCCGCTGGTGGGTTCAATGAGCTCTTTGCCTGGCACCAGCTCGCCGCGCTTTTCGGCATCCCAGATCATGTTGGCACCAATGCGGCATTTCACACTGAAGCTGGGGTTGCGACTTTCTATCTTTGCCAGAACATGGCCACGGCCAGTGCTGACGCGGTTTAATTTAACCAGAGGCGTCTGTCCAATGGTCAGAGAGTTATCTTCAAAAATTTTGCTCATCGTGACTATCCCTACTGTTCGCTAGTGCCATCATTATTGATATACAGTCAGCTTAACCCTTCTGTTTAGAATGAGAAGTGACAAATTGTTATAACCATATGTTATTAAATGATAAAATGATATTCCATTGTCATAGGTTGATCCCAGGGGGAAGAGCGCTGACGGGAAGTTTTATACCCAGCCCCCGACAGGCGGAGTATTCTTCAGTTATATGGCAAAGATATTATCGAAGCCAATCAAAGTGGTTATTCAGGGGATAAGGCGGACATTGAGATGATAGGCAGCAAGCTGATAAAAAGGTATCGGGCCGCATGCGTGCTTTGGCTATTACTGTCTTTTGGCATTGGCAGTGCATTCGCGAGCAGCTGGCAGGATGAGCCCGAGGCGCGACAACAGTTACATCAGCTGGGGCTGGAGTTAGCGCTGGCCGATGTACATCCCAAACTCACGCTATGGTGGCAGCAGGCGGTGGCAGAAGAGAGCGCCTCGGATATCGCAGACGATCGCCTGCTGCTTGGCTTGCAAAGCTTCTGGCGGCACTGGTCAAACTTATCCTTTATTGAGCGACAATATTTGCAGACCCGAACCGCCGAGCTGTCGTTTTCAGAAGCCGACCGGGCCAACCTGCAGCTGGCCGGACAGCTGAAGCGCCGCTGGCAACTGGTGCAGGGGCTGACGCCCGGCTTTGCCAATTATGCCCAGCTGCAGCAGCAACTGGCACGCTTGCTGGAGCTGCAAGAGGTTCCCTGGCCGGTGTTACACACCACCACTGTCCGCCCCGGCGATCGCCTGCCTGTGGTCACTTCGATCCGCGAGCGACTGCGTTTGCTTGGTGACCTGCCCAGCGCCATGGAGGTGGAGCTGGCTGAGGTGCCGGATCTGGATCTGGTACTGGATGAGACTGGTGTTCCCGAAGACGTGGCGCTGACCGAAGAGGCGGTGACCACACTCGCCCCCCGGGGAGAGGCGGCCAGCAGTACATCTCTTGCTGATAGCGGCAGTTCGCTTGCAGCCAGCCCGTTTAGTGACCCCCAGTTGTACGATGCAGAACTGGAACAGGGGGTTCGGCGTTTTCAGCAGCGGCACGGACTAACGGTAGATGGCGTGATTGGCCCGAAAACCTATGCCTGGCTGGATACTTCGCCGCTGAAACGCTCACAACTGCTGATGCGCAGCATGATGAGAACCCTGATCGGCGACGAGCTGCCGGCTTCCTATTTGCTGGTGAACATCCCTGAATATCAGCTGCGGCTGTACCAGAATCAGGTGCTGGTGCTGGAAAGTGATGTGATAGTGGGGCGCGATGAACGCAAAACCCCCGTCATGGCCAGCACTATTACCAATGTGGTGTTCAACCCGCCCTGGAACGTACCGCGATCCATTATCAACAAAGACATAGTGCCCAGGCTGTACCGCGATCCGGGCTACATAGAGCGTGAAGGCTTTGAAGTGCTCGACGGGGGCGGCGTGGTTCCCCGCTTTATATGGCAGGCACGGTTGGAAGGAGGCGGTGGCTTCCCCTATCGCTTGCGCCAGCGTCCCGGCAGCCGCAATGCGCTGGGGGCCTACAAGTTTCATTTACCCAACAGCAATGCCATTTATCTGCACGATACCCCTTCGCGCAGCCTCTTTGGCCGGGACAGTCGAGACTTGAGCTCCGGCTGTGTACGGGTAGCCGGCGCCGAACAGCTGGCCAACTGGCTGTTGCAGGATCAGCTGAGCAGTAGCCGGTTGGCGGCTTTGAAAGCCAACCCGGAAACCCGCTGGGTCAGGGTGGCCAAGCCCTTGCCATTGTTTATGGTGTACTGGCCTGGCTGGTTAGGCCCGGACGGCGCCCTTCACTTTCGCCATGATATTTACGATTTTGACGAAGGGGTGAAAAGTCCCTTCGCTGCGGGATAAACGGTCAGACAATAACCGTTTTCAAACGAAACTGGCGCGAGCGATCTTCCTGTAAAGGAGACCGCTCGCGCCGTCTTTATAACGAAATCATGTTGGTTTTCCAGCCGGTTATAGGGTACTTTCTCCGCTGTTTAATGTGGCGCATATCGTCCGATAGCCGAACACTTACAGTCAAAGCAAAGGCCAGTTCCCGATAATGGCGGCCTTTGCTTTTCCTTTTTAATGTCGAGTCGTGATGAACAACGGAGCTTGATGCGGTTGATGCGCCAGTGTGGTACTTAAAACAACGAGTTGGAATATGTTTGATTTTGCAAAACCCAGAGAGCAACAACCGGATATACAGCAGCAAGGCGTGAATCGACGCCGTTTTTTGATGGGCATGGGCGGCGTCGGTCTGGCTGCCATGTTGCCGCTATCGGCGCAGGCCAGCCTGTCGGCGCCGGTGCGTAAATTGAGTATGCGCAACCTGCATACCGGCGAACAGGTAACCGCCAACTTCTGGGAAGATGGGCGCTACCTGAAAGAAGGCCTGGAGACCTTTAATTACGTCATGCGTGATTTTCGTCAAAACGAAAAGCACGACATAGATCCCAAGCTGTTCGACCAGCTGTTTCTGTTGCAGCACCGACTCGGTAAAGCCGGCGAGATCCAGATTATTTCCGGCTACCGCTCTCCTGCTACCAACGCCATGTTGCGTCGTAACAGCAGTGGGGTGGCGAAGAAGAGCTATCACATGACAGGGCAGGCCATTGACTTGCGCCTGCCCGGAGTACCGCTGTCACAAGTGCGCAAGGCGGCATTAGAACTGAAAGTCGGCGGTGTGGGCTATTATCCCCGCTCCAATTTCGTTCACCTGGATACCGGGCCGGTGCGCAGCTGGGTGTAATGATCCACCCACAGGGCGGTGGCGCCACACACCGCCACTGGCATGATCAGGAGATTAATGACCGGCAGGCCGGAACAAATGGCGACGCTGGCACCAAACCCCCAGCTGAGCCGGCGCTTTTCTCCCAGAGAGCGGCGCATGACATCGAAATCGACTTTGTGGTTATCGAAAGGGTAATCACAATATTGGATCGCCATCATCCAGGCACTGAAGGCAAACCAGATCAGCGGTGCCAGCATTTGCCCAAACAGGGGCACTAAAAATAGCAGCAAACACCCCAGTGCCCTGGGCAGGTAATACAGCATCTTGTGCATTTCTCTGGCCAGCATCCGCGGGGTGTCTTTTATCAGATCCAGCCAGCCGGAGTCGGGCAGCGCGGTTCCTGTTAGTTTCAGCTCTACCCGCTCAGCCAGCAGGCCATTGAAGGGGGCGGCAATAAAGTTGGCCACACTGGTAAACAGCAGTGAAAACACCACGGTAATGGTAATAATGGCCAGGGGCCACAGCAGATAACTCAACCATTGCAGGTAGCTGGGGGTTGCTTCTTCTAACCAGGCAAACAGCTGATCAAGCTGTAGGTAAAACCAATAAAATGCCCCGCTAAACAGCAAGAGATTAATCGCCAGGGGAATCAGCACAAACAGCCGTAAATCCCGTTCCCCAATCAGAGAGAGGCCCCTGAGCAGATACTGTGGGCCACTGGCCACATGGTAAGAGGCAGACATAAAAGACTTCCTTGATAAAAAAGAACATTTTAGAGAGCCGGCTGCAGGCTGCCAAGCCTGTTATCGCCGTAGAGTGAGATAATGAAAGTGGCAACGAAGCAGTTTGTCGTAGCCGCGGCTGGCCTTGCGGGTGGTTGTTATTTGCTCGTTTTATTCACTAAGCCGGCTAGTTGGCCGTAATAAGGCGCCCTCTGGTAGGTAAAAACAAACAAAATGCCGTTTTTTCTCCCATCCTCCCCCAGATGACTCTTGTCAAACCCTGATGGTAAACATACCCTTGTTGTTGTCTTCGATAACATTCCGGTTCAAGCCATGCTGTATCTGCTTGCGTCGGCGACATGGCTTTAACATAAGCAAAAAATTAGAGAAACGATAATGCAGGATTTGCGAATTATCTTGATCATTTTGGGTGCGGTGGCCATTGCTGCCTTGCTGATCCACGGACTGTGGACCAGCCAGAAAGGGCGGCAAAAGCCCATACGCGAAAAACCCATTGGCAAAGTCGCCAGCACAGGGGCGGACAATACCTCCGGCGACCTGGACGGTTTTGATCGCGACGGTATTGGCAAGATAAGCGTGGCCGGCAGCAAGCGCCAGGCGGCCCCCGTTACTGGTGAAGCCGACAGAGCAGATGACTGGCACCAGACGCCGCATTTTTCTGCCATCAACGATGACGATGAAGACGAGCCAAGCCTGGGCTTGCCCCCTCAGCCACCCCGCAGTGCGGTTGCTGCCAATGAAGCTGATAATAGCGCAGCTGGCACCCCAAACCCGGCTGAAACCCAGGCACAGCTGCGTGCTCGTCAGTATCAGCAGGGTGAAATTGATCCTTTGTTTGATGAGCCGAACCGGGATGCCCCCGAGCCTGAACCGCTGTCGGGTGCTGTCGAGTCCGACGAGCCGAGGTTTGCACCGCAGCCCGAGCCGGCAGTTCAGGAAACGCCTGAACCCGAACCGGCGCCAGCGCCGCTGCGCAAGGTACCCAAGACCTGGCAGGATGTGTACGTGATTAACCTGGTTGCCCAGCCCAATCAACAACTAACGGGCAACGACCTGATGCGGGCCCTGACCGAAGCCGGGTTCAGCTTTGGCGACATGGACATTTTTCATCGTTACCAGAGCGCTGGCGCCCAGGGGGAGCCGCTGTTCAGCTTAATCAATATGGTTAAGCCCGGCACCTTCAACCCGGACGCCATGAGTGAGTTCAGTACGCCCGGAGTGTCCATTTTCATGCAGCTGCCCAAGCCTGGCATGGCGAAAAACCAGTTTAATCTGATGATACAGGCCGCCGAAAGTATGGCCGAAGGGCTGGATGGACTCTTGTTGGATGCCGAGCGCCGCCCACTTGGACCCGATTATCTGGCACGCTGTCGCGAGCAGCTGCGAGACTTCGATAGCCAGGCACAGTAACCTTTATTTTAAGATTCAAGTGCGGCCATTGGCCGCACTTTTTGTTTCAGCGGAACCCTGCCATGAATGATGCGAAAGCCCAGATCCTTGCCTTGCGTGAGCAACTCGAACGTTATAACGAGCAATACTATATCGCCGACGCCCCCACGGTGCCCGATGCCGAATATGACCGGCTGATGCGAGAGCTGATTGCACTGGAGCAAGCCCACCCCGAGTTACTGGATGCCAGCTCCCCCAGCCAGAAGGTGGGCGGCGCGCCAGTGTCGGCGTTTCCTGAGGTGCGCCATGCGCTGCCCATGTTATCGCTGGATAACGTGTTCAGTGATGAAGAGCTGGCCGCCTTTGAAAAGCGGCTGCTGTCGCGCCTCGGACACACCACTGCGGTGGAATTTTGCTGTGAGCCCAAACTGGATGGTTTGGCGGTCAGTCTGCTGTATGAGCACGGCCAGCTGGTGCAGGCGGCCACCCGCGGCGATGGCAGCACGGGGGAGGGCATTACCGAGAACGTTCGTACCATCAAGGCCATTCCGCTCAAGCTGAAAGGCAAAGACTGGCCAGCACGGCTGGAAGTGCGGGGCGAAGTCTTTATGCCCAGTGCCGGTTTTGCGGCCATGAACGAGGCGGCCCGAGCCAAGGGTGACAAGGTGTTTGCCAACCCGCGCAACGCCGCCGCCGGTAGTCTGCGCCAGTTAGACTCGCGCATTACCGCCAGGCGTCCGCTGTCGTTTTACTGTTATGGCGTGGGGCTGGTGGAGGGTGAGCCTTTGGCGGACAGTCATTTTGCCACCCTGCAACGCCTTAAGGGCTGGGGGCTGCCGGTCAGCCCGGAAGTCAAACGCATGCAGGGGCGCGAGGGCTGTGAGCACTACTATCAGGATATTTTACGTCGCCGGGATCAGCTGCCTTATGAAATAGACGGCGTGGTCTACAAGGTGGATGATCTGGCGCTGCAGGCACAGCTGGGCTTTGTGGCCCGCGCGCCGCGCTGGGCCACGGCGCACAAGTTTCCGGCCCAGGAGGAACTCACCGAACTGCTGAACGTGGAGTTTCAGGTGGGGCGTACCGGTGCCGTCACGCCGGTTGCCAAACTGGCTCCGGTGCAGGTGGCCGGGGTGGTGGTGTCTAATGCAACCCTGCACAACGCCGATGAAATTGCGCGCCTGGGAGTCATGATTGGTGATACCGTCATTATTCGCCGCGCCGGTGACGTGATCCCGCAGGTGGTGGCGGTGGTGCTGGAAAAACGCCCCGCAGACGCCCGTGCCGTCACCTTTCCCGAGCACTGTCCTGTCTGCTCGGCAGACATAGAGCGCATAGAGGGCGAGGCCGTCGCGCGCTGTACCGGTGGCCTGTTTTGTGCCGCCCAGCGCAAGGAGGCCATCAAGCACTTTTCATCGCGCAAGGCGCTCGACATCGAAGGCCTGGGCACCAAGGTGATCGAACAGCTGGTGGATCTGGAGCTCGTTCAAACCCCCGCCGATCTGTTCTCATTAACTCACGAGGCCCTGCTGGGGCTGGAGCGAATGGGCGACAAGTCGGCCAGCAAGTTGCTGGCCGCCCTCGACAAGTCACGGGAAACCACGCTGCCCCGCTTCTTGTATGCCCTGGGCATTCGCGAAGTCGGCGAGGCCACGGCCAATAACCTGGCTCAGCACTTTTTGACTCTGGACGCTGTGATGCAGGCCGAGGTCGACAGCCTGCTGGAAGTGCCCGACGTGGGTGAGATTGTAGCCAAGCATTTGTACTACTTCTTTCGCCAGCCGGAAAACCAGGACGTAGTGCAGGCATTGGTCACCCCGCAAGCCGAAGGGGGCTGTGGCCTGCATTGGCCCACCATAGAGAAAGTGGCCGCAGAGGCCCAACCCCTGGCGGGGCAAACCTTTGTGCTAACCGGTACCCTGACGCAGCTCTCGCGCAGCGATGCCAAAGCGGCACTGCAGGCGTTGGGCGCCAAGGTAGCCGGTTCGGTGTCGGCCAAAACCAGCTGTGTGGTTGCCGGAGAAGCCGCCGGCTCCAAGCTGGTAAAGGCTCAGGAGCTGGAGATTCCCATTCTCGACGAAGACGGCCTGCTGGCGTTATTAAAGCTTGAAGCCTGAAGCCTGAAGCAATAAGAAAAACACCGAGCCACAGACTCGGTGTTTTTCTTCCAGCTTATCGCTGACGGCTTCCAGCTGTTGTTACGGCGTGGTGACGACGCTGAATTCCTGGCCCATGCGGCGAAAGGCGTTGAGCAGCAGGCCCTTGTCGTTGACTTCCAGGTAATGCAGTCGACCATCGCCATTCACGACCAGAGTCACATCCTGCCCCGCTCGCAAGTTGCTTAACGGCCTGTACGAGGGCTCGGCACGAATCAGGGCCACGAGATCGGTCCCCGGCAGTTGCCACTGGCGAAACAGCGCGGCCAGGGTTTCCCCCTGGGCCAGGGTATGATCGATACGTTTACCGCCGTCGGGCACCGGAATATCGCGGCTGACGGCGGGAGCCAGCGACAGGCTTAAACTGCCACTCACGGGAGTCGGGGCCTGTTTGGGGGCCGGCTGCCATGCCAATAACAGCAACCAGAGCGGGATTAAAATGCATAACCCTGCCTTGTGTATTCTGGGCACTCGCTGCCAGCCTTTTAGCCCACGACCGATACCCTGACGAACGGGCAGGGTCAGGGCGTTGATCTTACTGGCGAAAGACTCGGATTCGTTCCGTTTCATTGCGGTTTTTCTTCTAGACATGAATAGACACCTCTTGGGCTTCAGTGTATCTGTGGTGCGCAGGCTCGACAAGCGGTGACAGTGGCCCCCTTTGAGACGGCGACAACTTTTGTCTACCATCAGCTCAGCATTTGAAGATGACAAAGCGTTTAACCCCTTTGCCTCGGGTGCTAAAATAGCCGTTACCTTATTTTTCCAAGTTCATTTGGGGTTTAACCCAAATCCATTTGGGCTTCATTTACCAGCTAAGGCAGAAAGAATGACAGTTAAAACGCGGTTTGCTCCCAGCCCTACCGGCTTTCTTCACGTCGGTGGTGCCCGTACTGCCCTGTACTCCTGGCTTTATGCCCGTCACCAGCAGGGTGAGTTTGTATTGCGCATTGAAGATACCGACCTGGAGCGTTCGACTCAGGAAGCCATAGATGCCATTTTGGAGGGCATGAACTGGTTGGGGCTGAACTGGGAAGAGGGGCCTTATTATCAAACCCAGCGCTTTGACCGTTACAATGCCCTGATCGACCAGCTGCTGGCCGAAGGTAAAGCCTACAAATGTTATTGCTCCCGCGAGCGGCTCGATGCCTTGCGTGAACAACAAATGGCCGAAGGGGTCAAACCACGCTACGACGCCCACTGCCGCCACGGCGAGCATGAGCAGGCTGCCGATGCGCCTTGTGTGATCCGCTTTAAAAATCCGACCGAAGGCACTGTGGTATTTGATGACCACGTGCGTGGCCGCATTGAGATCGGGAACGATCAGCTGGACGACCTCATCATTCGTCGTACCGACGGCGCACCTACCTATAACTTCTGCGTCGTGGTCGATGACTGGGACATGGAGATCACCCATGTGGTACGTGGGGAAGATCACATCAATAACACCCCTCGCCAAATCAACATCTATCAGGCCCTGGGCGCTCCGGTACCCGAATTTGCCCATGTATCCATGATCCTGGGTGACGACGGTGCCAAGTTGTCCAAGCGTCACGGCGCGGTCAGCGTAATGCAATATCGCGACGACGGCTATTTGCCTCAGGCGCTGCTCAACTATCTGGTCCGTTTGGGCTGGTCCCATGGGGATCAGGAAATATTCTCGCTGGAAGAAATGGTCGAGTTGTTTTCGCTGAATGCCATCAGCAAGTCGGCATCGGCCTTTAATACCGATAAGTTATTGTGGTTGAACCAGCATTACATCAAGTCATTGCCAGCCAGTGAAGTGGCCGGGCACCTGCTGTGGCACATGCAGGATCAAGGCATCGCCACCGAACAGGGCCCCAGCCTGGCTGATGTGGTGACCCTGTACGCAGAGCGCTGCCATACCCTTAAGGAAATGGCCGAGCAAAGCCGTTATCTATTCGAAGCATTCAGCGAGTTTGATGCGACCGCCGCCAAAAAGCATTTGCGCCCGGTAGCGGCAGAGCCACTGACCCTGGTACGCAGCAAGCTGGCTGAGCTGGCCGATTGGCAGGCACCGGCGATTCACGAGCAAATCAATGCCGCCGCCGCCGAACTGGAGCTGGGCATGGGCAAGGTGGGAATGCCGCTGCGCGTGGCCGTGACGGGCGCAGGCCAGTCCCCCGCCATTGATGGCGTGATTGCCTTGCTGAGCAAAGAGCAAACTCTGGCACGCATCGATATGGCGCTGGCCTTTATTGAAGAGCGCGCCAAAGGCTAAAGCAAAGCTAAAACGGTAAGAGAAATGGCGCTGTTTGCTACAGCGCCATTTTTTTGGGTTTTTCTGGCCGCCGACAGCCTGCCGTTGCCAGCGGTTGTTACCGGTTCGAGCCGGAATTGATGACAATCTCGCCAAGGCGTTCAAAAAGTGACTGGTTGAATGGCTTTTTATAGTTTTTGGTTGACAGGAAAAAGCCGGCTGCCTATTATGCGCCTCGCTCGAACGGTTTAACGCCGTGACGGAAGATAAGCGGGGCTATAGCTCAGCTGGGAGAGCGCTTGCATGGCATGCAAGAGGTCCGCGGTTCGATCCCGCGTAGCTCCACCACTTATCGAATGTAATAGAGTAAGTAAAATATAGTTAGATCTGCCAAATGGGGCTATAGCTCAGCTGGGAGAGCGCTTGCATGGCATGCAAGAGGTCCGCGGTTCGATCCCGCGTAGCTCCACCAAATGGCAAAAAATGAATACCAGTTAAACAGCATTGTTTTGGGGCTATAGCTCAGCTGGGAGAGCGCTTGCATGGCATGCAAGAGGTCCGCGGTTCGATCCCGCGTAGCTCCACCAAAACAATCTGACCCGAATTTAGGGGCTATAGCTCAGCTGGGAGAGCGCTTGCATGGCATGCAAGAGGTCCGCGGTTCGATCCCGCGTAGCTCCACCACTTATTTGTGGAATCAGAAAAAGCCGCTGCATCACTGCAGCGGCTTTTTTATGGCTGTGAAGCGCGAAGGGAAACGTCTCACCCTTCACGCTTTTCCCCTCACTCCTCACTCCTCACTCCTCACTCCTCACTCCTCACTCCTTCACCCATTATCCTTCAAATAGGGCGTCAAAAAGGCATGAACCTGACGCACGATCAGCGGTTGGGCATCGGCGGTGGGGTGAATGCCATCGTCCATTATCATGCCGTTCTCGCCTATCAAGGGGGCCACAAAAAACGGCAGTAGCGGCAGTTGATGCGCGTCGGATAAACGGGCAAAAATAGCGCTGAATTGCTGCAAGTAACGGCGACCATAATTGGGGGGCAACTGAATGTCGGTCAGTATGACCTTGGCACCGGCCTGATGGGCCAGCGTGATCATCTGTTCTAGGTTACTTTCAATAAGGGGCGGTGGCAGGCCGCGCAGACCGTCATTACCGCCCAGCTCCAGCAGTACCAGACTCGGCTGATGACGCTCCAGTAAAGAGGGCAGACGCTGCAAGCCGCCCTGAGTGGTGTCACCACTCACGCTGGCATTAATCAGCTCGACCTGGCGGTTTTCCGCTTGCCATTGCCGGGCCAGCAACTGTGGCCAGGCTTGCTGGGCATTCATGCGATAACCGGCACTGAGGCTGTCCCCCAGAATCAAGACGGTGTTAGCATGGGTGACAAACGACACTAACAGCACGAGTAGCAGAAGGACACGAGGCATGACAGTTTCTCCAATTATCAAGGTTGCCGAGCTGGGGCACAGGGTCCGGCCTGGTGAGCAGTCACTGACCATCCTTGAGGGGATCAGCTTTGAAGTCAAGGCCGGGCAAAGCGTGGCGCTGGTCGGCGCGTCGGGCTCGGGCAAGTCGACGCTGCTTGGGCTGTTGGCCGGACTGGATAGCGCCAGTGAAGGTGATATTGCCATTAAAGAACAGTGGCTGTCTGCTTTAAATGAAGAGCAAAGGGCTCGATTGCGCGGACAGCACATTGGTTTCGTGTTTCAGTCTTTTTTACTGCTGCCTACGCTAACGGCGCTGGAAAACGTCATGCTGCCCGCCGAGCTGCAAGGGCAAAAACACAGTGTTCGGCGCGCCCGCCAATTATTGGAGCAAGTGGGGTTGTCGGCACGCATGCAGCACTTCCCCAGCCAGTTATCCGGCGGTGAGCAACAGCGGGTGGCCATTGCCCGCGCCTTTATGACCCAGCCGGATATTTTGCTGGCCGATGAACCCACCGGCAACCTGGATCATCACACCGGGGCACAAATCATCGAATTGTTGTTTGAGCTGAATCGTACCCACGGCACCACCTTGTTGATGGTGACTCACGACGAGGCGCTGGCCAAGCGTTGCCAGCGGCGCCTGGTGATGACCGCCGGTCGGCTGGAGGAACACCATGCGTAGTCTGGGCTGGGGATTGGTATGGCGAGAAGTGGGGCGCGGCCCCCTGCGGCTGTTTTTGCTGGCGCTGGCATTAAGCGTGGCCAGCATACTCAGCGTGACCCTGGTCGCCGACCGCTTGAATCAGGCGCTGACCTTGTCGGGGCGCGATTATATTGCCGCCGACCGCGTATTATCGGGCAGCCGTGCGGCAGAACCGGCCTGGCTGGCTGAAGCCGAGCATCAGGGGCTGGCAGTATCGCGCACTCAGTCGTTTCAAAGCGTGCTGTTTGCCGGTGACCAACTGCAGCTGGCCAGTGTGCGCGCCGTGGATAATGCCTTTCCGTTTTATGGCGAATTACAACTCATGCCCGAGCAGCCGGTCACGCCGGGGGCTATCTGGCTATCGTCTCGATTGCTGGCTTTGTTGCAGCTGAGCACAGGCGACAGTGTCGAGTTGGGTAACACCCGGCTCAAGGTGGCGGGCGAATTGCTCAAAGAGCCGGATCAGGGTTTTTCTCCGGCATTGCTGGCGCCCCGGGCCCTGATCCATATTGATGATGTCGCCGCCACCGGCATTCACATGGCCGGCAGCCGCGTCCGCTACCGTTATCTGTTCAAGGGAGAGCCTGAACCATTGGCCGCCTATGGCGCCTGGCTGGAGCCCCAATTACAACAAGGGCAGCACTGGCGTGGCCCCCATAACTCAGATACACCGGTGGCGCGCTCCCTGGTGCGGGCCGAGCAGTTCTTTCGTCTGGCTTCCCTGATTGGCGTGCTGCTGGGCATACTGGCGATGGCCATTGCCCTGGGTTATTTTTCGCGGCGCGAGCAGGATCGCATGGCATTGTTAAAAACGCTGGGTGCCAGTCGGCGGCAGCTGTTTGCCTGGTTGACCCGTTTGCTGCTGAGCCTGCTCCTCATGGGCTCGTTACTGGGGGCTGTGGTGGGCTACGGGCTGCACAAGCTGATTTTGCTGAGCCTGGGGGAGGCCTTGGCCATCCCCTTGCCTCCGCCCTCCCTAACCCCCTTTGCGGTGGCCATGGGGCTGGCGCTGCTGACCACGCTGATGCTGTCTATCGTGCCCATGGCACGCCTGCTCAAGGTGCCACCCTTGAGGGTGCTGCGCAATGAAGCCGAGGCGCATATTGCTCCGGGCTGGAGTCTGGGGATCTTGCTGGGGGGCACCTTTATTCTGAGTTGGGTGTTTGCCGGTGCCTGGCAGCTGGCAGTGGGGTTGCTGGTGGGCCTGATTGCCCTGGTGGGGCTGTTGGGCGGCTTGTGCTGGCTAATGTTGACCCTGGTACGCCACAGCGGCGGTGGCATCGGCTTTCGGCTGGCAGTCAGCCGCTTGCAGCGTGCACGACTGGCGACCCTGCTTCAGTTTGGCGGCATTGCGCTGGCGTTGTTCCTGGGCACCTTGTTGTGGGTGGTGCGTGGCGAACTGGTGGATGGCTTTTTGGCGCGGCTGCCACCGGATACCCCCAATCGCTTCCTGATCAATATTGCCAGCCACCAGCTGGATCCGCTGCGCGAGCGGCTGGATCAGGCCGGATTGGCGCGTTCGCAGTTTTACCCGATAGTGCGCGGACGCTTAAGTGCCATTAACGATAAGTCCACAGTGTCCGACGTGGATAGCGGAGAGAGTGGCGGCGTAGGCCGAGAGTTGAATCTGACCTATAGCGAGCTGCTACCCACGGGCAATCGCCTGTTGCAAGGTGACTGGAGTAGCTCACCCAACAGTGTCTCGGTGGAATCTGGGCTGGCCGAGCGCTTGCAGCTGAGCCTGGGCGACAAGCTCACGCTGGACCTGGCCGGCCAGACGGTTTCGGCCGAGGTGCGCAATATCCGGGAAGTCGACTGGGACAGCATGAAGCCCAATTTCTATCTGATCTTCAGCCCCGATGTGCTGGCGACTTATCCGGCTACCTGGTTGGCCAGCTTTTATCTGCCCCCCGAGCAACAGGGATTGGAGGTGGAGCTTATTCGTGCCTTTCCCACCATGACCTTGCTGGATGTTGAGGCGCTGTTGCAACAGCTGCGGGAGGTACTGGCCCAGGTCAGTCAGGCCCTGCTGGTGCTAATGGCGTTGGTCACCGGCGCCAGCGTGCTGGTTTTGTTGGCGCAGCTGGAAACCACCCTGGACAGTCGCAAGCGCGAGCTGGTCTTGCTGCGCACCCTGGGGGCGAGCGAGAAGTTACTGAAGGCCTCTTTACGCTGGGAATGGCTGGCGGCGGGTCTGGTCTCGGGCCTGGCGGCGGCATTGGCCGTTGAGTTGTGCGTGGCGGTGCTCTTGCCCCAATGGCTGGGCCTGGCATGGCAGCCACACCCGGCGTTGTGGGTCGGGCTTCCTGTTCTGGGGGCGACCCTCTTGTTGCTGGCAGGCAGAATGGGCGGTATTACCAGTGGCACCCTGATGTACAGATTACGAGAATGGTGAATTTAGAACGTGAGGAGTGAGGCGGGAGGAGTAAACCCCTCACCCCTCACGGTATTTGAGGGTTTCCTTGAGTGCTTTTTCCAGGGTGGGGTAACGAAAATAGAAACCGGCTTTCTGGAGCCGTACCGGCATCACTCTTTGCCCGGTTAACAGCAAGTCGGCCATTTCGCCAAACAACAGCCGCATGGTCCAGGCGGGAATGCGCATAAAATGAGGCTTGTTCAATACGCGGGCCAGGGTGCGGCTGAATTGTTCGTTGGTGACTGGATCCGGGGCGGCGGCATTAAAGGGACCCTGACAGCTTTCATGCTCCAGCAAAAACAAGAGCAAGGCCACGACATCATCAATATGGATCCACGACATATACTGCTTGCCGCTCCCCATGGGCCCCCCCAGGCCCAGGCGATAGCTGGGCAGCATTTTCTTGAGTGCGCCACCTTCGGACCCCATCACTACGGCCAGACGAATGCAGCAGACTCGAGTGTGCTCACTGGCGGCTTCATTCGCCAGTTGCTCCCACTTGGCACACACCTTGTGGCTAAACTCAGGATGAGGATTGGAGTCTTCGTCGACCAAGGCCTCGCCCTGGCGGCCATAAAATCCCACGGCCGAGCCGCTGATGAGTACTCTGGGCGGGTTCTGGCCGGCCTTTAGCTTGCTTACCAGCTGTTCGGTGATCTGCCAGCGGCTTTCGCAAATGCGTGTCTTCTGGGCCTGGGTCCAGCGCTTGTCGGCGATGGGCTCGCCGGCAAGGTTGATCACCGCATCAAATTGATCCAGGTTCTCCAGGTTGTCCAGCGATGCCAGCGCCTGGATATCGTGGCCCAGTCGCTGGTACACCTTGTCGGGCGTACGGCTTAATACTGTCACTTGATGATGGGGCCGCAAGTGGCTCATCAGGCGATGGCCGATAAAGCCGGTGCCACCGGTCAGCAATATGTTCATGATTCCAGTCCTCCACCTGCCCAGCCTGCATACAGGTTAGCAGCACCTTAAAGGGTAATACATTATCGGGGTAAAAGAGGGTTGCAGAGGATATTAAAGAAGGGCGGGACTTATCCCGAAAAAGAGACTGGCCGCCGAGGTTATCCACATAAACTGTGAGTAAGTCTGTAGATTACCTCGGACATTATAGCTAGTTCTTTGATATTACATTAAAAAACTGACTGGGTAGGGATCCGGCAAGATCAGGATAAAGCGGCGATAGCGGCGTCGTATGCCGGCTCGTCGGTCAGCTCGGCAACCCGCTCGCCGTAGAGCACTTTACCTTGCTCGTCGATGCAGACCACGGCCCGGGCAGACAGACCACGCAGTGGGCCATCGCTTAACGCCACGCCGTAGGCATTGAGGAACTCGGGATGGCGAAAGGCAGAAGCGGCTTGTACATTTTCAATGCCTTCGGCGGCACAGAAACGGCCAAAAGCAAACGGCAGATCCATGGAAACACAGAGCACCCTGGTGTTGCCAAGGGCCGCCGCTTTTTCATTGAAGGTGCGCACGCTGGTGGCACACACGCCGGTATCCACGCTCGGAAAGATGTTCAGCAGTACTTTCTGGCCTTTAAAGTCCGCCAGGCGAATGTCGTTCAGCTCACCGTCGGTGAGCGTGAAGTCGGGAGCCGTTTGGCCTGCTTGTGGAAACTGACCGGAAACGGCAACGGAGTTACCCTGAAAAGTCACTGTAGGCATGTATTGTGCTCCTTGTTGAAAGGCAGTGTGAAACAAGTGTAGTGAAAAGGTTAAGTTAACAGTTTTGATAACAAGGAAAAGGTTTTTTATTACTATCGTCTGTTTTTGGGCATAAAAAAGCGCCGCCAGTCTATGGAGACTGGCGGCGCTGCCGACGGATGATGGCTTATACCAATTACAGTAAAACTCTGCTCATCTTTGAGCCTGAGTACCAGAGGCACCACAGCCACCTCCCACGACACGCCATGAACTCATCCTTGAGGGCTCGGGAAATGCCCTCCATGGCATTTCACGGTCGTGGGAGGCGATCTCTGCTGCCTCTTCTCAAGCACCGAGTTGCCTGTAGACAGCACGGACAGGCAACTCCGTAGCATCAAGGAGGATAAAGGGATCTTCTCCGCCGACCATCACATGACAGGGACGTCATGTGCTGAGCGTCACAGGGATGTGCTTGTAGCGGGTCGGTGGAGGAGACCCTTTGTCCGACATTTATAGAGCAGAAATAGATCTGCTCTTTAATCAGTTTGGTATTACAGCTTGCTGTTGCCCACTGGGTTCACTTGGTTGCTGCCATCTGGCTGGCCTGGATGGCGGTCAGGGCGATGGTGTAGACGATGTCGTCCACCAGGGCGCCGCGCGACAAGTCGTTGACCGGCTTGCGCATCCCCTGCAGCATAGGACCAATTGACACCAGTTGTGCCGAGCGCTGTACCGCCTTGTAGGTGGTGTTGCCGGTGTTCAAGTCCGGAAAGATAAACACGGTGGCCTTGCCGGCAACCGGAGAGTTCGGCGCCTTGGACTTGGCCACGTTTTCCATAATGGCCGCATCGTACTGCAGGGGCCCGTCTATGATGAGATCGGGACGCTTTTCCTGGGCCAGACGGGTGGCCTCTCGTACTTTTTCAACGTCGGCGCCGGTGCCCGAGCTGCCGGTCGAGTAGGAAATCATCGCCACCCTGGGCTCTATGCCAAAGGCCAGTGCCGACTCCGCCGACTGAATGGCGATTTCTGCCAGTTGTTCGGCGGTGGGGTCCGGGTTAATGGCACAGTCGCCGTATACCAGCACCTGATCGGGCAGCAACATGAAAAACACCGAGGACACCAGTGATGAACCCGGTGCGGTTTTAATGATCTGCAGCGGCGGGCGCATGGTGTTGGCGGTGGTGTTAATGGCACCGGATACCAGACCGTCCACTTCGTTGCGCTCCAGCATCATGGTGCCCAGCACCACGTTGTCCTTTAATTGCTCGCGAGCAACAATGTCGGTAATGCCCTTGGCTTTGCGTAATTCCACCAGGCGTTCTACATAGTGCTCTCGCACCTGTTCGGGCTCGATGATGTCGATTTTTTCATCCAGCACCACTCCCTGCTGCGCCGCCACGCGCATGATTTCTTCCCGGTTCCCCAGCAAGACCGGGCGGGCTATGCTGCGCTCGGCACAAATCACTGCGGCCTTAATGGTGCGCGGCTCTTCCCCTTCGGGTAATACAATACGTTTTGCGGCGCGCCGTGCCAGTTCGGTTAATTTATAGCGAAAGGCGGGGGGACTCAGGCGGCGGCTACGGGTCGACTTGGCGCTCAGGGATTCAATCCAGTTCTGATCGATGTGACCGGCCATATAATCTTGCACCAGCTCGATGCGGGGCAGGTCATCGACAGGAATTTCAAGGTTGAAATGCTGCAGGCTAACGGCGGTTTGCCAGGTGTTGGTGTTCACCATCAGGATCGGCAGCCCGGTTTCGGTGGCGCGTTGGCACAGGTCCATGATTTGAGGCTCGGGGTGATAGCCGCCGTTTAACAGCAGGGCACCAATTTTTACCCCGTTCATGGCGGCCAGGCACACGGCGACAATCACATCGGAGCGATCCCCCGACGCCACCAGCAGGCTGCCGGGCCTGAAGTGCTGCACCATGTTGTGCAAGGCGCGGGCACAAAAGGTCACACTTTGCAGGCGACGGCTGTTCAGCTTGCCTTCGTTAAGCACGGTGGCATTCAGGTGGCGGGCCAGGTCGACTGCCCGTGGCGCCACCAGCTGGGTATTCCAGGGCACGCAGCCCAGAATGCGCAGCGGGGTTTTACCGAACACCTGCAGCACTTCCAGGTTGGGGCTGTATTGCTGGATCTTGTTGTTGGGGTTGAACATCTCGGTGAGATCGGGGCGCGTATTGCCCTGATCGTCCATTGGAGCACCTACCTTGTTGATAATGCAGCCCACAATGCGCTTGTTGAGTATGCCACCAAAGCTGGCGCAGGCCAGCTCGATACGTTCCTTCAGCTGCTGGCTGGTATCGTTGCCGGGCTGAGCAATAAAGACCATATCGGCATCCAGTGCCTTGGCGATATCGTAGTTGATGCGGTTGGCAAAGGGCTGTTTATCGGTGGGGAGCAGGCCCTCCACCACTATGACTTCGACCCCGTTGTCGGCGACGTGTTTTTCTACCCGGGCGACGATCTCTTCGAGCAGCACATCCAGATTGCCCTGAGAGATCATGGCTTCGGCATAACTGACCGCAAAAGGCTCTGGCGGTTCAATGTTAGCGCCACTGGAGATGACGGCAGTGGAATGATCCTGAATATTGTTGCGATGACGAGGTTGTGAAACGGGTTTAAAAAAACTGACGTTGACCCCGTTACGCTCCATGGCGTGCACCATGCCAAGACTGACAGAAGTGGCACCTACGCCCCCGCTCACGGGGACAAGCATTATCGTTCTGGCCATAAAAACCTCTTATTTTTTCGCCGCCGGCGTGGGAGTTGAAACCGATTGTTCGGACAAGGCCAGTGCATCCTGCGCAATCACCCACTCTTCATTGGTCGGAATGACCCAGGCGGGGGTACTGTCCGCAGTGGTAATGCAGCCCGCTTTGCCAAAGCGGGTGGCCGTGTTGGCTTCTGTATCCAGCTTGAAGCCGAGCAAGCCAAGCCTGGCCAGCGTTAATTCGCGCACCAGAATGGAGTTTTCCCCAATGCCACCGGTAAAGACAAGGGCATCCAGACGACCGTCCAGGGCACAGGTGTAGCTGGCGATATACTTGGCGAGCCGGTAGCAAAAGATGTCCAGGGCTCGCTTGGCTTCGGGCTCAGCGTCGTAGTGTTCGGCAATATAGCGACAGTCGCTAGTGCGCTCGGTCAGTCCCAGCAGGCCGGACTCTTTGGTCAGCAAGGTGTTGATGCGATCCAGGTTATAGCCCAGGTTATCGTGCAGGTGAAAGATAATGGCGGGGTCGATATCGCCGGAACGGGTACCCATCACCAAGCCCTCGAGCGGTGTCAGGCCCATGGAGGTGTCGACCGACTGGCCATTTTTTATGGCGCACACCGAGGCCCCGTTACCCAGGTGGCAGCTGATGATGTTCAGTTGTTCCCGCGGCTTGCCGAGCTGTTTGGCCGCTTGTTCGGTAATAAAGAAGTGGCTGGTGCCGTGCATGCCATAGCGACGAATGTCGTGCTCTTGATACAGCGAATAGGGCAGGGCATAGAGATAGGCCAGCTCGGGCATGGACTGATGGAAGGCGGTGTCAAATACCGCGACCTGCGGCAACTCGGGAAACGAGTGCCGGGCCGAGGCGATGCCAATTAAATGTGCCGGGTTGTGCAGCGGTGCCAGGCTGGCGCAGTCTTCAATCCCCTTGATGACGGACTCATCAATCAGCACGGAATGCGTAAACTGTTCGCCACCGTGCACCACTCTGTGCCCGATGGCAGATAGCTGGCGCATCAGTTCGGGATGGGGCTTCAGCAGCTTATCAACAATAAAGTCCAGGGCTTGTTGGTGAGCGCTACCGGCCCCCAGAGCAGCCTGGCCCTTTTCGCCATTGAGGGTCCAGCTGATACGGGTGTCGGGCAAATAGAAGCACTCGGCGAGGCCGGAAAGCTTCTCGGCACCGGTGTCGGCATTAAGGATGGCAAATTTAAGCGACGAGCTGCCGCAATTAAGCACAAGAACCAGCTTGCTAGTCATCTGTAAACCTTATCGTCAGTGAGGTCGAAAGTCTTGTTGCCTGAATAGGATATTCAGGTCATTGGCTTCGGTTGCATCCGCGAGCGGGATGCACAGTCAGCATCAAACAGGTGGCTTTCGCCCGGGTTGATTCAGCTTGCCGGTGGCGTGAAACCAGGCAAATCACAATAACAGGGGATAAACCCCGTTTGGTGGCGTAAAATAACATAAAGTGACGACGGGTTTATGATCTGGATCCACTCCCTTGGCGTCCGTGATCTGTTTTGGAGGCATTATGGCAACATTGACTGACACGCTACACAGAGGCAGCGCCTACCTTGGCGTCTGGCCCAAAGAGCGGCAACTGGCAGCGCTGTTTCCCGAATATCGCATTATGACAGCCACACGATTGGGGCTGCGCGCCATGCCGGCTCTGATCGTACTGAGCCTGCTGGTGCAGTTTCAGCTGGGTGATCCGCGTTACTGGCCGGGCGTGGTCGCGTCCGTGTTGTTTCTGGCCAGCCTGCCGATGCAGGGACTGTATTGGCTGGGCAAGCGCGCCGATACGCAACTGCCTCCCTCACTGGTTAACTGGTATCGTCAGCTGTATGCCAAAATTGCCGCCGCCGGTGTGCCTATTGCAGAGCCCGTCGCCAGGCCCAGTTATTTTCAGCTGGGTGAAACCCTGAGTCTGGCCTTCAAGCAGCTGGACAAGTCGTTTATTCGCGATCTGTAATGATTATAGACGGGCACTCCCTTGCAAACATGGCTGATTTTGGTGAGGCTGTGCCATGTTTTTGTAATAGTGGGTAAACCCGATGAATTTCTTGTCTCAAACCATCGCGGCCAAGCCAGAGCCTGACTGGCCGGCGCTACTGGCACAGCCAATAGCGGAAAACAACGATCCTCTGGTGCCGCTTGGGCTGGTCAACTCTCCGCTGCGAGCCTATCCCGCTTACTTTCACCAGGGGGTGCCCGGCTCCCTGAGTGAATGCTATGTGCGTCGCAGTGTGTTGTTTCGTTTATATAAAGCAGCACGACTATTGCCTGCAGGCATAGAGCTGGTGGTACTGGATGGCTGGCGGCCACTTCAGGTGCAGCAACATCTGTTTGATACCCTGTTTGCCGCCATGAGTGCCCATTATGCCAGCGAGAGCGAGCCCGAGCTGCTGAACCGAATTCGTCACTTTGTTGCACTGCCCAGCAGCGATCCCGCTGCCCCCAGCCCGCATTTAACCGGCGGCTCGGTTGATGTGGCGCTATGCGACGGTGAAGGGCTGTTGCTCGACATGGGCACCGAGTTTGACGACATTAGCCCCTGGTCTTACAGTGCGGCCTTCGAAGCCATAGAAAAGCCCAATGCCCGGGAAGCGGAAGTCATCGAGAATCGCCGCTTGCTGCACAGCGTCATGATCCAGGCCGGTTTTACCAACTTACCCAGTGAGTGGTGGCACTTTGATTATGGCAATCAGTCCTGGGCCTGGTACAGCAAGTCGGGAGAGGCCGTGTTTAGTGCCACCGAGCTGCAACCACTAAGGCAACGCTGGTTGCGTCAGGTCGCCTTGCAGGTTCAGTAACAGGGTTAATTGCTTGCTCTGCAATCTCATGCACAGCAAGCATTTTCTGCTGTATTCATTCTTGTCTCTGTCGTACACCAGCTTGTCAGGCCATGCATGGCCCACCAGAGCGCCGTGCCCGGGGCGGTATGGCCAGTGCACTGGGAAGCAATATGTGACCTTTCTCTCGCTTTTCCGATTTTATTTCCCCATTTAAACACCACTTTTTTACATTGTTTTAGATATTCATGCATGCCTCCAGGCCATCATCAATCCGCAGTGTTGCATTTAATTCAATACAAACAAATGGTTAGCAAGGTGTGTGTGTCAAGACCATGATTTATTCATCCGGCCAGGTGAAATGTTATTCATATGTTGCGCAATGGTTGTCTGGTGACGATGTGTTTTTGAAGCGGTTGCTTACTTGTGTAGATGGCCAATGCGTAGTATTTTTCTCTGCACATAACGGGTGGGCCTTGTCTTAGCCGTTAGTGTTAAGCATTTTTGAGAAATGTTCTGCTGATGCAGAGCCATTACATTAGAACAAAGGATGTTATATGAGTGACCTGGTTAATGGCATAAATGGTTATATATGGAGCCTGCCTCTGATCTACTTGTGTCTGGGGGTGGGGTTATACTTTTCGCTGCGTACCCGTTTTTTGCAAATACGCCATATCAAGGAAATGGTACGCCTGATGTTCAAGGGCGAATCTTCGCCCGCCGGCATCACATCGTTTCAGGCACTCACGCTGTCTTTGTCCGGGCGAGTAGGGACAGGTAACATTGCCGGTGTGGCTACCGCCATCACCTTCGGTGGCCCGGGAGCCGTATTCTGGATGTGGGTCGTCGCCTTTTTTGGCGCCGGTACTGCCTTCGTGGAATCGACGCTGGCGCAGATCTACAAGGAAAAAGACGACAAGGGTCTCTATCGCGGCGGTCCTGCCTACTATATCGAAAAAGGCCTGGGCATGAAGTGGTATGCCTGGATCTTTGCCTTTGCCACCATCATAGGCTGTGGCTTGCTGCTGCCGGGTGTTCAGGCCAACAGTATTGCGTCCGGTATCGAGAATGCCTTCGGCATTTCCACCTCCGTATCTGCCGCGGCTGTGGTTGTGATGCTGGGGCTTATCATCTTCGGTGGCGTCAAGCGGATTGCTCACTTTACCCAGATAGTGGTTCCCTTCATGGCGCTGGGTTATATCCTGGTGGCTTTCGTCATCATAGTGATGCATATCGATATGCTGCCTGATGTAGTGGGTCTGATCGTTGGCAGCGCCTTCGGCATGAAGGCCGGTTTTGGAGCCATTCTGGGCCTGGCTATCGAATGGGGTGTCAAGCGCGGTATTTACTCCAACGAAGCCGGTCAGGGTACGGGTCCCCATCCGGCGGCGGCAGCCGAGGTATCTCACCCGGCCAAGCAGGGTCTGGTGCAGGGTTTCTCCGTTTATGTCGACACCCTGTTTGTGTGTACTGCAACGGCCTTCATGATCATCATTACCGGTGCCTACAATGTTATGGGTAAGGCCGGTGAGGCCATTGTCGAGCAGTTGCCCGGCGTGGAAGCCGGTCCGGGTTATACCCAGGCGGCGGTAGAGTCGGTCATGCCGGGCTTTGGTGGCATGTTTGTGGCAATAGCGCTGTTCTTCTTCGCCTTTACCACCATTCTGGCCTACTACTATATAGCCGAAACCAACGTAGCCTATATCAACCGTCAGGTGCATCGCCCCTGGTTGACCTTCCTGCTGAAGATCGCCCTGATGAGCTCCGTGGTGTACGGTTCGGTGAAAACGGCGGAACTGGCCTGGGGTCTGGGTGATATCGGTGTGGGGCTGATGGCCTGGTTGAACATAGTTGCCATATTGTTGCTGCAAAAGCCGGCGCTGCTCGCCCTGAAAGACTATGAGGCGCAGAAGGCACAGGGGCTGGATCCCACTTTCGACCCCGTGAAACTGGGTATCAAGAATGCCGATATCTGGGTCAAGGACAAGAAAGCCAACACCGGCACCCGTGCCGATGAGGTATTGACCGATGCCGAGGTAGAGCGCGGTTAAGTCAACAGACACAGTATTGCTGCAAAAGCCGGGTTAAGAGCCCGGCTTTTTTCATTTCTGCCCCTCAGGCCCGGAGTCATTGAGCAGTCTGTCACAAACAGGGAGAGCCGCATTCAAGGAAGTCGCTCAACAGAAGTTGCTCAACAAGAGACGAGGGGGGGGAGTTTTCTAATCCCTAAACTATTAAAAAAATCATGTTTATGACTGAAATAATAACTATAAAACTGGTGGTGGAATTGCAGGGAAGCGGTTCTTTGTGAGGCCATCACAATCAAAGTAATAGGGTGAAATAATAGTTTAGTTGTCTTTTTATATTGGAAAGTTATGTGTATTCAAGTGCTTGAAAATAATGGATTCGTATGGGGTTTGTGGTGGGCGGCCGGCAAGCCGCAGGCCGGTACTTTACTAACCCTCTGTAATGTACGACACTTTTTTAAGGCACCCGTACAAACTATGGCTACATTTATTTTTAGGCCCCGTACAAACTATGGCTACATGGCAACAAGGAAGTTTCAATGCAGCATAAAACAATAACGGGCACAGTCTTCATTATCACCGAGAACAGTGCTCAAACTCAGCTGTTTGCCAACTACCTTGCAGAGCATACCAGCTGCGAGATCCATGTACATGCGCCTGATACCCCTTTTACCAGCTTGCCTTCTCACCCGGTATTGTTGGTGGTTGATAGTGATCATATCGGGAGCGACGAGCTGCACCCCTGGTATGAAACCCTGCCAGCCAGCATGGCCGACGTTCCCGTGGCTGCGCTTAATGTGCCCGATCTTGAGCAAGCGCTGAAAGCACTTTATTGCTCTCAGTTGAAGGGCGTGTTTTATCGTGACGAGAGCCTGGTCGTCATCTGTAAAGGCATTCATGCCATGCTGGCAGGGGACTTGTGGCTGTCACGAGAATTAATGACCAAGCTGATACATTTATATCGCAAGCAGCAACGTAACGCCTTTCGCCCCGTGTGTGGGCTAACCAACAGGGAAATGGAAATTATTTCTTTATTGGGTACCGGTGCATCCAACCAGCAGATAGCAGAAAAGCTGTTTGTGAGTGAGCATACGGTCAAGTCTCATCTTTATAATATCTTCCGCAAAATTGATGTGAATAACCGGGTTCAGGCGCTGAACTGGATTCATAAAAACATAGGGCCGCTCATGCCCAATGTTGAAACGGCTCGCTCGCTTCAGTAGTTGCCCTGTGCTTCAGTAGTCGTCCAGTCATTGTCTCGGTTGAGTAGTAAGCGTCACTGCATCCGCACCTGTTTAGCCCACTTTTAATACCGTAGATTACCCGTTTTAATGAACGAGGTGATCTATGAGTCGTAAACATCGTAGCCAGGCGCAATGGCTTGAGCTAATTAACGCCTTCG
>NZ_JBLWUK010000009.1:0-69218 GCF_048268965.1 Oceanisphaera sp.
GACATAACCTGGTTTCCCGACGTCCATGCCCTTTCTCTTGCATGCTGTAGGTATCGCCTTCGTCGCTTTGTAGCATGTCCAGCCGGAAGTAATTATCGAATGCGGCCTCCAAGCTTGGCTGGTTGCTTTTAACTGACAGCAGGTAGTCTGCGCCTTTATCTATCACCTTTTTGGCAATTGCTCGCTGACAGCCCATGGCATCAATGGTGACCAGACAACCTCTGATGCTTAGCAGCTCCAACAACTCAGGGATAGCGGTGATCTCGTTGCTTTTCTCCGCCGTTTTCACCTGTCCCAACACCACCTGATTGGCGGCACTAAAGGCACTCACCATATGAATAGCACCTTGTCGGCGGCCCTTGTCGTAAGTGCCTCGTAAAGTTTTACCGTCGATGGCAATCACTTCACCATCAGTCGCTTCATAGCAGTCTCTCATCCAGGCTGAGAAGCTTTTTTGCAGCTGCTTACCCGAAATCATTCCCATCACACGCGCAATGGTATCGTGTACCGGTACTCCATTTTCAAAATCACCGTACTGGCGCAGCCAGTCGAGGTGATCGAACCCGAAATCTTCTATTTCTTCCCAACCTTCGGCGCCGCCAATGACGGCCACGATAGTCAGAAACAGGATATCGGAGAGCTTGTGCTCTACTTTCCACTGTTGGCGTGGGTCACTAATGATGGAGAGATGATCCAAGAGGCTGAGTCCGTTCATGGCGATAATCTGGCATTGAAAAGACAGTATATGATCACAGTCAGAATTGATCGTCAAAGCGATCCTTTAATCAAACGGTTTTTCTTTAAAAAAGACACAGCTTGAGGTACAAAGTGGCTGTTATTTTCAAAATCAAACCTCGCTGGAAGCCTTGCCACATAAGGGTTTTTCATGATCTTGCCCTGTCGCTGGAAGCCTTGCTACATAAGGGTTTTTCATGATCTTGCCCTGTAACAATAGCTTTTATCATGAGGATGTTTGCCGCGGACACGCTACCGCCCGTGGGGTTCCATTGGCCATTCCCCCAAGGCCGAAGCTTGATGTTCGCTTTAGCTAAAAATTGTTTGTCCGATCACAGGCAGTGTTTAGCTAAAGGTGCGTAAGTTTACGGGATTTAGGTAGGGGATGAAAGAGAGGAGGGACACCTGGCACTCGGAGTGTGTGTAGTGGGAAGTGTTCGACCGCTTTAAAGTCGTGCCGCCGGCATTTCTACAAAATACATCAACATCCAACGTGTTTCTGTAGCCCGCCCGTCTCTTTGGTAAAGAGGACTTCGGCGGCCAGCGTAGCTGGAGCAATTTCACACCGCGCGAACAAGTATGCGCCAACAAAAACACACTGCCCTTTGTTTATCTGGCCGCTTTGCTCCAGGCTTTTATCTGCCCAATCAAGCCATTGGTTGCGCTGTCGTGTGCCGTGCTTTCTGCTGAGTCGGCCAGGTCGTCTATCAAACGGGCGGCGAGCTTTTTGCCCAGCTCCACACCCCATTGGTCGAAGCTGTTAATGTTCCACAACACGCCTTGTACAAAGGTTTTGTGTTCATACATGGCAATCAGTGCACCCAGGTTATACGGCGTTAGCTCGTCACACAAGATGGTGGTACTGGGCCGGTTACCGTCCATTACCTTATAGGGTGCCAGTTTGGCGACTTCTGCATCCGTTAACCCGGCCGCGGACAGCTCACTGGCTACCTGATCATAATCTTTACCAAACGCCATGGCTTCGGCCTGGGCCAGCATATTCCCCAGCAACTTGCGATGATGCTCGGGGTAGTCATAACAAGAGCGGGCGAAGCCGATAAACTCTGCCGGTACGACCTGGCTGCCCTGGTGCAACAACTGAAAAAACGCATGCTGGCCGTTGGTGCCCACCTCGCCCCACACTATGGGGCCGGTGTTGTGCGCAATTTTCTCACCCTGGTTATTGACCCCTTTACCGTTCGACTCCATGTTCAACTGCTGCAAATAAGCAGGAAAACGCTTCAAGTCATGGCAATAGGGGAACACCCCTTCGCTGTTCAGCCCCAGCACATTAATGTTCCAGATGCTGAGCAAGGCCATGAGCACCGGAATGTTCTGCTCAAAGGGGGTGTCACGCAGGTGTTCGTCCATGGCATGGGCACCGGCCAATAACTGCTCAAACCGCTCATAGCCTAGCGTTAACGCAATAGGCAAACCAATGGCCGACCACAGCGAAAAGCGCCCGCCTACCCAGTCCCAAAACTCGAACATTTGCTCGGCACCAATGCCAAAGGCTTGCACCGCCCTGGCATTGGTCGACACCGCCACAAAATGCTTATCGATCTGAGAGGCATCACCGCACGCGGCCGCAAACCACTCGCGTGCTGCCCGCGCATTAGTCATGGTTTCGTCGGTAGAAAAGCTTTTAGACGACACAATAAACAAGGTGCGCGCCGCATCCACTTGTTGCAACACCTGGGCCAGCTGGGCACCATCCATGTTCGACACAAAATGCGCACGAATACCCTGGTCCTGATAACAGGCCAGCGCCTCGGTGACCACAGCGGGGCCCAGATCCGATCCACCAATGCCAATGTTAACCACATCGGTAATGCTCTGCCCGTTAAAGCCCAACCAGTCACCAGAGTGCACCCGCTGGCAAAACGCCTTGATGCGCGCTAATTCGCAATGCACCACAGGCACCATGTTTTCACCCTGCAACTCCACGCAACCATCCGCCGGCATGCGCAACGCCGTATGCAGCGCCGCCCGCCCTTCGGTGTGGTTAAACAGATTATCGCCAAACAGTGCCTTAATGGCTCCGCCCAGTTTCATGTCTTTTGCCAGCACACACAGCTGCGCTTTAACCTCAACCGACCAATGCTGGCGAGAAAAGTCCACTTGCATATGCTCGCCAAAGGGCACACAAAACGCCGAAAAACGCTGCGGCTCCTGCGCAAATCGCTGACTCAAACTCAGCGCCTGCTCTTGTGCCTTACGCTCTTGCAGCGCCCAAAACGTCGGTTGTTCTAACAAATTCATCCGCAATGCTCTTTGTTTTTATTAAGTAAGTGAAGGGTGAGGAGGAACACCAAATGAGGCTCTTACCTGTTTCACTTCACCCTTTACAATAAGGCTCTCGGCGACTTATTCCCCAAACCCGCTCGGATTTTCCGACTGCCAGCGCCAGGCGTCTACCATCATCTGCTCTAACCCTCGCTCAGCTTGCCAACCTAATTCGATTAACGCCTTAGCCGGATCAGCCCAGCACTCGGCAATATCGCCGGGGCGCCGCGGTGCAATGTTAAACGGCACCGCCTGGCCACTCGCCAGCTCAAATGCCTTAACCATCTGCAGCACCGAATATCCCTGCCCGGTGCCCAGGTTATAAATGCTTACCCCGTTGTGCTCGGCAATACGGGTGAGTGCTTTTAAATGGCCGACGGCCAGGTCCACGACGTGAATATAATCCCGTACGCCGGTGCCATCTATGGTGGCGTAGTCGTCACCAAATACCGATAACGCCTTTAAGCGCCCTACTGCCACTTGCGAGATGTAAGGCAACAAGTTATTGGGTATGCCGTTAGGGTCTTCCCCGATCAAGCCCGACTCATGGGCACCCACCGGATTAAAGTAACGCAACAAGGCGATAGACCAACGCTCATCCGACTTGGCCAAATCTTGCAGTACTTGCTCAACCATCAGCTTGGAAGTGCCATAAGGGTTCGTGGTGCCCCCCACGGTAAAGTCTTCGGTAATCGGCATTTGTTGTGGCTCGCCATACACAGTGGCCGACGAGCTGAATACCAGCTTGAACACGCCCGCCTTTTGCATGGCATTTACCAGCACCAGTGTACCGTTTACGTTGTTATCGTAATAACGCAGCGGCTGCGCCACGCTCTCACCCACCGCCTTCAAGCCCGCAAAGTGCACCACGGCATCAATGCTGTGCTCGCTGAATAACTTATCCAACAAAGCGGCGTCGCGAATATCGCCTTCAATAAACTCAGGCTGCTTGCCGGTGATCTTCGCCACACGACGCAGCGACTCAGCCGAGGCATTACACAAGTTATCCAGCACCAACACCTGCTGGCCACTGTTCAACAGCTCGACCAGCGTATGAGAGCCAATATAGCCAGCACCGCCGGTTACCAAAATAGTCATACCTATCCCGTTTTTTATTATTTAATAACGAATGAAGACTAAACAAAAATCCCGACGCTCACCTGTAGCCCGCCCATTTATTTGGCGGCCAGCGTAGCTGGAGCAACAAACAACACAGCACCAAATCGCGCGAACAAGTATGCGCCTACAAACACACCCTCATCAACATTCAACGTGCTTTTTGTAGCCCGCCCGTCTCTTTAGTAAAGAGGACTTCGGCGGCCAGCGTAGCTGGTGTAATATCACACCGCGCGAACAAGTATGCGCCTACACAACACACTATCATCAACATTCAACGTGCTTTTTGTAGCCCGCCCATTTATTTGGCGGCCAGCGTAGCTGGTGTAATATCACACCGCGCGAACAAGTATGCGCCTACAAACCACACCATCATCAACATTCAACGTGCTTTTACAAAATACTTATTCGGCCCATCTTCCGCGCTTAACCAAGACCCAACAAGTCAGTGCCAGCAGCACGCCGCAGACATTGGCCAGGGCATCAAACCCGCTGAAAGTACGATGAGGCTGAAGATAATGCTGCAAATACTCCAGCAAGGGGGCCGAAGCCAGCAAGGCGCCCCATACCCATGCACAGCGTTGCTGCCGCACAAAGGCAAAACGAGCGCTAACGCTTAGGCAGAAAAACGCCACCAGATGCAGGTATTTATCCGAATTGCCAAACAGGTCGGGTGGCGGCGTTGGCCGAAACAGACCATAAAACAGCGCCGCCATCAACGTAAAAAAAATCACCAGCCTAAGCCGATACAGCAACGCCATTAACCTACTCCGAATTTTTGGGAAAACCATTGCCACCCTAACGAACATCAGGCTCTTGTTTGCACTGGCTTGACGCCTGAAGCTTGGCGCTTGGCGCCTGAAGCCTGGCGCTCAGCCCTCAATAAGCATTCTTGTTGATAAAGCCCTTGAACACGGTGGCCACAATAATGCGCAGATCCAGCCACAGGCTCCAGTTGTTGATGTACCAGAGATCGTGCTTTACCCGCATGTCCATTTTGTCCAGAGTGTCGGTTTCGCCTCTAAAGCCGTTTACCTGGGCCCAGCCGGTAATGCCCGGCTTAACCTTGTGGCGCTTCATGTAAGACTCCACCAGCTCTTTATAATGCTCGTTGTGTGCCAAGGCATGGGGCCGTGGGCCCACGATGGACATACGCCCCTGCAGCACGTTAAAAAACTGGGGCAGTTCGTCCAGCGAGGTACGCCGTAAAAAGGCGCCGATGGGGGTAATACGCGAGTCGCCCTTGGTGGCCTGGGTAACCTGACCACTGTGCTCCTGGTGCACCTTCATCGAGCGAAACTTGTACACCTTGAAGTGCTTACCATTGTCTCCGGTGCGATACTGCTTGAACAATACCGGCCCCGGCGAGGTAAGCTTAATGGCAATGGCAATCGCCAGACAAACGGGCGAAATAAGCAGGCAGATAAGCGCCCCTACTACTATGTCCTCCAGCCTTTTCACCAGCCAGGCCATGCCGCTCATGGGCGTCACGCTCAAGTCGATGGAAAAGTGCCCCGCCACCTCGCCTACCCTGTGGTTAAGCAGCTGCATATCCGTAAAATTGGGAATAAAACGTACTTCCACCGTGTGATGGCGCAATGCATGGTAGATGGCGCGAATAGACTCACCCATTTCCAGCGGCATACACAGCCACACCTCTTCCGCACCCGACTCGCTGACTCGTCGTGCAATATCGACCAATTCCTGCTCATCCGGTGCCACCTTAAACCGTGCCACTCCGGCCAGTACATGGCCCTCTTCCGGGGTATTGCGCATGCCCTTGCCGACCGACAGCACTTTTTTACCCGGCCCCACCAAAAATACCTTTTTGGTGGCCAGCCCCTTGAGGCGGGAATGACGCAACACCTGCTGCACCATAATGCGTACACCGCCGGCCATTACAAACGACAGCAACAGCGCCATGCCCACCCACAGCCGGGAGTAACGATCCGCCACGTGAAAAAAATAAATAATGGAAGTCACCAGTACCATTACTAGTAACCACACCAGCAGCAATCGAAACAGCAAGGTAGACATACGTTTGATACGCCAGCGCCGATAACCGCCAAAGGCGCTGTTGAGCACCACCACCAGCAAGGCCATTAGGGCGATGGCCAGCACAGAACGCTCCGGTAATTGCATATCGCCAAAGCGCCACCAGTGGGCCAGCAGGCTGCCCGCCACCACCGCCAGCATATCCAACAGCGGCACCAATAATTGGGCAGGGTAACGTTCGGTTAGGCCGTTTATAGTTCGAGGCATAATGTGTTCTCAGGCGAGTGAAAAGCGAAGATTAAAAAACATGGATTGAAAAGCATGATGAGAAACAGGATCAGCCAAAAAACTGCTTACATTTTTCTGTTAACAGTAACTGAGCAAACTTGGAGTTGGTTACCAGATAGCGCTTCCACATGCGACGCGGCTCCTGAATAACCCGATACAGCCACTCCAGCCCGTACTTTTGCATCCACAGCGGGGCGCGCGTTACCTTGCCGGCCACTACATCGAAGGTACCGCCCACGCCCATCACAAAATCCACCCCCAACTGATCACGCCAGCGATTGATGAAATTTTCTTTGCGAGGCGACGTAATGGCTACAAACAGCAGGCGCGCACCCGAAGCCTTGATCTGCTCTACCACCGCCTGCTCATCATCCCAAAAATAACCATGGTGATAGCCGGCAATAGTCAGGCCCGGGTACTGATGGGTTACCTTGTCAGCCACCGTCTGCACCACGTCATCTTTGGCACCCAGCAGAAAAACAGGAAAAGACTCAACCGCACTCATGGCCAGCAGCTCGTGGAACAAGTCCACACCGGCCACCCGCTCGGGCACATCATGACCCATGATGCGAGCGCCCAGCACCACGCCCATGCCATCGATATTGATGATGTCACAGCTTTCCACGGATTCACGCAGCTGGGCGTCTTTGCGCATGTTCACCAGCTTGGCCACATTCACCACCACATGCTGGGTGAAGCACCGCTCACGAATACCGTCACGTATCGCCGCCACAGTCTGCGCCATGCTGGCCACATCCATGGGGCAACCCAGTACATTAATTCTTTTCATTTTGCTTCTCTGCTCGGTGGCGGTTGTAAAAGGCCAGCGCGAAATAGGCCCAGGCCTGAGTCCAGCGGGTATAGTTAATACGGTTGGTCAACCATCGACTTTTTTGGTACACAAACTGGGTTTTCGCCGGCAAATAAAGCTGCTCGAGTGCGCGAGTAATCACTTTTTCGCACAAGGCTTCATCCGTCTCACTTCCCCCGACCTTAAGCAGGGTAAACACCGCCTGGGCGACGCTGTGCATGTCTATGGGGTACACATTGTTGTTGTAGTACTTGGCGGTACCATCTTCGGTGAAGAAATGATCCAGATAATAGCGATAACCCCGATCGATGGCTGCATCAAACTCGGTAACACTCAGGGCATCGCGCAACAGGCAAAGCGCCTCCAGGTTATAACCGGTATGAAAGCCATCGATAAACTGATGGTGATGTCGGGCTCCATAGACCCAGGAACCGTCCTCCCCCTGCTCGCTCACCGATTGGCGTGCCACGTCCAATGCCTGTTGGTACATGGCGGCATCATTCAGCCTGGCGCCGGCAAAGCCCACCCAGGCCGCCCCCCACAGGCTGGCGTTATGCACAAAGGCGGTTTCGCCCGGAATGTAGCCATAAAAACGTCGACCGTCTGCCTCTGTATACAGGGTATTCACAATAAAACGGGCGGCGTCCAGGGCCACATCCATAAAGCCCTGTTCACCCAACGCCTCGCCCAGCGCATACAGGGCGCGAGCCACATAGCAGGTGGTAATGATATTGGGCTTGCCGGCAGGCACGTAAAAGGCCCGGGCCTGCCAGTCGAAATGGTAGCCCCAACAGCTGTGCTGCCATTGCTCGCGTGGGCTCTGCTGGGTTAACAGCCAGTCACCCAGCTCTTTGGCTTCGCTCAGATATTGCTGCTCACCGGTGCGACGGTAGTCTTCCAGCAGGCCCAGAATAAATAAGCCTACTCCCTTGGGATTACGCTTCTTGGGCACCAGCAGCAGTGGCCGCAGGTTGATAGGTGAACGCTTGCCCAGCTGCAACCAGGCCAGACGCACCCACTCGTTATGTTTAAGCGGGGTAGCCTGCAATAGTGTGCTGTTCAAACTGTCGAAGGGGTCGTAACCGGCGAACTGCTCGCCACGAATGGCATCTAGCAGCTGCGAATTAAGATTGGTCAGCGTGTTCATAGCAACAGGGGCTAACTAGCCCCCTTGTTTTCCTTCTGGTTACTCTGCGGTAAAAACAGCGGTATCAACCGTTAACGGTATCCCCAAAGAAAGCGACTCAACCGCCATCACCGTGGCCAGACTGGTGCTCATCAGACATGAATAGTCCACACAGGCCTTGCCAGCCTTAAGGCCCTCAAGCCAGGCGCTGATCATCGGCTTTTGGCCCTTGTCCTGCACGGTTGCCTTCAAACGCTTGGTTTCTGCATCACCACTGTAAAGAGTAACGTCCTTGAAGTCGTTTATTTGTGCCGAGCGACCACCACCAAACACTTCTACATATTCCTTCGCCATCACCTTGGCACCATCGGCGGTGTAGGTAATATTGGCCACGCTGCCGTTTTCGAAGGTGAGCGACAGGCACAGGTTGTCGTTAAGCAGGGCGGATTTTTCCGCCTTGGCCGAGCCCACGGCGTAGACGGTTTTTACGTTGCTGCTGACCAGAGCAGAAGCCAGATCGATAAAATGACAGCCTTCACCAATCATGCGGCCGCCACCTACCTGAGGGTCTTGAATCCAGTGATCGGCAGGAATCGCACCGGCATTGATGCGGATATTTACCACCAAGGGGCTTTTTACACCGGAAAAATGCTCCACCACCTGTTGGGTAGCAGGAGCAAACCGGCGATTAAAGCCTACCATCACCTGAGCCTGGCCGCAGTCGCCGTAAGCGCGATGAATCTCGGCCAGCTCTTCTACCGACATGGCTAACGGCTTTTCTACATACACATGCTTGCCGGCCTTTAGCGCATCGCGCACCGCTACGCCATGGGTGTCGTGCCGGGTGGTGACGACAATCGCATCGGTATCGCCCTGCAGCAATTCGGCATAGCTACCGGCGCAAAAGCCAAAGCCAAACTGTTTGGCCACGCCCTGGGCCGAGCGACCACTGGCGGTGACCAGACCGGAAAAAGTCACCTGACCGCTAGCCTGAAGTGGCGGCAGCAAGCTGGCGGTGGCGTAGTTGCCGGCGCCATAAAAAGAAAGCCTGATCTTGTCTGTCGCCACCGCCGCCGGAGTAACCGCAATGCGGGCAGCCATGTCGGCTGGCTGGCTGGGCGGGTTGTATTGCAGCACTATGCCAAGATAGGGGTCGGTTTTGTTGCCTTCTATCAACTGATAGGCAACAGCGGCATCATCTACCGGGTAGCGATGAGTGATCAGGCTTTTTACATCTACCTTGCCCTGAGAAATCAGTTCAAGAAAGGTGGACATGTTGCGCTGTTCGGTAAAGCGCACATAACCCAGCGGATAGTCGTTGCCGTTTTCTTCATAGAAGGGATCATAACGTCCGGGGCCGTAAGAGCGGGAGATCACCACGCTGATCTCTTTCTTGAAAAAATCTTCGCGGGGAATGTCCATGCGCACCGCCCCCACTACCACGACCCGGCCCTTTTCGCGGGTAACTTCACCACACATTTCAATAATGGCATTGCTGCTGGAGCCGGCACACACCAGCACGCCATCCACCCCGTGACCGGCTGTTTTGGCGTGGCAGAGCCCGGCTACATCACCGCCCGGCGGTACAGTAATGGCACCAAAGCCTTCGGCGCGTTTAACCAGGGCAGCATCCAGATCGGTACCAATTACCGTACAGCCATTGGCACGCAATAGTTGCACGGCAATCTGGCCCAGCAGGCCAAGCCCCACCACCAGAAAGGTTTCACCCAACTTTGGCTCGGCCAAACGCACGCCCTGCAGAGCAATAGAGCCGACGGTAGTAAAGGCCGCTTCTTCGTCTGACACATTGTCCGGCACCTTCACCACCAGATTTTTGGGCACCGCCACAAAATCCGCGTGATTGGCATAATCGGCGCCACCACAGGCCACTCGGTCGCCCGGCTGAAGACCTTCTACCAAGCCACCGGCAGCCACCACGGTACCAGCACAGCTATAGCCAAGCGGTGAAGGTGAGTTAAGGCGGGAATTAACCGTTTGAAAGGTCTTTGCCAACCCTTCGGTACGTACCTTGTTGATCACCTGTTTAACCAGATCCGGGCGGGCCTTGGCTTTTTGCAGTAGACTCTTCTTGCCCATGTCGATCTTGGTTTTTTCGGTGCCGGCACTGATCACAGACGTGCTGTTACGTACCAGAACGAACTTGTCGTTTAGCGAAGGTATCGGTACATCATTTATTTCGACTACACCAGTCCGGAGAGTTTGGGTGACTTGTTTCATTTATTTAGATCCCATTCGAGTTTTTTTTCAGAAATATTTTCGACAAGCATGGTAGAAAACTCATAGGTAACTCTGGTAACCACCTCCAGGTCCTCCAGCGGATACTGCTCACTAATTGAACCAGCGAGAATATCTTTTTGAAATTGCTGGTACATCCTTCTGTGGCCCTTATCGCGTATCAGCTTGTGGGTCTTGAGTCGGCCTTTATTTGGTGTATCAACAATCAGATGGATCATGTCGTCCAGTCGGTAGGTAACGTTAGCCTGCTTTACTTCTACGGTTTCCTGCACTCCACGCAAATCGTTACCCTTATCGGTGAGTGTTATTACTGCAACAGATCCATTCTGATAAGTAATCAACAATACACTATCGTCCTGCGATAAAGTCGAGCTAGCCAATTGGAGTTTAATTGGCTTGTCTTGCACAAAATATTGGCAAAGATCAATCCAGTGGCAGGCATTCCCCGTAATCCGGGTACCCTGATTAGGCCAGTGATACCAATGCGTGTCAGAAATACGCACCTCATTGACAGAAATTGTTATCATCATCGGCTGCTCAAAAGTCAAATTTGACTTAATCATTCGCACCATAGGTGCGTAGCGTCGGTTAAACCCAATCTGAATATTGGCACCAGCATAATACAACTCTCGGTAAAGCTGGATATCTTGGTAGTCTACTAGAGGCGGCTTTTCGACAAGAATGAAACCACCAGAGTTTTTCTTAAAAAGTGTATGTGCCTGTCGGACATGATCCGAGTGATAAGATGCAATGACAGCAATAGGCTTATCATCCTTTGCCCAATACTCACTCAAAACCGAAAAATCATGGCCTGAGAATTCAAAGCTTTTATCAAAAGATTTAATAATTTCAGGGCTATAGTCTACAAAAAACCTTGGTTTAAAAACTTTTTGCAAGTACCGAGTATAGGTCTGAACGTAATTACCATAGCCTACGCAGTAAAGTGAGTTTTTGGCCTGTAGGTAATCGACTTTCATGTCATCTTTTTTAGAGCAAGCCAAGGAATCATAAGAAAATGGGTTCTTCCATGTTTCTTGTGGCACATCAGACCAATAGAAGGTGCTACCACCGTCATAGGAAATGGCATTAGTATTAGAAATCCTAGCAGAAACTACCTTTGTATCTTTGATACTTTGCTTGTCCAAACGGGAAAATACCTTGCGGAACGTCTGAAACAGGCCCTCGTGAAGGGCAAAAAACAAAAGCTTCCGAAGATCATTCTTTTGAGTTGGCCGATCAGGAGCGACTTCAACACACTGCGGTACCGGAGTAATGTCTTGCTTCGGGACGAGATAAATCATTAATCATACCTTTTTTAAGACGCAGTCTAAACGGATCCAGATCGCCGCTGCTCATTTTTCTGAATAACTCTTTCAAGCGAACAAACAAGATTCCTCTCAAAAACCTCTGGCGTATATTTAGCCTGATACTCCTCCCTCCCTGCCGCACCATACTTAACGCACTTTTCAGGATTTTTGATAAAATCCAACATTACATCAGCCAACCTGTTAGGAGTACACTCATCAAGAACAACACCCGTAACTCCGTCATCAACGATATCTGTGATAGCCCCCATATTTGTAGAGATTACAGTGAGGCTAGAAGACATAGCTTCAAGAATTGTCAGTGGAAAACAGTCATTTTTTGTAGGAAGAACAAAAACATCAGATTTAAACAGTTCGTGATATTTATCAGAACCATATCTAGGTCCTAAATATGTTAAATTATCATAATGGCTTTTCGATAAAAGCTCTTCTACTTCTTTCATGTACTCTTGACTTTCTGTCTTTCCTATAATTTTAACTTCAAATCTTTTTTGAAAACTAGCAGGTATGAGCGAAGCTGCTCTGATAAGAGTATCTACGCCTTTTATTCGCATGATATTTGATAAGTAAATAAAGGTTACAGAATGGTCATTCTTTTTTACGCTAACTTCTGGTGGTGAAGGTACGCTATTAGGGACAGCAATTAACTCTCTTGTAAAGTCACGCACTGGATCAACATCATAAAAAAGCGATTTAGAGAGGTGAATAACATCTACCCTTTTAAAAACCAAGCTATATAGGGTTTTCTTAAAAATAGACTTATTGGCTTCTTCAGCTATACCTTTACCGTGCATATGAAAAACCAGGTTTGCACCGAGTAGCTTGAGAAAAATAGCCAGCAGTCCATCCTTGTAAAAAGCTGCACCGTGAGGGCTGAGTGTAAGATAAACAAGACTGGGTTTTATTTTTAAATATCTTTTTATAGCAATAAAATAAATTTTTGTAGTAACGAGTACCTTTCTAAAAGTGATTTGACCCAGATCGTCCATTTCGGAAGCAGGTGATATATCCACATACTCGGCATCAAAGCAAGCATTTATAAATTCATTCTCCGATATTGTTTTATTAACAACGGAAGCACCGTGAACCGGCGGCGGAAACTGCATTAAAAATAGAATTTTTTTCATCGCGACCTGAATCAAAATTTATTAGCTACCTTACCAGTGACATGAAAATATTTATTTTTTCGTAGAACTTCTGATAGATAAAAATAAACATACATGACAATGAAATAGGTGCTAATATTATCCGTAAAAAAAATAATATTGACGTACATGAACAAAAAAATACTTTTATCACGTGGTTTGTATGCAAGAACAAAAAACAAAGCAAAAGCGATAAAACCCAGCTCATAATATATTTTTAATATGTCACTATGAATATTTACTTTACCATCATCAACAAAAATTGACGCTGCAGCAATAGTATAAGATTCACCAGCACCATGACCAAATAAAAAATCAACCAAACTTATTGTAGAAGAGAAAACCGGCTCATACAAAACTGTCCTTCCCATTGTTAGATAAGCACTATTAACATTGAAAAGCTCTATGGATAAGTCATGAAATGCCTCAGTTGTAATATAATATGCAACCAGTAAAAATAAAAAATTAATCAGCAAACCAGCCAGCCTTGCTTTCTTTAAAATCCAAATTGGGAATATATAATATATTATGAATATTACCAAGATAGCTATTATTGAAATTCGTTTCAGAACCAACACCGCCATCACTAAAGAAAAAACAAAATACTTTTTTTCTTTTATTAAAAAGAAAAAAACACTAAACAGACCAAAAACAAAAGAAAAAGAGTCATTCTCTAAAGTCGACGTTGAATCCAATATGGAGTATTCAAAACCATGATCTAAAACTTCCGGAATTGACATTCCAACAAAAAAAACAACTAATATATTAAAAAAAAATTTTGGTGATATATTTGGTGCGCATCCAAGAAGAAAAGGCGAAAGCGCAGTTAAATAAAAATAAAAATCATGAACACCATTTATATTACCCAATGGGCTCATCAATAATGTCACAACTGACAGAAAAAGGAACGGCCTAGTTGATTCGTCTGTTACAATACGTCCTTTATCTGCCAAAAATACAAAAATACAAATAATAGGGATACCATATTTCGCATACCGCATCCCATCAACAAATGGGTCTATTAGTGATATGAGCAACAAAGCCAAAATACTAACTGAAACAACCCCTTTAGTGCTTGCTTTTTTTTTGTGCAGCCTTACTGCTGAATGCATAGTTTAGTCCTTAAAAAAACAAACTCTACGAATGGCCAGTTACAAATTTTTTTGATTATATCAGTCAAAGCTTAACCCTACCCAAACTCGAAACATAACAAATTATTCTAATGATGTCTGCGCATCCTCCGCGCATTTTGAAGGATTCGTATACATTCTTTAGATAGTTATTAGAATAATTATAACTTTTCACATTACGCTTAATAAGGGCACCATCAGAAAGTAATTTTCCAATTACTTTCTTACCAGCTTCTTCAGCAGTTTTATTTGATCCCCCATAATAGTAGAGTATCCTATAAATATAGGACACCACCAAGCAAACCTGCTTTGATTTGAATATTACATCACCATCACTATTTTTATTTGTGATGGAATCAAATTCTCTAAAATATATATAAAGTGGATGTGCTATTGATACTGACGCGTTTGAAAGTAAAGAAACCGTATAAAAAAGCAATGCATCTTCTGCATATACCAACCTATCATTTACATCAGCTTTTATTGCATCGTAGGCTTTATGTAGAGTAGCTTTTAAAAAAGCTTTACCTGGTGTGCCATACCCTAGTTTTTTTTTCTCTAAGAACAGTTTCTTTAGAAGTTCCTCATTATTAAAGGTGCGCCTTGGCAGATCAACCTTCCTTTTATTATTCACTGGCACTTCTTTGACACCATACAAAACAATATCTACAGGTGTTGTATAAACCTCACAGCTAATTAATTCCAGTGCTTTTTGATCAAGTGCATCGTCTGGATCCAAAAAAACAATATAATCACCTCTTGCCTCTTCTACGCCATGGCGTCTTGCATGATATGTCCCCAAGTTTTTTGGATTTCTAACAATTTTGATACGTGAGTCAAGTTCAGCCCATTGATCAGCCTTTTTTATGGAGTCATCGGTTCCACAGTCGTCTACTACGATAACTTCAAAGTTTGTATAGGTTTGCTTGACGCATGATTCTAAACACCTGTCGATGTGTTTTGCCACATTGTAAGTAGGTAAAATTATTGAGAAAAAAATGGATTTAGTTTCATTTATCATTAGATTGTTTCTCAATAAAAAAATGTGAGAACGTCTTTACTTCCACAAGGCCATGACTATTTTTTATACCACTTAAGGGATTTGATTCCTGTCTACGCAGTATTTCAGTACCTTCCAATGCATTTAAGTTATTAGTCATATTTAACAATGAAGTAAACCTAGCAGCCCCACGGGCTATATTATTGGAGATTGTGAACGGCTTTTCGAATAATGTGGAGAATACCATTCCATGAAACGAATCTGTAAGTACATAGCCTGCATTAGCAAATCCAGCCAACCAATCTCTAATATCTTCCATCACAAAGCCATCTACATTGCAGTGATCCGCACCTACCGTAAATTTTGCCTGGCAAGAGTAAACAGCTTCATCCAGTTTTTCGCTAGCTCTATTGGCTAACGCCAATTTTTCAGGCGTCTTATCAAGGAAGTAGGTATACACGCCCTGTGGCTTATACTTTAAGCGTGCCGTCCCGATCAGCTGTAGGTAGTCTTCTTTATCAAGCAGCAGCGTCGGATCCAGCACATGTGTCGCTTCAACCCCCAAGTGCTTTCTGCAAAGCTCTACCCCTGAGTCTTCTCGTACACTGATGGCATCAAATTTCTTGGCAAGTTCGGCGCAGCGTTTGGTTTGTTCTTCGGTATACTCCCATTCATCCACACCAAAAGATGCCGCATACGCTATACGTTTAATTTTCTTATCTTCAAGAAAATCCAAAAAAAAGTTTTCAATGCAAGGAGAATACTTTGGTCGCCAGACTTGGTCACTGCCAACAATCACGGCATCGTAGTTTTCACGATCGAAGTGTTCTCTGAGCTGTTGTGTGCTGTAAAGCGGCTCAGACATGGTGATGTGCTGCTCTATAAAGCTACGGGTATTTTGCAGTATGTAAGGCAGGTGTTTCTCAAAATTAATGGGGGCTTTGCGCTTGCCTATGGCTTTCATACCGGCGCGGTAAGCAAGGCGCGTGGCCTTATAGGCTAGGGGGGGCTGATCGGGCTGGCGGTCAATTGTAACAACTTCGTGCCCCATTCGTTTGAGCACCTGCTGCAATGCCCAGGCTTGCATGATGCCGCCGTAATTTTTACCCAGAGGCTGGGTCATAATAGCAATTTTCATGATTAATACTGCCTTACATTTTCATGCTGGGATTTAACTTCCAGCAAAGTTAAAAACCTTTCTAAATGACTGGGCTGCCAAATTGGATAAGTATCTTTTTTCCCTAGCATCTAGCCCTACCAGATAGAGCACAGCCACCGTACTAATGACGCTGATAGTTAATCCGAGGGTAAGCACTATGCCGTTGGTATCCTGAAAAGCCATAAAGTGATTAATTAATCCAGCAATCGAGGCAACAATGATCACACGGCTTATAACCAGCTTCAGATAACTGGCAACAGCCATGTTAGTCAGGCGCCGTAGGATAACCAGCCGTGCAGCCAAGGCTGCTACCTCCAACATGGTGCTGATCCAAAGCACTAATGTTGGTTGCTTCCATATTGTCAGTGCCAAGTAGGATAGTGGCACATTGAATAGAAGCAGCCCACCGACTACGGATTGGTATAAGCGAATTTTCCCTGTGGCCTGGGCAGAGGTCATCAATGGCCGGGACAGTGATTCGATCAAAGATGCGATGATTGTCAACTGCAAGAATACAGCTGCATACTCTGGTGGCTCAACCAGCCATATATCTAGCAGTTGTTCGGTGTAAAGCAGCACCGGCATGGCCAGTGTGAGTAGTAGAAAGAAGTTGTACTTCGATGCCTTCTGCACCAGCTCCTGCATTTGCTGGTGTTGCCCGGCTGCGTATTGCTTGACAATTTGCGGATTGATAGCGGCTTGTACGTTCGCAACAAACTGATACAAGGCACCATTGGCCTGAGCTGCGATACTGCGACCGGCGTTAACTGTGGGACCGAAGAAGATATTGAGCAGTACATTATTACCATGTTGCGAAAGTGCCGCTGCCAAATTTCCCCAGGTATTCCATGCGGTGAAGCCCAACATGCTGCGAAAGTGCTCGCCATTCCAATTCCACTGCAACCGCACTGCCGGAAAGATCGTCCGGTTGATTATCAGGTAGCCGCTGAAAGTAATCAGTGCCACGGCCAGTAGCAGAGCGACATACATGCTGAGTTTATCGTAGGCGAGGTATGGCAGCAGCAATACCGCCACCAGTTTGAGCATGACATCGGCCATGCTCATCAGAGCAAACAGGCCCATGCGTTCATTGGCCATCAGCATGGCGGTCAGGGGGACTGTCATCACGCTAACAGTAAAAGCGGCTACCGACAGATGATAGGCCATGAGTGCGGCATCCAGTCGGTCGTGCGGGATACTCAACTGGGTGCTGACAAACCAGTAGCCCACCGTTTCGGCCACCAGCGCGATGCATGCCGCCATGAGTACGTGAATATGCAGGCTGGTATTAAACAGGCTGCACAGATTACTGCCATCGTTCTGTCCCAGGTCAAAAGCAAAATAACGCTGGGTGGCGGTAGTCATGGCACCCAGCATAAAGCCCAGCAGGGTGACAAAGCCGGCCACCACATGGTAAGTACCAAAGTCCTCAACACCCAGTACATCCAGCACCACGCGGGAGGTGTATAGCCCCACAACCATGGCCAGCAGCATGCGCAAATAGAGCATGCCGGTGTTGCGCAGAATGCGTTTGTGGTTCTTTTGCATCATACGGGCTGCTTGGATATCACACCACGAGTATCAACCACTTTTTGCCTAGGGTTGAATATATACTGATTCGATTTGAACTCTTTATGGTCAACCAACAATACTTTTATATCTGCTTCAGCTTCCGCAGTTTCCTGGCTTACCAGATAGAGGCTTCCTTTCAGCTTTTCAGGCAACGCTTTTATGTTCGGCTCTACAGCAACAACAATACCGGGATGTTCTGCCGCAATTTTCTGAGTAATCGCCAACGCCGGACTTTCCCGTAAATCATCAATGTCGGCCTTGAAGGCTAGTCCTAGGCAGGCAATAGTCACATCCTTGGCAGTTTTTTCCGGATTGGCTTGCAGGAAATCGGCTACTGCCAACTTGACCCTGTCAATCACCCACTGAGGCTTGCTATCGTTCACTTCTCGTGCGGTGCGGATAAGCCTGGCCTGTTCCGGTGCCTGACTAACGATAAACCAGGGGTCTACCGCGATGCAGTGGCCGCCAACCCCAGGGCCGGGCTGAAGGATGTTAACCCGTGGGTGGCGGTTGGCCAGCTTGATCAGCTCCCATACATTGATATCCAGCTTGTCGCAGATAATGGAAAGCTCGTTGGCAAAGGCGATGTTTACATCGCGGAAGCTGTTTTCAGTCAGCTTGGCCATTTCGGCGGTACGGGCGTTGGTGACAACGCACTCGCCTTGTACAAAGGTTTTGTACAAGGTTACCGCTGCTTCGGAACACTTGGCCGACATACCGCCAATGACCCGGTCGTTTTCTACCAGCTCGCGCATTACATGGCCGGGCAATACCCGCTCCGGACAGTGGGCGATACGGATGTCGGCATCATTGCCATGGGTTTGCGGAAAGGTCAGATCCGGGCGGGCTTCGTTCAGCCAGGCGGCCATCTGTTCGGTCGCGCCCACCGGCGAAGTGGACTCCAGGATCACCAGGTTGCCGGATTTGAGTACTGGGGCAATGGCTTTGCTGGCGGCTTCTATATAGCCGAGATCCGGCTGGTGATTATCGCCCTTGAAGGGAGTGGGCACAGCCACCAAAAAGGCATCGGCAGGCTCAGGGGTAGTAGTGGCACGTAAGTAACCTTCCGTTACCGCCGCGCGCACCACCATATCCAGTTCCGGCTCTACTATGTGGATTTCGCCTTGGTTGATAGTGTCTACTGCATGCTGGTTTACGTCTACCCCTATCACTTTTTTCTTGCGGGCGGCAAAGGCGGCGGCGGTGGGCAGGCCTATGTAGCCCAGACCAATAACGGAAATGGTGTGGTATTGCATTTAAAAACCTTGAGGAAATGGGAAGTAGGGAATAGGGAATAGGGAATAGGGAATAGCCTATTTGGCCAATGTTTCCAGGATACGGAAGCAAGCCTCACCGTCGCCATAGGGGTTATGCGCCTGGCTCATGGCAGCATAGGCGTTGGTATCGGTAACCAGTGCAGCAACCTCCTGGATAATTTTGGTTATATCTGTGCCTACCAGTTTTACCGTGCCGGCGGCTACGGCTTCTGGCCGCTCTGTGGTATCGCGCATCACCAGCACCGGCTTGCCCAGTGAAGGGGCTTCTTCCTGAATGCCGCCGGAATCGGTAAGAATAAGGTGGGCGCGGGTCATCAGGTACACAAAGGGCAGATAATCCTGAGGCTCGATCAAAAAGATGTTATCCACGCCCTTGAGCAGGCGGTTTACCGGCTCCTGCACATTGGGGTTAAGGTGCACGGGGTAAAGCACCTGCACATCCGGGTGCGCCTCGGCAATATTTTTAAGTGCCTGACAAATACGCTCGAAACCGCCACCAAAGCTTTCTCGCCTATGCCCAGTAACCAGCACCAGCTTTTTGCTGCTATCCAGAAAGGGATAGGCTGCCGCCAGTGATTGTTCTAGATGCTGACTCATGGCTATTTTATTGCGAACCCAGAACAGCGCATCGATCACAGTGTTGCCGGTTACGGAAATATCGGCAACGTTCACGCCTTCTCTCAACAGGTTCTGTTGAGAAGTCTCGGTAGGCGCCAAGTGATAACGGGTAACCGCACTGGTGAGCTTGCGGTTGGCTTCTTCCGGCCAGGGAGAATAGATATTGCCGGTGCGCAGACCTGCTTCCACATGCCCGACCGGGATTTGCTGGTAATAGGCCGCCAGTGCGGTGGCGAAGGTAGTGGCGGTATCGCCGTGTACCAGTACCGCATCCGGTTGGAATTCTTCCAGCACCGGTTTCATGCCCAGCAAAATACTGGTGGTCACATCGTTCAGGCTCTGACCTGGCTTCATGATGTTGAGATCGTAGTCCGGAGTGATTTCAAACAGCTCCAATACCTGATCCAGCATCTCGCGATGCTGGGCAGTCACACAAACTTTGGCTTCAAAACGGTTATCAGCGGCCAAGGCGTGAACCAGGGGGGCCATTTTAATGGCTTCCGGCCGGGTGCCGAATACGGTGAGGACTTTTTTCATTGTTATTTACCCCGAAATTTAATCAGAAAGCGAACCGCAGGTCGAAAGAATTCAAACTGCACTGGATCCCCGTCCCCACCTACGCGAGGATGACGTTCCTTCGCGGAAACGACAATAGGTGCCCAAAAACAACAGCAGAGCGGTCGAATACTCCTTCCACAAAAAGTGGCCCCTACGAAAGAACGTTGGAATCGTCCAGCTAAAGCTTTATTTAAGACTTGTATTCGTAGTTGTAGTAGCCGTAGTTACCATAACCGTAGGCTGATGCTTTACGTTCTACCCCGTTGAAGACGATGCCTTTAACAACAATGCCATTTTGTTGGTAGCGACGTTGGGCCACTTCTACTTCTTTTAGCGGGTTTTTAGCAAAGCGACTGACCATGAGCGTAGTGCCGGCCTGGGCGCTGATGATCACCGGGTCGGTTACCGCTAAGATTGGCGGTGTATCAACAATCACCAGATCATATTGCTTGCCTGCCTCTGCCACCAGTTTGCTGAAGTTGTCATGCATCAACAGCTCGGAGGGGTTCGGCGGCACTTGGCCACGGGGCATAAAGTGCAGGTTGTTTACTTCTGTGCTGTGTACGGCTTGCGATAATGCTAAACGCCCCGTTAATAGCTCGGACAACCCCTGCTCGTTCTTTGTATTAAAAATATTATGCAGATAGCCTTTACGCATGTCGGCATCGATTAACAGTACTTTTTGCCCGGACTGGGCACAAATGGCTGCCAGGTTAGAACTGATGAAAGACTTACCTACCTCCGGGCTAGGGCCGCCAATGGCAATGACATTGTTGCTAGCCTCCAGCATGGCAAAATGCAGGCTGGTGCGCAACGCACGAAGTGATTCTATGGCTAAATCGGTCGGGTTGTAAGTGGCTAATAACAGGCCACCTTGTGCTGCTGTTTGTTTGCGTTTGTTAAAGCCCAGTACTTTCTTTTGATGCTCTGCACTTAACGGCACGCTGGCATATACACTCATGCCTGCTTGTTCAAAGTCTTCCGGGTTTTCTACCCCGCGATTAAGCATGCCGCGCACCAGCACCAGGCCCACACTCAGCATGCCACCCAACAGGGTAGCGATGGCCACAATCAATTGCTTTTTGGGTGCTACCGCCTTGGGCTCTGCTACTGCATCATCAATAATGCGTACATTGCCCACGGTGCCGGCTTTGACTATGTTCAGCTCTTGCACCTTGTTAAGCAGCTGAATGTAAATCTCCTGGCTTACCTGCATATCGCGGGTCAGGCGCAGTACTTCTTGCTGCGTAGCCGGCAAGTTTTCCACCTGGTCGGCCAGCTGTTTTTTGTCTTTGAGCAGTGCCTGCTTTTTCTCCAGCAGGGCCTGGTAGCTGGGGTGGGCACGAGTATACAATCGGCTGATTTCCGACTCTTTGAATGACAGCTCGTTGAGTTGCTTTTCCAGCTCCACTATCTGGGTGAGTACGCTCTGGGTTTCCAGCCCCAGATCCACCGATTTATGTTGCTGGCGATACTGGTTCAGTCGCTCTTCGGCCTGATCCAGTTTCGCTTTAAGCTCTGGCTGTTGCTCGGTCAAAAAGATGAGACTTTTTTCTGCCTCGGCGGACATGCGCTGAATATTCTGCAACAAATACTGGCGTGCCACCGCATTAAGAGTAGCGGCAATGTCGGCCTGGTCGGTGCCGGTCAGGCTAAGGGACAGGATGCCGCTGGCCTTGCCTTTTTCGCTTACACTTAAATATTCCCCCAGGTCGGTAATGGCCTGCAGGCGACTAGCTCGCATCACCGTAAATTCGGTCCCCGGACGGGCAACCAAATCAGTCAGCAGCAGGCTGATGCCGTTTTGTTCGGCAAGCTTGCCAGCCCGGCCACGCAGCAGCTCTGTGCCGTTATCATCCATCAGAACAAAGCCCTGCTCTGTGGCACGCAGGGTAAGTGGCTCATCCAGAAAATAGTCCGGCACCGTCAGCTGGCTCACTTTTATTTGTTCACCACCCCAGGCGTAACTGTCAAACAGGCTGGTCTCGGCCGGTTGTTCGCCCTGGTAACGACTTACCATAAAGCGGCCGAACAACGGAAAGTAGTTGGGTTCCACAATTATGTCACGCTTGCGCTCGTCGATAGCGGCCCCCAACACCATTCGGGAACGGATAAGCTCTATCTCTGCCGTGGCGTTGCTCTCTTGCGAGAACAGGTCGGTCATTTCACCCAGGGCGGGCATACCTGTGGATTTTTCTTCTACCTGTAGCAGAGCGTTAGCCTTGTACACAGGAGTGGCCAGCAGTGCATAGGCGATGCCAATGGCCATGGCTACGGCGGTTATGCCTATGATCAGCCATTTGCCGTCCAGCAGCTGGCCAAACAGGCGGCCCAAGTCTATTTCGTCATCTTGCGACGCCGACTGGTGAGGCGAGGTGTTAATAGTAGCTTGCTGTGTCATTACTATTTCTCTTGTTTAATTAAAGGTAAAGAGTGAAGAGTGAAGAGTGAAGAGTGAAGCAAACCTGCAGACACGGTTTATTACATGTAGTCCCCTTCCCCCATAACACTCCCCCCTTAACAATTTATTTAGCTAGCTTTTTCGCCCAGAGGTTGCAGTTGTTTGCTATTAGCTTATAAACGTGTTCGAAGGCTTCTTCGCTTTTTTTGTAAGGGTCGGGAATTTCCTGGTTATTGTTCCACTGCCCTAGTAAAAAGGTTTTGCCTCGGGCTTCGGGGGCCAGGCGGGTGATGCCTTCTTTATGGTTGTTTTCCATTACCAGGATCACATCTGCTTCGCGGCACAGCTGTTTGGTAAGCTGGCGGGCGCTGTGGGTAGGGCAAGCCAGACCGTGCTGCTCGGCTACTTTTTTGGCCGTGGCATCTATATCGTGATCTACCAGGGCACCAAGGCCGGCGGAATGCACGATTTTGTTGGGTAAGGCTTGTTTAAGCAGAAACTCGGCGGTGGGGCTGCGGCAAATATTGCCTACACAGACCACTAGAATATTATCAAACATTTTTAACTCTCAGATAAGTAAAGATTTTTCGCAACGGAATCCACGGACCACACGGAAATATAGAGATAAGATCTGAATAAACCTTTCTAATAGTTAAGACCTTACTAAAGTATACCTTGGTCACTTTTCGACCTTATCCCATCTTAATTTTTCCGTGTTCTTCCGTGGGTTCCGTTGCGAAGAGGTTTGAATGTTTGGTTTTGAATTAACTCAACATTAAACACTCACCACTGTTGCCCCGTTTATTCGCCGAGGCGTGAGCCGGTGTTTAGGCCAGACAATGTGGGTAACAGTTGACCAATAACGCGGTTCCAGCGGGATACCGGGGCGGCGGTTACATAGACAATGTCGCGTTCTTGCAAACGGAAGCTGTCGGCCAGCACCAGGGCGGCGGCATTTTTGGCATTAAGCTGATAAACATCGGCGATGCGGCCGCTTTCTTGAGGGGCGCGGCGGAACACAAATATGCCGGTCGCGTTTGCGGTAACCTGGCTGATGCCTTCGGCATCGGCCAGGGCTTCTGCCAGGGTTTTACCATTGCGGCCCATGGGCAGGGTTTGCTGTTTGCCTACTTCGCCCAGCACAAATACTTTGCTATCGTCGTTACGGTTAATGTTAATAACGTCGTTGGGCTGCAGCAGCATGTTCTGGCTTACGTCACCGTCTTTATACAGGTCGCGCAGCGAGAAGCGATAAGTTTGCTCGCCACGATTAAGCACCACGGTTTGCCAGTCGGCATGCTCGGTTACGCCGCCGGCCTTGCTCACGGCATCGACTAAAGTAAGCGGAATATTGGTAATCGGCAGAGTGCCGGGGTTTTCTACTTCGCCGGTCACGTATACCCACTTGGAGCGAAATGCGGCTATGGTCACGTCTACTTGCGGGCTTTCTACGTAACGGGCCAGACGCTTGCTGATAAGGTCGCGAACTTCACTGACTTTTAAGCCGGCTACCTGAATGTTGCCTATGTAGGGATAAAACATGGTGCCGTCGGTATGCACCCAGTTGCCGGCTTCTTCCGAGCTGCGGTATTGCCCGGCAGGGGTGGTCAGCTCGGGGTGATCCCACACGGTTACGCTTAACACATCGCCGGGGCCCACTAAATAATCGTACTCTGCTATTTGATCGCGAAGTGTTTTATCGGAGGCCGGCACGACGGGTTTGGCGACCGGCATAGCGGCCACAGAGCCTGCGGTAATGGGGTAAATGTCGATCAGCTCGCTTAAATCGTCACTCTGGTCGTGATATTGGTCCACCACAGTGCCGTACGAGTTAGAAAAGTGAGAGCCGGGGATCACGGTACAGGCACTGAGCAAAGCGCCGGTTAATACTAATGCTGGAACTGAATAGACATATTTCATTAAGTTAGATCTGCTAATAATTAATTAAGAAAAATTGACAGTAACTGTACTTGGTGGGGTATGTGGGCACTGTTGCGCAGCCAGCCAGATATAACCAACAACCGCAATGTATTAGGGTGTAATAATAAGCTGCATCAGCAGGACCACAGGCAACTAATCAAAAAACGACCTCATGCTGAATGCGATCTCTAACACAAAAAAAACACGCTACCGCCACAAGGTTACAGCCCCTTGATGCTGATACATTCTATTTACACTACTGATTTGTAAGCATTTTATTAAAAACAGCAGCGGTTTTCCTGTCGCACGGAAGCCTTAGCGCAAAGTGCATTGCAATATGCGAACGCTTGGCAAGCTAAAAATTTTGCGCAGTTTAGCACAAATTAATGTGCTGTGTAGCCTCAAAAAAGCGGGGGGTTGGTCAATACGCATAAATTAGCAACTTACGATATGGATAAAATAGCAGCTCCAATTATTTTTTTGATGAGCCAAGCACTTTTTTAAATGGTAATTTGTTCGCCAGTAGGTAAAAATTGAATGCTCTGTTGCTACAGCGCTGCTTATAAGCATTTTATACAGTATGCTGTACCGTTCGATGTACGGTTTATGATCAGGAGATTAAATATGAAGAAGACGACTATTGCTTTATTAATGGGCGCGGCGTTGGCCTTGCCTGTGCAGGCTCAAACCGAATCTGGCGCCGGTGCTGCCGCCGGTAGTGGTGCAGGTGCTGGTGGCGCTGCAACCGGTGCGGGTGCAACCGGTGCGGGTGCAACCGGTGCGGGTGCAGCCGGCGCTGCTGGTGCAGGCGCAGGTGCAGCCGGCGCTGCTGGTGCAGGCGCAGGTGCAGCCGGTGGTATTGCCGCTGGCACCGCCGTTAGTCTGGGTACCGCTGCGGTAGCCGCCGCCGCAACCGTGGCCGTGGCCGCAGGTATTGCCGTTGCTGCATCTGGTAGTAGCAACAGCGCTGGTGCCGTTACACCTGGCACTACTGGTACTACTGGTACTACTGGTACTACTGGCACCAACTAAGCTTAAGCTGCACATTTTGTTGTGTGTTGCTGATTATTTACCAAGGGGCTCAGGCCCCTTTTTATGTATTGTTGAACTCACATGATAAAAAAACCTTGTTCATGCCTATTGCTGGCAAGCCTGCTGGCACTTTCTGGCTGCAGCCAAAAGGTACACGACATTGGCGACTCGCTACGGGTGGCCGCTCTCGGCTATAACGATGTGCCCCTAACCCGGCAGCAGGTAGCCGCCCTGCCCTATGCCGCCATTCAACTAAAATGGGGCCATGGCCCTCGGGTGCTTTCTGCATTGGCCTTGGCAGAGGGCGAACAACTTAAATGGGTCACGCAAGATAAAAAAATGCTGGTTACCCAACATGGCCGCTTAATCAAGACCCTGGGCTTTGAACAGGATCTGGTTTACACCGGCAACTTGTCGGCAGACCCCTTGCCCCGCTTATTGACCTTGATGCAGCAACGCCAGGATTTGCGCTGGGCCAGTGAGCAAGACTGGCAACCGGGTTATATCAGCGGCTATACCTCTGTCTCGCGCTTTGAATATAACGGCGAAGAGTCACAAAACATTCTGGGTACGCCCGTTAGGTTGGTAAAATTCACCGAGCATGTGCGTTATTCCAAATTTAACCGCCAGCTACAGAATACTTTTTGGCTGTCGCCCGATAGCGGAAAAGTCATTAAAAGCCGCCAGTTTATTGGCCCGGGGCAACCCGAGGTAGAAATCACCTTTATTAAGCCTTATCAACCATGAAGCCATTATTTTTTGTGTTTTTCGCTTTGATCTCTGCTGCTGTTTCTACCCAGCTTCAAGCCAATACGGTGGTAGAGGTTTCACCCAACGCAGAGCTAAACCAACAATATTCCCAACCGGTACGCTGGCAGCAGGTGCTGGCCGCCTTGCATGAGGCAGGGGTGGATCCGCGCTGGTCGGTACTCACCAGCCAGGCCAAAGATGAGTTGGCAGAGCTAACCACATTACACCGCCAGGTAACAGACCAGCTTGAGCGCCTGGGGCAATACTGGGCACGCAAAGGCAACCATGGTGGCCTGCGCAGTACTTACGAGCTGCTGGCCCAGTTGCGCGCCCTACCCCTTGCTGCCTATCAGCCAGTCAGTATGGACTATGACTTGGTGCGACTGCAGCCAACGCACAACCCCTTGCTGGATGGCGAATACCGGTTAGCCTTGCGGGGCCGGCCCGATATTGTGTGGGCTCAGGGGTTGGTACGCCTGCCCGGTAAACGCCCCTTTGTGGGGGGCGCCTTCGCTTACGACTACGGTAAACGGCTAAGCACCCTGCCAGAAGCAGACTCGGACAATATATGGGTGATACAGCCAGACGGCGTTATTGTGAGCAGCGGCGTAGACCCCTTTGCACCGGAGTTTGTCGGTGTTGCCCCGGGGGCCACCCTGTATGTGGGCTTCAAGCATTTGCCTGCCGGTTTTGACGAGCTTAACCAGCAGATTATGACTCTTTTTGCGAACAAAAAACCATGAACCAGCCTTTTCACTTTTTTCATTTTCATTCTCTGCCCCTTAACTGTGCCGCTCTGGCCGCCGCCGTTGCCTTGATATTGCACGCCCCCGCCCGGGCCGATGAGCTGACGCCCTTTGTGCCCATGCCGTCTCAGTCCGACTTTGGTGGCACCGGCCTGATGCAAATGCCTTCTGCCCGCATGAACAAAGAGGGCGAGTTTAGCATCAACTATTTTGATACCGACCAGTACCGCCGTTACTCCTTGTCTTTGCAGCTATTTCCCTGGCTGGAAGCCACGGTGCGCTATGTGGATGTGCGCACCGTACTGTACAGCAACAGACCCGAATTTAGTGGTGACCAAACACTAAAAGATAAGGGCATAGATGCCAAGTTTCGGCTGCTGAAAGAACGCCAGTGGTTACCAGAGCTGAGTGCTGGCGTGCGCGATTTTGGCGGTACCGGGCTGTTTGCCTCCGAATTTGTCGCGGCCAGCAAGCGCCTTGGCCCGTTGGACTTTACCCTGGGCATGGGGTGGGGTTACCTGGGTGCCCGGGGCAACATCAGCAACCCCTTTTGCGAAGTGGCCGACAAATATTGCAGCCGGCCCGAAGAAAACCACGATAAAGTTGGCTCTTTTGAAATACAGCGCATGTTCAAGGGGCCGGCTGCATTGTTTGGTGGGGTCGAGTATCAAACCCCCTGGCAACCGCTGCGGTTAAAGCTGGAATACGACAGCAACGATTATGTGGATGATGCCACCCTGGGTAAATTTGAAGAAGCAGGCACCTTAGAGGTAGATGCGCCCATTAACGTCGGTGCGGTGTATCGGGTGTTCGACTGGCTGGATGTGCACGCGGGGCTGGAGCGAGGCAACACCATGAACCTGGGTGTGACCATGCGCACCAACTTCAATGAACTCAAGCCCAGCTGGAACGACCTGCCCCATCCTGAGTATCAGCCAGACAATCAGCCGGACATTCTGTCGGAATATGGGCAAGCGGACTGGGGCCGGTTGCAGGGTGACCTGGCCAGAAACGCCGGTTATGGCAACGCGGCTATCGTGCGCCAGGACAATACGCTGATCGTAACAGCCGAGCAGAGTAAATACCGCGACAGAGCCGAAGCCCACGCCCGTGCCGGTATGCTGTTTGCCAACCAGGTGCCGGCCGATGTAGAGCAGGTGCGGCTGGTAGAAACCAAGAAAAATCTGCCGCTTACCGAGCAGCAATTTGACATGGCTGCCCTGCGCCTGGCCGCAGATAACTCCTACATTGGCGCCAGCTTCAACGATGCCATGACCCGGGCCGAGCCAGGCGATTATGCCGATGCCACCGACGTGGCTGCAGTAGACAGCCGTTACCGTTTTGGCATATCACCGGTGCTGCAACAGTCGTTTGGTGGCCCCGAGTCGTTTTATATCTATCAAATTGGTTTGCTGGGTGATTTGGAAGTTAACCTTGCCGACCATTGGCTGGCCTCTACCGCCGCCTATATCAACCTGGCTGACAACTACGACAAAATAGATGAAAACTACCGGGGCAGGGTACAGGTACTACCACCGGTACGTACTCTGGTAAGAAAATACATAAAAGACAGCCCGGTACGGATGCAAAACCTGCAACTCACCTGGATGGACCGGCTGGCTCCCAACTGGTACGCCCAGGCCTATGGCGGCTATTTAGAGCTGATGTATGCCGGTGCCGGCGGTGAGGTGCTATACCGCCCTGCCGAGACTAACTGGGCGCTGGGTGCCAACCTTAACTGGGTAAAACAGCGGGATTTCGATTCTCAGTTTGGCATGCTGGACTATGCGGTAACCACCGGCCACCTGGGGGCTTATTACGAGCTGCCCTGGCTGGACGACACCCTGTTGCAACTGCAAACGGGCCAGTACCTTGCCGGCGACAAGGGCATGACCTTTGAACTTTCCCACAAGTTCGACAGCGGCGTAGTGGCCGGCGCTTTTGCCACCCTTACCAATGTGTCGTCCGAGGATTATGGCGAAGGCAGCTTCACCAAAGGCTTCTATATATCTATTCCGTTCGACTTGCTGACGGTACGCCCCAGCACCACCAGTTCGACCATCAGCTGGATACCGCTCACCCGCGACGGCGGCCAAATGCTGGGCCGACGCTACGGGCTATACGGGCTAACCGATGCTAGAGCACCGTTTTTTGGGCTTTAATAACATAAGCGCCAGGCGCCCAGCCCCCGGCGCCAGTCTCTAAGCACCAAAGATAACCAAACCCCGAGCCGACAAGCTCGGGGTTTTTGTTGTAGCCCGCCCACTTGTTCGGCGGCCAGCGTAGCTGGAACAACCAACACCACCAAACCGCGCGAATAAATATGCGCCTACAAAAAAATACGTCGTTTGTAGCCCGCCCACTTGTTAGGCGGCCAGCGCAGCTGGTACAACAAACCACACCAAACCGCGCGAATAAATATGCGCCTACAAAAAACACACGCCGTTTGTAGCTCGCCCATTTATTTGGCGGCCAGCGTAGCTGGTGCAGCAAACAGCACCACATCGCGCGAACAAGTATGCCCCTACAAAAAAATACGTCCTTTGTAGCCCGCCCACTTGTTCGGCGGCCAGCGTAGCTGGAACAACCAACAACACTAAATCGCACGAATAAATATGCGCCTACAAACCACGTATCACCGCGCGAACTCGTGTGCGCCTACAAATACATGCCACGCACCGCTAGACTCATAAACATTCATCACTACATTTCAAGGATGAATCATGACCTACCACGACGCATTGGCTGGCAGAAAATCCCTACCCTTTCAAATTTATCACATCACCATTTGTACCCATCAGCGCGCACCGCTATTCAGGTCTTGGCAAGCAGGACGGATTGTTGTTCAGGAGCTTAAATATTTGCAGGACAATCAATACGCTGATTCATTGGCATGGGTAGTGATGCCAGATCATCTCCACTGGCTAATGCAGCTGCGCGAAACGGCTTCTTTGCCGGGTGTACTAAAGCGTTTTAAGGGCCGTTCAACTTCTGCAGTCAATGGGCACCCGCAAAGAACAGGCCCTCTTTGGCAAAAAGGCTTTAACGAACATGCATTACGGAAAGAAGAAGATATCAAGCAGATAGCTCGCTACATAGTCGCTAATCCTCTTCGGGCTAATTTGGTGTCCAAAGTCGGGGATTACCCGCTATGGGATGCAATGTGGTTATAGCGCCTTTTGTAGCCCGCCCCGTCTCTTTGGTAAAGAGGACTTCGGCGGACCAGCGCAGCTGGTATAGCAAATAGCACCCCATCGCGCGAACAAGTATGCGCCTACAAAAACACACGCCGTTTGTAGATCACCCATTTATTTGGCGGCCAGCGTAGCTGGTATAGCAAACAGCCCCCAACCGCGCGAACAAGTATGCGCCTACAAAAAACACACGTCGTTTGTAGTCCGCCCATTTATTTGGCGGCCAGCGTAGCTGGTGCAGCAAACAGCACCACATCGCGCGAACAAGTATGCGCCTACAAAAAACACACGCCGTTTGTAGTCCGCCCCGTCTCTTTGGTAAAGAGGACTTCGGCGGTCAGCGCAGCTGGTATAGCAAACAGCCCCCATCGCGCGAATAAATATGCGCCTACAGAATACATCATCAACATCTGGCGTGGCTCTTTTTCAAGCTTTCAGCTTTGCCCCCTGTAAGAGATCTCTCAAGAATGTGGGGGACAAGGCGGTTTATGCTGCAGCCCTGAGCTCAAGCGTGTTCGCAACCATATGAATAACAAGACTTTATTGATTTAGAATATAATTTAACCAGACCAAGAGTTTGTTTTCAGGGTAACTTTGCCCGTTAAAGCTCGTATCATTACTACCAACAGCAAGGCAGCTGGCACGCAGGAAGCGTACAGGCAGGTAAGCTATCAGGAGCATCGGCAAGGAGCCGTTACAAGGACGAACAGGAAGCCTGAGAAGGTAACGTTGGTAAGGAAAGCCAGCAGCCGGGATGGCAACAGGACACGGCCAGGGCGGCCAAGAGGAACACCGCAGGATGCGAGCAGGGACACCTCCGGGAAGGAGAGCATGGTAGCAGGAGCAACCATTCAGGAAGAGTCAGTAACCCAAGGGAACGGGAAGAAGCAGGAGAGTAAAGTCAGGGACTGCAGGGAGCAACCAGGTTTACGGAACAAGCCAACGACACTTTAAAGGGCAACCACAGGTTGCCCTTTTTCTTTGGGCTGCGCGAACAAGTATGCGCCTACAAAAACACACGCCGTTTGTAGTCCGCCCACTTGTTTGGCGGACCAGCGCAGCTGGTGCAGCAAACAGCATCCCATCGCGCGAATAAATATGCGCCTACAAACACACACGTTGTTTGTAGCCCGCCCATTTATTTGGCGGACCCTGTGCAACAGGGTAAACATTAAGCACCAAACCGCGCGAACAAGTATGCGCCTACAAAACCACACGTCGTTTGTAGCCCGCCCATTTATTTGGCGGACCCTGTGCAACAGGGTAAACATTAAGCACCAAACCGCGCGAACAAGTATGCGCCTACAAACACACACGACGTTTGTAGTCCGCCCCGTCTCTTTGGTAAAGAGGACTTCGGCGGACCCTGTGCAACAGGGTAAACATTAAGCACCAAACCGCGCGAGCAAGTATGCGCCTACAAAACTCGTATCACCGAGAAAACATGTATGCGCCTACAACAGCATCGGCTTTGCGAGTCAAGGGGCGCTTGTTCGCTTTCCGATCTCCGCTTTCTTTGATAGCTTGTAAGACCAGTTGTATAAACAGGTAGAAATTGATGAGTCAGGCATTGGATGAATTATTGACCCTGCTGGCACTAGAGCCGTTAGACAAAGGCTTGTATCGGGGCCAGAGTATGGACTTAGGCTTTGGCGCCGTGTTTGGTGGCCAGGTAATGGGGCAGGCGTTGGCCGCCGCCAAATACACTCTGGAGCCAGAACGGCCGGTGCATTCATTCCATTCTTACTTCTTGCGCCCGGGCGATGTCAACAAGCCTATCATTTACGACGTAGAAACCATTCGCGATGGCAAAACTACTTCTACGCGTCGAGTACAAGCCTTGCAGCACGGCAAGCCGATTTTTTATATGACGGCGTCTTTTCAAGAGCCGGTGGCCGGTTTTGAACATCAGGCGCCCATGCCGAACGTTGCAGGTCCTACTGGGCTCACGCCCGAAAGTGAACGCATAAAGGCACTGGCGCAGTATTTACCGCCGTCGGTAAAAGACAGATGGCTGTCCGACAAGCCCATAGAAATGCGTCAGGTTAACTATGTTAACCCCATGCAGCCCGAAAAAGCCGAGCCGGTACGCCACATCTGGCTTAAAGCCAATGGTATCCTGCCCAACGATCCGCGCATTCATAAATACCTGCTGGCCTACGCCTCGGACTTTAATTTTTTGCCTACTTCGCTCATGCCCCACGGCCATTCATTTTGGGAGCCTCAGTTACAAGTGGCGACCATAGATCATTCCATGTGGTTTCATCAAGACTTCCGGTTTGACGACTGGATCCTCTTCGCCATGGAAAGCCCCCGCGCCATAGCTGGCCGAGGCCTGGTACAAGGCCGCTTCTACACCCAGGACGGCACCCTGGTCGCCACCGCCATGCAAGAAGGCATCATCCGTCAAAGACAGTGAAGGGTGAAGCGTAAAGCTGGAAGTTAAAACCAAAACCAAAACCAAAACCAAAACCAAAACCAAAACCAAAACCAAAACCAAAACCATTTTTGCAACGGAAGAACACGGAATCCACAGAAAAATCAAGATAAGATCGAAAAATGACCAAGTCATAAACTTTGTAAGGGCTTAACCATTAAATTGGTTTATTCAGATCTTATCTCTACTTTTCCGTGGGTTCAGTGGATTCCGTGGCAAATAATCTTAAAATATTAACTCAACATTCAACATTCAACATTCAACATTCAACATTCAACACTCAACACTCAACACTCAACACTCAACACTCAACACTCAACATTCAACATTCAACACTCAACATTCAACACTGGAATAAAATGACGTTAACCTGGAAGCAACTGATAGAACAAGAAAAGCAGCAGCCTTACCTTCAGCAAACCCTGGACTTTGTTGAACAAGAGCGCGCTGCGGGCAAGGTGATTTATCCCCCCGCGCAAGATGTGTTTAACGCCTTTGAATACACCCCGCTCAACCGGGTAAAAGTGGTCATACTGGGGCAAGATCCTTATCACGGGCCCAATCAGGCTCACGGCTTGTGCTTTTCGGTACAGACAGGCGTAAAGGTACCGCCCTCGTTGCGTAACATGTACAAAGAGCTGGCAAGCGACATAGCAGGCTTTGTTACGCCAGATCACGGTTGTTTAACCGGATGGGCCGAGCAAGGCGTATTGATGATCAATACCGTACTCACGGTAGAAGCCGGCAAGGCGCATTCCCACGCTAAACTGGGATGGGAAACCTTTACCGATAAAGTGATTCAAACCGTGAACGAGCACTGCCATGGTGTGGTGTTTTTATTGTGGGGCAGCCATGCACAGAAAAAAGGCGCGGCCATAGACTCCAATCGCCACCACATACTTACCTCCGCTCATCCCAGCCCCTTATCCGCCTATCGCGGTTTCTTCGGCTGCCAGCATTTCTCACAAACCAACCAGTTGTTAGAACAACAGGGTAAAGCACCCATCGATTGGACGCGCGTAATATAGCGCCGAGCGAAATAAAGGCCGATTTGGTGATGTGTTTGTAGGCGCATATTAATTCGCACAATGGGTGATGGTGTGTCTTGTAGGCGCATACTTGTTCGCGCGATTGGGTGTTGTTGGTTATACCAGCTGCGCTGGTCCGCCAAACAAGTGGGCGGGCTACAAAGGACACGCAGGATGTTGATGATGGTGTGTCTTGTAGGCGCATACTTGTTCGCGCGATTGGGTGTTGTCTGCCTACCCTGTTGCACAGGGTCCGCCGAACAAGTGGGCGGGCTACAAAGGACGCGCAGGATGTTGATAATGGTGGGGGTACATACCAAAACACCGAGCTGTGGCTCGGTGTTTTGGTTTTGCTGGGCGCCGGGCGCTTGGTGCTGGGCGCTTATTTACCCATCATTTTCGCTTTTAGTGCGGCGAAGTCGGCGGGGATGGTGCCGTTGAGGGGTTCCATGGCCATGTGCTTGGCCAGTGGGCCGGGCAGTGGTAGGTCCTGCCCCAGGATTTCGTCTACGTTTTCTTTGAACTTGGCCGGGTGGGCGGTGCACAGGAAGATGCCTACTTCGTCTTTGCCGCGTTCTTTGTTGAGCAGGTCCCACCCTATTGCGCCGTGGGGCTCGCACAGGTAGCCCTGGGCAAACAAGCGTTGCAGTGCGTCTTTGGTTTGCTCGTCGTCCAGTGCACCGGAGGCGATGTCGGCCAGGTTCCAGCCTTTAACGCGGCACAGCTCTTCTACCCGTGGCCAGTTGTTGGGGCGGCTGACGTCCATGGCGTTGGAAATGGTCGCTACCGTGTTTTTCGGATCCCAGGTGCCGCTTTCCAGGTAACGGGGCACGGTGTCGTTGGCGTTGGTGGCGGCCATGAAGCGTTTCACCGGCAGGCCCAGTGCCTTGGCAATCAGGCCGGCGGTCAGGTTGCCGAAGTTGCCCGATGGCACGGCAATCACCGCCTTGTGGCGCTGTTCGGCCGGCAGTTGGGCGACGGCTTCAAAGTAATAGCACACCTGGGCTACCAAACGGCTGATGTTGATGGAGTTGGCCGAGTTAAGGCCCACCGCCGCTTTCAGCTCTTCGTCATCGAAGGCCTGTTTGACCAGTGCCTGGCAATCGTCAAAGTCGCCTTGTACCGCATAGGTGCTGATGTTGCCGCCCAGGGTGGTAAACAATTTTTCTTGCAGCGGGCTGATTTTGCCCTCGGGGTACAGAATCACCACTTCTATGTTGGGCAGGCCGTAAAAGGCGTGGGCCACGGCGGCACCGGTGTCACCCGAGGTAGCGGTCAGTATGGTGATCTTCTTGCCATCGGCGCTCAAGGTTGCCAGGCACTGGGCCATGAAGCGGCCGCCAAAGTCTTTAAACGCCAGGGTAGGACCGTGGAACAGCTCGAGCGCATAGGTGTGCTCGTCCACCTTGACCAGCGGTGCGGGAAAGGTAAAGGCGTGCTCGACCATGGCGGTTAGGGTGGCTTCGGGAATTTCATCACCAATCAGGTGCTGTAATACCGCCACCGAGCGTGGCACCAATGGCAGCTCGAGTAGCGCCTCTATGTTGGCCATGGGGGTCAGATTTTCCGGGAAGAACAAGCCCTGACCACGGCCCAGCCCCTGCTTGACGGCACCGGCAAAATCGATGGTTTCCGCATTGTCCTTAATGTTATACAGCTTCATAGTTCAGTTCCTGTTACTCGAGCACCTTGGGTATCGATTTTGCAAATATGGCAAAAGCCATCCTGATTTTGAATAAAGTGTTCTGCCAGCCAGTCTTTAAGCTTTTCGGCCTGGGTTACGTCTTTCAGCACACAAAATACGGTGGGGCCACTGCCGGAGATGCCGGTGGCCAGTGCGCCCATGGCGGCGGCCTGCTCTCGCACCTCGTTAAAGCCCGGGATCAACTGCGCGCGATAGGGTTCGGCAATCACGTCTTTCAGCATGGCGGCGGCCAGCGGCTCTTGGCCGGTGTGGCAGGCATGCACGAACCCACCCAGGCGACGGCCGTAGGTCAGGCAGTCTTGCCGGCGGTATTGCGCCGGCAAAATGCTGCGCGCCGCCGAGGTGGACACATTAATGCCCGGGTAGCACAGCACCCAGTACCAGTCGTCGAAGCTGGGCAAGGTCTGGCTGACCACGCCCGCTTCGTCCAGCACCAGTTGCATGCCCCCAAAATGGCAGGGGGCTACGTTGTCGTAATGCAAGGAGCCGGAGATTTGCCCTTCCAACTCGCCCATCAGCAGCATCAACTCGTGCTCGCTGAGGGCGTTATCGTAAAAGGCGTTCAGCGCCACAAAGGCCGCCACTATGCTGGTGGCGCTGGAGCCCAGGCCCGAGCCCACCGGCATGTTTTTTTCCAGCGTCATCACCAGCGGCCTGGGGCTGATGTCTTTTTGCGCCAGGGCCTTCTGGTAGGCCAGATAGCAGTCGTAAACAATGTTCTGTTTAAAGTCGTCTGGCAGCTTGTGGGCAAAGGCACCGACTGTGGTGAGGTTAAACTCGCCCGAGGTGTCGGCGACCAGCACCCGGTCACCCAGCATGGTGCCGTCTACCGGGGCCACGGCGGCCCCTAACACATCGAAGCCGACGCTCACGTTGGCGGTAGAGGCGGGGGCAAACGCTACTACACTCATTTAAATCTCCTGCTTCCAGTTATGGGTGCGCAATAGGTCGGCGAACACACCGGCGGCCGTTACATCGGCACCGGCACCGTAACCCCGCAGCACCAGCGGAATAGGCTGATAGTACTGGGTGTAGAAGGCCAGTGCGTTTTCGCCGTCTTTCACCTTGAACAGCGGATCATCGCCGTCTACGGCTTTAATGGCAACCTTGCAGTGTCCATTTTCGATCTCACCCACATAACGCAGTACTTTACCTTCGGCGGCGGCCTGGGATACCCGGGTTTCAAAATAGCCGTTGGCTTCCGGCAGGCGGGCCATAAAGGTGTCGATGTCGCCGCTGTCGTCAAACTCCGGTGGCAGTGCCTGCTCGACTTCGATGTCGTCCAGGTCCAGCTGCATGCCGGCTTCCCGCGCCAGGATCAGCAGCTTGCGTGCCACGTCCATGCCGCTCAGATCGTCACGCGGATCCGGCTCGGTAAAGCCGCTTTCCCGGGCGACGCGGGTGGCATCGGCAAAGCTCATGCCTTCGTCCAGCTTGCCGAAGATGTACGACATGGAGCCGGACAAGATACCGCCAAAGGCCTTGAGCTGATCACCGGCACGCAGCAGGTTCTGCAGGTTTTCGATAACCGGCAGGCCCGCCCCTACCGTGGTTTCATACAAAAACTTGCGGTGGGTGCGCTGGGCGGCACGGCGCAGCTGGCGATAATAATCCAGGCTGGCGGTGTTGGCTTTTTTGTTGGGCGTAACCACGTGGAAACCGGCGGCCAAAAAGTCGGCGTATTGTTCGGCCACACCGTCGCTTGAGGTACAGTCCACCAGCACAGGGTTGATCAGGTGGCTGTCTTCTACCATGCGCTGCAGGCGAGGCAGGTTGAAGGTGTCGGTGGCCTGCGCCAGCTTGTCTTGCCACTCGGCCAGGTTGATACCGTCGCGGTTCAGGGTCATTTGGCGGGAGTTGGCGATGCCGACCACGCGAATACCAATGTCCTGGGTATCCAGCACCGGTTGCTGGCGACGAATTTGCTCCAACAGCGCCGCGCCCACGCCACCACAGCCCACCAGGAATACATCGATAAAACGACGGCTGGAGAAGAAGTTCTGGTGACAGGCCTTGATCGCCTCTGTGGTTTTGGTTTTGTGGATCACCGCGGAAATAGAGCGCTCGCTCGAGCCTTGGGCAATGGCCACTATGTTGATGGAGGCTTCGGCCAGGGCATTGAAGAAGCGGGCCGACACCCCTTTCACGGTGCGCATGCGATCGCCCACCAAAGAGATAATGGCCAGATCTTCTATGATATCCAGCGGCTCCAGCAGGTTGTTTTTGAATTCCAGCGCAAATTCGTTCTTGATGGCCTGCTGGGCTTTCTGCTGGTCAAAGTTGTGAATACAGAAACTGACGCTGTATTCCGACGAGCTCTGGGTGATCAGCACTATGCTGACGCCGGCGCGGGACACGCAAGAGAACAGGCGCCCTGCCATGCCGACCATGCCTTTCATGCCCGGGCCCGAGATATTGATCATGGTCATGCCGGTCAGATCGGAAATGCCCTTTACCTGCTGGTCGTCGTCACTGCATTCGGGACCGATGAGCGAGCCTTCGCCCTGGGGGTTGCCGGTGTTTTTGATCAGGCACGGAATATGAAACTGGGCGATGGGCGCTATGGTTTTGGGATGCATGACCTTGGCGCCAAAGTAAGACAGCTCCATGGCTTCTTTATAAGACAGTTGCTTGAGCAACTTGGCATCGGGCACCAGGCGCGGGTCGCAGTTGTACACGCCGTCTACGTCGGTCCAGATTTCGCAGCACTCGGCACCCACACAGGCGGCCAGCACGGCGGCGGAATAATCGGAGCCATTACGGCCCAGAATAACGGTTTCGCCCTGTTCGTTGCCGGCGGTAAAGCCGGGCATCAGGTAAATGCAATCGCTGCGCAGGCCCGCTTCGGCAAAACGCTGACGCGAGACTTCGATGTTGACCGTGGCTTCCAGGTAACTGCCCTCGCCCAGCAACATGGCTTGCGGGGTGATCACTTCTACCTGCTCGCCCCGGGCTTTCAGCAGTTCGGCCATGGTGGCGATAGACAGGGCTTCGCCGCGGCTTAATATGTGCGCCTGGGTGTTGTCCGGGCATTGCTGCAACAGGCTCACGCCCTGTAATAAACGCGCCAGCTGGCTGAGTTCGCGCTCTACCCGCGCCTTCAGGCCCTGGTCGTCTAGCTGGGGGAATTGGGGTTTCAGGCCATCGATAATGCCATGAAAAACCTGTTCGATTTCTTGCAGTACCGGGGCAGGATCCAGGCCACGAATGGTCTGCTCGACAACCGCCACCAAATGATTGGTGACCTTGGCGGGGGCTGACAGCACCAGCGCCACCTGAGACTGCTGCTGATTATTGACCACTATGTCGGCGACGTTGGTAAATCGCTCGCTGTTGGCCAAAGAGGTGCCGCCAAATTTCAAGACACGCATTCATAACTCCCTGTACTAGACGAAAAAAATAAAACAAAAAAGTTAAAACAAAAAAGCCCGCATCGGTTAGAGACGCGGGCTTTAGAATTCTAATCGGTGTGTTGTTAGCGCATCAGCCCGCCCCAGTGCCACCCATGGTGGTGCCGGTAATAATAATGGTGGTGATGCGGCTTGCACTCGGCAACATGATGAACAACCTCTAACAACGAATGGCATAGCAATAACCCGGGCACGCATGCTTGTCAACCGCCGCCCTTGTCCGACAAGGCGCGTTCCAGATCTTTATAAAGCAGATGCAGCAGGTTGAGATCCCGCTGTTCCAGCATAGGCAATCGGTCGGATACCCATTCAGCCAGTTTTTCCTGCTGCGAAACACCGACCTTATCAAACAATTGCTCTGTTTTCTGTTGCAGCAGCCTTAATTGAGCATTTTCGGTTTGAACGCTGGTTTTTTCTACGGTTTCGTCATCCAGGCCCTGGCTGAATTCGTAGGCATAAAGCATGATGGCCTGGCCCAGATTCAGTGAGGGATAACTCACTTTAAGCGGTAAGTAGCTGATAATATCGGCCAGGGCGAGGTCGTCGTTACTTAAGCCGGACTCTTCACAGCCAAATAACAGCGCGACTTTTTGAGTGCTTTTATTGTTGACCTGGGCGATGGCCTGCTTGGGAGTCAGGTAGTACCGGTAGCGCCCCCGCTGCCGCGCCGTGGTGGCAATCACCAGGTCCATGTCGGCCAGGGCGGGGGCGAGTTCGTCGAAATATTCTGCCTGATCCAGTATTTCCTGGGCGCCATGCGCAACCCAATGGGCCTTGTCCTGCTCGTGCACCCGGCTGTTAACCAAGCGCATGTGACCAAAGCCCATGGTTTTCATCGCCCGCGCCGCAGCCCCCACGTTTTCCGCCCGAGCCGGCGATTTAAGTACAAAATACAGCTGCATAGCCCATCTCACAAACACCCAACAAAACGGCGCATATTCTCCCACAAATCCCCCGGGGGAACGACAACCAAATACCAAAACCTGTTCTTGCCACGGAAAAGACCCTGTGAAGGGTGAAGCGTGAGGGGCCCTGTAGCCCGGCGCTTCAGCTGCCGGTCCTGCGTTAGCAGGAGGTTTTTTTTAAATCCCGCTGAGACGGGACTGCCAGCTAAAGCGGCAGACTACAGAAAACACCGCACTTTGTAGTCCGGCGCTTTAGCTGCCGGTTCTGCGTTAGCAGGAGGGTTTTAACATCTGTAGGCGCATATTTATTCGCGCGGTTTTTGTAGTAGCTGCTTTAGCTGCTAAATCCTGCGCAGCAGGATCTGATGTTCTGGTTAGAAAGAATACGGCGATACAGGAGATATCGGTGCCAGGATGTCGCTGCGCGACATTGCGCAGCTAAAGCAGCGCCTACAATAACCAACCCTTCACACAATAATGCGACCACCAACAGCGACTCGCCTGGTTAATTACGCTAACGTTTCAAGGTGGATGGGGTGTTACGCTTTAGGGAGAAGGCTGATGGACAGCTACGGCATGGATGTGGCTCGGGTGATCATGGAGCGGTTTGATGATCTGTATCTCCATTTTCTTGATGTGACCGGAGGGGCTCAGGCGCGGTTTGAGCAACAGGATTGGTTGGCGGTGCAACAGGCGGCCAGTCAGCGTATTCGTTTGTATGATCAACACGTTAAAAAGACGCTGCATACCATTCGCGATCGCAGAGGAGGCGCGCCTTTTAGTGCACTGGAATTAAAGGCCATCAAGCAGGCCTTTAACGACCTTTTGATCAAGCACCCCAACCCCGAAATTGCCGAATCCTTTTACAACTCGATTTATCGTCGCTCGTTTCATCACCAGAATATTCAAGACAACAACTTGTATGTGCACGGTTTTATTCAACGGGCGCCATCCGCGGACAAAACCGTTTACTGGCAGCAGTACCACACCCGCCTCGATAACCTGGCCGATACGCTCAAGCAGGCGCTGGCTGGATTACGACTAACGGTGCCGTTCAGCGATCTGACCCGGGACCTGGCGTATGTGCGCCGCTACATGCAGGACTTTGCCCCGACCGAGCTTGCCCAAGAAAGCTTCAGGCTCAGTGTGATCAGCTCGCTGTTTTTTCGCAACAAGGGTGCTTACCTGGTCGCTAAAATCGAATACGGCAAGCTGACGCTGCCCTTTATTCTGCCCATATTGCATGATGATCAGGGTGGCCTTTATCTTGATACCCTGATTTTGTCTTATGACGACGCGTCCATTTTGTTCAGCTTTGCCCGCGCCTATTTCATGGTGTGGTGCCCCGAGCCCGCCCTGCTGGTGCAGTTTTTACGCCCCCTGCTGCCCAACAAGGCAGATTATGAAATTTACAGCGCCATTGGTTGCCAAAAACATGGCAAGAGCGAGTTCTATCGGCGTTTTTTACAACAGCTGCATCAATCGCGAGAACAGTTTGTGACCGCCCCCGGCATCAAGGGAATGGTGATGTGCGTATTCACCCTGCCCTCTTTCGACGTGGTCTTCAAGGTCATTAAAGACAAGTTTACCCCGCCCAAAATCATCAGCCACGAGCAGGTGCGAGCCAAGTACCGGCTGGTGAAGCAGCACGATCGGGTGGGCCGCATGGCCGACACCATGGAGTTTACCAACTTCGAGTTGCCACTCCATCGCATCAGCCCCGAACTGCTGGCCGAATTGCAGCAGGTTGCGGCGTCTCAGCTCACCATCACCAACGACACCCTGATCATCCATCACCTTTATACCGAGCGACGCATGACGCCGCTTAATATCTATCTGGATCAGGCGTCGGAACAGCAGCTCACCGATGTGCTGGACGAATATGCCAACTCCATCAAACAGCTGGCCACGGCCAACATTTTCCCTGGCGATATGCTGTTTAAAAACTTTGGGGTGACGCGACACAACAGGGTGATTTTTTATGATTATGATGAAATCAGTTACATGACCGAATGTCATTTTCGGGACATTCCCAAGGCCCGTTATCCCGAAGACGAGATGAGTGCCGAGCCCTGGTATTCTGTGGCGCCCAACGATATTTTTCCGGAAGAGTTTGCTACCTTTTTACTGAGCAGCCCGCGTATTCGCCATGCCTTCAACCCACAACACAACAACCTGTTCACCGCCTCTTATTGGCGAGAGTTGCAGCAAAACATCACCGACGGCCAGTTTGGCGATGTGTTCCCCTATCGCCGCAAACGCCGCTTTCAATATCTTTATTAGCGACATAGCTCCATCGTCGCTTGTAGCCCGCCCACTTGTTCGGCGGCCAGCGTAGCTGGATGTTCAATCATCAGACATCCAAAACCGCGCGAACAAGTATGCGCCTACAGAAAACACCGCCTCCCTGTAGCTCGGCGCTTCCGTTAAAAGGAGTGGTGGCTCAGGGGCTCTCGGGCAATCAGGATGCCGTTGATATCGGCATACAGATAATCGCCGGGCTCAATGGTAACGCCGGCAAAGGTGACCGGAACATCCACCTCGCCCAGCCCGTGCTTTTCGGTTTTCATCGGGCAGACTGCCAGGGCCTTGACGCCCAGGCCCATCTCGCCAATTGCCGCCGCATCGCGGATAGCACCATTAATGACGACGCCGGCCCAGCCATTTTCGATGGCCAGTTTCACCAGCTGATCGCCCATCAGCGCCCGGCGCAGCGAGCCCTCGCCATCAACCACCAGTACCTTGCCGGTGCCCGGGGTGGCGACCATCTCTCGCACTCGCGAGTTGTCTTCCTTGCAACGAACCGTCACCACCTGACCCCAAAAGGTGTGCGCAGCACCATAATCGGTGAACAAAGGCGCGAGTATTTCGACCTTGTCGCCATGTTCGTCACATAAATCGGGTAATAAATCCAACACTGTAACCTCCTGTAATGGTCAAAAACAGCTTCTATCAACCGTCACTCAGCTTACCGAGTCTGCGGCAAGCAAAACCTGTAATGATCCACACTACTCTTAAAGCGTCCTTAACTCTAATTATGGCAAATATGCGCCTACAGAAAAGCGCGCCGCTTGCTGTCCGCTCATTTATAGCTTACAACTGGCGTTTTTAAGATTTTTATGCACAATTGGTTATAACTGAGGCTTGAAATGCTGGTACCTCCTCGATTTTGAGCCAGGGAGCCCCTAAAACTATTTAACATTATCAAGTGAATACTATTGTTATGCTCCTGTTAACTGTTAAAATACCGCAACTTTAGGTAATGGATTTCTGTTTGTCCCGACTGTACAAATTTTGGGCACAAAGCAGTAGCTGCATGGGATGCAAATAAAAACGGCTCAAAAAAAGCAGTCTAACCGGGCCGATACAGACTCCCCTTTGCGGGAGCCAATACGGCAGATTAAAGCGGTAGAGTAACAACAAATACCTTCCCCGCTCCGGCAACTGTTGATACTAAATTCTATTTACATCTAACAAACAGGTAGGCACATGCAGACTCCACACATTCTTATTGTTGAAGACGAGCTAGTCACTCGCAACACCCTGAAAGGCATTTTTGAGGCCGAAGGCTACTCGGTACTGGAAGCCACAGATGGCGATGAAATGTACAAGGCGCTGTCCAACAACAAAATCAACCTGGTGATCATGGACATCAACCTGCCGGGCAAAAATGGCTTGTTGCTGGCCCGTGAGCTGCGTGAACAGCACAATCTGGCACTGATGTTTCTGACCGGTCGTGATAACGAAGTGGATAAGATTCTGGGCCTGGAAATTGGCGCGGACGACTACATCACCAAGCCGTTCAACCCGCGGGAACTGACCATTCGTGCTCGCAACCTGCTTAGCCGCACCATGCAGACTCCGGATGCGCAAGAGGAAGAAAAGCAGGTAGACGCCTATCGCTTTAATGGCTGGACCCTGGATATCAACAGCCGCGCCCTGATCAGCCCCAATAACGAAATGTTCAAATTGCCGCGCAGCGAGTTTCGGGCCATGATTCACTTTTGTGAAAACCCGGGCCAGATCCAGAGCCGTGCCGATTTGCTGCAGAAGATGACCGGCCGCGAGCTCAAGCCCCATGACCGCACCGTAGACGTGACCATTCGTCGTATTCGCAAGCATTTTGAGTCGGTTCCCGGCACGCCGGAAATCATCGCCACCATCCATGGCGAAGGCTACCGCTTCTGCGGCGATCTGGAAGGCTAACCCGCCCCAGCTCCCGATTAGCTAAAAAGGCCCCACAGTCAGATGACCGTGGGGCCTTTTGCGTAAAGGCGCCCCAAAACTGTTTTTACCACGGAAAGCCCCTGTGAGGGGTGAGGGGCCCTGTAGCCCGGCGCTTTAGCTGCCGGCCCTGCGTTAGCAGGGTGGTTTTAAAATCCCGCGGAGGCGGGACTGCCAGCTGAAGCGGCAGACTACAAAACCGAGATCCTGACGTCCGTCAGGATGACGGCAAAAACATCACTCCTGCGAGTTCGGGTTGGCTCTTTCGCTTCACCCTTCACCCTTCCCCCTCACGATTCCCCCGGCATTAAGGCTACATCTGTTCGACGATGTCGTTGGCAAATCCGGAGCAGCTGCGCAGGGTGGCTCCGCTCATTTGGCGCTCGAAGTCGTAGGTTACCGTCTTGTTGGCTATGGCGGCCTCCATGCCTTTTACAATCAAGTCTGCTGCCTCAAACCACCCCAGGTGGCGCAGCATCATTTCCGCAGACAGGATCAGTGAACCGGGGTTAACTTTATCCTGGCCGGCATATTTGGGTGCCGTGCCGTGGGTGGCTTCAAACAACGCCACGCTGTCGCCAATGTTGGCTCCCGGCGCTATGCCAATGCCGCCAACCTGAGCGGCCAGGGCATCGGAAATGTAATCTCCGTTCAGGTTCATGCAGGCAATCACGTCGTATTCGGCGGGGCGCAGTAATATCTGCTGCAAAAAGGCATCGGCGATCACGTCTTTGACGATGATCTCCTTGCCGGTGTTGGGGTTGGTGAAGGCACACCAGGGGCCGCCGTCTATCAAGCGGGCACCAAACTCGTTTTGGGCCAGGGCGTAACCCCAGTCTTTAAAAGCACCCTCGGTGAACTTCATGATATTGCCCTTGTGCACCAGGGTCAGTGAGTCTCTGTCGTTATCAATGGCGTATTGCAGCGCGGCGCGTACCAGTCGCTCGGTGCCGGCTTTGGAGGTTGGCTTGATGCCAATGCCGCAATGTTCCGGGAAGCGAATATTCTGTACGCCCATCTCGCTCTGTAAAAACTCGATGACCCTGGTGGCCTCCGGACTGTCGGCCTGCCACTCTATGCCCGCGTAAATGTCTTCGCTGTTTTCCCGAAAAATCACCATATCGGTCAGCTCGGGCTGTTTGACCGGGCTGGGCGTGCCCTGGTAATAACGCACCGGGCGCAAACACACATACAAGTCCAGCTGCTGACGCAGTGCCACGTTAAGCGAGCGAATACCGCCCCCCACCGGCGTGGTCAGCGGCCCCTTGATGGCCACATGGTACTCGCGAATAAACGCCAGGGTTTCTTCCGGCAGCCAGCTGTTTTCACCATACAGACGGGTGGCTTTTTCGCCGGTGTAAATTTCCATCCAGTTAATGCTGCGCTGGTTATCGTAGGCCTTGGCCACCGCCGCATTCACCACTGTCTGCATGGCCGGCGTGACGTCCACGCCAATGCCGTCCCCTTCAATAAAGGGAATGATAGGATCGTTGGATACCTTGAGCTTTCCGCTCACGTCCTGTGTAATTTTTTGTCCTTTGGCGGGCACGGTTACCTTTGACATGGTCGACGGTTCCTTATCTGAATTGTGAGGGGGAAAGAGTGAAGGGGCGACATAAACAGCAAACCGGCTACGCTCTTAATGAGTTATGCCGCATGACTAATAGCAGCATAGGCCATAAAATCGGCAATAGATATTGCCGGGAACACGGTGAGGGCCTGAGTGACATTAGGCGCCAGCCACTATTTTTGCTATTGTAAACCCTCTGTTTAATAAGCCTTTTTGCCATGAAAGCCAAAAAACCATCCACTCGCTTCAAGCCAAGGTCCAGAACCATCGCCAAGGCGCCCAGCTCCGGCCCGGCAGTGACGCTGTTGTTTAACAAACCCTATATGGTGTTGTGCCAGTTTACCGATGGCGACGGCCGTCAAACGCTGGCGGACTTTGTGAATCAGCCCGGGGTCTATGCCGCCGGCCGCCTGGACCGCGACAGCGAAGGCTTGCTGGTGCTGACCAATGATGGCGCCCTTAATGCCCGCCTGACCCAGCCCGGCCGTAAAACCGCCAAAACCTACTGGGCACAGGTAGAAGGCGTGCCCACCGAATCCGATTTGGCCCAGCTGCGTCAAGGCGTGACCTTGAAAGACGGCCCCACCCTGCCCGCCCAGGTACGCATTATGCCGGCGCCAGATGTCTGGCCCCGCACACCGCCCATTCGTGAGCGCCAGCAGATCCCCACCAGCTGGCTGGAAATCAAGGTAATCGAAGGACGCAACCGACAGGTACGGCGCATGACGGCCCATATTGGCTTTCCGACCCTGCGCCTGATCCGCTACGCGGTGGGCGACTGGACGCTGGATAATCTGCCCTCGGGGCAGTGGAGAAAAATAGAATGAGTCATCATCCGTTTGCCGTCACGCTGGCCATTATTGTACGCGCCGGTGACCGCTTTTTAATGGTAGAAGAATGGCAGCAAGGCCAGATCCGGTTTAATCAACCGGCAGGCCACCTTGAACCTGGGGAATCCTTGCTGGCCGGTGCCCAGCGCGAGCTGCTGGAAGAAACCGGGCTGGCCATTCCTCTCGAGCAGGCGGTAGCCATTTATCAATTTGAAGCCCCGGATAACGGCACCCATTTTGTGCGTTTTACCTTTTGTGCAGAGGTGCCAGCGCCGCTGGCGACCCGGCCGCAAGATCCTGATGACGACATCATTCGCTGTCACTGGCTGACGCTGGAAGAAATTGAAGCCCTGGGCAGCCAACTGCGCAGCCCGATGATTTTAGCCTCGTTTCGCGATTACCTCGCCGGCCAGCGCTTTCCGCTCAGTGCCCTTAAGCAGCAGAGTTAAGGGTGAAGGATCGCGCTCTTGTTTTGTAGACACTGCTTTAGCTGCGCAATGTCGCGCAGCGACAACCTGGCACCGATATCTCATGTATCGCCGTATTCTTTCTAACTTGTGCATCAGATCCTGCTACGCAGGATTTAGCAGCTAAAGCAGCTACTACAAAAACGCGCGAATAAATAGGCGCCTACAAAACCGGGCCTTTTGTGCGCTTCGCCCTTCACCCTCCCCCTTCACAACTTACCCGCCGTTACCCAACTTGCTAATAAAAATTCAATCACCTAGCATCTGCGGCCGTGCCAAAGCTGGTGTCTGATACTCGACACTGGCCGGCGCATCATCTGATGACAGATCCGACCGTTCGTTTTGTTATTTTTTGAGTATCGCGCGGAGCAACCCCATGAGCCACCACGAGCTTGCGTTGATATTGAGCAACGCCATAGAACAGCAGCAATTCAACACCGCACTGATTCAGGTCAAGGGCCTGCGCCCTGTGGATCTTGCCGATATCATGTCACATATAGAGCCTGCCCTGGCCTGGCGGCTTCTGGAACGGCTGCCGCACAGGGCCACTGTATATGCTTATCTGGATGCCGATATACAAGTACAACTGGCACGGGAGTTTCCGCGGGCCAACCTGGCCAGACTGGTGAGTGAAATGCCGTCGGATGAGCGGGCCGACTTGTATAAATGCCTGGATCAGGAACAAAGAGATGCCTTGCTGCCCGCGTTGGCACAGGCAAAGCGGGAAGATATTCGCAAGCTCGCCGCCTACGAGGAAGGCACCGCCGGAGCCCTGATGTCTTCGGATTATGCCACCCTGGAAGCCAGCATGAACGTGAGCGAAGCACTGGCCGCCCTGCGGGCAGAGGCACCGGACGCCGAGACCATTTATCACGCCTACGTGATTGATGCAGAGCGTAAATTACTGGGGGTGGTGTCGCTGCGCGCGCTTATTCTGGCGCTCCCGGAGCAACAGATGCACAGCCTGATGGTGAGCCCGCCCATTCATTGCAGGGTAACCGATGATCAGGAAGACGTGGCCAAGGCGATTGCCCGCTACGACTTGATTGCCATACCCATTATCAATGAAAACAACGTATTGGTGGGCATTGTCACCCACGATGACGCCATGGATGTCGCCAGCGATGAAGCCACCGATGACTTTCACAAATCCGGTGGTGTGAGCACCATGGTGGGTAACCTGAAAGACGTGAGCATAGGCCTGCTGTATCGCAAACGGGTATTCTGGCTGGTATTGCTGGTGTTTGGCAACCTGTTCTCCGGCGCCGGCATAGCCCACTTTGAAGAGCTGATTGCCGCCAACATAGTGCTGGTGTTCTTCCTGCCCTTGCTGGTCGACAGCGGCGGTAACGCCGGTTCCCAGTCGGCCACCCTGATGGTGCGCGCCCTGGCCACCGGCGAGGTGGTCATGCGCGACTGGTTCAGCCTGCTCGGGCGCGAAGCCCTGGTGGCCTTGTGCCTGGGGGGCACCATGGCCGTGGCCATTTCGGCCGTTGGCTATATGCGCGGCGATGAAGTGGTGGCGCTGGTACTGGCCATGAGCATGATGTGCGTGGTGCTGATTGGCTGTGTCATTGGCATGAGCCTGCCCTTTGTACTGAACCGGCTGGGCTTTGACCCCGCCAGCGCCAGCGCCCCCCTGATCACCTCGGTGTGCGATGCCTCCGGCGTGCTCATTTACCTGTTTATCGCCTCGCGATTTCTGGCCCTGGGATGAGTCGCTCCACAACGCGCGAATAAATATGCGCCTACAAAAAAACACGCCGTTTATTTAACCTGCGCGCAGCAGAACATGGCGTGGTTCATTCGGGCCAAAGTAATCCGGCTCTGTGGTTTCATGGTTAAAACCCAGGGCCTGATACAGACCGGCGGCGTGATTGTCGGGATGTACCGTTAATCGTATCTGCCGGCAGCCGTCTGCGGTAAGCCTGTCGATTAACTGCTGCAGCAGCTTTTTGCCTATGCCGGCCCCGCGTGCCGGCTCGGCCACCGCCAGCGACAACACCCAGCCCTGCTGCCTGGCCTCGCCTGTGCCGCCCAGTATGTAGCCCACCACCTGGCTGCCTGGCTCATCTTCACCCCCTGCTTCCTGCTCGGCAACCAGCAGGTAATTGGGCCATAACTCCAATAGCTGCCGAAACAGAAAGTCCGGATAGCAATGGCCACCAAAAGCCGTTTGCTCCAGCTGAAAAACCTGCGCCATATCGGCTTTCGTCGCCGCCCTTATCTTCATCATGCCCCTTGTTCCATCCGCCGATTGAAGCGCCAAATGGTAAGGCAAAGGCCGGCGCTTATAAAGCGGGAGCAATATGATAGTGCCCGGCTAAACAGCGAGGGGGAAAGGGTGAAGCGTAAGGGGGTGCTCGCTTCACTCTTTACGCTTCACCCTTCACAGAGTTTTTTCCGTGGATTCCGTGGCAAAACAGGTTTGTGTTTTGGGTTATTTCACCTAACCAAGCAGCTTAAAAAACAACCAATCCACACCAAGTACGCTAGGCTTAAATCAGGGTTTGGCTGGAGCAAAGCGGATGAAGTGGCGCGGGATAGTATTGCTGTTACTCTTGCTGGGGCTGCCGGCACTGGCGCAAGAGCGTTACTGGCAGCTGGATATCAGCGGCCCCATAGGCTCGGGCACCTCCGACTTTATTGTGAGCGAAATGCAACAGGCACAAGCCGAGCAACCCGCCTTTATCCTGCTGATGCTGGATACCCCCGGCGGCCTGTACAGCGCCACCCGCGATATTATCAGTGCCATGCTGGCGTCAAACATACCCGTGGTGACCTATGTTGCCCCGGGTGGTGCGCGAGCCGCCTCGGCCGGTACCTACATCATGTATGCCAGCCATGTGGCGGCCATGGCGCCCGGTACGCACCTGGGTGCCGCCACACCGGTACAAATAGGCGGCTCGACGCTGCCGGGGGCAGACAAGTCCGATGACACAGACACCCCCAAAAAGCCGGATGCGCCCACCGATGATACCGCCACCGATGATGCCCCCACCGGGGACTCGCCCGCCAGGAAAGGCTCCGCCATGGAGCGCAAGACGTTAAACGATGCGGTGGCCTATATTCGTTCGCTGGCCCAGTTACGGGGGCGCAACGCCGAATGGGCCGAGCTGGCGGTGCGGGACGCCGCCACGCTCACCGCCAGCGAAGCGCTGGAACAAAAGGTGATTGAGCTGCTGGCCAGTGATGTATCGGCTTTGCTGCTGGCGCTGGATGGTCGGGAAATACAGCTGGGTGATGCCCGCTATGTGTTTGCCAGCTCCCAGTTGACCGGCGAGTTACGCCAGCCCGACTGGCGCCAGCGCTTCATCATGATCATCAGCAACCCCAACATTACCTACCTGCTGATGCTGGTGGGTATGTATGGCTTGTTGCTGGAGTTTTACAGCCCGGGTTTTGGCGTGTCGGGCGTGATTGGCGCCATTTGTCTGCTGCTGGCCATGCTGGGCATGCAAATGCTGCCCTTTAGTACCATAGGGCTGGCCCTGCTCGGATTGGGGCTGGCGTTAATGATTGCCGAAGGCCTGGCTCCCAGTTTTGGCATTCTGGGGGGGGGTGGGCTGGTGGCCTTTGTTATCGGCTCCGTGCTGCTGTTCGATACCCCGGATCAGGCGTTTCGTATTGCCTGGCCCGTTATCGGTGCTTTTACCCTGGTCTCACTCGGCCTCATCGTGGTGGTGGTGAGGCTGATCGTTAAACAACGCCACAATCAGCCGGTGTCCGGCTCTCAGGCCATGATTGGCCTCGAGGGCTTTGCGCTGACCGACATCGCCCCTACCGGCAGTGTGATGGTACAGGGCGAGCGCTGGCTGGCCTGTAGCCAGGTGCCCATTGCCGCCCGGCAAGCCGTCGTGGTGCTGGCAGTAGACAACCTCACCCTGAGTGTTGCCCCCCTTAGCGCCTCACCAAAGGAGACCCGCTCATGATCATCGACTTTATTTATTTTCAGCTGTTGATCGTCGTATTACTGGTGATGCTGTTTACCAGTGCGTTTCGTATCTTGAGAGAATATCAGCGCGGCGTGATTTTTTTGCTGGGGCGCTTTTACAAGATCAAGGGGCCCGGGCTGATTCTGGTGATCCCCTTCGTGCAGCAGATGGTGCGGGTCGATCTGCGTATTATCACCATGGATGTGCCCTCCCAGGATATTATTTCCCGGGATAACGTCACGGTTAAGGTCAATGCGGTGTTGTACTTTCGGGTCCTGGATCCGCAAAAGGCCATTATCAATATCGAAAACTACCTGGAGGCCACCAGCCAGCTGGCGCAAACCACCATGCGGTCTGTGCTGGGCCAGCACGAACTGGACGAGATTTTGTCGGCACGGGATACGCTGAATGCGGATTTACAGCGCATTCTGGATCAGAGTACCGACGGTTGGGGGATCAAGGTGACCGCCGTTGAAATCAAACACGTGGATTTGGACGAGTCGATGATCCGTGCCATTGCGCGCCAGGCCGAGGCGGAACGTTCCCGTCGTGCCAAGGTCATTCACGCCACCGGTGAGCTGGAGGCTTCCAAGCAGTTGCTGGAAGCGGCGCGCATGCTGGGCCAGCAACCGGAAGCCATCCAGTTGCGTTATCTGCAAACCCTGACCGAAATCACCAACGACAACAGCAAGATCATCGTGTTTCCGCTGCCGCTGGAATTGGGTAAGATGCTGCAACCCATGTCTCATACCACAACACCCACGGCCAGCTCGTCACCAGACGAAATGACCTGAACCCAACAGAGAAAGTGACCATGCAAATATTGCCCGATTTTGGCCAGGGCGACAGCTCCTATAATGCAGCCGGCGGCCAGGAGGGGTTGCGCCAACTGGCCCGGGATTTTTACCACGCCATGAACACCCGTGCCGATGCCGCCGTGATCCGCGCCATGCATCCGGCAGATCTTGATGAGAGCATCGACAAGCTGGCCCGTTTTCTATCCGGCTGGCTGGGCGGCCCGTCTTTGTACCGCGAAAAGTACGGCCCCATCAGCATACCCCGTGCCCACGGTCATCTGGCCATAGGTACCGCTGAACGCGACGCCTGGCTGGCCTGCATGGCCCAGGCCCTGGAACAGCAGGACTATACGCCCGAGTTTAAAAGCTACCTGCTAAAGGCGTTGAGTGTGCCCGCCGAGCGCTGTCGCACCCGGGATTAAACACAACGCCAATGATTTGCCGCTATAGCCTCCCGCTGGCGGCGTTTGTCTGGTAAAATACCAGCCGTTTTGCAATCAGGTGACGGCGAGTAATGAGCGATAACAGTCAGTTAAAAGTGATTGTCGGCATGTCCGGCGGTGTGGATTCTTCGGTTTCTGCCTATCTGCTGCAACAGCAGGGCTATCAGGTGGAAGGCCTGTTCATGAAAAACTGGGAAGAAGACGACACCGACGAGTATTGTTCCGCTGCCGAAGACTTGCGTGACGCCCAGGCGGTGTGCGACAAGTTGGGCATTGAGCTGCATACCATTAACTTTGCCGCCGAATACTGGGACAATGTGTTTGAGCATTTTCTGGCCGAATACAAGGCCGGCCGCACGCCCAACCCCGATATTCTGTGCAATAAAGAAATCAAGTTTAAGGCCTTTCTGGAGTTTGCCGCCGAAGATCTGGGCGCCGACTATATTGCCACCGGCCACTATGTGCGCCGCAGCTTCGAAGAGCAGCCAAAAATGTTGCGCGGCCTGGATGGCAACAAGGACCAAAGCTATTTTCTCTATACCCTAAGCTCGCAGCAGGTGGCAAAAAGCCTGTTTCCCGTGGGCGAGCTGGAAAAGCCCGAAGTACGCCGCCTTGCCGAGCAGCTCGAGCTGGTGACCGCGAAAAAGAAAGACTCTACCGGCATCTGCTTTATTGGCGAGCGCAAGTTTACCGACTTTCTGGCCCAGTACCTGCCGGCACAACCCGGCAAGATTGAAAGTGTGGACGGCATGGTCATTGGCGATCATCAGGGGCTGATGTACCACACCCTGGGCCAGCGTAAAGGCCTGGGTATTGGCGGCTTGAAAAACACCAGCGACGATCCCTGGTACGTAGTCGACAAGGATATGGAGCGCAACGTGTTAATCGTCGCCCAGGGCGATCACCCCCGGCTTTATTCCAATGGCCTGATTGCCCGTCAGTTACACTGGGTCAACCGCACGCCCCTTACCGAGGCGGTGCGTTGCACCGTTAAAACCCGCTATCGCCAAACCGATGTGCCCTGCTTGATAGAGCCGCTGGATGACGACACCATTAAAGTCACCTTCGATACGCCTCAGGCGGCAGTCACCCCGGGCCAGTCGGCCGTGTTTTATGATGGCGAAGTGTGCCTGGGCGGCGGCATTATCGAAAACCGTTTTAGTCAGGAGCCACTTTGAGCCACAATCTTGAAAACCAGACTCTGGCATTTGCCGGCATTTGTCAGGCGGCAAGCCTGGTGCAGCAAGTCGCTCGCCAGGGCACCATAGAAGACAAGGACACCTTGACGGCCACCTTGAACAGTATTCTGGTGACCGATGCCGAGCAGTCGGCCGATATTTACGGCGGCCATGCCCAGTTGGCCCTGGGCTACCAGACCATAGTCGATCAGCTGAGCAACGACAGCGCGCGTAAAAATGCCGAGCTGACCCGCTATCTGGTGGGCATAGTGACGCTGGAAGGCAAGCTGGCCAAGCGCCGCGACCTGATGGCCATGCTGGGTGAGCGCATCAATCAGGTCAAGCGCCAGCGCCATCATTTCGAGTTGCTCGACGAGCAGGTACTGGCCAACCTGGCCAGCATTTACAGCGACATCGTCAGCCCCATAGGGCCGCGCATTCAGGTGGCGGGCAACCCCACCTACCTGCAGCAAGCGCCGGTGCAGCACCAGATCCGTGCCTTGCTGCTGGCCGGCATTCGCAGCGCCGTATTATGGCGCCAGCTTGGCGGCAAGCGCCGACACATTCTGTTTTCCCGCAAGCGACTGGTAGCCCAGGCCCAGTCAGCCCTGCGCGGATAACCAGGTTTAGCGTTATTTCACAAAAATTACCCCCAACGTTCAGGAGTTGTTGTTCATGGAATTGTCAGCATTAACGGCTATTTCTCCGGTTGATGGCCGTTATGGCTCAAAAACCCAAGAGTTACGCGCTATTTTTTCCGAGTTCGGTTTATTGCGCTTTCGTGTCGAAGTGGAAGTCCGCTGGCTGCAGGCCCTGGCCGCTCATGCAGACATTGCCGAAGTTCCGGCCCTGTCTGATGAAGCCAATGCCCTGCTGGATGGCATAGTCGCCAACTTTAACGAAGCCGACGGCCAGCGTATCAAAGATATCGAGCGTACCACCAACCACGACGTGAAAGCGGTGGAATACTTCCTGAAAGAAAAAGTAGAAGTGTTGCCCGAGCTGGCCGCCGTGAGCGAATTCATTCACTTTGCCTGCACCAGTGAAGACATTAACAACAACGCCCATGCCCTGATGTTAAGCGCCGGTCGCGACCAGGTCGTCGTGCCATACTGCCAGCAGCTGATCGACGAAGTAAAACGTCTGGCCGCCCAGTATCGCGACGTGCCCATGCTGAGCCGTACCCATGGTCAGCCAGCATCACCCACTACCCTGGGTAAAGAAATGGCCAACGTGGCCTACCGCCTCGAGCGCCAGCTGATACAGATTAAATCCATCGAAATGCTGGCTAAAATCAACGGCGCCGTGGGTAACTACAACGCCCACCTGTCGGCCTACCCCGAAGTAGACTGGCAAGTCTTTGCCGAGCGTTTTGTTACCAGCCTTGGCCTGGACTTCAACCCCTACACCACCCAGATTGAACCGCACGACTACATCGCCGAGCTGTTCGATGCCATCGCCCGCTTCAACACCATAGTGCTGGACTTTGACCGTGACATCTGGGGTTATATCTCCATTGGTTACTTCAAGCAGAAAACCGTGGCCGGCGAAATTGGTTCCAGCACCATGCCGCACAAGGTCAACCCAATCGACTTCGAAAACTCCGAAGGCAACCTGGGCCTGGCCAACGCCATTTTCAATCACCTGTCTGCCAAACTGCCGATTTCTCGCTGGCAGCGTGACCTGACCGACAGCACGGTGCTGCGCAACCTGGGCGTTGCCGTAGGCTATTCGCTGATTGCCTACCAGGCGACCCTGAAGGGCATCAGCAAGCTGGAAGCCAACCCGGAAGCCCTGGCTGCCGATCTGGATCAGAACTGGGAAGTACTGGCCGAGCCGGTACAAACGGTGATGCGCCGTTACGGCATTGAAAAGCCTTACGAGAAGCTGAAAGAGCTGACCCGTGGCAAGCGCGTCAACGCCGAAGGCATGCGTACCTTCATCGACGGCCTGGACCTGCCAGAAGCCGCGAAGGACGAGCTGAAGCAGCTGACCCCGGCCAACTACATAGGCCACGCCATCAAGCTGACCGACGAGCTGTAAACAGCGGAAAGCCGATAAAAACCGAGCCAAGTGGCTCGGTTTTTTTATGGGGCCGTCGGTAAACGATGGCCCCCTGTAGAAGCCTGCTTTAGCTGGCTGGTTTTGCGCAGCAAAACTGAAACAATGACACATCAGGATATCGCTGCGCGATATTGCACTCTCGCCCTTTGTAGCCCGCCCATTTATTAGGCGACCCCTGTGCAACAGGGTAAACATAGAGCACTAAACCGCGCGAACAAGTATGCGCCTACAGAACACACCGGCTCTGCGGGTTCGGGCTTCCTCGCTTCACCCCTCCCCCCTCACCCTTCACTCTCTGGAATCTATCATTATCTGCGGTGGCTAGGCATAATAGTCGCTCTTATCACCCATTATTTCCATCATGACAGGTGCCCATGCATAGCGCTTTTACACTCAATATCGACGACTTTCTGGCTCATTACTGGCAAAAGAAGCCGGTGCTGATCAAGGGGGGCTTTCCTCAGTTTGAAGATCCCCTTAGTCCGGACGAGCTGGCAGGGCTGGCCTTGGAACCCCACACGGAAGCGCGCCGCGTATGGCGAGCCGATGATCGCTGGCACGCAGAAACCGGCCCCTTCGAGAGCTATGACCACCTGGGTGAAACCGACTGGACGCTACTGGTGCAGGCCGTTAACCAGTGGCACCCCGGGGTGCAGGATATTGCCGAGGCATTCCGCTTTATTCCGGGCTGGCGCTTCGACGATGTCATGGTGAGCTTTTCGGCTCCCGGTGGTGGCGTGGGTCCGCATATCGATCAGTACGGGGTGTTTATCATTCAGGGCCAGGGCACTCGCCGCTGGCGGGTAGGGCTGGCTCAGGACTTGCAGCAGTTTGCCGCCCACGGTGCCTTGCGCCACTGCGAAGACTTTGTGGCCGAGATAGATGAAGTGCTCACCCCGGGAGACGTGCTCTACATTCCGCCGGGCTGTCCCCACGAAGGCTACGCCGAAACGCCGTCACTGAACTATTCCGTTGGCTTTCGCGCCCCCGATGCCCGGGACTTGATCTCCGGCTTTGCCGACCACATGCTGGCTCACGAGTCGGACAGCCGTCGTTTCGACGACGCCAACATGCCTGCCAGCACGGCTCATGGCCGCATCGACCATGAGGTGATGTCACAGGTCAAAAGCCTGATGACAGAATTACTGGACGACCCGGTGCGCATGGCGGACTGGTTTGGACAAATGGTCTCGGAAGCCAAGCACGACCTGGATCTGGAGCCAGTAGAGCCTTTATACAGCCTGGAAGAGCTGGTGCTGCGCATGGACCATGGCGATCACCTGTATCGTCTGGCCGGCGTACGCAGCTTTTATATGGAAGGCAGTGAACAGGTGTTTTATGTGGACGGTGAACGCTATCAACTGGCCGAGCCCGACGCCGATGCCATTGCCCTGGTCTGCGATCAGGCACGCATCTGCGGCCCGGAAGTCGCCTGCCTGAAACACCCCCAGGCGCTACTGGAAGTACTGCTGCCACTGGTCAACCAGGGGTACTGGTATTTTGAGGAAGAAGAATAAAAAGCGGAAAAAATAGTGAAGCGTGAAGAGTAAAGGATGAAGCGAACAAGCTACCGAACCTGCATGGCCGGTGGCTTGTTTTACAAGGCGCTGCTTTAGCTGCGCAATGTCGCGCAGCGACACCCTGTAATTTGGTCGTTTCAGTTTTGCTGCGCAAAACCAGCCAGCTAAAGCAGGCTTCTACAGGGAAGCCTTTGGTTACCCGAAGGCCGGGTGGTAGGTGACCAGGCCGGTGGGTACGGGTTGTTTGAGTGCCAGCGCCATAAAGGCATCCCCGGCGTTGGGGTAGGTGCACTCCAGGCCCTGCGCGTTGGCGGGTTTGAAGCCAAAGCGTGTGTAAAACGCCGGCTCACCCAACACCACCACCCCGGCCCAATCCAGTTCGTTGGCGCTGTCGAGCACGGCCCGGATCATGGCGGTGGCCACGCCCTGACACTGACAGTCGGGCCAGACACTAACCGGGGCCAGCCCCAGCCAGCCGATGTCTTCGCCATTAATGAGCACCGGGCTCAAGGCCAGGTGACCAATAATGGCGCCTTCGTATTCGGCGACCTGGCTCAGGCTAATGGCGCCCTGCTCGCGCAAGGCCCACACCAGATCCGCTTCGTCTTCACGGCCAAACGCCGCGCACACCACTTCATCTATCTCGTCACCATCGCCGGGGCGTTCGGTTCTGCATATCAGCATAAATAACCTTAAGGTGCCAAACGGTCGATCGACCAGCCGTCCTGCTCACGCTGGTATAAAAAACGATCATGCAGGCGATTGGCGCCCCCCTGCCAGAATTCCACAGAGTCAAACTTCACCCGGAAGCCTCCCCAGAAGCTCGGCAGAGGCACTTCGCCACTGGCAAACTTTTGTTTCATTTCCAGAAACTTGCCTTCCAGCACACCCCGCGCCGAAATGCGTGACGACTGATGTGACACCCAGGCGCCAATCTGGCTGTCTTTGGGGCGGCTGCTGAAGTATTTCATGACCTCCAGCGTCGATAGCCGCTCAACCTGGCCGGTGACATGCACCTGCCGATCCAGCCCGTGCCAGGGGAACAGCAGGCTGATGTGAGGGTTCTGGGACAACTGGCTGGCCTTGCGGCTGCCCATATTGGTATAAAAAACGAAGCCCTGTTCATCGACATGCTTGAGCAGCACGATGCGCTGATAAGGCTGGCCCCGTTCGTCGACCGTGCCCACCACCATGGCCGTGGGATCAACCAAATCGGCCGCCACGGCTTGCTGCATCCAGGTTTCAAACAAAGATAAGGGATTATCCGGCAAGTGCTTGCGACGCAAGCCGCCCTTGAGATATTCACGCCGGTAGTTGGCCAGTTCCATAGACTCGATTCTCGTAATTCGCGATAGCTTATTGTGCTCGGCGCGTCGGCAATTGGCAAGACAAGCGCAGCCGGAGCGGGATCACAAATACGGTGCCCAGCGTGAAGAGTGAAGCGTGAAGGATGCACTTGTTCGTTTCCCCCTCCTCTTTGCTCTTCGTCCGTGGTTTCCGTGAATTCCGTGGCAAATATTTAAATAAACGCCCGCCGTCGTCACATTTACGGTCAGAACCCCTTACAGCCAGACGGGTTAAAGTCTATCTTGAACGAACTGGGATATGTTTTTACAAGGAGCACGTATGAAAACTCTGGTCGCCACTATTATCGGCCCCGACAAAGCGGGTTTGGTTAAAAAACTGGCCACGCTGATCAAACAACATAACGGCAGCTGGCAGGCCAGCGCCATGAGCGAGCTGGCGGGTTACTTTGCCGGTATCGTGGAAATTAGAGTGCCCCAGGAGCATAGTCAGGCGCTTGGCGAGGCACTGGAGCAACTGACCGATTTTCAGATCCAGCTGCTGGAAGCCAAACAACCCGTTCTGCAGGGCCAGAAACTCAAGCTAACGGTGACCGCCAACGACCGTATCGGCATTATAGATGAAGTCACCGATGTGCTGAATCAGCTCAACATCAGCGTCAATACCCTTAAAACCGACAGTTATGCCGCTCCTACCACGGGCACCATGCTGTTTGAGGCCATTAGCGTGTTAACCCTGCCCAATGGCCAGGCGCTGCATGACTTGCAAGACAAGCTGGAAGCGCTAAGCGACGATCTGGTGGTCGATATCGATCTTATTGAGCCCTGAGCGCACGTTAAGAGTGAAGGGGAAAGAGTAAGGGGGAAGCGAACAAGCCTCCCCAGCCCACTGAACCTGTGTGTTTTTCCGGGTGGCGCTCTACGTCTCAGTGAGTGTTAAAAAAACATCCTGCTAACGCAGTACCGGCAGCTAAAGCGCCGGACTACAAAGGCATCACACTGCTAAAACCGCGCGAATAAATATGTGCCTACAGAAAAACGCGCCTTTGTAGTCCGCCCATTTATTTGGCGGCCAGCGTAGCTGGATGTTCTGCCATTGCATTGCCAACAACGCGCGAATAAATATGTGCCTACAGAAAAACGCGTCGTTTGTAGTCCGCCCATTTATTCGGCGGCCAGCGTAGCTGGATGCTCTGCCATTGCATTGCCAACAACGCGCGAATAAATATGCGCCTACAGAAAAACGCGTCGTTTGTAGTCCGCCCATTTATTTGGCGGCCAGCGTAGCTGGATGTTCAGTCTGGTTTAGATCTTACTAATGAAGTGTTTTCAGATCTTTTGTCTGTGGGTTCAGTGGATTCCGTGGCAGATATCTGGTTTTGTGTTTAACTTTCAGCTTCTGGCTTAAAGCTGACCGCTTGTTTGGCTTGCTTGCGGGCGGCTTTCTTTTCGGCTCGGCGGCGCTTGAAAAAGGCGCTTAGCTGGGTGGCGCATTCGTTGGCCAGTACCCCCGACTGCCAGCTCACCAGGTGATTAAGCCCGGGGGTGGCCAGTAGCTGTAGCACAGAGTCTACCGCGCCGGTTTTGGCATCGGCCGCGCCATACACCAGCCGTTGAATGCGGCTGTGTACCATGGCACCGGCGCACATCATGCACGGCTCCAGGGTGACATACAGAGTGCACTCCAGCAGCCGATAATTACCAACCGCCTGCCCCGCCTGACGCAGAGCCATGATCTCCGCATGGGCCGTGGCATCGTGACTGCCAATGGACCTGTTCCAGCCCTCACCAATGCATTTGCCATCGAGCACGACCAAAGCCCCTACCGGTACTTCATCTTCGGCTTCGGCCCTGGCCGCCAGCTCCATGGCCCGCTGCATCCAGTATTCATCTTGTTCGTTCATGTCGTCCGCCTATGTTGGCTGCACATTATGGCAAAAGACGCCGTTGGCGAAAATAGCCATCATCACGAAGGGACCAAGCTATAACACTATCTTTTGCCACGGAATCCACAGAAACCACGGACGAAAAGCTTAAAACATAGCGGTAAGCCTTACGCTGTACGCCATAAGTTAAGGACAAAAACACCGTCTTTTTACGGATAGCGTACGGATTAAAGCGTACCGCCGCGTTGTTGAGTGTTAATCTTGATTTTTCTGTGGATTCCGTGGATTCCGTGGCGAAAACATTTTCAGTCTTGGTCTTGCAGAGCAAGCTGGCCATCACTCTTCACAGCCGCTATGCGATCTGATTTATAGGCTAAGTGGATAAAAAATCACACCTTTGACCAAGAAAACAGCAAACAAACACAAATAATCAAAAGGGGCTTGCAGCTCTGCAAGCGGGCCTATATAGTTGCTCTCGATTCGGCGTGTAGCGCAGCTTGGTAGCGCACTAGCATGGGGTGTTAGGGGTCGGAGGTTCGAATCCTCTCACGCCGACCAAATCGAAAAAGCCCACCACAAGGTGGGCTTTTTACTGCCTGAAAAACAGCAACGACTACAAGCAGCAAGCTGCCTGTAGTCTCTCGCGCAAGTACCTTTACCCTCTATCAGCCTCGCAAGTTCACCTGCGACTTACAGCGTGTTCTCCATAAGAATAACCGACACCTGCTCACCTCGACGCTCCAGCTCGCGTTGCTCTACAAACACAAAACCCATGCGCTCAAAAAACGGCCGCGCGGTAATGCTGGCTTCGCAATAAAGCAGGTGCAGACCGCGAGACGCCGCTTCGGCTTTCAGCCGTTGCATCAAGGCACGGCCAATACCCCGCCCTTGATGGGCATGGTGTACATAAAACAAATCGATGCGGCCATCGTCTGCCAGCTCGGCAAATCCCAGCAAATCTCGACCTTCGGTGGCAACCAGGGGGTGAGTACGAATAAAGCGGCTTACCCAGTGTGGTGCATCAAACTCATCCGGCGCCCACACCACTAATTCTTCGTGACTATAATCCGCCTGGTTAATGCGATGCACAGTATCGTGGAGCAAACGCCAAATGCTGCCTGCCTCACCACTGCGGATTTTCCTGATTTCCATTCTGACTCCTGCCAAGGCCCCAAGTACTACCCTCTATATAGCCACATTTATCGACAATAAAAAAGCAACTTCACCGTCACTTTGTCATATTTATTGTCTACATTGGTGATTTTACTTGGATTTAGGCACTTATTCGCATCTTGAGGTAGAAGCGAGCCACTTTGCTTCTTTCAGTATGCGTTGCAAAAAGAAATCCTGAAAACCGGATCGCCAAAACGAAAAAAACCCGAGCACCAGGCTCGGGGAATCATCACATGACGGTGGAGGCGTCTACGACTTACTTCAGTCCCAACCTGTTCAGGTCGGCTTCAATCACGCTGGCAGGAACGGGGACGTAACCGTCTTTATGTACTATCTCCTGCCCCTGCTTGGACAGCATCAGCTTGATGAACTCGGCTTCCATTGGCCCCAGTGGCTTGTTGGGGTGTTTGTTGACATACACATACAGGAAGCGGGCTAACGGGTAGTCACCGCTAATGGCATTATCTGCGTTCGCCGCCACGTAATCGCTGGAGCCTGCTTCTGCCAAGGGTACCGCACGTACGCTGGAGGTGCTGTAACCCAGGCCCGAGTAACCAATGGCATTCAGTGAAGAAGACACCGACTGCACCACGGAGGCCGAACCCGGCTGCTCGTTGACGTTGTTTTTGAAGTCACCTTTACACAAGGCCTTGTCTTTAAAGTAGCCATAGGTGCCAGACACAGAGTTGCGACCATACAACTGAATGTCACGCTGGCTCCAGTCTCCTGTCAGGCCTGTTTGACCCCACTTGGTAATTTGCTCGGCGCTGCCACAACCCAGGGTGCTGGAGAAAATGGCGTCTACCTGATCGATGCTCAAGCCTTCAATCGGGTTGTCTTTATGAACGAACACCGCCAGGGCATCGATGGCCACTCGTACCGGTGTGGGTTTATAGCCATAGCGCTTTTCAAAGGCTTCTACTTCGTTGCTTTTCATGGCGCGGCTCATGGGGCCAAACTGAGCGGTGCCTTCGGTAAGAGCCGCCGGTGCGGTCGACGAGCCGGCGGCCTGGATCTGGATATTAACGTTAGGATAATGACGGGTGAAGGCTTCGCCCCACAGGGTAGCCATATTGGCCAGGGTGTCTGAGCCAACCGATGACAGATTGCCTGACACGCCACTCACTTTTTCATAGTCTGGCAAGGCGCTATCCACGGCGGCCAGTGCAGTACCCGAGGCCAAAACGGCCGTTAAACCAAGAGCGGTAACCAGGTTGTTCAGTTTCATCTTGTTCTCCATCTGAGTTCGCATCCTTTAGACGTCGCCAGTATTGCTGCTATGAATGACAATAATATGAAACAGACATGACAGAGGGATGACAAGGCTCATAAAGAGTGAGGGGTGAAGAGTGAGGGGGGGAAGGAAACATAGCGCCCGGCGCCAGGCACGCTGCGAAACAAAGGGCTGTGTGTTGTGTAGGGTGCCGCTTTAGCTGGTACTCCCGTCTCAGCGGGATGTTAAAAATCACTCTGCTAACGCAGAGCCAGCAGCTAAAGCGCCGGACTACAGGGTGCGGTGTTTGTAGGCGCATACTTGTTCGCGCTATGTGTTGTACCAGCTACGCTGGCCGCCTAAGTCCTCTTTACCAAAGAGACGGGGCGGACTACACAGAACGGTGTTTTGTAGCGTGCCGCTTTAGCTGGCACTCCCGTCTCAGCGGGATGTTAAAAATCACTCTGCTAACGCAGAGCCGGCAGCTAAAGCGCCGGACTACTTCCCGCTCTCAGCTTCCAGCCTGGTTTTGCTGCTTTCAACGACCAGGCGGTGGGCGGGCAAGGTGAAGCTGAAGCAGCTGCCCTCGCCTACCTTGCTGTTGATGCTCAGACTGGCGTCATGGTGCGCCAGGGCGTGCTTGACAATGGCCAGCCCCAGGCCCGAGCCTCCGGTGTGGCGACTGCGTGCCTTGTCTACCCGATAGAAACGCTCGGTGAGGCGGCTGAGGTGCTCGGGGGAAATGCCCTCCCCCGAATCGGTGACCGAAAACCGGGCCTGTTGTTCCACCCGGCTCCACTCTACCACAATGCGCGTGTGTGCCGGGGTGTGCCGAATGGCGTTATACACCAGGTTGGAAATAATACTGCGCAGCTGCTCCTGATCGCCCAGCGCCTTGAGCCGACTGTCGACCTTGAAGCACAGCTGGTGGCCTTTTTCGCCGCTCAGGGCCCGGGCTTCCTGCTCCAGCATGCTCAGCATGGCGGGAATATCCACCTGCTGTTCGTTTGCTACCGCACTCGCTGACTCGATACGCGTTAGTGTCATGAGTTGCTGTACCAGGGCTTCCATGCGCAGGGTTTGCTCCTGCATGACCCATTGCGCCTTGTGCCACATCGCCGGCTCGGGCGGCTCCTCCAGTAGTTCAAGATAACCTTTAAGCACGGTGAGGGGGGTGCGCAACTCGTGGGAGACGTTGGCCACAAAGTTCTTGCGCATTTGCTCCAGACCGCGCAGGCGGGTGATGTCGCGTACCACCAGCAGCAACTGATCTTCCACATAGGGCATCACCCTGAACTCCAGCAGTGTTTGTTCACGCTGGGGAGCCGCCAGCTCGAGGGGTTCCTGATATTCGCCCCTGTCCATGTAGTCGATAAACAGCGGCGCACGGAGCAAGTTGCCGATGTGCTGCCCCGCATCATCGGGCCAGTGAAACCCCAGCAGCTGCTGAGCCAGCTTGTTGCACCAGACGATATTGCCGTCGTGGCGGATCACCACGGCGGCATCGGGCAGGGCTTCGGCGCCCTGTCTGAATCGTCGTATCAGCCTGGCCAGCTCGCGCCGGCGCGAGCGCTGACGTTGCTGCTGTCGATACAGGCCGTTGAATATGGACTCCCAGCTGCCCTTGCCATGGGGCGGGATCAGGCTGCGATCCTGCCACAGCCAGATTTTCAGTTTATGCTGAAAGCGATAATGCCATAGCAAATGCAAGACGGTGGCGCACAGCAGCCCCAGCGTGGAATCTCCGATGGCCAGGCCGAATAAAAAGAAACCGCTGTAATAAAGAATTAAGCGCCACCACAAGCCAGGGTTTGATTCTTGTAATTGCATAGTAGGGCTGGGCCTCAAAGGCGGGTTGAAAAACGATAGCCGGCGCCACGCACCGTTTGAATCAGTTTATCATGCCCCGACTCCGACACCGCCTTGCGCAGCCGCCGAATGTGCACATCCACGGTTCTGTCTTCAACATACACATTGGTGCCCCACACATTGTTCAGCAGCTGTTCGCGACTGTAAACGCGCTCGGGGTGGGTCATGAAAAAGTGTAACAGTTTGAATTCGGTGGGGCCCAGCTCCAGCTGCAGATGATTGGCGCTCACTCTGTGGCTGACGGGATCCAGCTTCAGGCCTTGCACTTCAATCACATCATCCACCGCTGTGGGGGCAACCCGGCGTAATACGGCATTAAGGCGAGAAGTCAGTTCTTTGGGAGAAAACGGCTTGGTAATGTAATCGTCGGCGCCGACGTCCAGCCCTTTTATTTTGTCTTCTTCTTCGGCCCGGGCGGTCAGCATGATCACCGGGATCTGACGCGTTAATTCATTTTGCTTCAAATGCTTGATCAGTTGAATGCCACTGCCACCGGGTAACATCCAATCCATTAATATCAGTTCCGGGTAAGGCTCTTTGATCATCAAAAGTGCTGTCTGATAATCCTCTGCCGCCTCTGTGATAAATCCTTTCTGCTCCAGCACCAGACACAGCATGTCGCGAATAGCCACTTCGTCTTCCACTACCAGTATTTTCCGTGTCATTGTTTACTGTCCTTACGGGTCTTACTTGTGTATGACCATTATTAGCAGCAAGTGTGACAGTTTTATGAATTGATGACACTATCATGTTGCCATAAGGGGCCTTGAGTCCGATCCTTGTCCCCGGCCCGATATTCCATGTACAGCTCTGGCTGACTGGTTGCCGCGTCTGTGCCCTCGGCAATGATGCTGAACCCCTGGTCACAATAAAAGTTAACCGCTATGTCATTTTTACAATATACCTTGAGTGTCAGCTTGTTGCGTTGCTGCTTGGCCGTGTCGAGCAAGGCTCTGCCAATGCCGCTTTGCTGGCAGTCCGGGCGCACGAACAAGGCCGCAATATAATCCTCTACCAGTGCCACAAAGCCCTGCACCTCGCCCTGGCGTTCGCAGACCCAGATTTGTGCCGCCGGCAAATAACGGGCACGCATGGCTTCTTGCTGCTGCCACCAGAAGGCGGCGGGTATAAAGTCGTGGGCCTGTAACGACGCCAACAACCACACATTCAGGATGGCATCGGCATCACAGGCCGTCGCTTGGCGTATCATCACATCTTCTCCGACGGCGGTTTATTCAAGTGTACAGAGCCTGAGCCATCTCACTCCGGCTTTCATATCGCTCTGTGAGCCAGATCGGTAACTCTTGATTGATAATGACAGCCTGATCACAAAGCCGCTTTGCAGTACAATGCGTTTTTTCCGGCTCGTTATCGAGGATGCTATGTGGTTTAAGAACCTGCAGATTTATCGTTTTACCCGCCCTTTTGATGTCTCTCTTGAAGAACTGGAAAAGCAGCTGGAGGCCCTGCCCTTTACCCCCTGTGGCAGCCAGGAGCAGGCCAGGTTTGGCTGGATATCCCCCCTGGGCAAGCAAGGCCAGGCCTTGACGCACATCGCCGACGAGCAGATTTTGATCTGTGCCAAAAAAGAAGAAAAAATGCTGCCAGGCTCGGTGGTGAACGACATGGTGGCCGAAAAGGTAGAGGCCATCGAGATAGAGCAAGGTCGCGCGCTCAAGAAAAAAGAAAAAGAATCCATTAAAGAAGAGATTATCGTCGACCTGCTGCCAAGAGCCTTTAGCCGCTTTCAGCAAACCTATGCCTGGATCAACCCCAAGGCCGGCTTTATTGCGGTAGATGCCAGCTCCGCCAAGCGTGCCGAAGACTTGCTGGCACTGCTGCGCAAGAGCATTGGCTCGCTGCCCGTGGTGCCACTGGCCATGACCACGCCCCCCGAGCTCACCCTTACCGACTGGTTGAAAGAAGGTGCCGCTCCGGCCGGGTTCGCTCTGGAAGACGAAGCAGAGCTACGCTCAGCCCTCGAGCATGGCGGTATTATTCGCGCCAAACAGCAAGACCTGCTGAGCGAAGAAATCAAGGTGCACCTGGATGCCGACAAGCTGGTCACCAAGCTGGCCCTCAACTGGGCCGAGACCATCAGCTTTATTCTCAGCGACGACATGAGCATCAAGCGACTGAAGTTTTCGGAAGAGCTGCGCGAAGAAAACGACGATGTCACCAGCGAAGATGCCGCCGCCCGTTTTGACGCCGACTTTGCCCTGGTCACCGGCGAACTGTCACGCTTCGTGCCCGACCTGATAGACGCCCTGGGTGGGGAAGAAAACCGGTAACTGATGATTCGTGAGGAGTTAAGCGTGAGGTGTGAGGCTTAAACCGACTTCTGAGATTTAGCGCCTAGCTAAAAATAAAAACGGCACCGAGAGTCATCTCGGTGCCGTTTTTTACGTAAAGCGAACAGCGTAATGTGTGCGGAGAAAAGCGCCAAATTTTCAGGCGAAGTGTTTTATCTTTTACTCCTCACCATTCACGATTCACCTTTCACTGTCAGTTAAGCGTTGCCTTGCACTTTCATTTTAAGATCGGCGGCAAAGTTCAGCATCCGCTCCAGGGGGATCATGGCTTTAATGCGCGTTTCTTCGTCTACCTGGATCTCATGGGTCTCGCCACCATCACGCAGGGCATCACGAATCGCCAGCAGGCCGTTCATGGCCATCCAGGGGCAATTGGCACAGCTGCGGCAGGTGCCGCCATTGCCACCGGTAGGAGCGGCCACCATCTCTTTATCGGGGCAGGCCTGCTGCATCTTGTAGAAAATGCCCTGATCGGTGGCCACTATCAGTTTTTTCTGTGGCAGGGTTTGGGCCGCCTTGATCAACTGACTGGTCGAGCCCACCGCATCGGCCAGTTCAATCACAGATGCCGGTGATTCTGGGTGTACCAGCACGGCGGCATCGGGGTTTTGTGCCTTGAGATCTTTCAGGGCCTTGGCACGAAACTCGTCGTGTACGATACAGGCCGCCTGCCAGCGCAGCATTTTGGTGCCGGTTTCTTTTTCTATGTAGGCACCCAGGTGGCGATCCGGTGCCCAGATGATCTTGTGACCTTCGCTGTCCAGGTGTTCCACGATTTCCAGCGCTATGCTAGAGGTGACAACCCAGTCGGCACGGGCTTTCACCGCCGCCGAGGTATTGGCGTACACCACCACGGTATGATCGGGGTTGTTGTCACAAAAGGCGGTAAACTCGTCGGCCGGGCAACCCAGATCCAGCGAACACTCGGCTTCAAGCGTGGGCATCAGCACGGTTTTTTCCGGGCTCAGTATCTTTGAGGTTTCCCCCATAAAGCGCACGCCGGCCACAATCAGGGTTTTGGCTTCATGCTCTTTACCAAAGCGCGCCATCTCCAGCGAGTCGGAAACACAGCCGCCGGTTTCTTCGGCCAGGGCCTGTATTTCGGGATCGGTATAGTAATGGGCCACCAGCACGGCGTTACGCTCGCGCAGCAGCGCTTTAATTTCATCTTTCAACGCCAGCTGCTGATCAACCGTCAGCACAGCCGGCTTGGCGGGAAAAGGGTAGTCAAACTCGTAAATATCAACAGCTTCATTCATAACTTGGTTCCAGTGATCCGTCCGGATTGCGTCAAGGGCGAACATTATAGCCCCACCCGCGCCGTAACCCAAATCAACTGGAGATCTTTAGCCGTGAAGCGTGAAACAGGCGTAATAAAGCGGGAAATTAAACACAAAACCGAGATCCTGATGGTCATCAGGATGATGGAAAAACATAACCAATCGTAGGGTCGTCTTATTTTAGGTAAGAGTATTCGACCGCTTTTGGATCGTGCTGATGTTCTTGGTGGAATACTCTTTACCAAAACAGGAACCCTGCAAAAACCACCGTACCCTGTAGAAGCCTGCTTTAGCTGGCTGGTTTTGCGCAGCAACACTGAAACAATGACACACCAGGATATCGCTGCGCGATATTGCACAGCTAAAGCAGTGCCTACAAAAGCAAACAGCAAACCACCGCACCCTGTAGTCCGGCGCTTTAGCTGCCGGTACTGCGTTAGCAGGATGGTTTTTAAAATCCCGCTGAGACGGGAGTGCCAGCTAAAGCGGCACACTACAAAACATACAGCTCCAGTTCTGATGCCCTTTGTTTCGCTGGGTGCTCGGCGCTGGGCGCTATGTTTCCCCTTCACACTTTACTCTTCACAAAAGCCGTCGGGCGTCTGTGCTTCTGAATGTAAGGAGGTGCAAAAACGAAAAAATCCGCAGCGCGGATAAGGAGATATAAAACCGGGGATAATAGACAAGATGTTCGAGATGGTGGGGCGTGCAGGATTCGAACCTGCGACCAATTGATTAAAAGTCAACTGCTCTACCAACTGAGCTAACGCCCCGATAAATCGGTACTACTGCTTTCTTCACTTTCTATTTCAACTTTCTACATCAAATATGGTGGGTGATACTGGGCTCGAACCAGTGACCCCCTCCTTGTAAGGGAGGTGCTCTCCCAGCTGAGCTAATCACCCTGGGACTTGCTTTACTTCAACATGGTGGGGCGTGCAGGATTCGAACCTGCGACCAATTGATTAAAAGTCAACTGCTCTACCAACTGAGCTAACGCCCCGATAAATCGGTACTACTTTCTTCACTTTCTATTTTAATCTGGTGGGTGATACTGGGCTCGAACCAGTGACCCCCTCCTTGTAAGGGAGGTGCTCTCCCAGCTGAGCTAATCACCCTGGGACTTGCTTTACTTCAACATGGTGGGGCGTGCAGGATTCGAACCTGCGACCAATTGATTAAAAGTCAACTGCTCTACCAACTGAGCTAACGCCCCGATAAATCGGTA
>NZ_JBLWUK010000009.1:69228-100558 GCF_048268965.1 Oceanisphaera sp.
ATGGTGGGGCGTGCAGGATTCGAACCTGCGACCAATTGATTAAAAGTCAACTGCTCTACCAACTGAGCTAACGCCCCCAACCTTCACATACAACTGTCTTTCGGTTTGCCTTAAGCTCCCCTGCCAACGGCGGCCTATAATACGGATTTAATTTTTGGACGCAACCGCTAAATCATCATTTTATTCCGCTTGCTCAAAGAACAACCGACTCTTGTAAAAATTAACCAGCTTACGGGTCTTGCAGGTTTTTCTGTGCCAGTTTGGCGGCCGCCGAGTTGGCGTACTCGCGCACCACTTGCTCGAAGTATTGGCGTGCCTGAGCATTGTCTTTTTGCTCCTGGGCAATCAAGCCCAGCTTCAGTAACGAGTCCGCGCGTTTATTGGACTGAGGATACGCTTCAACAACCCGTGCAAACTGGGCTTTAGCCTGATCGAAACGCTTTTGTGAATACAGCAGCTGCCCTAACCAGTAATGAGAGTTGGGCACATAGCTGGACTCGGGGTATTGAGTAATAAAACGCGCAAAAGCCGGAATGGCCGCATCGTAGTCTTTCTCTTGCAGCACCAGGTTAACCGCATTGTCGTAGGCGGCCTGTTCGTTACCATAGGCGGTGGTTGAGCCGCTCGATGCGCCTTGACCGGTGGTCTTGCTACTGCCGTTATCGTCAGCCGCCGGCTTGGTGCCCGCCCCGGCAACGGCTTGCTCTCGGGGAGGAGCCGTGTTTTCTGCTTGATCTGCCAGATCCTGCAGCTTCAGCAACACATCGCGCTGCCTGTCTATGACCTGCTCCAGACGATGGCTTTGTTCTTCCAGCATGCCGCGTAATTCACTGACTTCCCGTTGTAATGAAGTCACCTGCCGCAGCTGATCAATTTGTGCCTGGCTTTTCGCACTGAAGGCCCGTTCCAGTTCAGCCAGGCGGTCGTTGACGGAGCCGCTGCCACCCACACTGCTTACCGGCGCCTGAGCCAGACAAGCGGTGGATAAAACAGCGGCCATCAATATGGCCGCTAATTTATATATCATCAGTCAAATTAAACCTTAATAAACCAGAACCGCACGACGGTTCTTGGAAAAAGCAGCTTCGGTATGCGAGGCATCCATCGGCTTCTCTTCACCATAGCTCACAATGGCCAATTGAGCACCACTCACACCCAGGCTCTGCAGGTAGCTGGTGACGGCCTTGGCACGACGCTCGCCCAACGCAATGTTGTACTCGGGAGTACCGCGCTCATCTGCGTGGCCTTCAACCAGAATGCTGATGGAAGGGTTTGAACGCAGGTAGTTGGCATGGGCTTCCAGTACCTGAGCATAATGGCCCGTCACTTCGTCCTGGTCAAATTCAAAGTAAATCACGTTTTCACGACGTAGCGCTTCATACTGCTGACGCATCTGCTCTTCGGCAGACAGTGCGCCACCCTGTTGGGCGCCGCCGGTCTGTACGCCACCATTCTGATAGCTGCCATCGGTGCCGGTCATGGCGTCGGAGTCTGTGGTAGAGCTACAGGCCGCCAGGGTCAACATGGGCAGAGCAATGGCCAGACTCTTCAGCAGTTTATTCATTTGCATTGTTTTTTTTCCTTTTACTTGTCATGAGATCAGTTGAGATACGGTGACCATGCTGGTGCACGAACATCACCCTTTCGTGCAGGTAGCCTGGCCTTAAAACGACCATCCATAGACACCAAAGACAGTACCTGACGGCCCTGATAAGTCGTGCTATAGATAATCATAGTGCCATTAGGAGCCGGGCTTGGTGATTCATCCAGCTGTGTTTCTGTTAACACTTGCAGTTGACCTCCATCCAGATCCTGACGAGCAATGCGATATTGTCCCTGTGAACGACTGACCAGCACCATGCCGGTGCCGTCATTCGTTACACGCGGACCTAAGTTAGTGTCGCCCTGAAACGTAACACGGCGCGTATTTCCGGAGCTCAGATCGGCTTGATAGACCTGCGGGCGTCCGCCCCGCTCCGACACAAAATAAACTGATTTGCCATCCGCCGCCCAGGTGGGTTCGGTATCAATGCTGCGGTTATTGGTCACCCGGGTGAACCGCTTGCTCGACAAATCCAGCACATAAATTTCTGGCTGGCCATCCCGGGACAACACCAGGGCCAGCTTGCTGCCATCGGGCGACCACTGGGGGGCACCGTTAATGCCCCGCTGAGAGCTCACCACCTGACGCTGCTGGCTGTAAATATCCTGTACCACAATCTCGGCTTTTTTGTTCTCGAAGGACACATAAGCCAGCTTGCGACCGTCCGGCGACCAGGCCGGGGACATTAACGGCTCGCGCGAGCGCAGCAACAACTGCTCGTTAAAACCATCATAGTCGGCAATCATCAGTTGATACGGAAACTGGGCGCCGTGCTGCACGTTGACATAGGCTATACGGGTCAAAAACGCGCCCTTGATGCCGGTGAGCTTTTCAAAGGCAATGTCGGCAATGCGATGCGCGTACTGGCGCAGTTGCGCCGCCGGCACGGTGGCACTGCGGCTTTCCAGCAGTTCGGCCCCGCTTTGCCCCAGCACATCGGCCAGTTCAAAGCTAATGCGATACTGGTCGCCCCCTGCAGGCTCGATGGTTCCCACCAGCACGGCTTCTACCTGGTGCGGACGCCACTGGCTGGCATCCAGCTCGCTGGCACTGGCAACCTGTTGTGGCAAGCGGTTACGGTCTATCGGCCGAAACATGCCACTGTTGCGAAAATCGCTGGCAATCACTTCTGCCAGGTCCTGGGGCATGTTGCCACCCCCGGTCCATTTAAACGGCACCACGGCCACGGGGCGGGCACTGTCGGTGCCACCTGTGATCTCAATTTCAAAAGCGGCTTTTGCCTGTGCTGTTAACAGCAGCAGCGGCAACCATAACCATATCCATCGTTTTGTCATCACTATAGCCTCGGTTTCAGCGTCAAATTCAAGTTTTGTAGTTCTTTAACCAGCTCGGGATTTCTGGGCATGGGTAAAGGGCTGGCCTTGCGGATCGCCACTATGCCCGCCTGGCACACTGCATTATCGCCACTGCCCTCTCCAATTTTGAGCACCAGGCCATCGGCGGCAAGACGCACATTCACCACACATTGCCTGCCCCGCATGGTGGAACTCACCTGAAAATGGCGTTCAACCGCTTGCTGTATCATGGCTCTGGCCTGATCAATTTCACCTCGCGAAGGGGCGGCCGGGGCACTGCTTTTGCCTAAATCGTCTCCCATCATGGCTTCGAGATCTTTTAATGCCTGCTCACTGGCCGCGGCCTTGGCTGCTGCGGCTTTCTTCGCTTCGGCAGCGGCCTTGGCTTCTGCGGCTTTCTTCGCCTCGGCAGCGGCCTTGGCCTCTGCGGCTTTCTTCGCCTCGGCAGCGGCCTTGGCTTCAGTCGCCTTCTTCGCTTCGGCAGCGGCCTTGGCTTCTGCGGCTTTCTTCGCCTCGGCAGCGGCCTTGGCCTCTGCGGCTTTCTTCGCCTCGGCAGCAGCCTTGGCTTCAGCGGCCTTCTTCGCCTCGGCAGCGGCCTTGGCTTCCGCGGCCTTCTTCGCCTCGGCAGCGGCCTTGGCTTCAGCAGCTTTCTTCGCCTCGGCAGCGGCCTTGGCTTCAGCGGCTTTCTTCGCTTCGGCAGCGGCCTTGGCCTCTGCGGCTTTCTTCGCTTCGGCTTCCGCCTGGCGTTGTTCTATGACTTTTTGCTGCTCGGCCCTGGCTGCCGCTTGCTCTGCCGCCAGGGCTTTTTGTTGCTCGGCAGCCCGGGCTGCTTCTTCGGCCTGCTGCTGCTTCGCCGCCTGTTGCTCGGCGGCCTCTGCCGCCTGGCGCTCTGCCTCCGCTTGTGCCTGCTCGGCGGCGGCCTCCTTGTCTTGCTGTGCCTGCATTTCGGCCAGGCGCTTGGCCTGCCGGGCCACCATGCCATCATCAATCATGGTAGCTTCAATAATAGATGCCGGCTGTGTCGGCCGCTTGGGAGCGCTAAAATCAATGCCCACCAGCAATATGACGCCCACCAGCAAATGCAGGGCCAGCGAAATAAGCACTGCTTTTTTAATACCGCCTTGCTCCGTTATCACAGATCTACTGCTCCGGCTGGGTCATCAGGCCCACGCTGGGCACTCCGGCCGCTTTCAGCGTGGCCATCAACTGGATGACGGCGTCGTAACGCACACTGGCATCACCTTTAACCACCACCGGCGATTTGGGGGTCAGCTTTAACTGGCTTTGCACCATGTCGGCCAGTGCCAGTAAATCAACGGCCTGGTTACGGCTATCGCCAATATCAAGAAAGTAATTCCCTTCGGCATCTATAGAGGCAACCAGGGGTTTGTCACTGTCTTCCGGCATCATTTCGGCTTCGGCCTGGGGCAAGTCAACGTTCACACCCTGGGTGATCACCGGTGCCGTGGCCATAAAAATAATCAGCAACACCAACATCACGTCGATGTAAGGCACCACGTTGATTTCGGCCACACTCTTGCGCCGTCTACGCTGATAGCCGTGCATCATTGCTGACCTGCCGCCACTTGGCGATTCAGAATGGTTGAAAACTCATCCATAAAGTTGGCCAGGTGGTTTTCCTGGCGTTCAACCTGATAGCTGAAACGGTTAAAGGCAATAACGGCCGGAATGGCGGCAAACAAGCCCAATGCCGTGGCAATCAAGGCCTCGGCAATACCCGGTGCCACCATGGACAAGGTAGCCTGCTGCACTTCTGCCAGGGCAATAAAGGCATTCATGATGCCCCACACGGTACCAAACAGACCGATATACGGGCTGATGGAGCCAATTGTCGCCAGCATAGACAGATTGGTTTCCAGCCGGTCTATTTCACGAGACAAGGCCACCCGCATGGTACGGTAGGTCCCTTCCAGCATGCTTTCCTGCGAGCGCCCCTGCTTTTGCAGGCGGACAAACTCTTTGAAACCGGCATAAAAAATCTGTTCCATGCCGGCCAGGTTATCCCGGCGCGCATTGCTCTCGTGATACAGGCGGCTCAAGTCGGCACCCGACCAGAATTTATCTTCAAATGATTCGGAGTCACGCTGCGCCGACGTCAGTATCTTGCGGCGATTGATGATCATGGCCCAGGACAAAATGGACATGGCCATCAATAACAGCATCACCAGCTTGACCAACAAGCTGGCTTGTAAAAAAAGACCTATAAACGATATATCAGCATGCACCTGACAATACTCCCATCAGTGGCTCAGGAATGGCAAAGGGTTTCATATGAGCTATTTGAACACATGCAATCAGCACGGTTCCCCGCACCAGAGAAAGGCCCGCATCATCCAGAATTTCTTGCTCAAACACAATAGAGGCTCGTTTCAGCTTTTTCACCGTCACGGTGACAGTTAGTGCATCATTGAAGCGGGCCGGCTTCAACATATCCAGCTCTACCCGGCGCACCACGAAGGCCACGTCCTGCTCGAGCAGACGGTCTTGCTCAACACCCAGGCTGCGTAGCCACTCGGTGCGAGCTCTTTCCATGTATTTCAAATAATTAGCGTTGTAAACAATACCACCGGCGTCGGTATCTTCGTAGTAGATTCGCACCGGCCAGCTAAAGAGTGTTTCAGAGGTCATTCGCTTAGCCAATTAGGGGCCAAAATAGATGCGAATACTATACCTGAGTCAAATTTAGGAAAGAAGACAATGGCCAACAGCGACGACAATTCTCGACCAGGAAGCAAGCAACGCAGGAAGACAGTCGGTGAAGAGTGAGGGGGGAAAGGAAAAGATAGCGCCCAGCGCCAAGCTCCAAGCACCCAGCAAACAAAGGGCGGTGTGTTTTGTAGCGTGCCGCTTTAGCTGGCACTCCCGTCTCAGCGGGATGTTATTAAACCATCCTGCTAACGCAGGACCGGCAGCTAAAGCGCCGGGCTACAGCGGGAATGTTTTGTAGATCGAATTTATTCGACCTCTTTTAGGCCGTGCAGCGGTTCTTGGTCGAATGAATTCGACCCTACAGTTGATTATGATTTTGCCGTCATCCTGATGGATTTTGGTTTCACTCTTTACGTCTTACCCTTTACTCTTCACCGCGTCAGCCAATCTGCCTTCGGGCAGTTCGAAGCCGAAGTGTATATAGGCGCGGGGGGTGGCCATGCGACCGCGGGGGGTGCGTTGTAAAAAGCCCTGCTGGATCAGATACGGCTCTATGACATCTTCAATGGTTTCTTTTTCTTCACCAATGGCGGCGGCCAGGTTGTCCAGTCCGACCGGGCCACCCATAAATTTATCCAGCAGTGCCATCAACAATTTACGGTCCATGTAGTCGAACCCTTGCTTGTCGACGTCCAGCATATCCAGCGCCTGGGCGGCAATATCGGCATTTATGTCGCCACTGCCTTTTACTTCGGCAAAGTCCCGTACCCGGCGCAGCAGCCGGTTGGCAATGCGCGGCGTTCCCCGGGCGCGACGCGCCATTTCAAAGGCGCCATCATCATCGATCACCAGGCCTAACTTGTCGGCACTGCGGCTGATAATGTGCGCCAGATCGGCCACCTGATAAAATTCGAGCCGTTGCACTATGCCAAAGCGATCCCGCAGCGGCGAAGTCAGCGAGCCGGCTCGGGTGGTGGCGCCCACCAGGGTAAAGGGCGGCAATTCCAGCTTGATCGAGCGCGCGGCCGGGCCTTCGCCGATCATGATATCCAGCTGGTAATCTTCCATTGCCGGATACAGAATTTCTTCGACCACCGGGCTCAAACGATGAATTTCATCGATAAAGAGCACATCGCCGGCTTCCAGGTTGGTCAGCATGGCGGCCAGATCGCCGGCTTTTTCCAGCACCGGCCCCGAGGTGGTCTTGATGCTCACGCCCATTTCATTGGCCACTATGTTGGCCAGGGTGGTTTTTCCCAGGCCCGGCGGGCCGAAGATCAACAGGTGATCGAGCGCCTCTTCCCGGCGCCTTGCCGCCTCGATGAAAATTTCCATCTGGCTGCGTACATGATCCTGACCACGATAATCGGCCAGCGCCTTGGGCCGAATAGCCCGATCGATGACTTCTTCTTCCCGCTGGGGAGTGGGATCAATAAAACGGTCCGCTTCTATCATGGGTTACACCATAGCTCGCAAGGCTTCGCGGATCAGTTGCTCGGCATCCAACCCGGGGTTTGCTATTTTCTTGATCATTTGTTCGGCCTGATTGGCCTTGTAACCCAATGCCTGCAGGGCGGCGACCGCCTCCCCCTTGGCACCGTCAATTTGACCGGCCTGGGTCACCGACTCGGGGGCCGGGTTGAACAGGTCATAACCGCCAAAGTTTTTCAGTCGGTCGCGCATTTCGATGATCAAGCGCTCGGCGGTTTTCTTGCCCACTCCGGGCAGCTTCACCAGGGCGGTAATATCGCCCTGGTCCACATTATAAATAAACTGATCCGCCGTCATGCCCGATAAAATGCCCAGCGCCAGCTTGGGGCCCACGCCATTGGTCTTGATCAATTCGCGAAACAGCGCCCGTTCCGTTTTGGTATTAAAACCAAATAATAGCTGAGCATCTTCACGCACCACAAAATGCGTGAGCACGGTGGCGGCCTCGCCCACATTGGGCAACTCGTAAAAGCAGCTCATGGGCAGCGTGACTTCATAGCCCACACCATTAATATCCAGCAAAATTTCGGGGGCCTGTTTTTCGCTGATAATACCTTGTAACCGACCAATCACTGCGAGTCTCCTAACCGGGGGAATCCGCCAAGAATAATAAATAACTGGATAGATATCCAGTTAAAGCAAGCCGTCAGCTTTAAGCTGGAAGCCAACTGGTGAAGGGTAAAGAGTAAAGGGTGATGAGAACAACATAACACCAAACCCATTTTTGCCACGGAATCCACGGAAACCACGGAAACCACGGACAAAGAGCTTAAAACATAACGGTAAGCCTTACGCTGACGCCATAAGTTAAGGACAAACACCGTCTTTTTACGGATAGCATACGGCTTAAAGCGTACCGCGTTGAATGTGAACCTTAATTTTCCGTGGGTTCCGTGGATTCCGTGGCGAAGAAATCTTTAATGTTTAGCGCTATCCGCTCTCGGCTGGGTTTTATCTAAGCCGTCCTCGTACTGTGCCTCTTACCTGGCCGGCCATGCTGATCAGGCTTTGGCGGGTGTGGCCGTGGCAGAGGGCTACGGCCAGGGCGTCGGCGGCATCGGCTTGCGGGGTGCCGGGCAGGTTCAACAATTTAACCACCATGTGCTGCACCTGGGTTTTATCGGCGCCACCCTGCCCGACTACCGCCTGCTTGATTTGCCGTGCCGAATACTCGGCTACTTCCAGCCCGGCATTGGCTGCCGCCACTATGGCCGCACCTCTGGCCTGGCCCAGCTTGAGGGCCGAGTCGGGGTTTTTGGCCATAAACACTTGTTCTATGGCAAACAGATCGGGCTGAAACTGCAGGATAATTTCGCTGACGCCGTCGTAGATTTTTTTCAGTCGCGGTGCCAGATCGGCGTCGGTCATGCGAATGCAGCCCGAGCCAAGGTAGGTCATTTTGTTACCGGTCTGGCTCACAACGCCATAACCGGTAATGCGAGAGCCCGGGTCTATACCCAATATAATGGCCATAAAAGACAGCAATAAGCTTGACGCTATCAGCTAGAAGCAAGAACCCATAACGAAAAGTGAGGAGCTAAAAGCCAGAGACTTTCCAACTTCCCACCTTTCTATTCAGGTTTCCCGCTTCAGGCTTCCAGCCTCAGGCTTTAAAGCTGGGCCGCCAGTTCGTCGGTGATTTCCGCGTTGTGATACACCTCTTGCACGTCGTCGGCATCTTCCAGCATGTCGATCAAACGCATCAGTTTGGGTGCCGTCTCTTCATCCAGCTCGGCACTGGTAGAAGGGATCATGGTCACTTCGGCATTCACCGCTTCCAGCCCGGCCGCATCCAGCGCGTCTTTAACCTGGCCAAATTCTTCCCACTGGGTGTAGACGTCGATAGAGCCATCGTCGTTGACTTCCACGTCGTCGGCACCGGCTTCGAGTGCCGCTTCCATCAGGGTTTCTTCATCCAGACCCTGATAGCTGATCACACCCTTTTTCTCGAACAGATAGGCCACGGAACCATCGGTTCCCAGGTTGCCGCCGCTCTTGGAAAAGGCATGGCGCACTTCCGCCACCGTACGGTTACGGTTATCGGTCATGCATTCCACCATCACGGCGGTGCCACCCGGGCCGTAGCCTTCATAGGTCACGGTTTCCAGTACCTGGCCGTCCAGCTCACCGGCACCGCGCTTAACCGCACGATCTATGGTGTCGCGCGTCATGTTGTTCGACAACGCCTTATCGGTGGCCGCCCGCAGTCGCGGGTTGGTGGCGGGATCCGAACCGCCTTCTCGTGCGGCTACGGTCAGCTCACGGATCAGTTTAGTGAAGACTTTACCGCGTTTGGCATCCTGTGCCGCCTTGCGGTGCTTGATATTAGCCCATTTACTATGACCTGCCATCAGTGTCATCTCCCTTGTTATTTTTTAGAGTCTGTTGACTCTAGTATTAATCAGTCTGTCGATAGCCTGCTTGTTGGTCCAGGAACTGGCTCTTTCTCGCGCCTCTGCCAACGGCAGCCAGCACTGCGCCTGATGTTCGGTTAACTGCACCAGTTGCGGGCTCGACAGATGTAGATAAAACTCGTATTCCCAGTTATGGGTCACCCCGGGGCGGTAACGATGCCGCCAGCGAGGGTAAATTTCAAATCGCACCCGACGTCCGGTTTCAATTAACTGCACGCCCTCGCCCAGGCGCAAGCCGGTTTCTTCCAGCAGCTCGCGCTCGGCGGCCTGAAAGCGGGTTTCCCCCACCTCCAGGCTGCCGGTCACCGACTGCCAGAAGTCGGGGTTATCCAGACGCTGCAGCAGCAACACCTGATCGTCGGTATGGATCAGGATTAACACCGACTCCGGATGCTTGAACGCCATGGCTTAACTGTCTGCCTTGTCGGCCTGCTCGGCTTTGTCTGCCTTGACCGGCAACTCGACACGTACGGCCAGCTCCGACAGGGCCTCCGGGTTGGCCAGGCTGGGCGCATCGGTCAGCAAGCAGGAAGCGGTAGTGGTTTTCGGGAACGCAATCACGTCGCGAATGTTGTCGGTACCGGTCAGCAGCATCACCAGGCGATCCAGACCAAAGGCCAGGCCTGCATGAGGTGGCGTACCGTACTTGAGGGCTTCCAGCAGGAAGCCAAACTTCTCCTGCTGCTCCTGGGCATCAATCCCCAGCAGACGGAACACGGTTTGCTGCATGTCGTTGTTATGAATACGCACCGAGCCACCGCCCACTTCGTAGCCATTGATGACCATGTCGTAGGCATTGGCCAGCGCCGTTAGCGGCTGGGCTTCCAGCTCACTGGCACTCAGATCCTTGGCGGCGGTAAACGGATGGTGCATGGCATACAAACGGTCTTCTTCTTCCTCGAACATCGGGAAGTCGACCACCCACAGCGGCTTCCAGCTGTCTTCGAACAGGTCCAGATCCTTACCCAGCTTCAAACGCAGCGCGCCCATGGCATCGCTCACGACCTTGGCAGAGTCGGCACCAAAGAAGATGGCATCGCCGTCGGTGGCACCGGTACGCGCCAGCAGCTCGGTCACTATCTCTTCATTCAGGAACTTGGCAATCGGCGACTGCACGCCTTCCAGCCCCTTGGCGGCCTCGTTCACTTTCATCCAGGCCAGGCCTTTGGCACCGTAAATGCCTACAAACTTGCCGTATTCGTCAATTTGCTTGCGTGACAGCTTGGCGCCACCGGGCACCTTAAGGGCGGCAACGCGACCCTTGTCATCGTTGGCCGGGCCGGAAAACACCTGGAAGTCCACATTTTTGACCAGGTCGGCAATGTCGACCAGCTCGGTGGCAATACGCAAGTCCGGCTTGTCGGAACCAAAACGACGCATGGCTTCGGCATAGCTCATTACCGGGAAGGTGCCCAGATCAACACCGGCCACGTCTTTCCACAATTCGGTGACCAGCTGCTCCATGATTTCTCGCACCTGATCGGCACTCATGAAGGAGGTTTCCACATCGATCTGGGTAAATTCCGGCTGGCGATCGGCGCGCAGGTCTTCGTCACGGAAGCACTTCACGATTTGATAATAACGATCGAACCCGCTCATCATCAGCATCTGTTTAAACAGCTGCGGCGACTGGGGCAGTGCGTAGAAATAACCTTTATGTACGCGGCTCGGCACCAGGTAATCGCGAGCCCCTTCGGGGGTGGCCTTGGTCAGCATCGGGGTTTCGATGTCTAAAAATCCCTGCTCGTCCATAAAGCGACGCACTCGGCTGGTGACCTTGGCACGGGTGGTCAGGTATTTGGCCTGTTCGGGGCGACGCAAGTCCAGATAACGATATTTAAGGCGCTGCTCTTCCGAGTTGTTCTGGTTAAAATCCAGTGGCAGCGGCTCGGCCCGGTTGATGATGGTCAGCTCGTGGGCAAAAATTTCTACCGCACCGGTCGCCATGTCCTTGTTTACCTGAGACTCGGGACGAGCACGCACTACACCTGTCATTTGAATGCAAAATTCAGCACGCAGCGAAGAAGCCTTGTCGTAGGCTTCGGCTTTATCCGGGTCGAAAAACACCTGCACTATGCCTTCGCGGTCACGCATGTCGATAAAAATCAAACCGCCCAGGTCACGACGACGATGTACCCAACCGCTAAGAGTGACGCTCTGGCCGACCAGGGCAGCATCTACCTGCCCGCAATAATGAGTGCGCATGGAGTCTTCCTATGGTGTTGCCCCACAACAAAAGTGGTTGCACGGCATGAATTTGTTAGTAAATAGCGCGCTAGTATAATGGAAAAAGCAAAGGTCGGTAAAATCTTACCGCCTTGCGGTCGCTTTACGCACTAAGCTGTCAGCCGTCAGCGCCCTGAATTTCCGCTTCGCGGTGACTCTGAGGTGTGCGGTTTTGCTGTTGAAGGTGCTGTAAGCCACGCTTGTAAAGCTGCCAGGATAATAACCCCGTCGCCACATTACCCACCAAGACACCCACATATAAACCGCTCATGCCAGCCAGGGTGGCGCCCACCCAGAGTGCGGGTAAATAGCAGACAAACAAACGCAATACCGAGATCCACACTGCACGCATCGGCATGCCCAGCGCATTACACACAGACACCATCAGCATGCACACGCCTAACGCGGCATAACTGATGGGCACCCACAGCATATAGCTCATCAAATATCGCTCGGTATCCGCGTCGGGGGCAAACGCCGGGGCAATCAGCCAACGGCTGGCCAACCAGAACAAGGCGACCGTGACTTGCAAGCCAATAACAAAGCGAACCGCAATCAGCACGAGACTGTGTACGCGCTCCAGTTGCTGGGAGCCCAGTAAACGGCCGACCATGGGCGGTAACGCCATGGTGAGCGCCAGCACAATCACAATGGAGAACAGTTCCAGACGACTGCCGAGCGCCCAGGCCGCCATGGCGGCCCCCCCAAAACCTGCCACTATGCGAGTGGCCAGTAACGCCGCTACACCCGGCATTAACTGGCTGAGCATGGCCGGGGCGCTGGTATTGAAGATATCACGCAAGGCCGGCATCACCGGCAGTTTGCCGGGCGTAAAGTCCAGCCAGTGGCGCTTTAAAATGCGTAAATACATAATGCCCGAGCCCACCAGGCAAGCGACTATGGTGGCATAGGCCGCACCGGGCAAGCCCCAGCCAAAGGTAAAAATAAACAAGGGATCGAGAAGCATATTCACCACACTGGTGACCACCATCATTAACCCCGGCAAGCGCATATCGCCATTGGCTCGCGCAATACTGCTGGCAAAGTACAAAAAAGCCCCCAACCAGGCACTGACCAGCCAGGGCAACCAGTAGTCTTCGGTGTAGGGCAGCAGCTCCGCACTGGCACCCAGTGCGGTGAGCAGAGGGATGCGCAGCAGCCAGATCAAGGCACACAGCAAAAAAGCCACACAGCAGCCCGTCAGCACCACCAGGCCGCCCATATGTTTGGCCCGCCTGGGGCTGCCCGCCCCCAGGGCACGAGAAATAAGCGCCGTTGACGCAATCCCGATGCCCACCTGTACACCGATGAGCAGTTGCTGCATCGGCAGCGTAAAGCCCACGGCAGCGAGCGGCTGCATGCCCAACATACTGATAAAAATACTGTCGACCAGCTGAAAGCTCATCAAGGCCACCACGCCAAACAGCATGGGCCATGTCATGCTGAATAAAGCACGTGGCAGGGATTGATCGGCTAAGTATTTTTCTGACATAAGGCTATTAGGGACTGGCAGCTGGCAAATGGGGCGCTATGGTAGCACTCAATTCATGTTTATGTGATGCTGACTCCCACTGATGTACCGCTCGCCTGGCGCCATCTTTATCGTTAACTGACAGCTTTCTTTCAGGAGTCTTATGTCGCTATATATCGGCCTGAGTCAGTGGTCGCATCCGGCCTGGCCCGGTCAACTGCTGGGCCGCGAGCTGAAAACCACCGAGCATCTGCAGGACTATGCCAGAGTGTTCAACTCGGTAGAAGGCAATACCAGCTTTTATGGAGTACCCGACAGCAGCAGCCTGCAGCGCTGGGCCAACCAGACCCCCGACGACTTTCGTTTTACCTTCAAGTTTCCGGCCACGGTGAGCCATCAAGGCCAGTTGCTGGATAACAGCCCCACGGCACTGAGCTTTATTGAACAACTGGCACCGCTGCGTCACAAACTGGGCATGCTGATGCTGCAACTGCCCGCCAGCTGCGGCCCCGAGCAACTCAGTGGCCTGGAACAGCTGCTAAGCGCTCTGCCCGAGGACCTGCAATATGGGGTAGAAGTGCGACACCCGGCATTTTTTGCCAAGGGTGATGCCGAACGCCAGTTTAACCGCCTGCTGCTGGAGCGCGGCGTCAATCGTATAATGATGGACTCGCGGCCGGTATTTTCCGCACCGCCCAACACGCCGGCGCTGGCGGATGCCCATCAAAAGAAACCCAGGGTACCGGTGCACATTATCAGCACCGGCCCTGCTCCGGTGATCCGCTTTATTGGCCATCCCGAGCCCGACTATAACCTGCGCTTTTGGCAACCCTGGCTGCCGCGCATTCAAGGCTGGCTGGATGAAGGCAAGTCGGTGTATTTATTTGTGCACACCGCCGACAACCAACTTGCACCGCAGCTGGCGGCAGAGATCGCCCGCGCCCTGCAACATCCCCTGCCCACCTTTCCGGGGCAGGCCCCCAGCCCCCAGGGGCAGTTGTTTTAAGGGCGGTGAGGGGTGAGGGGTGAGGGGTGAGGGGTGAGGGGTGAGGGGTGAGGCGTCCAGTTAAAAATACACACCGTACTTTGTAGCCCTGCGCTTTAGCTGCAGGTCCTGCGGAGCAGGAGGGTTTTAACATCCCGCTGAGACGGGACTGCCAGCTAAAGCGGCAGACTACAGAACACACCGCACCTTGTAGCCCGGCGCTTTAGGAAGTAGATACTCACCATTTCAGCTCACTGCGAATATTCACTGGATATTCGATTAAGCTGAAATGATTCGTCACGGCGAGGCAGGCTCGCCCCTGCGGAGCAGGAGGGTTTTAACATCCCGTTGAGACGGGACTGCCAGCTAAAGCGGCAGACTACAAAACACACAGATACTACGAAACCGGGTGGCTTGTTCACTTCCCCCCTTCGCCCTTCACGCTTTACCCTTCACCGCTCTTGAATAAGTTTGTCGCCCGATGCGGCTTCTTTTACAATAGCGGATATTGTGTGCAGCTGAGGCTGCCGTACCCACAGGTCCTTATTACTCCGTTATGCAATCAAAAGATCATATCTTCGCCGCCCCCATTGCCCAGTTGGGTGACTTCAACTTCGACCAGAAAGTGGCCGAGGTCTTTCCCGACATGATCAAGCGCTCTGTGCCGGGTTACTCCAATATTATTTCTGCCATTGGCATGATGACGGCCCGCTTTGCCCAGCCGCACAGTCAGCTGTATGACCTGGGCTGCTCTCTGGGTGCCGCCACTCAGGAAATGCGCCGCAATGTCACCCAGGACGGCTGCGCCATTATTGGCGTAGACAACTCCAGCGCCATGCTGGAGCGGGCAAGCAGTCACCTGGCAACCTTCAAGTCGGAGGTGCCCGTTACCCTGACCGAGGCCGACATCTGCGATATCGAGATTGAAAACGCCTCTGTGGTGGTGCTGAACTTTACCCTGCAGTTTATTGCCCCCGACAAGCGCGAAGCCCTGCTGCACAACATTTATCAGGGCCTTAACCCGGGTGGCGTGCTGATTTTAAGTGAAAAGTTCATTAGCGCCGACGATACCGTTAATCAGCTGCTGATCGACCTGCACCACGACTTTAAACGCGCCAACGGTTACAGCGAGCTGGAAGTCAGCCAAAAGCGCACCGCACTGGAAAATGTCTTGCGCCCGGACACGCCGGAACAACATAAGGAACGGCTGGCCCGGGTGGGTTTTGAGCACGTCGACATGTGGTTTCAGTGTTTTAACTTCGGGTCCATGGTTGCGATTAAACAGGCTGGCACTAAATGATTGATTTTAGCGAGTTTTACCAGCAGATTGCCAAAAGTCGACTGCAGCACTGGCTGCACTGCCTGCCCGCGCAATTGCATGCCTGGCAAAAAACACACCTGCATGGCGATCTGGCGCGCTGGGTGCGCGCCTTGCGTAAACTGCCCAATACTCATACTGATCATCTAGAATTAACGGACAACGTCAGCATTGGTCGCCCGGACGAGATAAGCTCTGGCGAACAAAAGAAGATCAACAGCCTGCTGGATCAGTTTCACCCCTGGCGCAAAGGGCCGTTCGAAATACACGGTATTCATATCGATACCGAGTGGCGATCCGACTGGAAATGGGAGCGACTGGCGCCCCACATCAGCCCGCTGAAGCATCGCTATGTGCTGGATGTAGGCTGCGGCAGCGGCTATCACCTGTGGCGGATGCGTGGCGCCGGCGCCAAGATGGCGGTAGGAATTGATCCTTCCCCATTGTTTTTATGTCAGTTTGAGGCGATAAAGCACTTTGCCAACGGCTATAAAGGGATTCAGGTGTTACCCTTGGGCATTGAAGAGCTGCCCGAGCTAAGAGCCTTCGATACGGTATTTTCCATGGGCGTGCTCTATCACAGACGCTCCCCCATCGATCACTTGCTGCAGCTTAAGGCCCAGCTGTGCGACGGTGGCGAACTGGTGTTGGAAACCCTGGTCATTGATGGCGACGAACATCAGGTGCTGGTACCGGGCGAGCGTTACGGAAAAATGCGCAACGTCTGGTTTATTCCCAGCTCGGCCGCCCTGGTGGGTTGGCTGAAGAAATGCGGTTTTGAAAATATCAGAGTGGTGGACGAAAGCACCACCACCTTGCAGGAACAAAGGCGCACCGACTGGATGCGTAACGAATCACTTGCGGATTTTCTGGATCCAGAAGACGCGAGCAAAACCATAGAGGGCTACCCGGCACCCAAACGGACGATAATTATCGCCAACAAGCCGGTTGACCCGCAGAACCATCAACATGAGGCACGCTATGAATAATGTCGCGACATCACTGATACTCTCCCTGTTGCTAACCGCCTGTGTTAGCCAGACGTCACCGATGGACGCGCAGCCCGAGCCTCAGCCTGTTACCGAACCCGAGCTCAGTGCTAACCTTGCCAGCCTGGAAGCCAGGCTGACAAACACCATGTTTGAACAGAACCAGCAACTCAGCAGTAACCACCATGCCTTTATGGCCGCATTGCAACAGGATATCAGAAACTTGAAGAAGCAGATTAATCGCCCCGTTGTCGCACCGCAACCTGCTGCTGCGCCCACCAGCGTCCTACTGCAGGTGAAGGATGAAACTCAGGACGGTAAATTGGTCGTGGGTGAGACCGAGCAAGTCTGGCTCGACATAGTGAACGACAGCTTTCCGGCTCGTATCGACACCGGCGCCACCACCTCCTCGTTGAGCGCACAGGACATCACGGTATTCGAGCGCGACGGCAAGCCCTGGGTCAGCTTCAACATGGCACACGAAGGCGTGGATGAAAAACTGCAGGTAGAAACCCGTCTGGTGCGTTACGTGCGCATTCGCCAGGCTTCTGCCGACAGCATAGAACGTCGTCCGGTAGTAAAATTAAACATGCGCCTGGGCCGTCTGTCGGAAAAAACCGAGTTCACCCTTACCGACCGCAGTCAAATGACTTACTCGGTACTGCTGGGCCGTGAATTCTTGAAAGACATCGCCGTGGTAGACATTGCTCGCCAGAATGTTCAAGGCCAGCCCCAGCGCCCCACTCCCGCTAACGAGTAACCTTCATGTCCTCTCGTAAACCCTTTTATATCATTGTCGCCGCCCTGTTTTTGGTCGGCTTTGCGCTGATGCTGCAACGGCACTTCGTGTATGAAGTGCCCTGGCTGCCGGGCGAAAAGCGCCAAATCTGGTCGATTGAAGCCAAGGTCGAATTTCAGGCCAAGGACAAGCCGGTAAAGGCCTCGCTGGCCATTCCGGGCAGTCAGCCCGGCTTTACCCTGATGAACGAATCGGCCGCCTCTCCGGGGTATGGCCTGGCGTTTGTAGAAGCCAAGGGCGGCAGCCGTGCCGAGTGGACCATTCGCAATGCGTCTGGCCCCCAGGAGCTGTACTACAAAGTCGACATGATGCTGGATCCATTCGCCAGGGCCCCCTTGTCGACACAGGCTCCGCCCATACTGCAGGCAGAAGTGGCCGAGCCTTATGCCACCGCCATGGATCAAATGCTGTCACTGGCTGAAGAGCGCTCGGCTGACGGCATTACCCTGACCCGGGAGCTGATAAAAGAGCTGAACAATCGTGGCCAGAATGCCGAACTGCTGGCCCAGTACCTGCCCCCCGGGCCGCTGCTGGTAGAGCTGTTACACAGATCCGCGGTACCGGCTCGACTGCTTCAGGGGCTCAAGCTGGAAGATGGCCGACGCCGCCAGCCGCTGATCAACCTGGTGCAGGTGTACGACGGTGAACAGTACGAGATTTTCAATCCCGAAACCGGCGAGCAGGGCCTGCAGGAACAGCTGCTGTTGTGGGAGTATAACTCCGCACCTGTGCTGGATCTGGTGGGCGGCAGCAACTCCCGGGTCACCTTTACCATGCTCGAACAAGAGCAGCCGGTGAATGTGGCACTGGCGAAAAAGTTCGATCAGCCCGACTGGATCAACGTGTCCTTGTACAACCTGCCGCTGGAAGAGCAGGCGCTGTTCAAGGGGATTTTGCTGGTGCCGATTGGCGTGCTGGTGGTGGTATTCCTGCGCATTATCGTGGGGGTGAAAACCTCGGGCACCTTTATGCCGGTGCTGATTGCCATGGCCTTTATTCAAACCAGCCTGATCACCGGCCTGGTGGGCTTTTTGATTATCGTGGGCACCGGCCTGATACTGCGTTCCTACCTCTCGCACCTTAATCTGTTGCTGGTGGCACGAATATCGGCGGTCATCATAATGGTGATCGGGATTATCGGTTTCTTCAGTATTATTGCCTATCAGCTGGGCCTGACCGAAGGCATGAAGATCACCTTCTTCCCGATGATTATTCTGGCCTGGACCATAGAGCGGATGTCGATTCTGTGGGAGGAAGAAGGCGCCAAGGAAGTGGTCAAGCAAGGCGGTGGCTCCTTGATGGTGGCCGTGGTGGCATTCCTGGCCATGAACAGCGAAATAGTACGCCACATCACCTTCAACTTCCTGGGGCTGCAGCTGGTGGTCATGGGTGTGGTACTGCTGCTGGGTAACTACACCGGTTATCGTCTGACCGAGCTCAAGCGCTTCAAGCCTTTGGTAGATGAATACAACACTGATGGTCACAAGCATGATTAAACGCTGGCTGGAACAATACGCCTCGCCCTTTGCCCTGGACAAAATGGGCATCATGGGCATGAACCGGCGCAATATTTCTTACATCAGTCGCTATAACCCGCGCCGGCTCTACCCGCTGGTGGATGACAAGCTGCAGACCAAGCGCATCGCGCTGGAGGCCGAGGTTACGGTACCCGATCTGATAGGCGTTATCGAGTTTCAGCATCAGGTAAGCAGCCTGCTGGAAAAAGTAAAGGACTGGCCCGGCTTTTGTATCAAACCGGCCAAGGGCTCCGGCGGCAAGGGCATAGTGGTGATCGTCAACCACGACCGGCAGAACTTCGTCAAACCCAGCGGCAAGGCCGAAAGCATCAGCGATCTGGAGCGGCATGTCTCCAACATTCTGGCGGGGCTGTTCTCGCTGGGCGGCAAGCCGGACGTGGCGCTGATTGAAGCGCTGATCAACTTCGATGACGTGTTTGAAGGCTTTTCCTATGAAGGCGTGCCCGACACCCGGGTTATCGTGTTCAAGGGCTTTCCGGTGATGGCCATGATGCGGCTGTCTACCGAGGCGTCGGACGGCAAGGCCAACCTGCACCAGGGGGCGGTGGGCGTCGGGCTGGACATCAACACCGGCAAGGCCATTCGCGCCGTGCAGTTCAACCTGCCCATTCGCTACCATCCGGATACGGGTCGCGACTTGCTGGAGCTGAAAGTGCCTTACTGGGAGCAGCTGCTGAGCCTGTCGTCGTCCTGCTACGAAATGTCGGGCCTGGGGTACATAGGCACCGACATGGTGCTGGATAAACACAAGGGCCCCATGCTGCTGGAGCTGAACGCCCGCCCCGGCCTGGCAATTCAAACCGCCAACGGCGCCGGCCTGGTGCCCCGCCTGCGCAAGGTAGAAAAGCTCGGCAAGAAAACCACCTTCACCCCGGAACAAAGAGTCGAGTTCTCACGCCGAGAATTCGCCATGGGTGTGAATATGTAAACCGAAACACGGCCAGAAGCGAGATGCTTCAAGCTGACAGTAAAACCGAGCCTTTGAGCTCGGTTTTTTTATGCTTTTTTGCCACGGAATAACACGCCCCCCTGTAGCCCGGCGCTTTAGCTGCCGGTCCTGCGTTAGCAGGAGGGTTTAAAAATCCCGCCAAGGCGGGACTGCCAGCTGAAGCGGCAGACTACACTGTTGATCATCATTCATGTTTGGCAGGCTCATTATGTCTTATGAAGATGCATTAGCTGGACGGTGCTCTTTACCCAATCACGTTTACCACATCACTATATGCACACGTTACCGTCAGCCGGTTTTTTCTAACTGGCAAACTGGTCGCTTGGCTGTACAAGAGTTTAAACATGTACAGAGCCAGCTTGGCGTCCAATCTTTAGCCTGGGTGTTAATGCCCGATCATCTTCATTGGTTATTACAACTTAACAAGGAAGCTTCGTTGGCTCGTACTGTATCTATTTTTAAAGGTCGTTCAGCAAGAAATATCAATCAGTATCTGGCCCGCACAGGTGGTCTTTGGCAAAAGGGTTTTTACGAGCAGGCTATCAGGCAGGATGAAGATTTACGCCAGATTGCAAGATACATAGTGGCTAACCCGTTAAGAGCGGGCCTGGTACAAAAGATAGGTAATTACCCATTATGGGATGCCATTTGGCTATAGTATCGGTGTTTTAAAGCCCCGCAGAGACGGAAATTACGCGCCCTACAAAACCGAGATCCTGACCTGCGTCAGGATGACGGCAATATAACAACACACACCGCCCCCTGTAGCCCGGCGCTTTAGCTGCCGGTCCTGCGTTAGCAGGAGGGTTTTAACATCCCGCTGAGACGGGACTGCCAGCTGAAGCGGCAGACTACAGAAAACACCGCCCCCTGTAGCCCGGCGCTTCAGCTGCCGGTCCTGCGTTAGCAGGAAGGTTTTAACATCCCGCTGAGACGGGACTGCCAGCTAAAGCGGCAGACTACAGAAAGCACCGCACCTTGTAGCCCGGCGCTTTAGCTGCCGGTCCTGCGTTAGCAGGAAGGTTTAAAAATCCCGCTGAGACGGGACTGCCAGCTGAAGCGGCAGACTACAAAACACCGTACCTTGTAGCCCGGCGCTTTAGCTGCCGGTCCTGCGTTAGCAGGAAGGTTTAACATCCCGCCATGGCGGGACTGCCAGCTGAAGCGGCAGACTACAGAAAACACCGTATTTTGTAGCCCGGCGCTTTAGCTGCCGGTCCTGCGGAGCAGGATGGTTTTAAAAATCCCGCCGAGGCGGGACTGCCAGCTGAAGCGGCAGACTACAGAAAACACCGCACCTTGTAGTCCGGCGCTTCAGCTGCCGGTCCTGCGTTAGCAGGAGGGTTTTACCCGCTGAGACGGGACTGCCAGCTGAAGCAGTGCCTACAGAACACACAACCGAGATCCTGACCTGCGTCAGGATGACGGCAAAACCATAAAAAAACACCGAACCTGTGGGTTCGGTGTTTTGATGTTTATCTTACAACTGTGGTTGTTACAGTCTGGTTTTGCGCTTTTGCCGTGGGTTGGCGCTGCGTGGCCGTGTTGGGCCCGGCTTTTTCTTGGCGCCGGCGCCGGCATTGGCACCTGTGCCTTCGCTCCTTACGCGGCTGTTGTGCTTGCGTACCGCCTTGCGAATTTGGGACACCTGCTTGTAACGCTCGGTGGCATGGACGTCGACCTTGCTTTCTTTCTCGGCGGTTAACCCCACCTCGGTACGCAGGTAGTTAACTTCGTCCAGGCCCATTTCGGACCAGCCGCCCCGGGGCAGATTGCGGGGCAGTTCGATTTTGCCGTAACGTACCCGGATCAGTCGGCTTACCTGCATTTCCTGGGATTCCCACAGGCGACGTACTTCGCGGTTACGACCTTCTTTCAGCGTGACATGGAACCAGTGGTTCATGCCTTCGCCGCCCTGGTGCTTGATGGTGTCGAACTTGCCCATGCCGTCTTCCAGCATCACGCCCTTGCGCAGACGCTGCAGCATGGCTTCGGTCACTTCACCGAATACCCGTACCGCATATTCCCGGTCAATTTCGTGCCGTGGATGCATTAAACGGTTGGCCAGCTCGCCGTCTGTGGTAAACAGCAACAGGCCGGAGGTATTCACATCCAGTCGCCCTACGGACACCCAGCGGGCACCCTGCAGTTTGGGCAGACGGTCGAATACCGTGGGTCGGCCTTCGGGATCCTTGCGGGTGCTCACTTCGCCTTCCGGCTTGTGATAGGCCAGCACACGGCAAATAACCTCGGCTTCGGGCTGGGTTTCAACCATGTGGCCGTCCAGGCGTATTTGCTCTTTACCGGTCACACGGTCACCGAGGATGGCGACCTTGCCATCTACGCTTACTCGTCCCTGGCTGATCAGCGCTTCAATTTCCCGGCGCGAACCTTTGCCTGCCCGGGCCAGCACTTTTTGCAGTTTTTCAGTCATGTTATTCACTTATTCAAAAGGACGAGTGTCGCCGGCACCAGCGCGGGCAATCACGGGGGTATCATCGTACAGTTCGATCACGGTCGTAGGCTTGGAGTCCAGCACGCCGCCGTCGATGATCAGGTCGACCAGTTTTTCCAGCTTCTCGCGGATCAACTGCGGATCGTACTCGGCATCGGTTTCGCCGGGTAAAATCAAACTGCCCGACATCAGGGGCTCACCCAGTGCCTCAAGCAAGGCCAGGCTGATGGCGTTGTCCGGCACCCGCAGCCCGATGGTTTTACGTTTTGGGTTCTGCAGCCGCTTCGGCACTTCCTTGGTGGCCTGCAAAATAAAAGTATAGGCGCCCGGGGTGTTGTTCTTCATCAATCTGAAGGCGCCATTGTCTACCCGAGCGTAAAAAGACAGCTCGGACAAATCGCGGCACACCAGGGTAAAGTTGTGATCTTTTTCCAGCTTGCGAATGCGACAGATACGCTCCATGGCGTTTTTGTCGCCTACCAGACAACCGATGGCATAACCGGAGTCGGTGGGATAAACCAGCACACCACCCTGGCGAATAATCGCCACCGCCTGATTGATCAGGCGAGGTTGAGGGTTGTCGGGGTGCAGTTCAAAATATTGGCTCATGATTCCTCCCGGAATGATTTAAATAAAACGTGTCCACACTGGCGTGCCTTCTTTGGGAAGCCACAACTGCCGGCCCAGCTCACGCCACTGGCTGGGATAGTGAAAGTCAGACCCAACCGACGCGGCCAGCTTGAACTCTTTGCTCCATTCACCCAACGTAGCACGTTCTTGCGGGCTCTGCTGCGCCATGGAAACCTCCATGGCATCGCCGCCTGCCTCGGCAAACGCCGCCAGCATTTTCTTGACCCATTTGTTCGACAGGTCGTAGCGCGTAGGGTGCGCCAGCACCGCCACGCCACCCGCTTGTTGAATGGCGCTGATGGCGTCATCCAGCGAGCACCAGTTGGGCGGAGCATAGCCGGTATTGCCTCGGCTTAAAAACTTTTTAAACACCTTGGGTATGGAATCGGCCGCCCCCTGACTCAACAGCCACTTGGCCATGTGAGTACGGGTAATGGGCGCCTTACCCGCCAGGGCCCGCGCGCCTTCGTAAGCGCCGGGAAACCTGGCCTTTGCCAACCGTTCGGCCATCAAGTGCGCTCGTTGCTCGCGCCTGTGCTGCTGTTCGGCCAGCAAGGCATTCAAGCCTTCGTGATCGCAGCGAATATTCAGCCCCACCACGTGCACTTCCAGCGCCTGCCACAAGCAGGAAATTTCCACGCCGTTAATCAAACGCACACCATACTGCTCCGCTGCGATCGCCGCTTCGGCCAACCCGTCCAGCGTATCGTGGTCGGTGAGTGCCAGCACATCCACTTCTTTTTCGGCCGCGCGGGCCATTAATTCGGTCGGTGTGAGCTGGCCATCCGACGCCGTAGAATGGCTGTGTAAATCAATTCGCATAAAAATTCCTGTGCCCGGGGTTGACTTGTCCCCCCGAATATCGTTTAACTATAACCAGTTTCAGATTAACGAGAAGAGCGCGATGTTTCAGCAAAATTCCACTCTACGCATTATTTGGTGGTGGCACACTCCCTAACGTCGGGTGTGTGATTTGCTGTATTCGTCTTTAAGTCTCAGCGAACATGTAAGCCCGCCCTAGTGCGGGTTTTTTATTATCCAGCAAAAGGTGACGCGATGAAACCGACCGACAAGAATATTTGGCGATGGCAACCTCAACCGCAGCTTACCCCGGTAAAAACGGCATTCGTAACCATTACCGATGACGACATTGCCAGCCAGGTGATCAGGCAGATACCTGATGACCGAGACTAACTAAAAAGGAAGAACAAGATGGCGCATGGTCAGCTCCACGTTTTATTGCAAGATGCACCCTACACCGATGATCCGCTCGCGTTATTCGCAGCCCTCACCCAAGCCGGCGACAACAGCATGTTGCTGGAGTCGGCAGAAATAGACACCAAGGCCGGTACCCAAAGCCTGTTGATGCTGGATGCCTGTGTCCGCCTGGTGTGCCAGCAGCACACCGTCACCCTGAACGCCCTGAACAATAACGGCCTGCCCGCCCTGGACCTGGTTGAACAGGCATTGGGCGGCGAGCGCTCGGCCCACCAGCTGGTGGTGACCCTGCCCCAGGCCGACGATACCCTGGACGAAGACAGCCGCCTTAAAGCGCCTTCGGTACTGGAAACCCTGCGCCTGATTTTAACCCGCTTTCAGGCAGACCAGGGTCAGCAGCACATCTTTATGTCTGGCACCTTTGCCTACGATTTGATTGCGTCATTCGAGCAACTGACCCAGGTGCCGGAAGGCATTAACCGTTGCCCCGACTTTTGCTTTTATCTGGCCGAAACCCTGATCACCCTGGATCATAAACAGGAAACCGGACGCCTGTCGGCCTGCGTATTTGACGCCGCCGAACAGAACAGACTGCAAGCCCGGCTGCAACAGCTGGCCGACGCCTGTGGCCAGGTTCACCCGGAGCCGGCCGCCGATACCCAGCTGCACGGCCATATTCAGGCCAGCAAGAGCGACAGCGAATTTAAAACCGATGTCATCAACCTGAAACAGCACATTCAGGACGGCAATATTTTTCAGGTGGTGCCTTCGCGCAGCTTCAGCCTGCCCTGCCCGCGCCCGCTGGCGGCCTATCGCAAGCTCAAGCAAACCAACCCCAGCCCCTATCTGTTTTATGTGAACGATCAGGACTTCACCCTGTTTGGCGCCAGCCCCGAAAGCTCGGTTAAATTCGACCATGCCAGCCGCACGGTAGAAATGTACCCCATTGCCGGCACCCGCAAGCGCGGCCTGAACCCGGACGGCAGCGTCAACCTGGATCTGGACGGTCGCATCGAGCTGGACCTGCGCCAGGACACCAAGGAAACCGCCGAACACCTGATGCTGGTCGACCTGGCCCGCAACGACATTGCCCGCATCAGCGAGCCCGGCACCCGTTATGTGAAAGACCTGCTCAGCGTAGACCGCTACAGCCACGTTATGCACCTGGTCTCCCGGGTGGTGGGCACACTGCGACACGATCTGGACGCCCTGCACGGCTATCAGGCCTGCATGAACATGGGCACCCTGACCGGTGCCCCCAAAATTCGCGCCAGCGAACTGATCCGTGAAGTAGAGCAGGCACGTCGCGGCAGCTACGGCGGGGCCGTTGGCTACATCAACGGCCAGGGCGACATGGACACCTGTATCGTGATCCGCTCGGCCTTTGTCAGTGATGGCGTGGCCCATGTGCAGGCCGGTGCCGGCGTGGTGTATGACTCGGATCCCCAGTCGGAAGCCGACGAAACCCGCAACAAGGCGGCGGCGGTGCTTAACGCCATCGCCCTGGCCCACGGCACCACTCTGGCGGAGGTGAGCCATGTCTAATACCGTATTCCTGCTCGATAACTACGACTCTTTTACCTATAACCTGGTTGATCAGTTCCGCACCCTGGGGGCCACCGTCAAGGTGTATCGCAACACGGTGCCGGTGGCGCAGCTGGTCGCCGCCATGGAGCAATGCGAGCAGCAGGGCGAACGGCCCATTCTGGTGCTCTCGCCCGGCCCGGGCACTCCCGGCGAAGCCGGTAACATGCCCGCCCTCATCACCGAGTGTATTGGTCGCTTCCCCATTCTGGGCATCTGCCTGGGTCATCAGGCCCTGGTGGAGCACTACGGCGGCGTGGTGGGTGGCGCCGGTGAAATCAAGCACGGCAAGACCTCGCTGATCAGCCATAACGGCCAAGGGGTATTTGCCCACTTGTCCAACCCGCTGCCGGTAGCCCGATATCACTCGCTGGTGGGCAGCAAGATCCCCAGCACCCTGCCGGTGATTGCCGACTACCACGGCATGACCATGGCGGTGCAGGATACCGCCAAGCGGGTATTGGGGTTTCAGTTTCACCCAGAGTCCATCATGACCACGGAGGGCGCGCAATTGCTGGCGCAAAGTATGGAATTTTTAAGCGCGCCGGAAAGCAAGGCCATGGATCAGCTGTACCGGGGCGAGCACATTAGCCGCAACCAGGCTCAGGCCCTGTTTGGCGAGCTGATCAAGGGCGACATGGATCAAATGACCATGGCTTCTTTGCTGACCGTGCTGAAAATGAAAGGCGAAACCCCGGATGAAATTGCCGGCGCGGCACAGGCACTGCTGGAGGCGGCCTCGCCCTTCCCCCGTCCCGACTATCCGTTTTGCGACATAGTGGGCACGGGTGGCGATGGCATGAACATCTTTAACGTGTCCACCACCTCGGCCCTGGTGGCCGCCGCCTGCGGTCTTAAGGTGGCCAAGCACGGCAACCGCGGCGTGTCTTCCAAGTCCGGTTCGTCCGACTTGCTGGAACAACTGGGCATCGATCTGAACATGAGCCCGGAGCGCGCCCGCCACAGCCTGGATGAAGTGAACGTCTGCTTCCTGTTTGCGCCCAACTACCACGGTGGCATGCGCAATGCCATGCCGGTGCGCCAGGCCCTGAAAACCCGCACTATCTTCAACGTGCTGGGCCCGCTGGTTAACCCCGCCCGCCCCGACTTCATGCTGCTGGGCGTGTATTCCGAAGAGCTGGTGCGCCCCATTGCCGACACTCTGGTGGCCATGGGCCTCAAGCGTGGCATGGTGGTCCATGGCAGCGGCCTGGATGAAGTGGCCATTCACGGCCCCACCATGGTGGCAGAGATCGCCAACGGCGTGATCAGCGAATACAGCATCACCCCCGAAGAATTGGGGCTCGAACGTTACCCTATTAGCGCCGTGGCCGGCGGGGATCCTTGTGAAAACAAGGCCATTACCCTGAGCCTGCTGCAAGGTCGCGGCACCCCGGCCCAACAGGGCGTGATTGCCATGAACGTGGCGCCACTGCTGGTGATGAGCGGCCAGACCGAAACCTTGAAAGAAGGGGTTGCCCAGGTGCTGGCTGTGTTAAAATCGGGCAAAGCCATGGATGTTGCCAATAAACTGGCGGAGTTAAGCCAATGTTAAGTACCGTTTTGGGCAAAATTGTTGCCGACAAAAAAATCTGGGTGGCCGAGCGCAAGCTCAGCCAGCCGTTAAGCAGCTTTGAAGAAGAGTTAATCCCCAGCGACCGCTCGTTTGTGGCGGCACTGAAAGCCAAAAGCCCGGCCTTTATTCTGGAATGCAAGAAGGCCTCACCCTCCAAGGGGCTGATCCGCGAAGACTTCGATCTGGACGCCATTGCCGCCGTGTATGGCCGCCATGCCTCGGCCATTTCGGTACTGACCGACGAGAAGTATTTTCAGGGTCAGTTCGAGTTTGTGACCCAGGTTCGTAGCCAGGTCAGTCAGCCGGTGATCTGCAAAGACTTTATTATCGACCCTTACCAGATCAAGCTGGCCCGCCTGCACCAGGCCGATGCCATTTTGCTGATGTTGTCGGTGCTGGATGACCAGCAATACCGCGAATTGAACGCGGTGGCCGAGTCATTGGACATGGGCGTGCTCACCGAAGTGATCAGCGAAGAAGAAGTAGAACGCGCCATTGCCCTTAACGCCAAGGTGATTGGCATCAACAACCGCGACTTGCGCGACCTGAGCATAGATCTTGACCGTACCAAGGTATTGTCTGCGCTTATTCCCGCCGATCGCATTGTGATCTCCGAGTCCGGTATTCACGATCACGCCCAGGTGAAAGCCCTGTCGGCCTACGCCGATGGCTTTTTGGTGGGCAGCTCGCTGATGGCCCAGCACGATATCGAGCTGGCGGTGCGCAAGCTGATTTTGGGCAGCAACAAGGTGTGCGGCCTGACCCAGCCACAGGATGCCGCCGCCGCCTATAACGCCGGCGCCGTACACGGTGGCCTGATTTTTGTTGGCAAAAGCCCGCGCTGCGTCAGCGCAGAGCAGGCCCGCGCCATCATGGCCGCCGCCCCCCTGCACTATGTAGGCGTGTTTCAAAATCACGCCCTTAACGAGGTGAGTGCAACGGCGCGCGAGCTGGGCCTGCACGCGGTGCAACTGCACGGCAGCGAAGACGACGCCTATATCAGCGCCCTTAAGCAGCAGCTGCCCGAGACGGTGGCCGTCTGGAAAGCGGTGCCGGTCACCGACGCCCTGCCCACCCTGCCACAACAGGCCGACCGTCTGTTGTTCGACACCCAGGTTGGCAGCCAGAGCGGCGGCACCGGCCAGGCGTTTGACTGGTCGTTGCTAAGCAACATCGACAGCAGCCAGGCCATGCTGGCCGGCGGCCTCACCCCGGAAAACGCACACGAGGCAGCCGCCCTTGGCTGCCTGGGGCTGGATTTTAATTCCGGCGTAGAAAGCGCCCCCGGGCACAAGGATGCCCAGAAACTGAAGGCCGCTTTCACCTATATTCGCCACTACGGACGCAGGAAAACCAAATAATGAGCTTACTTAATCCTTTCTTCGGTGATTTTGGTGGCATGTATGTGCCACAAATCCTAATGCCCGCCCTGCTGCAACTGGAGCAGGCCTTTGTTGATGCACAACAGGACCCCGAGTTTGATCGCGAGTTTCGCGAACTGCTCAGCGAATATGCCGGTCGCCCCACGCCATTAACCCGGGTGCGCAACCTGGCTTCGCACACCAAAACCCGCATTTACCTGAAACGTGAAGACCTGCTGCACGGCGGCGCTCACAAAACCAACCAGGTGCTGGGTCAGGCATTGCTGGCCAAGCGCATGGGCAAAACCGAAATTATTGCCGAAACCGGTGCCGGCCAGCACGGCGTGGCCACCGCCCTGGCCTGTGCACTCATGGGCCTGAAATGCCGGGTGTACATGGGCGCCAAAGACTGCGAACGCCAAAAGCCCAACGTATTCCGCATGAAGCTGATGGGCGCCGAAGTGATACCGGTACACGCCGGCTCGGCCACCCTGAAAGACGCCTGCAGCGAAGCCATGCGCGACTGGGCAGCCAACTACGAAACCGCCCACTACATGCTGGGTACCGCCGCCGGTCCGCATCCCTTCCCCACCATAGTGCGTGAATTTCAGCGCATGATTGGCGAAGAAGCCAAGGTGCAGATTATGGAGCACGAAGCCCACCTGCCCGACGCCGTGATTGCCTGCGTGGGCGGTGGCTCGAACGCCATCGGTCTGTTTGCCGACTTTATTGAAGAAAAAAACGTCAGGCTGATTGGCGTAGAGCCCGCCGGCAAGGGCATTAGCACCGGCGAACACGGCGCTACCCTGGGCGAAGGCACCAAGGGCATCTTCTTTGGCATGTTGTCGCTGATGATGCATAACGAAGACGGTCAGGTATCCGAGTCTTATTCCGTTTCTGCCGGTCTCGACTTCCCCTCGGTAGGCCCGCAGCACGCCTACCTGGCCACCACCGGCCGCGCCGAATATGTATCGGTAACCGACGACGAAGCCCTGGACGCCTTTCAGGCCCTGGCCCGCAACGAAGGCATTATTCCGGCACTGGAGTCGTCTCATGCGCTGGCCTACGCCCTTAAAATGGCCGACGCCGAGCCAGAAAAAGAGCAGGTGCTGGTGGTTAACCTGTCCGGCCGTGGCGACAAGGACATCTTTACCGTGGCTGATATTCTAGAGCAGAAGGGAGAAATAAAATGAGCCGTTACAATCGCTTGTTTGACCGTTTAACGGCTGCCAATCAGGGTGCCTTCGTACCGTTCGTGACCCTGGGTGACCCCACCCCCGAGCAATCGCTCAAGGTGATTGATGCCCTGATTGCCGGTGGCGCCGATGCCCTGGAGCTGGGCATTCCGTTTTCCGATCCGGTAGCAGACGGCCCCACCATTCAGGCGGCCACCCTGCGCGCCCTGAATGCCGGTACCCGCACCCAGACCTGCTTCGAGATGCTGACCCAGGTACGCGAAAAGTACCCAGACATGCCCATCGGACTGCTGGTGTACGCCAACCTGGTGTACGCTCCGGGCCTGGACAACTTTTACAGCCGTGCCGCGGCCGCAGGCGTAGACTCGGTACTGGTGGCCGATGCGCCACTGGAAATGTCGGCGCCCTTTAAAGCCGCCGCCGATAAAGCGGGCATAGAAACCATTTTTATCGCTCCGCCCAACGGCGACGAAGCCACCCTGAAAGCCATTGCCGAAACCGGCTCGGGCTATACCTATCTGCTGAGCCGCGCCGGTGTAACCGGCACCGAAACCAAGGCCGGCAAACCGGTAGACACCTTGCTGGCCACGCTCAAGCAGTTTAATGCACCGCCTTCACTGCTCGGTTTTGGTATCTCCACCCCACAGCAAGTGCGCGAGGCCATTAGTGCCGGTGCCGCCGGCGCCATCTCCGGCTCGGCCGTGGTCAAGATCATCGAGCAACACCAGGGTGACTTCAAGGCCATGACCGACGCCCTCACCGCCTTCGCCACCGACATGAAAGCGGCGACCCACAAGTAACCTAGCGGTAAGCGGTAAGCGGTAAGCTTAAAGCGAACAGTTAACCCCAAACACCGAGCCCCAGGCTCGGTGTTTTTTTATCATCCTGTCATGTGTTTAGCCGACATAGCGGTACCTCGCCTTGGCTTTGGCACTTGTAGGCGAACGCTTGCTCTCGCATTTCACCGAAGGCGGAACAAAACCCTTAAAGACCTATTCGCCACGGAAGAACACGGAACCCACGGAAAAATAGAGATCAGATCGGAAAGGAAGCTTGATGGTAAGGGCTAAAACAAAGCGGTAAGCCGTCAGCTGCACGCTGTAAGTTAAAGATAAAAGCAGCATCGCGTTCAACATACAGCACGAATGTAGTAGCTGCTTTAGCTGCTAAATCCTGCGCAGCAGGATATGAGACATCGGAGCAAAGATGCCGCGTAGCTGCATTGCGCAGCTAAAGCAGAGCCTATAAAACACACCGTCCCCTGTAGTCCGGCGCTTTAGCTGCCGGTTCTGCGTTAGCAGAAGGTTTTTTAAAATCCCGCTGAGACGGGAGTGCCAGCTAAAGCGGCACCTACAAAAAACCTCCTATGCCGTCTTACCGGTACCGGGTCGAGCCCGGCATGACGGCCCCGGTGTCTCGCCTTGGCTTTGGCACTTGTAGGCGAACGCTTGCTCTCGCATTTCGCCGAAGGCGGAACAAAACCCTTAAAGACCTATTCGCCACGGAAGAACACGGAACCCACGGAAAAATAGAGATCAGAT
>NZ_JBLWUK010000010.1:0-91064 GCF_048268965.1 Oceanisphaera sp.
ACCATACAACACCCAAGAAGTGTGAGACCTTGCGTAGGCAGGCAACTACAAACAATTATTTCAAAACAAACCAGTTTTCCAGATGACAATTTATGCCTGGCGGCGATAGCGCTGTGGAACCACCTGATCCCATGCCGAACTCAGAAGTGAAACGCAGCCGCGCCGATGATAGTGTGGCAGCTGCCATGTGAAAGTAGGTCACTGCCAGGCACCCAATTTAAAAGCCCTTCACCAATGTGAAGGGCTTTTTCTCGTCTACAGAAAAGTGAAGGGTGAAGCGTAAAGAGTGAAGGGGACAAGCCAAGACAGACATCGTCTGTTGTAGGCGAACGTTTACTCTCGCATTTCGCCGCAGGCGGAACCGCTTGTTCAGTGTTTCGCGACTCGAGTGCAGCCTTCTCCCTGGGCAAGGGGACGGGCCATGCCAGGCACCCAATTAAAAAGCCCGATTCGAAAGAGTCGGGCTTTTTTCATGCCTGTTTGCCAGAGCGGCACCAACCGTGGGGCGCGAAAGGTCTGCTTCTTGTCTGCATTGTATTCATGAGGGTGGGTTTTTGTTACCGTCAGGCGTAAACTTCTTCCTATTCTTTGCATTGTTAACTGCATGGCTCACACATGAAAACCCTGCTATTTATCGCGCTCGGTGGCGCCCTGGGAGCCACATTACGGTTTGGCATCACGGACTTAATGGCTCGTTTATTGGGTAAATCCTTCCCTTATGGCACCTTAACGGTCAACCTGCTGGGCTCCCTGATGATGGGGTGCGTCTTTATACTGGTGCAACAGCAGCTGGTGAGTGCGCATAGCTGGCGGCCTTTTGTCATGGTTGGCATGTTGGGCGCCTTGACGACCTTTTCATCCTTCTCGCTCGACAGCCTGTTACTACTCGAACAAGGTCAATGGCTTAAGGCCATGTTGAATGTGTGCCTGAATGTGGTTTGCTGTATCATGTTGACCTACTTTGGCATGCAGATAACGAGCAGTCTCCTGGCTTCTCGTTAGTCCAGGCCGCGTATTTGCAGTACACTCACTTACTTTGATTTTATAGGTGCCTTCAGCATGTCAGAACAGCACAAATCGACGACACACTTCGGTTACAAGACGGTAGAAGCCAACGAAAAAGAGCAGATGGTTGCCGGCGTATTTCATTCGGTGGCCGCTAAATACGATATCATGAACGATCTGATGTCGTTTGGTATTCATCGGCTTTGGAAGCGGTTTACTATTGACTGCTCCGGGGTTCGCAAGGGTCAGAAAGTGCTGGATCTGGCGGGCGGTACCGGCGATTTGACCGCCAAGTTTTCACGCATTGTTGGCGAAACCGGTCAGGTCGTACTGGCGGATATTAATGACTCCATGCTCAAGGTGGGCCGAGACAAGCTGAGAAACAAAGGCCTGGGCAGCAACATTGCGTATGTACAGGCCAATGCCGAGCAACTCCCCTTTCCTGATAACCACTTCGATTTGATTACCATCGCCTTTGGCCTGCGCAATGTCACCGATAAAGACAAGGCGCTGGCCTCCATGCAACGGGTGCTGAAGCCGGGCGGACGCTTGCTGGTACTGGAGTTTTCCAAGCCGCAGCATGAAGTGATGAATAAGCTGTACGACTTTTACTCATTCAACATTCTGCCTAAAGTCGGCAGCATAGTGGCCAAAGACAGCGACAGTTATCAGTATCTGGCGGAGTCTATCCGTATGCATCCGGATCAGGAAACCCTCAAGAGCATGATGGAGCAAGCTGGATTAGAGCAGGTGGAATACTTCAATCTGACCGATGGCATAGTCGCATTGCATCGTGGGTTCAAATTCTAATGACTCCACTGTTGCGGCCCTTACTTAATGGCACCCTTGAAACGGCCTTTAACCGCTTTATAGGTCAAGACGCCGAACGGTTAAAGAAGATGGCACCCTTGCACGGCAAGGTGCTGCAGTTGACCATCACCAATGTAGCCAGCCTTTACCTGCTGTTTTCTGCCGATCGACTGGCGGTCTTGCAGCAGTACGAAGGCGTGGTGGACAGTCATCTCAGCTTGTCACTGGATGCGCTGGGGTTGCTGAAAGACAAAGGTTTGTTGATGCAGTACATCCGTGACGGCCGCATCGATGTGCAGGGCGATCCGACTCCCTGGCAGGACTTTACCGCCGTGCTGAAAGATCCCCGCATCGATATTGAAGGCTGGCTGGCTCCTTACACCGGAGACATAGTCGCGCACCTGCTGTGTCGTCATGGTGGGGAACTGAAAACGGCAATAGAGCGACGGGCCCTGGGTTTGCGCGACCAGCTGGGTGACTATGTGCGTGAAGAAGCGCGCCTGGCCGTGGGGCCGCTGGAATTGGCTGATTTTAATGATGAGGTCACCGAACTGCATAAAGATATGTTACAGCTGCAAAGACGGCTGGCGACGCTAACAGATAAGGTCAGGCATTCATGAAGAAGCTGCGGGAGTTGGTTCGACTCTATCAGATTGGGAAAACCTTATTCGACTATGGGCTGGATGAGCTGATACCGGCCCGGCTACAGATCTGGCCGGCACGGATGGCGAGAAAAAGCCTGTTTTGGCTGAAAAACCGCCACCCCGACCTGTCGCGAGGCAAGCGCATTCGTCTGGCATTCGAGCACCTTGGACCCGTTTTTATCAAGTTTGGCCAGATGTTATCGACTCGCCGGGATCTGTTACCACCGGATATCGCAGAAGAACTGGCGCTATTGCAAGACAGGGTCCCTCCTTTTAACGGTGTATTGGCTCGCCAGCAGATCGAGACCAGCCTGGGGGCGCCTATTGGTGAGCTGTTCGATGACTTCGATGAAACGCCGCTGGCGTCGGCTTCTATTGCCCAGGTACACACGGCTCGGCTGAAAACCGGGCAGGAAGTCGTGATCAAGGTGATCCGGCCCAATATCGAGAAAGTGATTGAAGCCGATGTGAGCCTGATGCACTCGATGGCCACTTTGGTGGCGCGTCTGGTGCCGGTACGCAGCAGTCGCCTGCGCCCGGTCGAAGTGGTAGAAGAATACCGCAAGACCTTGTTTGATGAGCTGAACCTGTTGCGCGAGGCCGCCAACGCCATTCAGTTGCGCCGCAACTTTGAAGGGTCGGGCACGCTGTATGTACCCGAAATCTATTCCAGCTATTGCCAGGAAAATGTGCTGGTGATGGAGCGGATCTACGGTATTCCGGTGTCTGATATCGAGGCTCTGGAAGCCAATGGTACCAACATGAAACTGTTGGCCGAGCGCGGCGTAGAAGTCTTTTTTACTCAGGTGTTTCGCGACAGCTTTTTTCATGCAGACATGCATCCGGGCAACATCTTTGTCTCCTATGAACACCCTGAAGACCCCCAATGGATTGGTATCGACTGCGGTATTGTCGGCACCTTGAATAAAGACGACAAGCGTTATCTGGCGGAGAACTTTCTGGCCTTCTTCAACCGTGACTACCGCAAGGTTGCCGAGTTGCATGTGGAGTCGGGCTGGGTACCTGCCGACACCAAGCTGGAAGAGTTCGAGTCGGCTATTCGCACCGTGCTGGAGCCCATCTTCGAGAAGCCACTGTCGGAAATTTCCTTTGGTCATGTGTTACTGAATCTGTTTAATACGGCACGGCGTTTCAATATGGCGGTACAGCCACAGCTGGTTTTGCTGCAGAAAACCCTGCTGTATGTGGAAGGGGTCGGTCGCCAGCTTTACCCGCAGCTGGACTTGTGGAAGACGGCCAAGCCCTTCCTGGAAGAATGGATGCAGAATCAGGTTGGCTACAAGGCGGTCATTAATGCGGTGAAAGAAAAAGCGCCATTCTGGGCCGAAAAACTGCCGGAATTACCTGAACTTGTCTACGATGCGCTGCGTCAGGCCAAGTACCAGCAGCGACAGGTGCACGGCCTTTATGATCAATTTGCCCAGCAGAACAAGCGCCAGGGAAAAGGACGCTTTTTATTGGCCATGGGAGCGAGCATACTGCTGGCCAGCACCTTGCTGCTGGGAATGGATAAAATTGAATGGGCCATGTCTGGTTTGGTACTGACTTTGTTTGTATGGTTACTGGGTTGGCAAAAAATAGCGCGTTAATGTGATCTGATATCAAGGTATTGTCATCAAGCTCGGATATCATGTTGGTTTACTTTTTTACATAGGAAAAAGATCATGGGTGGAATCAGTGTTTGGCAGCTGCTTATTGTCGTCTTGATTGTGGTGCTGTTGTTCGGGACCAAAAAATTACGCGGCATGGGTAGCGATTTGGGATCGGCGGTCAAAGGCTTTAAAAAGGCGATGAGCGACGACGATAAAGAAAGCGATAAAAATCAGCAGGATGCCGACTTCAAACAAGCGTCTTTGTCTGACAAAAAAGAGCAAGCTGATGCTTTCAAGGCCAAGGATCAGGAAAAAACCAAAGATAACGATCGAGTATAATCATGTTTGATATCGGTTTCTGGGAGCTGGTGGTCATAGCCGTGGTTGGGCTTCTGGTATTGGGACCGGAGCGACTTCCGGTGGCGATCAGAACCGTGTCTCGGCTTTTTAAAACGGTACGAGATACTGCCAATGCGGTCAAAACAGAGCTGTCGCAAGAGCTAAGAATGGACGAGCTGCATCGAGACTTGAAAAAAGCCGAACAGCTCAACATGAAAACACTGAGTCCGGAGCTTCAGGAGTCCGTTGATCAGTTAAAAGAGGCGGCGGCTTCCGTCACGCGACCCTACGAAAAAAAAGCAGCGCCAAACGATGAGGGCGAACAGACTTCATCTTCTCAAGCACCGCAGGATAAACCTTAAATGAACCAAATACATCAGCCACTTATCAGCCATCTAGTGGAGCTGAGAGGCCGCTTGTTGCGTGCGTTCGGCGCTATTGTGCTGGTCTTTCTGGCCTTGGTGTACTTTGCCAACGACATTTACACCATTTTGGCCGAACCCTTGCTGCGGCAACTGCCGGAAGGCACCAGCATGATCGCGACCGGCGTTGCGACCCCGTTCTTAACGCCGATGAAGCTGACGCTGATAGTGTCATTCTTTCTGGCCATTCCGTATGTGCTATATCAGGTGTGGGCGTTTATCGCCCCCGGGCTTTACAAGCACGAAAAGCGGCTGATAGCGCCACTGGTGTTTTCCAGCGCCTTGCTGTTTTATGCCGGAGCCGCCTTTGCCTACTTCGTGGTGTTTCCGCTGGCCTTTGCCTTTTTTACCAAAATGGCCCCGGAAGGGGTAACCATTGCCACCGACATTGCCAGCTATCTCGATTTTGTGCTCGGCCTGTTTGTCGCCTTTGGTATTGCCTTTGAAATTCCCATCGCCACTATTTTGTTATGCTGGACCGGGGTGACCACGCCGAAGGACTTGGCAAGCAAGCGTCCCTACGTGATTGTCGTGGTATTTATTGTTGGCATGCTACTGACGCCACCCGACATCATTTCCCAGACCTTGTTGGCCATTCCCATGTGGCTGTTGTTTGAAGTAGGCGTATTTTTTGCGCGCTTCTATACCCGCAACAAGAACGATGAGGAAGAACAGGATCAAGCATCATGATTGATATTGGGGTTAACCTGACCAGCAGTCAGTTTGATGGCGATAGAGACGAGGTGTTGGGGCGAGCCAAAGCGGCAGGTGTCTCTGCCCTGATCTTGACGGGCACCAATTTAGCCGAAAGCCGGGCGGTGGCGGATTATGCGGCCAGCCAGGCGGGGTTTTGCTATGCCACCGCCGGCATTCACCCCCACGATGCCAAGACCTTCGACGCGCACAGTTTGAGCAGGCTGCACGAACTGGCGATGCGCCCGGAAGTGGTGGCCATTGGTGAGTGCGGTCTCGATTACAATCGCGACTTTTCGCCGCGCCCTCAGCAGGACGCGGTGTTTGAAGCCCAGCTGGAGCTGGCGGCCGAGTTGCAGCTGCCGGTCTTTATGCACTGCCGGGATGCTCACCAGCGCTTCATGGACATTCTGACCCCCTGGCGGAGCAAGCTGCCGGCGGCCGTGCTGCATTGTTTTACCGGTAGCGAAGCCGAACTGCGTGATTGCCTGGCGCTGGATCTGCATATCGGCATTACCGGCTGGATCTGCGACGAGCGTCGGGGGCAGGATCTGCAGCGACTGGTGTCGCTGATCCCGGGCAACCGGCTGATGATCGAAACCGACAGCCCTTATCTGTTGCCGCGAGATTTGTCACCCAAGCCGGCCAGTCGGCGTAATGAGCCGGCTTATTTACCGCATATTGCACACCGTATTGCCGCCTGCCGGGGTGAAAGCCCCGAGGCGCTGATTGCCGATACCAGGGCAACCAGCCGCGCCTTTTTCCGTCTTTAGGAACGATTCAGGACTCACTTTGGAGTAGTTATGACTCAACAGATATTTGGTGGTTTTCATTCACGTCGCCTGCGCCGTACCCGCAAGCACGACTTTAGCCGTCGCCTGGTGCGAGAGCACCGACTGACGGTTGATGATCTGATTTATCCGGTATTTGTACTGCCCGGGGTTGGGCGCCGCGAAGCGGTCGAGTCCATGCCTGGCATAGACAGGTTATCCATTGATTTATTGCTGGAAGAAGCCGCCGAACTGGTGAAGCTGGGCGTGCCCCTGATCGCCTTGTTTCCGGTCGTGGAGGCCAACCAGAAAAGCCTGATGGCAGAAGAGGCCTACAATCCAGAAGGCCTGGCTCAGGCCGCAGTGCGGGCACTAAAAGAAGCGTTTCCCGAGCTGGGTGTCATGACGGACGTGGCACTGGATCCGTTTACGGTACACGGTCAGGACGGTATTCTGGACGATGACGGTTATGTGCTGAACGACGTTACCACAGAGGTACTGGTCAAGCAGGCGCTCAGCCATGCGCAGGCCGGTGCCGACATAGTGGCACCTTCCGATATGATGGATGGCCGTATTGGCGCCATTCGCCAGGCATTGGAAGAAGCCGGATTTATCAACACCCAGATCATGGCGTATTCTGCCAAGTATGCCTCCAACTATTACGGACCTTTCCGGGATGCCGTTGGCTCTGCCGGCAACCTCAAAGGCGGCAACAAGTCTACCTATCAGATGGATCCGGCCAACAGCAACGAAGCATTGCAGGAAGTGGCTTTCGATATTGAAGAAGGCGCCGACAGTGTCATGGTCAAGCCAGGCATGCCGTATCTGGATGTGGTACGCCGGGTGAAAGATCAATTTGGCGTGCCCACCTTCGCCTACCAGGTGAGTGGAGAATATGCCATGCACATGGCAGCGATTCAAAATGGCTGGCTGAAAGAGCGGGAAACCGTGATGGAATCGCTATTGTGCTTCAAGCGCGCCGGTGCCGATGGCATTCTGACCTACTTCGCCAAGCGAGTGGCTCAGTGGCTGCGTGAAGAACAAAGCAGCAAATGAAGCATTGACAGCAAAGAGTATAAGAAAGGCGCCGCAAGGCGCCTTTTCTTTACCGTGAAGGGTGAAGAGTAATACCAATCTAAGTAAAAACATGATCTATTTTAAAGCTGAGTACCAGAGGAAACAGAGTCAACTCCCACGACACGCCATAAACCCATCCCTGGGGGCTCGGGAAATGACATCCCTGTCATTTCACGGTCGTGGGAGCCGAACTCTGTTGCCTCTCCACAAGCACTGAGTTGCCCGAAGACAGTGCCAACAGGCGACTTTGCAGCATGAAGGAGGACAAAGGGTTCTGCTCCACCGACCATCACATGACAGGGAGGTCATGTGCTGAGCGCCACAGGGATGTGCTTGCAGCGAGTCGGTGGAGTAGGCCGTTTGTCCGACTGTTACATGAAGTGAAAACAGCTCAATTGTTGAGTGTAATTGGTATAAGGGGCGGGGTTAGCCTGCATCTCACTCTTCACACCTGACGGGTTTTATTGGCTCAGCTTCGTTCTTCAATCACCAGTGGCCAGCCCAGTGCGGTTTGGCGTTTGGCTTCTTGCTGTAACTCACTGGCACGCAGGTGGTGCGTTTTACTCCAGTTTGCCGGTAGTGTCAGCGTGAGCTGTTGCTCGTTAGCCACCAGTTGAAACTCGGGCACGGTACCACGGGTGCGGCGCAGGCAAAGAATAATGGCCAGCCGTAAGAGCCGGGCCAATAAAATCGCCTGCTCGGTGGCTATCGCGCTTTGCTGCTCCAATGCCGCCAGCTGAAACTCATCGCGCTGGTTCAGCAGCAGGGCACCCAGGAGTTGTTGCTGTGCCGTGGTAAAGCCGGGTAAATCGATGTGGTGAATAATATAGGCCGCATGTTCGGGCGCGCGCTTGTATTCGATGCACAGCCCCAATTCGTACAACAGGGCCGACCAGGCCAGCATGGCATTGGCTGAGGCATCCAGAGGCTGACTGCTGGCCACTTGCTGTAAGGCCTTCAGGGCCGTCCTGCGCACGCGCTCGGCCTGATCTCTGTCTAGCTGGTAGCGACTGATCAGGCTGTCTGCGGTACGCTCTCTGGCATCGCATTCCTGCCGCTGCCCCAGCATGCCGTACATCAAACCTTCACGCAGGGCCCCTCCGGCCAGCACCATCTCCTCGATGGCCAGCAAGTCGAACAGGGCGATAAGAATCGCCAGGCCAGACGGGAAAACGCTGACGCGATCGGCCTGCAAGCCGGGCAGGGAAAGCTGGTCGAGGCGTTGGCAGGCAATGGCCTGTTGCTTGAGCCGCAGCAGCTTTTCCAGGGTGATGAGTTCATCCTCGCCCTGACTGATCATGATTTCCTGAATCGCCTGTATGGTGCCCGAGGCGCCAATACAGCCTTGCCAGCCCAGTTTGAGGTAAGTGCCGGCCACGGGGGTTAACACATGACGCGCGGCGGCAATGGCCTGCTCGAAGTTTGCTTCGGTTAACCGCTCATCGGAAAAATACCGACTTAGCCAGGTCACACAGCCCATGTTCAGGCTGTTCAGCAGCAGAGCCGAGGTGCCGTCCCCAATGATTAATTCGGTGCTGGCTCCGCCAATATCGATGGCGAGCCGGCGGCCGGTACCGGAAGAGGTCCAGGCTACGCCTTGATAGATAAGGGCGGCTTCTTCTTCACCGGAAATAATGCGCACCGGATGGCCGAGTATGGCCTCGGCCTGGTGCAGAAAGTGGTCGATGTTGGTGGCCAGGCGCAGCGTGGCGGTGCCCACAATGCGAATATGGTCGGCGGGAATATCCTGCAATTGCTCGGCGAACAACCGCAGGCAATCCCAGCCTCGTTGCAGAGAGGCTGCATCCAGGCTGCCATCGGCCTGCAAGCCGGCGGCAAGACGCACCTTGCGCTTGATCTTGGCCAGGGTGCGGCAGCCTCCGGCTACCTCATGCACCACCAGCATATGAAAACTGTTCGAGCCAAGATCGATGGCGGCGTAGAGGGCGCTGTTGTTCACCTGGCTTAACTCCGTCCGCCCTGAGGCTGGCGGCGACGATGATGCCCACCGGGGCGTCGTTGGCCGCCCCCCTGACGATCACGGTTGCCGCGATTGGCCTGGGATCTGTGGTGATGGATACGGGTAGGCGCAGTAACGTCGTCGAGCAGAGCCTCGTTATCATACTTGCTGACCGGAATTTCATGCTCTATGTAGGCTTCTACCGCCGGCAGGTTGAACACATACTCTTCACAGGCAAAGCTGATGGAACAGCCGCTGGCCCCGGCCCGGCCGGTACGACCAATGCGGTGTACATAATCTTCGGGATCATCGGGCAGGTCGTAGTTGAAGACGTGGGTCACGTCGGGAATGTGCAAGCCGCGAGCAGCCACATCGGTCGCCACCAGAATATCGAGCGCGCCGCTGGTAAAGTCCTCAAGAATGGTCAGGCGCTTCTTTTGCGGAACATCGCCGGTCAGCAGACCGACCCGGTGGCCATCCTGGGCCAGCCAGGCATGCACTTTTTCACAGCTGTGCTTGGTGTTGGCGAACACTATGGCCTTGTCGGGCCACTCGGTTTCCATCAAGGTCAGCAACAGCAGCATTTTGTCTTCTTGCGCCGGGTAAAATAACTCTTCCTTGATGCGAATGCCCGTCTTGCGCTCCGGCTCAATGGCAACATGTTCCGGGCTGTTCATGTGTTCGTAGGCCAGCTCCTGCACTCTTAGCGACAAGGTGGCAGAGAACAGCATGTTAATGCGTTGTGCGGCGGGGGGCATGCGACGGAACAGGAAACGAATGTCCTTGATAAAGCCCAGATCAAACATGCGGTCCGCTTCATCCAGCACCACTACTTGAATGGCGCCCATGTCGATCACCTGTTTCTTCAGGAAATCGATAATGCGGCCGGTCGTGCCAATCAGAATATCGACGCCGGCGTTTAAGACGTCGGTCTGCTGCTCGTAGCCTTCGCCACCATAGGCCAGGCCCAGCTTAAGGCCGGTACTGGCACACATGGTATCGGCATCGTTATAAATCTGTACCGCCAGCTCGCGCGTAGGCGCCATGATAATGGCTCTTGGCTGGTTAAGCTGACGCTGCTCCGGAGCTGGCGTGGTCAGTAGATGATCAAAGGTGGCGGCAAGAAAGGCAATGGTTTTACCCGTGCCCGTCTGGGCTTGCCCGGCGATATCCTTGCCAGCGATTAAATGGGGTAACGACAACGCCTGAATCGGCGTGCAGTTGTGAAATCCTTTTGCTTCCAGTCCGGCGACAACCTGAGGCTGCAGACCCAGCTGGGCAAATGTTACATCTGTTAAGTGTGTTTTGCTCATAACGTTCAGAATATCAGGTTAGGCTTGCAATAATAAACAGGATCATTTGAAATAGGCCAACTAAATTGCCTTACGTTGTGTGTTGAGGCATAAAACAACTGATTGGAGTTGGAGATGAGTGACAAAATTGTTCAGCTGACCGATGCCAGCTTCGAAGCTGACGTGGTTAAAGCCAATGGCCCCGTTCTGGTAGACTTCTGGGCTGAATGGTGTGGCCCTTGTAAAATGATCGCCCCTATTCTGGCTGAAGTAGCCGAAGAGTATGAAGGCAAGGTCACCGTGGCCAAGCTGAATATCGACCAGAACGCCGATACCCCACCTAAATTCGGCATTCGTGGTATTCCTACTTTGTTGCTGTTTAAAAACGGCGAAGTAGCGGCGACCAAAGTAGGCGCACTGTCTAAAACTCAGTTAAAAGAGTTCCTGGACGCCAACCTGTAATACCGGAACAAGAGGTGCGCAAAGCGCCTCTTGTTGTTTTTGCTAGACGCGCTGTTTTTTTAGTGCTAGTTTATTGTTCGTTTGCTAATCTACTTTGTGCCCCAGGGCCCTGCAATTTCAAGTCTCATCCCGGCAGACTTTCCTACTATTTAACACATCCTGGTTGATAGAAACCCACCACTATGAATCTTACCGAACTCAAGAGTACCCCTGTTTCCGAGCTGGTAAAGCTTGGAGAAACAATGGGCCTGGAAAACCTGGCTCGTTTACGCAAGCAAGACATCATTTTTGCTATTCTTAAGGCGCACGCTAAAAGTGGTGCAGACATCTTCGGCAATGGCGTGCTGGAAATTCTGCAAGACGGCTTTGGCTTCTTGCGCAGTGCCGACTCTTCCTATCTGGCCGGCCCGGACGATATTTACGTCTCGCCCAGCCAGATCCGGCGCTTTAACCTGCGCACCGGTGACACCATTGCCGGTAAAATTCGTCCCCCCAAAGAGGGCGAGCGTTACTTTGCGCTGCTGAAAATAAACGAGGTCAACTACGACCGTCCCGAAAACGCGCGTAACAAGATACTCTTTGAAAACCTGACGCCCCTGCATGCCGATGAGCGCATGAAAATGGAGCGCGGTAACGGGTCTACCGAAGACATTACCGCCCGGGTACTGGATCTGGCCTCGCCGATCGGTAAAGGTCAGCGTGGCCTGATCGTCGCCCCGCCCAAGGCCGGTAAGACCATGCTGCTGCAGAATATTGCGCAAAGCATCTCTTATAACCACCCCGAGTGTGTGTTGATTGTTTTGCTGATCGATGAGCGCCCGGAAGAAGTAACCGAAATGCAGCGCATGGTAAAAGGTGAAGTGATCGCTTCTACCTTTGATGAGCCGGCACAGCGTCACGTGCAAGTGGCCGACATGGTGATTGAAAAAGCCAAGCGTCTGGTCGAGCATAAAAAAGACGTGGTGATTTTGCTGGACTCCATCACGCGTCTGGCCCGGGCCTACAACACGGTCGTGCCTTCCTCTGGCAAGGTACTGACCGGTGGTGTGGATGCCAACGCCCTGCACAGACCCAAGCGTTTCTTTGGTGCGGCGCGTAATGTGGAAGAGGGCGGCAGCCTGACCATTATCGCCACCGCCCTGGTAGAAACAGGCTCCAAGATGGATGATGTTATCTACGAAGAGTTCAAGGGCACAGGTAACATGGAGCTGCACTTGTCGCGGAAAATTGCCGAGAAGCGCGTGTATCCTGCCATCGATATTACCCGTTCCGGTACCCGTCGCGAAGAACTGCTGACCACGTCGGATGAACTGCAGAAAATGTGGATCCTGCGTAAAATCGTCCACCCCATGGGTGAGAGCGATGCCATCGAGTTTTTGATCGACAAGCTGGCGATGACCAAAACCAACGACGAATTTTTCGATGCCATGAAGCGGCAGCAGAAATAAGCCTTGTACCTGTAAAAACCGCGGCTGGTCCGCGGTTTTTTATTGCCCGATACAAGGCAAGGTGGACAGGGTATAATCTTCGACATTTGTCGATGCTCTTGGAATAAACCTATGAAATATAAGGACTTGCGAGACTTTATCGCACAGCTCGAAGCTCAGGGCGAACTCAAGCGTATTCAGCATGAAATCGACCCCTACCTGGAAATGACCGAAATTTGCGATCGCACCCTCAAGGCGGGCGGTCCGGCGTTGTTGTTTGAAAACCCCAAGGGCTTTGATATGCCGGTGCTGGGCAACCTGTTTGGGACCACCAAACGGGTGGCCATGGGCATGGGCCAGCAGGATGTCGATTCGTTGCGTGAAGTAGGGCGCTGGTTATCATACTTGAAAGAACCCGAGCCACCCAAAGGCCTGAAAGAGCTGATGGAAAAGCTGCCTATTTTCAAACAGGTGCTGAACATGCCGGTCAAACGGCTGAAGAAAGCGCCTTGTCAGGAAATAGTGCTGGAAGGCGATCAGGTTGATCTGACGCAGCTGCCCATTCAGCACTGCTGGCCCGACGATGCCGCCCCCTTGATTACCTGGGGCTTGACCATTACCCGAGGTCCGTACAAGAAGCGCCAAAACCTGGGTATTTATCGTCAGCAGCTGTTGGGCAAGAATAAAGTCATCATGCGCTGGCTCAGCCACCGGGGCGGTGCGCTGGACTTTCGGGAATGGCAAGAAGCCAACCCCGGCCAGCCTTATCCGGTGGCCGTGGCGTTGGGGGCCGATCCGGCAACCATTCTCGGCGCCGTGACGCCGGTGCCAGATACACTGTCGGAATATGCCTTTGCCGGCTTGTTGCGCGGCAGTCGCACCGAAGTGGTAAAATGCATCGGCAGTGATCTGGAAGTGCCCGCCAGTGCCGAGATCGTACTGGAAGGGGTTATTTACCCGGATGAAATGGCACCGGAAGGGCCTTATGGCGATCATACCGGTTACTACAACGAGATTGACGAGTTTCCGGTCTTTACCGTAGAGCGTATTACGCGTCGCCAGGATGCGATTTATCATTCGACCTATACCGGACGCCCACCGGATGAACCGGCTATTTTGGGGGTGGCACTGAACGAGGTGTTTGTGCCCATTCTGCAAAAGCAGTTTCCCGAGATAGTCGACTTCTATTTACCGCCGGAAGGCTGCTCGTATCGGATGGCGGTAGTGACCATTAAAAAGCGCTATCCGGGTCATGCCAAACGGGTTATGCTCGGCGTTTGGTCGTATTTACGTCAGTTTATGTACACCAAGTTCGTTATCGTGTGTGATGACGATGTCAATGCCAGAGACTGGAACGATGTGATTTGGGCGATTACGACCCGAATGGACCCAGCGCGCGATACCACCCTGATCGAGCACACCCCCATCGACTATTTGGATTTTGCCTCACCGGTATCCGGCCTCGGCTCCAAAATGGGGATGGACGCCACCAACAAGTGGCCGGGTGAAACCGACCGGGAATGGGGTTTACCCATAGTCATGACAGACGAAATAAAACAAAGAGTCGACGGTTTATGGGATCAACTGGGGATCCTGGACTCGAGCACCAAACAGAATGAACTCAAAGGATAGTCATGCAGAAAGTAACATGTAGTGTGGAAGCCCTGGAAGAAATGGCCGATACCCTGTGGTATGTACGGTTAAAGCCTGAAGTACCCGTGGATTTTCTTCCTGGCCAGTATTTACTGGTGGTAATGGCAGAAGACGACAAACGTCCTTTTTCCATTGCCAATACCATGAATGACGAAGGCCTGCTGGAAATGCACATTGGTGCCACTCCCGACAACACCTATGCGATGCAGGTGCTAAAGCGTATGCAGGATCAGGGGCAGATTGAGGTGCAGCTGCCGGCAGGCAAGGCTCACCTGCGCGAAGAATCCCACCATCCGGTGATCCTGATCGCCGGCGGTACCGGTTTTGCTTATGCCCGCTCCATTTTGCAGCAAATGCTGGCCAACGGTTTACACAAGCCGGTCTTTTTGTATTGGGGCGTGCGCCATGAGGATCACCTGTATGCCGACCAGGAGATGAAAGCCTGGGCTGCCGAGCATAAAGAGCTGACCTATGTGCCGGTATTGCAGAACGGCGATGAGCACTGGCAAGGTCGCACCGGCCTGGTGCACGAGGCTGTGATGGCGGACTTTACCAGCCTGTCTGGATATGACGTCTATATTGCCGGTCGTTTCGAAATGGCGGGTGTGGCACGAGAAGCCTTTAAAGAGAAGGGCATAGAGCCGGATCAGCTATTTGGCGATGCCTACGAGTTTATCTAAACTCGATAGCAATAGGGAAGCAAGCTTCCCTATTTCTTCAGGCTTGCCGGCTGCTCCTGGGTCAAGGATGCGAGATCCAGGGCCTTGATGGCATCCATGGCAAGCTCGAAGCGGCCTTGCTGGCACAAGCCCAGCAGGCCACCTTCTTCATAAGCCGCCAGTGCCGCCCGCAAGCAAGCCCGCCTCACCTGTTCGGCTAACTCAGCCTCGTTCATCCTGATCATCGGTCAGCTTACGTTCCAGCAGTGCCAGCTTGGTTTCCATTTCATTGAGCTTTTCACGGGTGCGCAACAGTACCTTGGTTTGTATATCAAACTCCTCTCGCGTCACCATATCCAGTTTTCCCAACTGTGCCTGTAATACGGTACGAATGCGTTTTTCTGCTTCTTCACCCATATTTTTTATGCCGCTGGGCAAGCTGTTCTGAATCTGTTTGGCGATGTCTTCCAGTTTTTTAGGGTCTAACATGATGATCTCCTTGGGCTATGGCGGCATTTTAGCCTTAAATGGCCGACCGCGTCAGCCTTTCGGGCAGCTGTACGCTTTACGCGATACGTCGTACGTCACACAAGACGATGTTCATCTTTAACTTACGGCGTACAGCGTCAGGCGTATAGCTTTTCTTACACTGGTTCTAATGCAGTCTGCTGGAAGGCCAGGATCAGCGGGTCGTCCAGCCGCTTTTTCAGTAAACACACCCCCACTTCAATCGACTTGAGCGCCGGGCTGGCGGCCAGTACCCGCACCTTGTCCCCCATGGGGCTGTGATCGATGACCACCCTGGGCACCACGCCAATGCCAAAGCCCAGCGCCACCATGCCGATGATGGCCTCGTTACCTGCGACCTCGGCATAAATATTGGGGCTGATGCCTTTGGCCTTGAACCACTGGTTGGCCCGCTTTCTGGCGACGCCTTGCTCGGACAGGATCACCGGCAGTTTTTGCCAGTCCAGTGGCCGTTGTTCCAGCAATTCGCTGACCGGACCCGGGCTGGTCGGTGCAATAAACACCATGGGCACGGTTTGCAGGTTAATAAAATGTACCTTGGCCGGCAGGGCGTCGGGCCGGGCGGCGATGGCCAGCTCGCTTTCATCGCCCAGTATCTTGTCGATGGCCAGCGCCGGATCGCCGGTTTCGAGCCGGATTTCCAGCCGGGGATAACGGCTGCGAAAACGCTCTAGAATACCGGGTAGTAAAAAGTAGCTGGCGGTGACCGAGCAAAACACCCGTAAGCGTCCCTGCAAATTATTATCACCATGCTTTAGCTCCTGCTTAAGGTGCTGCCAATCCGCCAGCCAGCGCAGGGCAAACTGCTGCAGCTGGGCACCCGCTGGCGTCAGTGTGACGCTGCGATTATCCCGCACCAGCAGTTCGCAACCCGTATCCTGCTCCAGCCGTTGAATGGCGCGGCTCAGGGTAGAGGGGCTGACCGCCATGACATCGGCGGTGTGGCCAAAGTGCAGGCTTTGGCTGAGGTGTACGAAGAGTTCGAGGTGGCGAAAGTCCATGGGGCTCCACTGGCTGACGTTTCATAAAATGAAATACTCTATTCCGAATATATCATTTTAAGCAATGAGAAGCCTGAGGTATAGTAACTGGGTAGTCACCGCAAACGGTGCAGGAATTTACATTAAACGGATTAATAGGAAGATCACTCATGGCTAACAATTACTTCAATACCTTGAATTTGCGCCAGCAGCTTGAGCAGCTTGGCAAGTGCCGCTTTATGCATCGCAACGAGTTTGCCGATGGCTGTAACTACCTGAAGGGCAAAAAGGTGGTTATTGTAGGTTGTGGCGCTCAGGGCCTGAACCAGGGCCTGAACATGCGTGATTCTGGTCTGGACATTGCCTATGCACTGCGTGCAGAAGCCATTGCCGAACAGCGTCAGTCGTTCAAGCAGGCGACCGAAAACGGCTTTAAAGTGGGCACCTATGAAGAGTTGATCCCGACTGCCGACCTGGTCATGAACCTGACTCCGGACAAGCAGCACACTTCTGCCGTTAACGCCGTTATGCCGCTGATGAAAGAAGGCGCGGCTCTGGGTTACTCTCATGGCTTCAACATTGTTGAAGAAGGCATGCAGATCCGTGACGACATCACGGTAGTGATGGTGGCGCCCAAGTGCCCGGGCACCGAAGTACGTGAAGAATACAAGCGTGGCTTCGGCGTACCGACTCTGATTGCCGTACACCCGGAAAACGATGCCAAAGGTGAAGGCCTGGCCATCGCCAAGGCGTGGGCATCTGCCACTGGTGGCGACCGTGCCGGTGTACTCGAGTCTTCTTTCGTTGCCGAAGTGAAGTCTGACCTGATGGGCGAGCAGACCATTCTGTGTGGCATGCTGCAGGCCGGTGCCATTTTGGCGCACGAAAAAATGATTGCCGACGGTATCGACGCCGGTTATGCGGGCAAGCTGATCCAGTTCGGTTGGGAAACCATTACCGAAGCACTGAAGCAGGGCGGCATCACCAACATGATGGACCGTCTGTCCAACCCGGCTAAAATCAAGGCGTTTGACCTGTCCGAAGAGCTGAAAGACCTGATGCGTCCGCTGTTCAACAAGCATATGGATGACATCATTCAGGGCAACTTCTCTGCCGGCATGATGGCCGACTGGGCAAACGACGACAAAGATCTGCTGACCTGGCGTGAAGAGACTGCCGACACCAGCTTCGAACAGTACCCCGCGACCGACGTCGTTATTGATGAGCAAGAGTACTTCGACAACGCTATTTTGCTGGTAGCCATGGTTAAAGCCGGTGTTGAGCTGGCGTTTGAAGCCATGACCGCTTCCGGTATCATCGATGAGTCTGCTTACTACGAGTCACTGCACGAGCTGCCATTGATCGCCAACACAGTTGCCCGTAAGCGTCTGTACGAAATGAACGTGGTTATTTCCGATACTGCCGAGTACGGTAACTACCTGTTCGCCAACGCCGCGGTACCTTTGCTGCGTGAGAAGTTCATGCCTAACGTGAGCACCAACGTTATTGGCAAGCCTTTCGAGGTTGAGTCCAACTCCGTTGATAACCGTCGTCTGATTGACGTGAACGAAGCGATTCGCAATCACCCGGTTGAGACTATCGGTAAGACACTGCGTTCTTACATGACCGACATGAAAAACATCGCCGTTGGCGGTTAATCGCTGATACTAAACAAAGCGATATAAAAGGGAGGCTTCGGCCTCCCTTTTTGATCGTGAGGGGTCAGCTGTCAGCTGTCAGTCACAGATAAGCACCGTATCCTGTAGTCCAGCGCTTTAGCTGCTGGTCCTGCGTTAGCAGGATGATTTTAAAATCCCGCTGAAACGGAGCTAGCTGCTAGAGCGTTAGCCGACAAACTCGTGTCCATCTTTTGCATAAAGAGGATTCGGTACGGCTTTGATACTGCCTCTGAGGTTCAAGATTAAAATCTGGCCAAGCGGACGGCATCAGTCCCCAATTGGGGGTGAGGTTGTTATAATGGCCCGCTAATCATGGGAGTGAACAATGAGTTTTGACGAGCGTTTTGGGGGGATTGCCCGCCTGTACGGGGCCGATGCTCTGGCCCGCTTTGCCCGCGCACACATTTGTGTGATCGGCATTGGTGGCGTGGGATCCTGGGCGGCAGAAGCACTGGCGCGATCCGGTATTGGGGCCATCACCCTGATCGATATGGACGATATCTGCATCACCAATACCAATCGTCAGATCCATGCACTCAGTAACCAGATTGGCCAGGAGAAAACCCTGGCCATGGCCGAGCGGATCGCGCTGATCAACCCGGAGTGCAAGGTGACGGTGGTGGATGATTTTATCAGCGCCGATAATCAGGCCGAATACCTGATGCAAGACTTTGATTATGTGCTGGATGCTATCGATTCGGTGAAGGCGAAAGTGGCCTTGATCGCCTTTTGCAAGCGCAACAAGATCCCGGTGATCACCGCAGGAGGCGCCGGTGGGCAAACGGATCCCACCCAGATCATGATCCGCGATCTCAGCAAGACCATTCAGGATCCGTTGGCGGCCAAGGTCCGGGGCGATCTTCGTCGCTTCCACCATTTCAGCAAGAACCCCAAGCGCAAGTTTGGCGTCGATTGCGTGTTTTCCACCGAGCAGCCTCGTTACCCGGACGGCAGCGGGGGTATTTGTAACGCTAAACCAGAGCTAGATGGCACCATGAAAATGGACTGCGCCTCCGGCTTCGGCGCCATTACTCACATTACCGCCACCTTCGGCTTTTTCATGGTCAGCCGGATACTGAGCAAGCTGGCCGCTAAAAGCGAACGTGAGGCTAAACAGTGAGGAGTGAGGCGTAAAACAGCGAGTTTGCGGATGTGGGGTTTTACACCTCACCCCTCACCCCTCACCCCTCACCCCTCACCCCTCACCCCTCACCCCTCACCCCTCACCATCACTTACGACTTACAGCTTTCTTTAATGGCTTCTACCACGGCCCGCAAGCCGTTGCCTCGCGATGGGCTGAGGTGGGGCAGCAGCTGTAACTCGGCAAAGTATGCTTCTATGTCGAAGGCGTGAATGTCGGCGGCCGACTTGTTGTTGAGTGCGGCCAGCACTACCGCCATCAGGCCCTTGACGATGCGTGCATCCGAGTCGCAGTGAAACTGCCAGCGCTCGGTGCCATCCTGCTCCCTCACCAACTCACTCACCAGCCAGGCCTGACTTTCACAACCATGAATGGCGTTGGCCGCGGTTTTATCCGCATCAGCCAAGGGGGGTAATTGCCTGGCCAGTTTGATCAGCTCTTTATAACGGGCTTCCCAGCCGTGGGCCGAATTAAACAGGGCGCGAATATCGGTGTCGGTAAGGGTGTGGCCAAAAGGCTGCATTAAAAAAACTCCCGTGCTTTGTCGATGCCGGCCAGCAAGGCGGCAATGTCGTCAGCGGTATTATAAAAGGCGAGTGAGGCGCGAATAGTACCTTGGCTCAGCCCCAGGGCCTGCATCAGCGGCATGGCGCAATGATGGCCGGTGCGCACCGCTATGCCCTGCATATCGAGCAGGGTGGCGAGATCTTGCGGATGCACATCATCTATTATAAACGACACCGCGCCGGCGGCAGGGCGGCCAATAATATGCACATCCGGCATGGCGGTCAGGCCCGCCAGCAGTTGTTGTAACAGGCTTTGTTCGTGTTCAGCCAATATGCTGCGATCCAGCCCCGACAAATAATCGATGGCCGCACCCAGGCCGATGGCCCCGGCAATATTGGGGGTGCCGGCTTCAAACTTGAAGGGCAGCTCGCCAAAGCTGGTGTGCTCGAAGCTTACCTGCCTGATCATCTCCCCGCCGGTTTGCCAGGGCGGCATCTGTTCCAGCAAGGCGCGCTTGCCGTACAGCACGCCAATGCCGGTGGGGCCAAACATCTTGTGCCCGGAAAACACATAAAAGTCGCAGTCCAGCGCCTGTACATCTACCGGAAAATGCCCCACCGCCTGTGCACCATCCACCAGAGTAAGGGCGCCGACTTGCTTGGCGAGGGCAATCAGCTCTTTAATGGGGTTGATCACGCCCAGGGCATTAGATACCTGGCTAATGGCCAGCAACCTGGTGCGGGTTGAAAACAGCGCCGCGGCGGCCGTCAGGTCCAGCTCGGCATGTTCGGTCAGCGGGATCACCTTGATGATGGCACCGGTGGCGGCGGCGACTTGCTGCCAGGGCACTATGTTGGCGTGATGCTCCAGGGTCGACAGTAAAATTTCATCGCCGGCCTTAAGGCTGTGCATGCCAAAGCTGTACGCCACCAGGTTGATGGCTTCCGTGGTGCCGCGGGTCCAGATAATGTGTTTGGCATCGGGAGCATGAATAAAACGGGCGACCTTGGAGCGCGCAGCCTCAAAGGCGTGGGTGGCCTGCCCGCTCAAGGCGTGAGCGGCACGATGCACATTGGCATTTTGGCTCTGATAATAGTGGTTGAGCGCATCCAGCACGCCTTGTGGCTTTTGTGTGGTGGCGGCGTTATCCAGGTACACCAGCGGATGGCCATTCACGGACTGGGCCAGAGCAGGAAAGTCGAGTCTAAGAGTGTGTATATCGAGAGCCATGGCAATATCGTTTATGTCAGTGTCGATTAAAGAAGCGCTGTCAGGATCATGTGCGGTTAAGGGTGAAGAGTAAAGGGTAAAGAGGACGAGATAAGGCCAAATATTCAAATCCGCTGCACGTTGGCCGCGAGCTGAGCACGAATGAAGCGCAATAAGCTGCGTTAACGCCAACCCTTTCCCCTTCGCAAGCGCTTCACCTTTAACCCAGAGGCGGCAACCGTTAGAATACGGCTCCTGTTCAACTGTCGGAATGCCCCTATGAAACTGAATCCAGCCCAAGACGAAGCCGTGCATTATATAGGTGGCCCTTGCCTGGTGCTGGCGGGCGCCGGCAGTGGCAAGACGCGGGTTATTACCAATAAAATCGCCTATCTGGTGCGAAAGTGTGACTATAAGGCGCGAAACATCGCCGCCGTTACCTTTACCAACAAGGCGGCCCGCGAAATGAAAGAGCGGGTGTCACAAACCCTGGGCAAAAGTGAAGCCCGGGGCCTGATGGTGTCGACCTTTCATACCTTGGGGCTGGATATTATTCGTCGCGAGCACAAAACGCTGAATTTAAAGGCGGGCTTCTCGCTGTTTGACGATCAGGATCAGCTGGCGCTGTTAAAGGATCTAACCGAGCAGGAGCTGGACGGCGACAAAGATGCACTGAGCCGCTTGATCGGCACCATTTCCAACTGGAAAAACGATCTGGTGTTGCCGGCACGGGCGGCCAGGCTGGCGAACGATCCCGAACAGGTGCTGTTTGCCGAGTGTTATGCCCGTTATCAGCGGCAGATGAAGGCCTACAACGCGCTGGATTTTGACGATCTGATCCTGATGCCCACCTTGCTGCTGAAAACCAACAGCGAGGTACGGCAGTTCTGGCAAAACAAGATTCGCTACTTGCTGGTCGATGAATATCAAGATACCAACACCAGTCAGTATGAACTGGTCAAGCTGCTGGCCGGCGAGCGGGCGCGCTTTACCGTGGTGGGTGACGATGATCAGTCGATTTACTCCTGGCGTGGGGCGCGACCACAAAATCTGGTGTTGTTGAAAGAAGATTACCCCCAGCTCAAGGTGATCATGCTGGAGCAGAATTATCGTTCGCGCGGGCAAATATTGCAGTGTGCCAACATCCTGATTGCCAATAATCCTCATGTGTTTGAAAAAAAGCTGTTCTCCGAAATGGATTATGCGGCACCGATACGGGTGCTGTTTGCCAAGAATGAAGAGCATGAAGCCGAGAGGGTGGTGGCCGAAATCATGGGCCACAAGTTCATGAACGGCGGTAAATTCGGCGAATACGCCATTCTCTACCGGGGTAATCATCAGTCGCGCATGCTGGAAAAGCAGCTGATGACCAACCGCATTCCGTACAAGATCAGCGGTGGGACTTCGTTTTTCTCTCGCACCGAAATCAAAGACATAATGGCGTACCTGCGTTTGTTGGTGAACGCCGACGACGATAACGCCTTCCTGCGCGTTGTGAATACGCCACGTCGGGAAATTGGGCCGACCAGCCTGGAAAAGCTGGGTACCTACGCCAATAACAGGGGGAAAAGCCTGTTTGCCGCCAGTTTCGAACTGGGGCTGGAGCAAACCCTGGATGGTCGAGGTCTGGCGTCGGTTCGTGCCTTCAGCAACTGGTTGGTGCGCCGTGGCGAGGAAGCGGCACGGGGCAACGCGCTGGAAGCGGTGCGCGACATGATCAAAGACATTCACTACGAAGAATGGCTGTACGAGAGTTCGCCCAGCCCCAGAGCCGCCGAAATGCGCATGCAAAACGTGTCTACCCTGTTCAAGTGGGTCAGTCAGATGCTGGAAGGATCCGAGCTGGAGGAGCCACTGACGCTGGGGGAAGTGGTGATTCGCTTGACCTTGCGCGACATGATGGAGCGGGGAGAAGACGAAGACGACGGTGAGCAGGTGCAGCTGATGACCCTGCATTCTTCCAAGGGGCTGGAGTTTCCTTATGTGTTTATGGTGGGCATGGAAGAAGGGCTGTTACCCCACCAAAGCAGCATAGATGAAGACAATATCGAGGAAGAACGCCGCCTGGCCTATGTGGGTATTACCCGGGCTCAGCAAGCTCTGACCTTTACCCTGTGCCGGGAGCGGCGTCAGTTTGGTGAACAAATACGCCCCGAGCCGAGCCGTTTTTTACTCGAGCTGCCCCAGCAGGATCTGGACTGGGAGCATAACCGCAAGCCCCCCAGCGAAACCGAACGCATGCAGAAAGGCCAGGCCAGCGTTGCCAATCTAAGGGCCATGTTTGGCAAGAAGCCGTGAGGCATTTCCAGCCTTACCCCTCACGCTTTATTCCTCACCAATAAAAAACAAAAAAGCCGCATTGCTGCGGCTTTTTATCAACATGGCTCAGGGTCGTCGTGTTACTTAGATGGCGTCTATCATGTAATCAACGGCGTGGGCAATTTCTTCATCCGAGCAGTTACCGCAAGCACCGCGCGGCGGCATGGCGTTAAAGCCATTCAGCGCGTGGCTCAGCAGGGTGTCACGGCCCTTGGCAATACGAGGTCCCCAGGCGTCGGCATCACCTTTAATCGGTGCTCCGGCAGCGCCAGTGCCATGGCAGGCAGAGCAGGCAGCGTTATAGACTGCATCTCCGCTGCGTGCGGCGGCGGGTTCGTCGCTGCTGCCAGCGGCGGTAGTGGCGACAATACCTTCCAGATCGGCCGCAGTATAAACGCTTCCTACCGGTTTGGTACGTTCGGCAATCGCTTCAGGCGACATATCATTGGCGGCGTAAGCCATACCACTTAACGCGGCAGCGGCAACACCGGCCAGCAACAGGTTTTTTAACAGGCTCACCTTTTTCTTCTCCCAGTTGGCTTAGTCACTTCCATTAATCTTGTTAAACCAGCGGAGTATACCGTAACTATCACGGTCATTAAACGGCCGCCTTGGGATAGGCGGGGGTTAAAAAGCGGGTTTCCCTACGGTGCTGCAAGCCAGGCCGCCGGGGTAGCAACAGAATGCTTTATGTTATTATCAAGGTCTCTTGATGTGAAAATGGCAGTGAGAGTCTCGGAGCGTCGACTAATAATGGACGATAACTATATGCAGAATACTTCTAGTAACCACGCCCAGGATGAGGTGATGGATCAGGTAGACCGGATTGTGGGTCTGTGGCAGCAGGTTCGTCCCGAGCTCGAGCTGGGCAGTACCGAAGTGATTGGTCGCATAGTGCGTCTGGAATACTTTATTACCCGCCGGGTGTTGCAAGACCTGGCACACTACGATTTGAACGTGGGGGAGTTTGATGTGCTGGCGGCCCTGCGTCGTCACCCGCCGAACTTTCAGTTGTCACCAAACCAGCTGCAGACCCTGGTGCTTATCTCTTCGGGGGCGCTGACCAACCGCATTAACCGGCTCGAAAGCCGGGGGCTGGTCAGTCGGGCTCAGGCGGCTCATGACAGGCGCGGCGTTATCGTTACCCTCACCGAGCAGGGTTTCAAGGTATTGGAAGAAGCCGTCAAGCACCACCTGGCGGCGGAGGCTGAGCTGGCCAACACCTTGACGTCAGATGAGCAGCAGCAGGTCGCCGCTTTGTTGAAAAAGATGCTGGTCGCGATAGAAGACTGAGACACACTTCAACTTTCATCACGTTAGCAGGATAAAGTCGCCGCCATAACATCGCAAATGATCGATTTTCTGCTGATAATCAAGCGAGTCGTATCCAAAGGGGCGCCGGGTAGCCAAGCGTGAAGGTTGACCGAGCGGCCCAGGGGCCACCTAGGAGATTGTTGAATGAAGTTATATTACCGGCCTGGAACTTGTTCTCTCGCTGCTCACATCGTACTTGAATGGCTGGGCTTGCCCTACGAGCTGGAGTCGGTGGATACGCGAGACCCGGAATTTTTCAATGTTAACTACCTGGCCACCGTGCCTGTGTTGTTCACCGAAGAAATGGGCTCCCTGTATCAAAACAGCGCCATTTTACGCTATTTGTCCCGATTGCCCGAAGGGCTGCATCTGGGGCCGGGTGATGACCCGGTCATGAATTGTCAGTGTGACTATTGGCTGAGCTTCTTTAGCGCCGATTTATACCGGGCATTCGCCCCGTATTTTAATCCGGAGAAATACACAACGGATACCAGCCCCGAAGCAAAAAAGGCCATCAAGGCGGCGGTGCCGGCACAGGTTGCGCCCTTGCTGAAGCGCATGGATATGCATTTGGCCAGCCGTGACTATTATTTGGAAGACGAGCTGGGCATTATTGATGCCAGCGCCTTTGTATATTGCTACTGGGCGACCAAGGTGCTGCCTGAGGGGCTGCGTGACTATCCGAATGTGGCGCGCCACTTTGCCGACATGAAAGCCGACCCAGGGGTACAAAAGGTGATGGCAGTAGAAGGATTAACATAGCGGTAAGCCGTCAGCTGTAAGCGATCAGCTGCCCTGTCAGGCTGATTGCTTACAGCCAGCTGATGGCGCTATGTCGCTTAATGTCGAGCGACGATTAATATCGTACCCAACACAGTCACTGCGGCGCCCAGCCAGGCCCCAGTGGCTGGGCGCCGTTTCATCAGCAGCCAGAGCAGGGGCAGCACCAGCACCGGGCTGACCGAACTCAGCATGGCCACCATGCCAACCTCGCCATGACGCAAGGCCAGCAAGATCAAGGTCATACCCACCCCCATGGCCAAAAAGGCATTCATGGCTACCATGCCAAAAATCGGCCAGTTGATGCGTTGCTGGGATTTAGCCACCGACCAGCCGCCCCACAGCAGTGCCAGGTGGGCCAGAAAAGCGGTGCTCATGCGCACCGCCGAGGCGGATACGGGGTCGACCGCAGCCAGCTCATCCATCATGACCGGTTTCACCATCAAGGTGGCCACCGACTGACATAAGGCCGCCAACAGGCCCAGGGCAATACCGGGCCAGGGTCGACCGTTGTCTTGCTCCCAAACATGGGTTTCATTGGCGCGTCTGCCCATGAAAATAGCCGTCATCACACCACCGACCAATAACAGGCAGCCCACCAGGGTCCAGCCGGCAATGATCTCGCCAAAAATGACATAGGCCAGCAGGGCGGAAAACAGCGCATGGGTGGCAAACAGCACGCCGGCACGGCGCGGGCCCAAACGATTCATGGCGGCAAACAGCGCCGTATCGCCGATAAAAATCCCGATCAGGCCGGAAATGGCCATGATACTCAGGCTATGACTGTTTAAACTGCTCCAGCCACCGGTGAACAGCGCCATGGCCCACAGCATGAGGCTGACACAAAACATGCGCCACCGCGAAAAGGAAAACGCCCCCAGGTGACGCGCGGCATTGGCCGACAAGAGGCTGGCCACGGCCCAGCAAGCCGCCGCAGCCAGAGCCAGGTAGTCATAAGAAAAGGCAGTCATAAGAAAAATAATCCACAGGGGCCGGTAAAGCGTGAAGGGTGAAGAGTAATGGGTGAAGGGAAAAAATGAAACATCAAACATCAGTGAAGGGTAATGGGGAAGAGGAACAAACCAAACACTCCTCACCCCTCACCCCTTACGCCTCCCCCCTCACCCCTTACGCCTCCCCCCTCACATCTATACAAGGCATTTGCCAGCCGTGGTGTTAGCGGGTTTAATAATGACCTTCGCGGTTAATCACAAGAGTCACTATGCGCATATTGCACACCTCCGACTGGCATCTTGGCCAGCACTTTATGGGTAAAACCCGCCTTGAAGAGCATCAGGCCTTTTTGCGCTGGCTGGTGGAGCAGGTGCAAGAGCAAGCCGTAGATGCGGTATTGGTGGCGGGCGATGTGTTTGATACCGGCACCCCGCCCAGTTATGCCCGCGAGCTGTATAACGGCTTTATCGTCGAATTGCAGCAAACGGGTGCCCAACTGGTGATACTGGGCGGTAATCATGACTCAGTAGCCATGCTGAACGAGTCGCGTAGTTTGCTGGAGTGCCTGAATGTGCAGGTGATCCCGGGGGTGCTGGCCGATGCCGAACATCAGGTGATAACGCTGCACAATAGTGCCGGTGAGCCTGGAGCCGTCTTGTGTGCCGTGCCCTTTATTCGCGCCCGGGAGGTGATGGCCAGCGAGTCGGGACAAAGTGCCGCCGACAAGCAGCACACCCTGCAGCAGGCCATTGCCGAGCATTATCAGCAATTATTTGCCCAGGCCGAGCAGCGTCGGCAAGCCCATGGTCGCCCTTTGCCTATTATTGCCACCGGTCATCTCACCACGGTCGGCGCCAGCAGCAGTGACTCGGTGCGTGAAATCTATATTGGCACTCTGGATGCTTTTCCTGCCAGTGCCTTTCCGCCGGCGGACTATATCGCGCTGGGCCATATTCACCGAACGCAAAAAGTGGGCGGCCATGAGCATATTCGTTATTGCGGCTCGCCCATCGCCTTGAGCTTCGACGAGGTTGGCCAGCAAAAGCAGGTGCTGCTGGTGGATCTAAACCCGGATGGCCTGGAGGCGGTGACCCCGCTGCCGGTTCCGGTGTTTCAGCCCATGGCCAGAGTAAAGGGTAACCTGGCGCAGCTGGCAGTGGCCATGCAGGAGGTGGCAGAACAAGGGGTGGCGGCGGAACACACGCAGCCGGTGTGGCTGGAAGTCACGGTGGTTGAAGATGACTATTTAAGTGACCTGCAACCCAGAGTCGAGCAGTTGGCCGAGGGGCTGGCGCTGGAGATCCTGCTGGTACGCCGCCAGCGCACGGCGCAGCACGACGGTTTGACCGCCGACTCGGGTGTCACCTTGAGCGAAATGACCCCCTCCGAGGTCTTTGTCCATCGGCTCGCATCTGAATCCTTGCCTGTAGAACGCGAACAGGCGCTGAACGATTTGTATCAAACCTTGTTGGCGAATCTGGAGCAAGATGCATGAAGATCCTGAGCTTGCGGCTAAAAAACCTGAACTCCCTGAAAGGGGAGTGGAAAATTGATTTTACCCTGCCGCCATTTTGTGACAATGGCCTGTTTGCCATCGTCGGGCCGACGGGAGCCGGTAAAACCACGCTGCTCGATGCCATTTGCCTGGCGTTGTACCACGAAACACCGCGCATGAAGTCGGTGTCGGCCAGCGGTAACGAGTTGATGACCCGCCACACCGCCGATTGCCTGGCGGAAGTGGAATTCGACATCAAGGGCCAGGGTTATCGTGCTTTCTGGAGTCAGCGTCGTGCGCGGGACAAAATAGACGGCAAGCTGCAAGCGCCCAAGGTAGAGCTGGCCAAGCTGGATGGCACCATACTGACCACCAAAATCAACGACAAGCTGCGCCTGACGGAAGAACTCAGCGGCCTGGACTTTGGCCGCTTTACCAAGTCGATGTTGCTGGCCCAGGGCGGCTTTGCCGCTTTTTTACACGCCAATGCCAACGAGCGCGCCGAGTTGCTTGAAGAGCTGACCGGCACCGACATTTACGCTCACTTGTCGAAGCGTGTGTTTGAACAGACACGCGAACAGCAAGGCGAGCTGTCCCGGTTGCAAGCGCGAGCCCAGGGAATGGAGTTGCTCGATGACGAACAGCGCCAGCAGATGCAGGCCGGGATTGATGGCGCCGAAGCCGAGTTGCAGCAAAAAAATACGGTCTTGCAGCAGGCTCAAGCCAGCCTGTCGCAAATAGCGGCCTACCAGCAGGCCACGGCGCAAACCCGGGGCGCCCAGCAACAGCAGCAGGCGGCCGAGCAAGCCTGGCAGGCCGGCGAGCCGCAACGTACCCGGTTGGCGCGTGCGCTACCCGCCAGCCGTTTGCAGCCGGCGTGGGCACAGCGGAAGCAGCTTCAGGCCCGACAGCAGCAACTGAATCAACAGCTTGATCAGTTGCAACACGAACAGCAGCAGCTAACCAAACAGAGTCAAGGTGCGTGCTGGCAAGGGGTGCAGCTGAGCGAGCAAGGGGTGCAGCAGCTCAATCAGACACAACAGCGATTGAACGAAGAACTGGCCCGGCTTAAGCACGATATGGCCAGCAATCCGGCCGCCGAGCGACTGGGGGAGCATCTGGCGAGCTGGCGCGCCCAAATTAGCGGGCAAAAGAAAGAACAGGGGGCGCTCGATAAGTTGAGTCAGGAGCTGAAGCAGCTCCAAACACAAGCGGAGGCCCTTACTCAGCAACAGCAGCAGTCGCAACAGCAGGCCGATGCCGCCCGGCGCGAGCTTGAACGGGCCAGCACTGCCGAGGTGCAACAGCAACAGCGGCTGGAACAAGTACTGGCGGGGCAGTCACAGGTTAGTTTACGCCAACAGGTGCAGAGCCTCAGGCAGCAGCAACCAGTGTGGGGGCAGTTATTGTACAGTTGGCCGCAGCTGGCCAAACTGCAAGCGGCACACCAAACATTACAGCAGCAGCTAACGGCTCAGCAACCCATGCTGGCGCAATTAGATCAACAGCTCAAGCAGTCCCGGGCCGACTATAAGCTGCTGCAAGAGCAGATCCGCGATAAAGAAAAACTGCTGGAACAAGAACAACGCATTCGCGCCCTGGAACAACACAGAGCCAGGTTGCAACCAGACGAAGCCTGTCCGCTTTGTGGCAGTGAAACCCACCCCGCCATTGCAGCCTATCAAGCACTGGATGATGCCACGGCGCGCAGTCTGGCAGACAAGCAGCAACAACGGACCGAGCTGGAGCAGCAAGGCCTGCAACTTAACCAGGCGTTTGCCAATCAGCAGGCGGAGCAGCAGCAAGCCGAGCGGCAGTTACAACAGCTAACCCAGGACATGGCAGCGCTTAGCGAACAGATACAAGGCTGGCTGGCCCAGTTGGCGATCGAGACGGAAGATCGGGAGGCGCAGCAGCAGGCGATTGCTCAGCGTCAGCGGCATCTGCAGACCCTGGAGCAACAACTCTCGGCCATAGAGCAACAGCAAGAGCGGGTGCAGCAGGCGCAACAGCAACGCCAGCAAGCCGAGCAGACCCTGACCGGGGTGCAGCATCAACACAGTTTGCAGGCACAACAACGGCAGTCGCTGACCGAGCGGGTCGAGCAGCTACAGCAGCAGGTCCATCAGCAACAGCAGTTATTGCAGCAACAAGAAACAGCACTGGTCGCCTCGCTGCAGGCGCTGAATTGGCCGGCTCCGTCAGACTGGCACACCTGGCTGGCGGAGCGTGAACAGGCGTGGCGACAGTGGCAAGAGCAACAGACCCGAGTGCAGCAACTGCAGGGGGAGCAGCAGCAACTTGTGGTTCGGCAACAGCAGGCCGAGGCCGAACAAAGCCAGTGGCAGAGTCGCTGGCGGACGTTTGCATTGGCCGACCAGCCTGCACTGAACGCCGTCGCCGACCCCCACGCCGCCTTGGTTCAGCTGGCAGAGCGGTGGCCAGCGCTAACAGAACAATTACAGCAGAAAACGGCTCGGCTGCAGGCGCTGCAACAGCAAGCCGCGGAGCAAAGCGGTGAGCTTGATACTCAGCAACAAGCCTGGCTTGAGGCGCTGGCCGCCAGCCCCTTTATTGATGAAGCAGATTTTTTAGCCGCGCTGTTGAGTGACACCGAACAAGCGCAATTGGCACAGCAACAACAGCAGCTGGAGCAGGAATTGCACAAGGCCAATACCCTGCTCGAACAGGCACAGCGGCAACAGCAAGAGGTGACTGCGCAACTGGGCTCCATCGACCCCGCCGATGAGCAGGCTTTACAGGCACAGGTGCAGCAACTACAAAGCGAGCTCAGCCAGATTCAGCAGCAGATTGGTGGCTGGCGCGCCAGCCTGACCGCCGACGCCGAGCGCCGGCAGCGCCAGCAGGCACTGTTTGATGACATGGCTGCGCAGCAACAACAGCTGCAGTTGTGGGAGCAGCTCAACCACTTGATCGGCTCCGCCGATGGTGCCAAGTATCGACGCTTTGCCCAGGGGCTGACCCTGGAGTATCTGGTGCAACTGGCCAACCAGCGACTGGTTCGCCTGCATGGCCGTTATCAGCTGGCGCGCAAGAGCGGCGGCGAGCTGGAATTGTCCGTGATAGATACCTGGCAGGCCGATGTGGCGCGCGATACGCAAACCCTGTCGGGCGGCGAAAGCTTTCTGGTGAGTCTGGCATTGGCGCTGGCGCTATCGGATCTGGTGAGCAGCAAGACGCGCATCGATTCATTATTCCTGGATGAAGGCTTCGGCACCCTGGATGCAGAAACATTAGAGGTTGCTCTGGACGCCCTGGATGCCTTGAATGCCAGCGGCAAAATGATTGGCGTGATCAGCCACATAGATGCATTAAAAGAGCGAGTGCCGGTGCAAATCAAACTCAGCAAGAGCCAGGGTTTGGGCTTAAGCCGACTGGCGCCAGAGTTTGCGCTGTGAAAGAAAGCAGAAAGCTTGAAGCCTGTCTCTTAGTTACAACTATTTTTGATCTTAGTGGTGTAGTCAGGCAGAGGGCACTCCTCCTCCGACTCGCCGTGAATACCTCCCTGTAGGCTCAAACCGCGCCATCCCTGGCGCGGATGGTCGGCGGAGCAGACATAAAAAACCGGAGCCTGGCTCCGGTTTTTGGTGAGTAAGTAAAACTTAGTGAGGGATAAAGGCCGGAATGCCGGGCAGCATGCCTACCGCCGCCATAATGGCCAGCAGAATAATAAAGGTGGCACCCGGGATCACCCAGCGGTCCGTTCGGCGCAGTGTCTTGCCGCGCTCTTTGTCGCCAATCAGCCCCAGGTTGTCGAGCAGCATGGTCATGGACCAACCGAATACCGGGTTCACGAAGGCCGAGGCAAACACCACAATACCCGCAGACTGACTACTGGTGGTGCTGCGCGTCATCTGCATACCGGCTTCCAGCAGTGGCATGAATACACCCACAATCAAGGCCACGCGCAATACCGGAGCCCACACTGCCAGGTCCATGGGGTAGCCCCAGAGTGCGGCGATAATACACATCACCCCAGTCAACACGGCACCGGCTGGAATGGGGCGCTTGGCTATTGCTGCCGGAATAATATAAGTCCCCCAGGAGGACGCCAGATTGCCGCCACCCAGCAGGCTGCCTACTGCCTGGCGGACCGAGGCGACGCCCATGGTATCGTCCACATTCATCAATACTTTTGTGGCTTTTTTGGGGTAGTTCAGTTCCTGAAATACCCGCTGCCCCATGAAGTCGGGCGACCACATGGCAACCGCCAGCACGGCAAAGGGAGCCACACTAATAAAGTGGTGCAGCTCGGGCCAGCCCATCTGCCACCCGGTGTTTTCACCCCACCAGTATGATGGAGTCAGGTGGGGTATACCTGGCTCGGTGACAAATTCAAAGGGCGCGCCCAGAGAGATGGCAATCACGAAGGCGATACCCGAGCCCAACGGAATCGACAACCAGCGCATTTCCAGTCGGGCCAGCAGGGCATACATGATAATGGTACTCAGGATCACCGCGAAGGCGATATAACCCATGTCGATGCCATTGGCCCAGCCGGTGAGTGCCTTAATCTGGCTAAACAGACCTACGGCACCGAGATATATCAGCAGGCCACCTCGAACCCCATCACTGGTGAGCGCCATTAACTTGCTGCCACCCTTGGTAATACTGAGCAGTAAGCCAAACAGGCCGACCAGCAGCCCCAGCGCGAGCGGGTGGCCGCCGGAGGCAACAATTAGTGGGATCAGCGGAATCATGGGGCCGTGAGTACCGGCCAGGTTGGCGGTGGGATTGATAAGCCCGGAAAACAGAATGACAAACAACACGGCGGCAATCAGCATTTCAAAGCGGACGTTTTCCACCACGAAGGCATCCGACAGTCCCAGAGGTCCGGCGAAGGCGGCTACCACGGCGGCCACCATCACAATTTTACCTATGGTGGCGGCAAGGGCGGGCACCAGGTCTTCCAGCTCAAAACGATAGTCTTTGAATGGGAGATTCAAACGCCAGCGCTTGGGTGCCATTATGGTCAATTCATGCTCCAGATAGGCGGCGCGGCTGTCAAAATCTCGGCTGGGCTTATGCTTGGCATGATAATTGGTGTTGTCGGTTTGTGACACGGGACTCTCCTTGGTGGTGTCATTTTACAGTGGATGATAGGTGTTGTTATCAAGTTGTTCTATTCGACATAAGTCTTAACATTTGAAGATCGCAGATCAGTAACTGGCGCGATCTTGATCATGGCTGCAGGCGATAGCCGGTGCCCGGCTGAACTGAACAAGATAGCGGAGTGCGAGTGATGGCAAGCCATTAGCGGGCGGTATGTATGTTATTGTGCTGTTTTATTACTCAGTGAAGATGAGGCGACCCTAGACAAGGAGGGACAGCATGATACAGCTGCATCATCTTAATGATTCCCGCTCGCAGCGAATTATCTGGATGCTGGAAGAGCTGGAACTGGACTATGACATTAAGCGTTATCAGCGGGATGCCCATACCAGCCTGGCTCCCGAGACTCTGAAGCGCGTGCACCCGCTGGGCAAGGCTCCGATATTAATCGATGGGGAACTCCGGCTTGCCGAGTCGGGTGCCATTATCGACTATTTGGCGCAGCGCTACGGCAGCAGCACCCTATTGCCCGCCGCCAATACTCAAGCCTGGTGGGATTATGTTTATTGGCTGCATTATGGGGAGGGTTCTTTGATGCCGCCTTTGCTGATGCGCCATGTGTTCGACAAGGTGCAGCAGGCGCCCATGGCGTTTTTTATTCGTCCCCTGGTCAAAAAAATAGTGGCCGGTGTCGAGCGCGCCTTTTTGAATCAGCAAATACACACCCATCTCAATTTTGTAGCGGATCATCTGGCCTGTCACGAATGGTTTTTGGGGGAGTCTTTCAGTGCCGCTGACATTCAGATGAGCTTTCCACTGGAAGCGGCGATGCACAGGGCTGAGATGGCCGACAGCTACCCCAGGTTAAAGGCCTATGTGACCCGGTTACAGGCAAGGCCGGCTTATCTGCGGGCGCTGGAAAAAGGCGGTTCTTATCTATATGGGCCCAGGGTGGCAACGTGACGGTGACCACCCAGGTACCGTGTTTATGTAACGTTAACAGGAGTGAAAAACCATAATGAATGAGGTGAGTGATCTGGAAGGGCTGGTCATGCCCTGGCTAGACAAATACATTCCGCAATTTTCGGAGCTGGTGTATACCGCCGCCGCCATACTGTTAATCATATTGATTTCGGCCGGTATCCATTTTTTGTTACACCGAGTGGTGATTGCCTGGGTAGGTGGCCGGGCACAGGGTAATCGTCAAATCTGGCGCCAGGCATTTTTTGAACGCAAGCTGTTCAGTCGACTGGCACTGACCCTGCAAGGCATCATCATTTATATTCAGGCAGGGCTGTGGCTGGAGAATGAGTCCACCTTATTGCCCGTTATTCAGTCGACGGCCCATATCTGGGTGTTGCTGTACAGCATGTTGTCCTTGTTCTCGTTGCTGGATGCGCTGCTGGATATTTTGCAGCACAAACCGGCCATGCGGCATTTTCCGCTGCGCGGTATTTTTCAAAGCATCAAGCTGATTGCCAGTATCTTTATCGGCCTGCTGATTATTTCGACGCTGATTGGCAAGTCCCCGTTGCTGCTGCTCAGTGGCCTGGGGGCCATGACGGCGGTACTGATGCTGGTATTCAAAGATCCCATATTGGGGTTGGTGGCGGGTATTCAGCTGTCGGCCAACAATATGCTGACCGTGGGTGATTGGCTGGAAATGCCTAAATACGGTGCCGACGGTGCCGTGATCGATATAGGGCTGACCACGGTCAAGGTGCAAAACTGGGACAAGACCATTACCACCATTCCCACCTACGCGCTGATTTCAGACTCCTTTAAAAACTGGCGGGGCATGAGCGAGTCGGGGGGGCGTCGTCTCAAGCGCAGCCTGCTGCTCGACAGCAGCAGTGTGCACTTCTTGCAACCAGAGGATATTCACCGGCTGCAACGGGCGCAAATGCTGGCGCCCTACCTGGATGAAAAGGTGCAAGAGCTGACACAACACAACAGTAATCAACAGCTGGACTTATCCTCGCTGGCCAATGGTCGCCGTTTGACCAATATCGGCACTTTCCGGGCCTATCTGGAAAGATTGCTGAAGAGCCACCCCCAGATTCACCAGCAGATGACGCTGATGGTACGCCAGCTTGAGCAAACACCGAATGGCATACCAGTAGAGATTTATGCCTTTACCAACACCACCAAGTGGGCGGAGTACGAAGCCATACAAGGGGACCTGTTCGACCATATTTTTGCGGTGCTGCCAGAGTTTGGTCTCAGGGCGCATCAGGCACCCACGGGATATGACCTGCGAGCGCTGGCGCGAGCACCGGCACAGGAAGACCTGCGCAGGGTAGGGTGAAATCACATGAGATAAACAAGGGCCTGCGGGCCCTTTTTTATCACCTTCAGGGTCACAAAAACAGCGAGGCACACAGTGCTGCCCTTGTCTGCTTTCTTTCCTGTCATAACCATTGTGCCAGTATTAATTGCTGCTAGTATCTGGTTGACTCCATTTTGAAATAAATAAAGGTATTCTTGATGTTGATATCATTAGTGTCAGTCACTTGTAATAATAGTTTTGGGGTCATTTGTATCTTTATAGGAGCGCCAGTAAAGACTCAATGGAGTGTGCTGTCTTAAAAGTAAGACTGTGTATTCTCGATAATGATACATCAACTCATTTATATATTAATTTGATTTGTTATAACTTACCTTTAAGACATCTCTCTTTTTTGACTCGGCTAATATTTAAGTCAGGGCTGAGTGACTAAGTTAATAAGCCCTCGATCTGCCAGGATGTATGGGCAGAGTAATAAAATAGGCACTTTTTTAATAAAAGAAGAGGGACTTTATATGTCTATGCAAAAGAAAACATTAGCGGTACTGGTCGCCTTGTCTGTAGGCGCTTCATTTGGTGCAGCAGCTAATGGTTATGGCTATGGTGGCGGTTATGGTGGTGGCGGTGATACAACCAAACACTACGATGACGGCAGCCACAACAGCAACGATGACGGTAATCAAGCTAATGACAATAGTGCGGTTTATGATATCGATAAAAAGTATGTATCGAAAACACATATAGATATCGATAAGACCTACACGGATCTTGATTATAGTTTCTACCATATCAATAAGAGATATGCGATTAACAAGCAGAATAACGTGACCTACCAGTATGGACATACCGGAAATACGGATTCCAAAGCGTATGCGAAGGGCGGTTCGTATGCCTATAGCGGCAACTATGGAGATGCCGATCAGGACAGCGTCAGCGTTGGCGCAGGTCTGGGCCTGGGGCTGGGCCTGGGGCTGGGTGTCGGCTTTGGTGCAGGAGTGGGCCAAGGTGGTGACGGCGGCAATGCCTTGGGCTTAGGCTTTCTGGGGCTGGGGCTAGGCCATGGCAGTAATGATGCCGATGGCACAGGATTTGGCGTTGGTGCCGGTAATGGATTGGGTGCCGGTTTAGGTTCAGGTGCAGGCCTTGGCATGTTGATGGCCGATCAGGATCTGGATCAGAAAACCCGAGCCAATGCAGCCACTAACGTTTGGTCGGTATCCATGATCACGTCCGGTAACAATACCGTCGGCAATACCGGTGCAACCCACGGTATTAATACCCAGCAGGCTATTTCCGGACAAAGCGCTATGGGTCAACAAAGCGTGAACGTCAATGCCAGCGTGCAGTTCTAACCTTTTATGCCGGCTCGAGAGGGCCGGCTTATTTCAAGGAGGGAATATGAAAAGGGTAATATTGTTATCGGCTCTTTTAAGCTCTTCCATCTTCGCCGGCCAGGAACTGGACATGCTGCCTGTTGCCGACAATGCACTTCTGGACGGGAGCAGGGGCATGGCCAACTTGATTGATCAGGATAATATAACAGGCCAGGGAGGGGTGATAGCAGGGAACGATATATCTAACTCAATAGTGTTGACGGGAGCTAACAATATATCAGCCGGGGCTTTATCGGGGTCCAATGGTATTATTATGATTAGCCTGTCATCGGGTAATAATAACATTACCAATATGAGTACCTCCGTTAACATAGTGTCGGCCAGATAATATGAAAAAACTACTATTACTTTTGGTTCTGTTTCCAGTGGTAAGTTTTGCTATAAACTTGCCGGGAGCTGGAGGGGGGCATTTTAGGGTGCCGGTCAAGAGCTTTGGTGAGATTAAGTTTGGTGAGATAGTTAAGCAGCAGTATGACTTTAGCTGTGGTTCTGCTGCCTTGGCTTCTTTACTGACTCATCATTATGGTATGCCATTTACCGAAGCAATGATTTTTGAGGAGATGTTCAAGTTTGGTGACAAGAAGAAAATAGAAGAAAAAGGCTTTTCCATGCTGGATATGAAGCACTTTTTGGCGAGGAGAGGGCTTAAGTCCGAAGGTTATCAATTGACAAGAGATAATTTGACCAAGCTGGGAATGCCGTCGATAGCTCTGGTTAACTACAATGGTTATAATCATTTTGTGGTTGTCAAAGGCGTGAAGGATGACAAGGTTCTTATCGGTGATCCCTCCATAGGGTTACATATAATGGATGGCGATAAGTTTGATGAAAGCAGTAATGGCATCTTTCTCTTTATCAGAGATAATACTGAAGTTGCCAAAGCGAGCTTTAATCAGAGAGAGGATTGGGAACATTCAGCACCTAGTGCACCGTCGAGAATGGCGCTTATGCAGCGGCTGCCTCATCTTACGGACTTGATGTTACCATCCGAGTTCGATTACTGAATGTCACAATTTAGTGGGGTAATAATTATGAAATGGCTGATAGTCTCAGTGCTGCTTATTCCTGCTATAGCCTTTTCGAAAAGTTATGACGTTTCACTTGAAAATACGCCTGCCTTATCGGAAAGCATATTGGAACAGCAACGAGGCGGTTTCTCCTTGCCAGGTGTAAATTATTCAATTGGTCTTAAAATGGAGGCGTTGGTTAATGGGCAGAGCGTTTTTTTCAGCAATCTTTTTAACATGGATAGAAACAGCCCTCATCCTGCGGTAATAGCAGATGTGGCTGGGGTTAAAGGCTTGAATATTGTCCCGTTAAATGGCCGGGGGCAGTTGGGTTTTATAGTGGATAATGCCGCAAACAATGTCAGAACCGACGTTAAGTTGCACATAGATATAGTGACACCAATAAATATCAAGGCTTATCAAGACGGCCTGAGAGCATCAAGCAGGCTTAGGGATGCGGTGAGAATGGGAGGCTATTGATTTTGCAATTAAACATACAAATCCAGCAAGATAGGTACGATTCTTGCTGGATTTTTTATGCATAGGACTCATTCATCTTTGTTTTAGTTATGCATAATTATCGCGCAATGGTAATTGTTTGATTTTACAGTGTTTGTTTTTTCTTCATTTTGCCTGTCGTATTTTATCGGTTCTGCTCTATAGTTTTGTTCTATAGTGATAAGTATCATTGGATGATGCGGGTGGTGCAAGATGGCCTTAGAAAGGGAGATCCTAGTTCTTCAGTATTCTTCTAGCCTGCGCGTATCAGGCATTCAGCATCCAGACTGGACCCTCGTCAGACATCAAAATCTGGACGCTGCAGGGGGGTACCTTGATAGCTCAGAAGTATCGATTGGTATTATTGATTGCAGCGAACTCGAGCAGCCTGATACAAAATTGGAATGCTGGTTAGAACGCTACAAGGGAGTATCCTGGATTGCAGTTCTCTCTAAAAATCAGCTTCTTAAACAAGAGTGGCAGTTCTTCGTTGCTAGGCACTGTTACGATTATCACACGGCTCCAGTATTGGAAGATAAGCTGTTTATTACAGTAGGGCGAGCTTATGGCGTGACAAGCCTTAAAAAAAAATTGAGCTTGTCATTTCATCGAGGGGAAGTGATAGGGCGGCATGAACATTTCAAGCAATCCTTATTACAGCTCTACCACCATACTGCGGGTATTATTACCTTGTCAGGGGAAAGCGGGACAGGTAAGCGTCTGCTGGTTAAAAGCTGGGCGAACTTTAATGGACTGCGGTTTTTAGAAGTTAGTTCAAGCAGCCATGAATCAAATGACTATATATCTCAGCTGGATGGCTTGCTTTATGGTGGGTTGAATGAGTCTGCCTGCATTATGGTTGCTGGTGTCGAATGCTTGCCACAAGATGTACAAATGCATATCTGTGCTTCATCTTTAGAGTTAAAAGGCAGGCGTGAGTTTGTTTTTTGCTGTGGCTTGCCTATTGATGAAGTGGACGGGTGCGGCTTGTTTGACTCTGAGTTCTTAATGCTGTTGAAGAGTAACTGGATAAGCATACCACCACTAAGAAATCGGGGCCAGGATAGCGTTCTAATAGCAAGGTATTATCTTTACAAGTTGAGTCGAGAGCAAAATAAAATAATATTAGGATTTTCGCATGGTGCCGAACAGGCCATCATAAAGTATGACTGGCCGGGTAATGTCACCGAGCTTATCGAAAAAATTGTTGCTGGAGTATCTTCTTGTGAGGGAAGGTATTTAAGTGCGGATCTAATGGGGTTGGAAGACAAGCGAACTCCAGAGCAATGCGCTAATTTGAGTTTAAGGCAGGCAAGGGAGGAGGCTGAAGCACTCGCGATAAAGAAAGCACTTAATCTGGTGTCGGATCGTCCAGGCAGGGCCGCCGAATTGCTTTGTATTTCCAGGGCTTCGTTACATCGATTGATAGCAAGATATGGAATCAGGAGATAACTATGAAAAAAAGGATAATATCAGCCGGCTTGCTGCTCTCTGTGATGGGTGCTGCTCAGGCGCAAGATAGACAAGTCGTTGACACCGTAGCCAGTTCCCTTGCCACTCAAGGGTTAATGACCCCCAAAGGTCGTTTCGAAATTGAGCCTACTTTCAGCTATTCACAAAACACCTCTAATCGCATCTCTATTCTGGGTTTTACTCAAGTGCCGGCGCTGCTGGTCGGGATTATAGAGGCGGAAGATGCCGACCTGACCACTTTTACCTGGGCGCTGGCGGCTCGTTACGGGCTGACCAACCGCATTGAGCTGGAGCTAAGGGCTCCCTTTGTATATCGACACGACAGTATTACTAAAAGACCGTTAGGCTCATCCAATAATCCTGAAAAGTTCACATCTGATGGTGGCGGGCTGGGAGACATCGAAGCAGCAATACGCTACCAGTTTAACCTGGAATCGGCGCCCTTCTGGATTGGTGGGTTAAGAATCAAGTCGGATACCGGTGAATCGGCATTTGATCAAGAAGTCGACGCAAATGGGATATTCAAGGATCCGCCAACCGGCTCTGGTGCCTGGTCATTTGAACCCAGCCTGACCATGATCTACCCCCTGGATCCGGCTGTGCTATTTGCCACCGGTGGCTATACCTGGAATATGGAAGCGGATGCCGGGATAGACATTGATCCTAATGATGGTGATAACCTGGCCAATGACAAGTATACCTTGGGGGACAGCTTCTTCCTGGGAATGGGGATGGGCTTTGCCGTCAACGAACGATTGTCCTTCAGCCTGGGGGTTAACCACAGAACCGTGTTTGAATCGGAGATAAATGGTAGAAAAACCGGAGAGGTGCTGCAGTTGGACAGCCTGACCACAGGCTTTTCTCTGGCACTTAGCGAAAATTCATCGGTTAACATGAGCCTGCAGGCCGGTTTGACCGAAGATGCCCCGGATGTGCAGCTGAATTTCGGCATGCCCATCATGTTTTAAGATGATGGCTGAATCACAGCCATGACCAGATAAAACAAGGGCCGGATAACCGGCCCTTGTTGTCTGTTCTTCCTTTCTTACCGAGATCTACCGAGGTTTGTTCGGGTGGTTGGGGTAGCTTTCGCTGCCCAGCAGCTTGCCGTCGACTTCGGTACCGTAATAGCTCTTGCCACCGTGGAATTGCTCGCGGGTCTGGGCAATGTCGCCATTGTTACGCGGATCTTGCGGGCGTTCATGGGTATCCAGGTACATGGCAACATCCCAGGCTTGCTGATCGGTCAGCTTGCCGGGTTGGCCGAGCGGCATATTGCTTTTAATGAAATAGGCAGCCGTATTCACCCGCTGCATGCCGGCACCCCAGTTATAGGTGTCCGGTCCCCACAGTGGCGGGAAGACATAACGCTCGTTAACCATTTGTCCTTCGCCGTTGGCGCCATGACACACCGAACATTCCTGTTCGTATACCGCTTTGCCACGAGCGATGTCCGGGGCCTGCTCCGGTTCGTCCAGTTTGGGATAACCACGGCCGGGTAGTGCTGGCTCTTTGCTGCCACCCGCCTCCAGGTAGGCTTGCATAAAGGGGAAGTCGTCCCGCTTGCCGCCTTTGAGTAGTTCGGCATCTGAGGGCACCGGCATGGCTGCGGCCTCAAAGCCTTCACCGCTCAGGGTGCCTTGCGCCAGCCAGTAAGCATAGGCAGACAGGTCAACCAGTACCGGATCGTCCGCTGGTGGCGGAGTCCCGTTCATGGAATACAGGAAACAGCCCTGAATTCGCTCCTGGTAAGAGTTGATCTTGTTGTTTTTCTTGCGAAATGCCGGGTAGCTCATGTAGGCGGCCCACAGTGGCGCGGCATTCTCTTTTTTACCTGCATCCATGTGGCAATTGACGCAATTAAGGCCATTACCCACAAACTCGGGTGCCAGCGACTGGGTATTCACGAAATACTCATAGCCACGCACTACTTTTTCACCCAGCTCACCTTCAGGCAACTGGCTCCAGTTTGGTGGCAACGGATACTCGCCCACCGCCTTGCCTACCGGCAGTTCATCCTGAATGGCCAGCTTGCCGACATTGGCGGCATAAGCGTTACTCGCGGCAGCCAGCGACAAACCAAGCCATAGTGTAGAAGAAAGTTTGATCATTATTTAGCCTCCACGCTGGCAAAGTAATTGGCAACGGCAGTCATTTCTTCCGCGGTCAGTTTTTTTGCCACATGCCCCATCAAGCCGTTGCTGTCGTCGCTGCGCGAACCGTCCTGCCAGGCCTTTAACTGGCTTTCAATATAGTCGGCATGCTGGCCGGCAAGGGGAGGGAAGGTTTCGCCAACTCCCACCCCTTCCGGACCATGACAGGCCACGCAGCTCGGCAAGTCACGTTGCCAGTCACCCAGGTAAGCCAGCCTTTCACCGAGTTCGGTCATGTCTTGTGGCTGCTTTTCACCACGAAACGCAGGGTCTGCGGGCAGTTCGAGTGGCAGGCTGGCAAACCACTCGCTGGTCGCCTTGATACCCGCTTCGTCCAGGGCCATGGCCATGGGTCTCATGATGGCATTATTACGCTCACCGGATTTAAAGAGGGCCAGTTGAGCGGCCAGATAGGTGGCAGGCATACCCGCAATAGAGGGGGCCAGGTTTGCCATACCCAGGCCCGTTGCCTGATGACAGCTGACACAGAGTGCGGCCTGTGGGGGCATGTCGGCCGTAGCCGGCAATGCATTGATAGCCAGGGCACTGGCTAAGAATACGAGTCTTTTCATGGTTATTATCCTGAGGCTATGCTTGCGACCGTATTCTAGAAGTGTGCCGACCGGGGGGATATACGTACTTACCACATAAGCTTGGCAGACTTGATCTGCGGCATACATTTCAGAAATAAAATATTCACATCAGTTGTGAAAAGGGCGGGGTTATTGCTCTCGCCACTGTAGCCAGAGCCGGGTATCCAGCTCTAACTGATGGTAATCGGGCTCCATGTGGCAACACAGCTGATAAAACGCCTTGTTATGATCTTTCTCTTTAAAGTGGGCAAGCTCGTGTACCACTATCATGCGGAGAAACTCGGGCGGTGCAGCCTTGAACAGGCTGGCAACCGTGATGCTGTTGTGGGCTTTTAACTTGCTGCCCTGTACTCGAGACTGATAGGTATGCACGCCCAGGGCATGCTTGAGTACCTTGAGCTTGCTGTCGTAACGCACCTGGCTAAGCGGACCACTTTTGCGCAGATACTGGTTTTTAAGCTCATTCACATAACCATATAGTGCTTTATCACTTTGGACTTCATGAACCTGGGGATATTTGCGATCAAGATAGGCCCCCAGTTTGCCGCTGTGGATAAGCTCGGCGGCCTGGGCCTGAATGGACGCCGGGTAGCCGGCGAGGTATTTAAGATCTGTCACATGTACTCGCTGTTTAAAACGGGGATGCTAACCAAGCTGTAAGTGGCTCAGTATAACAGGTGTGGATCTGCCGTCATTCCCGCGAAGGCGGGAATCCAGGACTTGTGGTGCAGAACTGTCAGCCTGCGTGGCGCCTGCAAAGGCACTGGACCCCCGTCCCCGCCTACGCGAGGATGACGTTCCTTCGCGAGGGTGACGATAAAGGCAAACCAGCACTAAAATCCACATCAGTTATAAGAGATTGCTTAAGCTAGATTAAGCAGCTGTTGTGAATGAGCTTGCGCCGCTTTGCCGTATACGCCGGCAATGACCTGATTTCTCAGTTGCATCTGGCCGCTGGCATCTTTGGCGGTGGGCGTGTCGGTGGCAATGTCCGTTTGCGATTTGACCGTGGTGGGCTTTTCGGCCCTCGACAGGCCATCTTTACCCGGCGCTGCTGCCTGCTGCAGCTCGGCACGGGCTTCAATAATGAGTTGCTCGGCACGGGCGGCGGCATTTTTATCCGCCTGTGAGGGTTCGGCGGGGGCCAGTGCCGCCGCTTTCACCTGCTGCATTTTCTCTATGGTGGCCACGGGGTCGCCGGCAACGGGAGAGAGATCGACCGATACTTTCCCCTCTACGGCATACTGTTTGCCATCGGGGCCAGTTTCATACTGGTAGCTGGGCGCTCCTGTGTGTTGGCCACCTACACTGGCATGTTGTTGCTCATGTACCCGTACTTCCCGATCCCGTTGTTGTAGCTGCAGCAGCGCCTCCTGTTGCTCGGGAGTCAGCTCTTTGCCCGCTGCATTTTTCTTCGTTGAAGCGGCTATCTCCTCATCTGTTTCTGTTGCAGCCGATTCGCTGGTCTGGTCATCATCCTTGTGGGCCGCACCATCCGTCTTACCCTGGCGATTATACAACTCGGGTACATCGGATTGTTCGGATGAGCTAAAGCTGTCTGTTGCCGATTGCCCGGTGGCGGCTTGTTCTGTGGTGACCACGGGTTCGATACGTGGGCGCTGCTCGTTATCCTGCTGGATCTGGCTGGCAGCCACTGGCTGGGTAAAGGTAGAGAGATCCTGAATGGGACGAGAGATGTGCATATTACACCCGAATATCAATTAAGGTGCCGAGCATATCATCGGCAGTCTTGATGCTGTGCACGTTGGCCTGCGCATGCAGTTCGGCTTGTTGCAGCTGAACAAGGCCGTCGGCGGTGGTTTTTTTACTGGCATCCACAAACTGATCCGGATTGACCTCGGCACCGGTGCTCGACTGATTGGCAAGGGCATTAATATTTTGCCGGCTGATGTTCAGTGACGCATCGGTCACGCTGTCCGCCGAGCGTTGATAGCCTTGCAAACCCGCAGCAAAGGCAGATTGAATATTCATGCAGCATCCTCACAAGAATCCCTTGAGTATGGCCAATTATTGACCATAACGGACACAATTGAAAGCGAGCCTGATTATCTTTAGTGCCGTAATGGACAGTCAATACCAGAGCCTGGTAACCGGCAATCAGAGAACAGCCGGCTGAGCTATCTGTGCCAGGCAAATAAAAAGACCGCCATGGCGGTCTTTTATTATGATCTTGTTCAGGCAGGTAGCAGCGTTATTTTGCCCACTCGGCCATGCCTTGATCTTGCCGTTTACGGCGCGGCCAGAGGCCGATAATCACCTGCCAGGTCACTGCCAGCGCGCCTATGATAAACACCACATCACCAAAGGTACGCACCCAGCGTAAGGTTTGCAGCAAGCCTTGCTGCATAAAGCTTTCGCTGCGGGCATACCACAGACCCTCGCTGGCGCTGGCGACAAACTGGATAATGCCAACCGGTAGCAAGCTGGTGAATAACATCAGTATCAGACCACCATTCAACCACCAGAAACCGGTTTTCATCAGCGTCTCGTTAAACACCATATTGGGGCGAATATAACGCAACACCATCAGCGTGAAGCCCAGGGCCAGAAAGCCATACACACCAAACAGGGCGGCATGGGCGTGCGCTGCGGTCGTGTTCAACCCCTGGATATAATAGAGCGCGATGGGCGGGTTGATCATAAAGCCCAGTACACCGGCACCCAACATGTTCCAGAAGGCGACGGCCACAAAGAACATCAAAGGCCACTTTACCTTTTCCATCCAGGGGGCGCTCTTCTTCAAGCTCCAGTTTTCCCAGGCTTCATAGCCCATCACCACTAATGGTACGACTTCCAGCGCACTAAAGGTGGCACCCACCGCCATGACCGGCGTGGTCGTACCCGAGAAGTACATGTGATGGAAGGTACCAGGTACGCCACCGACCAAAAACAGCGAGGCAGAAGCCAGACTGGCCGTGGTGGCCATACGCTTGGAGATCAAACCCATGTTATAGAAGATAAAGGCCAGGGCGACGGCGGCAAACACTTCAAAGAAGCCCTCTACCCACAAGTGCACTATCCACCAGCGCCAGTATTCCATGACTGAAATATGGGTACGTTCACCGTAGAAGAAACCGGCACCATAAAACAGGCCAATGGCGATAACGGAGGCGGTTAACAAGATCAGCATGTGCTTGTCGCCAGGCTGGCGTAATGCCGGAACCATGCCGCGCAACATCAATACCAGCCACAGCACCAGGCCAATAAACTTGCCTATCTGCCACAGCCGACCCAGGTCCACGTATTCATAGCCCTGATGACCCAACCAGAAGTTCAGGTTAGGCGGCATGATTTGCGCGATGGCCAGGTAGTTACCCGCGAAGCTACCGACGACCACGGCGATCAGGGCCCAGAACAGGATATCGACACCGAGTTTCTGGAACTTGGGATCTTTACCGCCATTGATGAGGGGCGCAAGAAACAGGCCCGCCGCCAGGAAGCCGGTGGCAATCCAGAACAAGGCGCTTTGCAAGTGCCAGGTACGCAGCAGGCTGTAGGGGAACCATTTAGACAGCTCGAAGCCGTAAAAATGCTGACCTTCTACCGTGTAGTGCGCGGTGGCACCCCCCATCAAAATTTGGAAAGTGAACAGCGCCACCACCAAAAACAGGTATTTGCCCAACGACTTTTGTGACGGCGTCAGTTTGAAGGTGGTTAAGGGATCTTGAACCGGGGCGGCTGGCGCTTTTTTGTCTTCGTTACGCAAGAAGGCCCAGGCCCAGATAAAGCCGCCAACACCGGCCACCAGTAACACTATACTGATCAACGACCACACCACGTTTTCTGCGCTGGGTTTGTTGTCAATGAGCGGCTCGGGTGGCCAGTTGTTGGTATAAGTGGCTTCCCCCGGAGTACGTTCGGTACCGGCCGTCCAGGCGGTCCAGAAGAAAAAATTGGTCATGGCGGTGCGCCGTTCGGCGCTAGGCAGCGTATTTTCCTTCATGGCAAAGCTTTGGCGTGAGCTCTGATACGCGGGATCGTTACCAAACAAGCTATGGTAATACGCGGCGGTATTGGCCATGGCGGCGGCTCGACGATCCGACACCACCAACACATCCGTGCTGCTGTTATAGGTATTGGTGCGATATTCTTTTTTCAGACGACTGTTCAGCACGGCTTGCTGATCGTCGTTCAAGTCCGCGTAAGCTTGACCATACTCATCGACGCTGGCTAATTCCAGCCAGGCGATTAGCTCACGGTGTAACCAGTCGGCAGTCCAGTCCGGCGCCTGATAGGCCCCGTGACCATAAACAGAGCCCAACTGCATGCCACCGACGGATTGCCATGCGGTTTGACCATCCAGAATACCTTCTTTGGTGGTGAGCAGGGTGCCACTTTCGGTGACCACCTGGGCCGGAATGGGCGGTGCGGTTCGATACACTTCTCGGCCAAAGTAGCCGAGCACGGCAAAGCTAAAAGTCAGAACGATGATTAATATCGTCCATAGGCGCCGATAATTAGCCATGGCTCACCTCCCGGTGTGCGTTAATTGACGTTGGAACATCCTTTTCAAACAAGATGTCGCTTTTTAGGTAAGGTGTTGAGTGAGGTCGTGTTTGCTCTTCCTTGTGCATATGGCTTTCCCGTTGCTGACGCATTGCGTCCAGGTCAATCGCGGGGGCCGACGGGCAAAGGGTATCGAATCCCCTCTACCCGGTGGGCCCGTTGCCGCAACTCTACCTACGGCTACCGGTAAACCACATGATATCGATCAATAATATGGTCGATAGGCTGGTCGATAAGTTGGTCGATATCGGCCTTGACCCGGCTGGTGTGTCCTGGCTTATAGGGTTACAGAATGGTGAACTTCAGCATTTGGGCGAAGAGATACAGAGCAGGGAGGGGGATGCGTAATAGGCAGCCACTGGCAGCCAGCTACACGACAGCGTGCGGAATGGTTATGGTCAGGTAGGTTTTTATCGCCGACTGTCGGTCTGTCCAGTGCCTATTCCACCACTACGAGCACGAAACCGTGAGGTACTGGTGTGGGCGGGGCATTCGCTGAAACTTCATCGTACTCGCTGTTATATTGTTCTCTTCCCCCTTCACTTTGAACCTTTGCAAACACTCACACCACCAACACCGGGCACTTGGCGGCACTGGTGACGCGGTGCGACACACTGCCCAGTAGTATGCCGTCTTTGTCGCTGTGGGTGCCGCGGGTGCCTACTACTATGAGATCGGCTTCCTTCTCACTGGCAAACTTTACTATGACTCTCGAAGGACGTCCGCTTCTGACAAACCCGCGGACATGAGTCGCTCCCTGTTGCCAGGCGTGCTCTTTGGCGTGAATGACCACTTCTTTCGCGTAGTCAGACAATACCCTGTCGGGGATGTCCATACCCACCGGCCGGCCAATAGACAGGCTGGCCTCAAACAGGCTGTGATGCTTGTAAACACAGATCAGGTAAATCTCGACATTAGGCAGCAGAGCCTGCAGTTGCACCGCCTTGTTTAGCGCCCTCAATGACAAGGCTGAGCCATCGACGGCCACGACTATTTTATTAAACACGCGGTTCTCCTTCTATCGGCTGTACGCTTTAATACCAATTACAGTAAAGTTCTGCTCCTCTTTGCGCCTGAGTACCAGAGGCACCACAGCCACCTCCCACGACACGCCATGAACTCATCCTTGAGGGCTCGGGAAATGCCCTCCATGGCATTTCACGGTCGTGGGAGGCGATCTCTGCTGCCTCTTCTCAAGCACCGAGTTGCCTGTAGACAGCACGGACAGGCAACTCCGTAGCATCAAGGAGGATAAAGGGATCTTCTCCGCCGACCATCACATGACAGGGACGTCATGTGCTGAGCGTCACAGGGATGTGCTTGTAGCGGGTCGGTGGAGGAGACCCTTTGTCCGACATTTATAGAGCAGAAATAGATCTGCTATTTAATCAGTTTGGTATAAGCCGTACGCTGTAAGTCAAAAAAGACGGTGTTTGTCTTTAACGTAAGGCGTAAGGCTTACCGCGATATTTTGTTACAGCGCCTAGTCGGGAAAAGCCAAATCACGCAAGAAGAGGGCTATTTCCGGGAAGGCAATAATCAAGCCTGCCGCCGTCACCAGCATGAAAATAAAGGGCGGCGTCCCCCGTATTACATCCATGTAGGGACGTTTGAAAATGGCGATGGCGGTAAAAATATCGCAGCCAAAGGGCGGGGTAGCCGAGCCAATGGCCACCTGTAACGTGATTAACACCCCCACCAACACAGGATCCAGGCCGGTTGCCTGAATAGCCGGGGCAAAAATGGGGGTTAACACCAGAATGACCACTATGGGATCGACAAACATACAGGCAATAAAGAAGGCCACGCAAATGGCGACCAGGACGCCGACCGGGCCAGCCTGGTTGACGCCTACCGACTCCAGAATAGCTTGTGGTACCTGTGCAAACGACAGTATCCAGGAAAAGCCGTTACCCGCCGCCACCAGAATAAAGACCACGGCGGTGATCAGGCCTGTGGACTTGGCGATGCGATAGATTGCGGGCAACTTGAGCGAGCGAAACACCACAAATTCGAGCAAGAAAGCGTACAGCACACACACGGCGGCGGCTTCGGTGGGGCTGAAAATCCCCCCATAAATACCGCCGACAATAATCACCGGGAAGAACAGCGGCCACAGTGCCCTTCGTGCCGCATTAAAGCGTTCTGGCCAGCTGGCTTTCGGCTCGGTGGGCACCTGATTCTTATGAGCGTAATATAAACAATACAGCGAAAACATCACCAGAATAAGCAACCCCGGGCCTATGCCGGCAATAAACAGCTCGGCAATCGAGGTCTTGGAAATAACGCCATAGATAATCATGCCGATGCTGGGCGGGATCAAAAACGCAATATCACTGGCGTTGATGATCAGCGCCAGTGTAAAGGAGTCGGAATAGCCCGCTTTAAGCATTTTGGGGCGCAGCGGTGAGCCTACCGCCACCACGGTAGCCTGAGTTGAGCCGGAGACCGCGCCAAACAAGGTACAGGAAGTGGCGGTGCTGATGGCCAGCCCGCCTTTGATGTGGCCGATAAAGGCCATCACCATATTGATGAGGCGATCGGCTGACTGACCGCGAGTCATGATGTCGGCGGCCAGAATAAACATGGGCACGGCAATCAGCGAGGCAGGACGGATGCCGGCCATCATTTGCTGTATAAAGGTGCCCATTTGGCCGAAGCCGTCAAACATCATTACAAAGCCAACCACGGAGGCGGTGATCAGCGGTATCATCATGGGAAAGCCCAACAACAGCAGCCCAATCATGATGGCCATTAATAGAGTTGCCATGGTTTATGCCTTTTTTATTTTTATGGGAGTCAGACTTGTTAACTTCATGCCGGATCAGACCTCGGTTTCGGTATCCGTATAGCCATCCATTACACCGGTAGATAAATACACATCCGGGCTGGTGAAGTTTTTAACGGCGGTGAGCCAGTACTGAATACCGGTAATGGCAAACCCGACCGGTGCCCACAGGTAAATCCACCAAATTTCAAAGCCCAGCGCCGGCAAAATGCGACCACGACTGTAGAGGGCTTCTATATAGCCGTAGGCGTGATAACTAAGAAAGAACATGATGGCGCCGGTAAACAGGGCGATGAATACCATCAATACTTTTCTTGCTTTGGCTGGCAGGGAGTCGTATAGCGCAGACATGCGAATATGGCGGCCATGGCGGGCGGCATAGCCCAGGCCGGCAAAGGTAATAAAGATAATTAACACCCGGTTGATTTCGCCGGAAAAAAAGAAGCCTTCGCCAAACACAAAGCGGGCGATCACATTGGCACAGGTGTTGATGGCCATCAGCAACACGCCCGCAGCCAGCATCACGGCTTCGGTGCGGGCTATCCATTCGTCGATAATGCCGAGCACGCCGGGCAAACCCGAGGTATAAGAGGGGATATCGTCGTCCAGTTCAGGAACAGGCTCAGACATAGTGTTACTCCAAGACTAGGTTTGCCGGCCGAGGCTGGTTGTATCAGCCCGGCCGCAAGTCCCAAGCCCTGAAGCCATAACAGCCCCAGGGCTGGAGTGAAAAGAAAGCCCCGCCTGTGGGTGGGGCATGAACAAGCCAGTATTACAATGTGTCAAGATCCTGTTTGAACTGTTCTAGTAGCGCCTTGCCACTGTCGCCGGCCATCTCAATGAACTTCTCTTCTACCTGTGGGGCACGGGCTTTAAAGGCGCCAATCTGTTCATCCGTCAAGCGAGTAACGGTGACGTCTTTGCTGCTGTCGGTAATTTTTTTCAGTGAACGATCGGCCAGTCCGTCTATGTGTTGCAGAATCTCCTCGAAGGCGTAATCGGCCGCCTTGTGTACCAGCTGCTGATCGTCATCAGACAAGCCGTTATAGAAGTCCTGGTTGGCCATCATGGCGGTAGTAAACCAGCCGTGCCCGGTAAAAATCAGGTTGGGAGACACTTCATACAGCTTGCCCGACTCAATCCAGAAGATGGGATTTTCGTGCCCCTGGATCATGTTGGTTTGCAGTGCTCCATAGACTTCACCCCAGGGGAGCGGAGTGGGGGTGGCGCCAAAGGCGGAATAGGTTTCCGACAATAGCGGGTTGGTCATGACGCGGATTTTCTTGTTGTTCAGCTCTTCCGGCGTGGTGGCTTTTTCATCCAGGGTGATCACCATCTCACCTTCGGGATACATGGTCAGCAGCTCCAGGCCTTTTTCTGCATACAGCTTGGGAAAATCTTCGTTGATGGCCTTGCTTTCGCGGAAGAACTTCACGACCGAGCTCATGTCGGTGGGCATCAGGTAGGGAATAAAAAAGATTTGCGCTTCGGGGATGAGGGAGCCGGTAAAGCCGGGAGACTGGTTAACGAAGTTGAGAATGCCGGCCTGGGTTTGCTCCATGATGTCGTCGGATTCGCCCAGTTCACCAAAGCGATACACCTGCAGGGTGTGATCCGAGTTTTCCTCGATGTATTCCTTGAATTTATAGGCATATACATCTTGCACGTCGCCCGCATACTCTTCATGAGCGTAGCGCCAATTAGCGGCCTGAGCAGCAGTACAGGTGAATAGTGCCAGCGCGGATAAACCAGTGAGTTGCTTTAACGTTCGCTTTAAACTGTATGGCTTGTTCATTAATTAATCCCCATTGTTTCGTGCTCTAACGTCATTGTTATGTGCCAGACTGGCAAAAGAAATCCCATGACGCAAGGGTTTGCTGTCATTAAGTCTTGATTATTGCTGGCTATCGACTTTTAAATATACTTATCTGGTGGTTTTTTATTCTTTTTGTTTATTTTTTAACGATTTGTTTATTGTTGGTGGTTTATTTTTGTAATAAACGGTAATCAGCACAAAATCGGGTTGAATAAGGTGTGATATAGGCGTGACTGCAATAATATGTTTATATCACTAATGATTGTTGGCGTTGGTGGGGGTTGGTAGAGATGGCGATCAGGCTGAATGAGGCAAGCGTGTTGCCTCATGGTGATATTGGCAGTGGGCTGCCAGATCAAGCGTCAGTGTGCGGGGTTAGAAGTGGTAGTTCAGCACCACAGCCGTCAGGGTTTGGGTGGCATCGCCTGCCTGACTGACGATGGGACTGTCCTTGGCATCACCGCTCAGGTGGGTGATGCCGGCCAGGCCGGTAACTGACCAGTCGGGGGCAAAGCGATAGCTAATGTGGCCGCTTAATCCCAGCCGCCAGTAGCCCTGGTCGGCTTGATAGCGAGCCAAGCCACTGCGAGCCGCATCGCGCGCGGAGACATCAAACATACCCTGCGTCCACTCTTTGCTGCTGTAAACCAGGCTGGGGCCAAAGCCGGCGTACCAGTCTGGGGCAATCTGGCTGCGCCATCCCGCCCGCATCGTAATTTGATAGCCGTCTAGATCACCGCCGAGCGGGGTTTCGGCTTGCAGGCTGTAACGCCAGTGGTCGGGTTGATAGCTGAGTCGTATGCCGCCGGTCACGCCGGCATCAACTTTCTGGAAGTCGCTTAGGTCGCCGGTGTTATCGCGCCCCAGGTGGTAGCCGATAAAAGGGGAAAGGGTCCAGTCTGGCTGCTGATATAAATTCCAGCCGAGGCCGTCTCGCGCATTCAGATAAAACAGCTCACCATATTTTATGTTGAGATCGGGTAATACCCGACTTTTGTAATCATCACTGCCCAGATAGTCGGGAGCGACCATAACGCCGGCACCTATAGTGCCACTCCAGGGAGTCTGCGCCATGGCCGGGGCGGCCAGCAGGGGAGTCAGGGCGACCAAAGAATAGATAAATGAACGCGACATAAAACGGCTATCCTCTCTTATTGTTAATGGTTAATAAGCCACACCTGTCCCTGGTCGCTCCGGTAAATACCGAGCGGGCGTGTTTATGGGTGCAAAACTGAATGCCAACCGTTTCCAGATTGAAACGCATGGCTGTCGGAGTGAGCTTAGCATGGTGGCGATGGCGTGGATGGTTGCGACCGCCCGTTATGGGCGCCGATAAGTTGACTATATTGAGATTGTCTACGGCAGGGAGGGAGCGGGATGTCAGTCAGCCTGAAGCGAGCGTACGACGCGGCCAGTCCCCAGGATGGTTACCGTGTGCTGGTCGATAAACTATGGCCAAGAGGAGTCAGCAAAGCAGAGGCCAGGCTGGATGACTGGCTGAAAGAGGTGGCTCCCAGTGATGAGTTGCGCAGCGCCTTCCATCACGAGCAGCTGGCGTGGGACGACTTTCGTCGCCGTTATTTAAGTGAACTAAAGCAGCATAGAGAAACATTGCGCGAGCTGGCGCAGCTGGCGAATGAACGCAAAGTCACTCTGGTGTACAGCGCCAAAGATGAACGGCACAATAATGCGGTGGTGCTGAAACACTATCTGGCGATGCTGGGGGATAAACAAGTAAGGGGTAAGTCGTGAAGGGTTAGGCGCAAAAACATTGAATCTGCAGGCGGTGGTTATTCTTCACTCCTCACCCCTCACTCCTAGCGCCCAATAAAAAAACCCAGCCATGGGCTGGGTTTTGTACGGGCAGTCTTAAAACGGACCTGTGTTTACTGGGCTGAAAGCGCCTGGTTCAGTGTCGCGCTGGGGCGCATCACTTTCTCGAGGGCTGCAGCGTCGATGTGATAATAACCTTCTAGCCCTGCGGGCTGGCCCTGAACCGCTTCCAGTTCGGCCAGGATCTTCTCTTCGTGGTTCGCCAGCGTTTCAGCCAGTGGTGCGAAGTGAGCGGCCAGTTCGGCATCCTCGTCCTGGGCGGCCAGTTGCTGAGCCCAGTACAGGCTGAGGTAGAAGTGGCTGCCGCGGTTGTCGAGTTCGCCCGCTTTGCGTGAGGGCGACTTGCCGTTATCCAGCAGCAACTCGGTGGCCTTGTCCAGACACTTGGCCAGTATCTTGGCCTTGGCGTTCCCTTCTTTGATGCCCAGCTCTTCCAGTGACACCGCCAGGGCGAGAAACTCGCCTAGCGAGTCCCAACGCAGGTGGTTTTCTTCCAGCAGCTGTTGTACGTGCTTGGGCGCAGAGCCACCGGCACCGGTTTCGTACATGCCGCCACCGGCCAGCATGGGCACGATGGACAGCATTTTGGCCGAAGTACCCAGTTCCAGAATGGGGAACAAGTCGGTGAGGTAGTCACGCAGCACGTTACCGGTGACGGAAATGGTATCCTGGCCGCGCTTGATACGCTCCATCGAGAAGCGAATGGCTTCGTTGTAAGACATGATCTGAATATCCAGGCCGTTCAAATCATGCTCTTGCAGGTAGGCTTCCACTTTTTTACGCAGCTCACGGTCGTGGGCACGCTCGGCATCCAGCCAGAATACCGCAGGGGTATTGGACTGACGTGCACGGGTAACGGCCAGCTTGACCCAGTCGCGAACGGCGGCGTCCTTGGTTTGACAGGCGCGCCAGATATCGCCTTGTTCAACGGCATGTTGCATCAGTACCTTGCCGCTTTCGTCGACGACACGCATGATGCCATCTTCCGACAGTTCAAAGGTCTTGTCGTGAGAGCCGTATTCTTCGGCTTTCATCGCCATCAGGCCCACGTTGGGTACAGTCCCCATGGTGCGAGGATCGAAGGCACCGTTGGTTTTGCAGAAGTTGATCACTTCCTGATAGATGCGCGCATAAGTACTCTCGGGCATGACGGCCTTGGTGTCTTTTTGCTTGCCGTCGCGACCCCACATCTGACCCGAGTTACGGATCATGGCGGGCATGGAGGCATCAACAATCACGTCGCTGGGCACGTGCAGGTTGGTAATGCCTTTCACCGAGTCGACCATGGCCATTTCGGGGCGGCTCTCGTAGCAGTCGTGGATCGCCTGCTCGATTTCATCCTGGGTCGACTGTGGCAGAGTTTTAATTTTTTCCAGTACGCTGCTCATGCCGTTATTGGGGTTCACACCCAGTTCGTCGAACAGGTCGCCGTACTTCTCGAATACATCGCGGTAGAAGACTTTAACCGCATGGCCAAAGACGATGGGGTGAGACACCTTCATCATGGTGGCCTTGACGTGCAAAGACCACATCACACCGTTTTCTTTACAATCTTGCAGTGTCTGTTCAAAAAAGTCAGACAGTGCCTTGGCGCTCATGAACATGCCATCCAGCACTTCACCGGCCTGCAGTGGCAGTGACTTTTTAACCCGTACCTGGCCGGCGCTATCGACGAACTCGATGCGGACCGTCTGGTCCTTCTCTATGGTGACCGACTGCTCGCTGGAGAAGAAGTCGCCGCCCTGCATGTAATCGGCATGAGAGCGGGAAGCCTTGCTCCAGGCTCCCATGGAGTGAGGGTACTTGCGTACAAATGCCTTCACCGCAGTCGGGGCACGACGATCCGAGTTGCCCTGGCGTAATACGGGGTTAACGGCACTGCCCAGAATGCGGGAGTAGCGTTCGGCTGCCGACTTTTCTTCGTCGGTTTTTGCTTCTTCCGGCAAATCGGGAATGGCAAAACCCTGGGCCTGCAGCTCGGCAATACAGGCTCTTAGCTGGGGCACAGAGGCACTGATGTTGGGCAGCTTGATGATGTTGGCACTCGGATCCAGGGTGAGCTCACCCAGCTCACTCAGGCCGTCTGCCACGCGTTGCTCTTCACTCAGCAGCTCGGGAAATGCGGCCAGAACACGACCGGCCAGGGAAATGTCGCTGAGAGTCACCTTGATGCCGGCCGCACTCACAAAAGTGCGCACTATGGGCAGCAAAGAGTAAGTGGCCAAGGCGGGAGCTTCGTCGGTTAAGGTATAGACTATAGTGGGTTCTTTGGTGGTCATTATTTCGCTTTTTCCCTGTTTGATAATTTGGGACGCAACGGCTTGATATGATCCCCGGCATCGCTTGCCAGTGACGCTGACCGGGGCCGCTGCAGTAAATACTCGGCACCATTGTATGACAGATGCCCCCCAAGACTTAAGTGACTTAAGTCAATTCTGTGGTTTCAAACCCGTAATCACGGCCGGGTATGAGGTGTTATACCCGATATCGGCACCATTTGCCGGTTATAGGTCGCTGGTCGCGGTGGCCAAGTCCGGGGTGGCGTCGGCCACGCAGACGCGGTCTCTGCCGTTGTGCTTGGCTTCGTACAGCAGGGTATCAGCCCGTTGCGTGAGGGTTTCGGCGTTGTCGTTCGGTCGCGCCTGGGCAACACCGGCACTGACGGTGATACTGCCCACCTCGGTAAAGTGATGATGGCGAAGCTTTTCCAGTAACAGCTGCGCCAGCAGGGTCGCCTGCTCCTGAGTGGTCTCAAAGCAGAGTATCAGAAACTCTTCTCCGCCCCAGCGACAAATAATATCGGATTTACGCAGGTTGTCTTTTAGCAGTCGGCTGCATTCCACCAGCACCTTGTCTCCCGTCAGGTGGCCATATTGGTCGTTAATCTGCTTGAAATGATCAATATCCATCATGATGACCGAGAGCGGATGCTGATAACGCTGGGCGCGCTCCAAATCTGTTGCCAGGGTTGAATTCAAGCCGTGGCGATTGGTCAGCTGGGTGAGTGCATCGGTTTGCGCCATGATATTCAGCTGTTTGTTCACGGCACCCAGGCGGCGCATCCAGAACAGGCTGGTGCCGATAACCGCCAGCAGCAATAGACCCAAACCATAGGCCAGGGTGTGGTCGGTGACGACTTCCGACACCACTTGCAGGTTCAGGTGCCTGTCCATCACCTGTTGTCGCTCCTGCTCGCTGATGGCGAATATGCCGCGATTAAGAATATTGCGCAGTGTGAGTTCCGACTTGAGTACGCCGATGCGCAGCTGATTCTCATACCCGGGGATCTGGCCCGATACCTTGAGGTTGTACCAGCCGGCCCGCTTGATGGTGTGTGCGGCGACCACCAGGGAGCGCAGCGTCAGATCCGCTTTGCCATCCGCCACCAGTTGCACGGCTTCTGTTTCGGTATCGGTATCAATAATGGTCAGATTGGGAAAGTCCCGGGCAAACAGCTCCGCCATGGCGGTGCCGCGCTGCAGGGCAATGGAGTGATTTTCCAAGCTGGCCAGATCGGAAATAAACGGATGGTCTTCCCGGGTAATCAAGACATTGGGGTCTTCCAGCAGGGGATCGGTAAAAATAAGCCACTGCTCGCGCTCCGGTGTCTGGTTGAGTGCACTCAAGGCCAGGCATTGTCCGCTTTGTGAGGCCGCCAGGCTCTCTTCCCAGCTGGTGGTGGGGTACAGCTGGATTTGCAACCCCGTCTTTTCTCTCACCAGGGCCAGCAAGTCGGCAACAATACCGACATGATTTTGATGCTGGTCTATCGCCTCAAAGGGTAACCAGTCGGGATCGACACAAACAGGCACGACGGGGTGCGCACTAACATAGGCCTTGTCGGTCAGGGTCAGCGCGACCTGAAGGGGGGCGGCTGATAACGGCGGGCTTCCGAGTAATAACAAGAGCAGCATTGGCCACAAGGCATGGCCTGTTAACCCCAGTATCCTGGAAAAATACCGTTTGACGGCAACAACAAAGACTGAGTCCATTTCTGATCTCATGCAATGGTTATCAGACTATCATGGCGTCTTGGCTGTCAGAGAGCAATCCTTGCCCTCGATATTCTGCAGTCACACTGTCAGGGGAACTCGAACGGTCACCCGATGCGGGTGAGGGTTGCCTGTATCTCGCTGATACAGACAACCACTCAAGGTGTGGTCAACAAAGACCCACATCACTCTCGGCTAACGCCTCGGAAAATGATCAGTGACACCCGGGCTAGTCCCGGCTGTGATGAGCCGTCGCGGAGGCAAAGTGAATGCTTTCTTCTTGTTTGCCGGCGCCGGGGTCGTTAAACCGCGCCACATCCATGGCCCCTTCGCTTTTGCCAACCACACAGGTGACGACCGCATCGCCGGTGATGTTGACCGCGGTTCGTATCATGTCGAGCAGACGATCCACGCCGATGATCAGCGCTATGCCCTCTACCGGCAGACCCACCTGGTTGAGCACCATGGCCAGCATGACGAGACCCACGCCCGGTACGCCCGCGGTCCCCACGGAGGCAAGGGTGGCGGTCATGATCACCATCATGTAATCGTTAAAGCTCAGGTCGATATTAAAGGCCTGAGCAATAAAGGCGGTGGCCACCCCCTGCATGATAGCGGTGCCATCCATATTGATGGTGGCGCCCAGAGGCACGGTAAAGGCGGCGACCTTGTTGTCCACCCCCATGCGTCGGGTGGTGGTTTCCATGGTCACCGGTATGGTGGCGTTGGAAGAAGCGGTGGAAAAGGCGAACATGATGGCATCTTCCATTTTTTTCAGGAAGATGAGCGGGTTCAGGCCGGTAAAGGTGCGGAATACAAGGGAGTAGGTGACCAGGCCATGCAGCAGCAGGGTGCCCGCCAGTACCAGGAAGTACTCTATCAGGTTGACGATGGCATCGAGCCCCAAATCACTGAACAGCTGAGCCATCAAGCAGAAGACGCCATAAGGCGCTATGTTCATCAGCAGCGAAACCAGCTTCATGATCACTTCGTTGAAGTCGCTGAACAGCGCGGCAATGCGCTCGCCCGGCTTACCCGCCAGACTGATGGCAATGCCAAACAGCACGGCAAACACGATAATCTGCAGGGTATTGCCTTCTGCCATCGAGTTGATGGGGTTGGTAGGGAACATGCCGACTATCACTTCACCCAGCGTAGGGGCCTCTTTGGCGGCAAAGGTCGCGGCACTGGTCAAGTCTACGCCTTCGCCGGGTTTGAACAGGTTACCCATCAAGAGTGCCAGGCTGATCGCGATAGCCGTGGTGACCATGTAAAAAGCCAGCGTCTTGCCGCCCAGGCGCCCCAGGGTCGCCAGATCCTTTAACGAGCTGGTGCCGCACACCAAAGACACGAAGATCAGCGGAACAACCAACATTTTCAGACTGGCAATGAAGATCTGGCCGCCAACCTGTAACAGGCCATCGACCACATATTCCTGCACTAAGGTCACGTCGCCCAACAGGGTGCGGAAAATAAATCCCGCCAAAATGCCAAGACACATACCCAACAGAACCCGGGCGGTTAACGACATTTTTTTCTTATCGGTGGTCATCGAGTGGAATCTCCTTCTCCGATATAACAGAGCAAAATAGCGGCATCATCGGATGCCCTGTGTTGAGGTCTAAAGCCTCTATTTTTGCCACACCTAATAGGGTAGAGGTGACAAAACGGCGCACAGGGTGCCATTTTTTTTGTTTGTCGTGAAGTTTTATGCTTTTAAAGTGCGGCAGAGGCCCATTATTACACTGCTTGAATTGTTGCCGGAGCGTCACCCTCAGGTTGAGAGCCAGTCGGCCAGGCGGTCATCCCGAGGGAGGGCTGCCGCCTGACTCTCTTTACTGACTGTATCCGGTTTGGCTGTGATGAAGGATGAAGGATGAAGGCTAGGTAGTGGCGTGTGAGTTGTTTTTTTGCGGTATTTCTTCAATTTCAACGACTTTTGAACGACTCATTACCACCTTCCAGCGCTGGATGACCGGCGGTTTCTGGCCTTGCACCTCACGGGTTACCAGGTTGAGCAGATAGCGTTTCTCTACCGGGTGACGAGCCACCTGTCCGTCTTTTAACTGGTAGACATGGTGGGAGCCCTTTTCCATGAGCTTGGACAACAGGCTCAAATCCAGCTGCAGTGTTTCCCGGGTTTGCTCGTAACCGCTTAAAAAGCGGGTCGGCAGCATGCGGGAGTGGCTGCCATAGTGTATGACCACCTCTTCTTTCTGAGTCACGTTGGCGTGACGGGCCGCCAGAATGTCTTCCGTGAGCCGGCTGGGGCGACGATAATCGAACCATTCAAGCTGGCGCCCCACCAATTGCGCGCTATGCACATCGAAATATTGTCGCCGCCACTTTGGGCGCCCCTTGCGTAGCCAGCGCCATAAGGTGTTGCGCAAGTCGTCTTTAAATATTTCCCGCAATGCATACAGCAGCGCCAGCAGTAAAATGACCAGCAGCGAGATGCTGCCCAGGGTTTCGCGCACCTCGAATACGGCCAGCGACATCGCGGTCATCACCACGGCGGTGACGCCGGCTTTCAGCAGTTTTTCTTCGCCGCCCCCCAGCTCCTGGGTTTTTTCCTTCAGGGTGACCGGGTATTCGATCAGACGGCGCAACAGCCGCATTTTATTGGAAATACGCGACAAGGCTTCGGTGGTATGGCTGGAGTTGTATTGTTGTTCGACGCGATGCTGATGCTCAATGTTGCAGACCTCCAAAAGGAGTGACTTGGCGGTTTTATACTCTTTGCCGCGAGGTAAATGCGCGACCAGCGACAGCAGCCGTTGCTCGGTAAACCAGGAAAGGTAATTATCGATATTGACGTAATATTTACGCAGCGTCTGATCACTGGGAATATTACGCCGTAAACGGCGCAAAATATCCTGTGCCAGGGCGGTGAGCTCGGCAATGGCTTCCTGGGTCACCTCGTCCTTTTCGTTGCGCAGCTCATGGCAGGACTGCTCCAACCCAATGGCATACTGGTAGGCGTACAAACTCAGGCTGAGGCGATACTGCTCGGAAGAAAGCTCGCCGCGTCGCGCCAGGCGACTGTGGATCAGGGGCAGATAGGGCCGGTCACTGAAATAGGTGCGCTGTACATGAATGGCGCTGTGGTAAAAGTCTTCTTCTGCAACGACCTTGGTGGTCAGCCCCAGTTCGCCGGGAATAAAGAGGTAAATATCCAGCCGGTGCTCGGTGGCCTCCCGCAGAATACGAGATATCTTGAGAGAGAAACCATCTTTACGCTCAACGTTGATCACAGGCGAGGGGCACACCATAAATATGAATGATGACAATATCTTAACGTATTTTCAGGTTTGCTGCCTACTGCCTCAGGTCGGGTCGGGAAAGATAAAAAGCCCCGTGTAAACACGGGGCTGGAGTAGCGGGCTTGTTGATGATTTATTGCTGGGCGCTGCTCAGGGTTTTTCCCTGCTCGGTCCAGAATGTCTTGGCGCCGTTGTGCATGGGCGTCACTATGCCCATTATGCCGCTGTCGATGGACATGGAAGTGGCCGCCTGAGAGACGGAAGACATGAATTTCAGGCCTTCATCCGAGTAAATTTCCTTCAGGCTGTCGTGTACCTTCTCTTCGGACAGATGGCGGCCGGCAACCCAGAGGGCCGAGTCCTGAATCGTCACCACATCATAATCCACGTTCGAGTAGGTGCCCGCCGGTATGGTGACGGCGGCGTAGTAAGGGTGGTCACTGAACAGGGTGCCCTTCTCGGCGGCCTCGTTCACTTGCAGCAGACGGATCTTGTTGCTGGAGGCAGCCTGAATGACGGAAGCGTTGGGGAAGCCTGCAAAGACCCAGAGGGCATCGATTTGACGGTCGCCCAGAGCCGAGGCGCCCTGGTTGTAGCCGATGTACTGGGGGGTGATTTTATCCCACAAGCCGACCCCTTCGAAGAAGCGTTGGGCAGAGGCGGCAGCACCGGACCCGGCGGGGCCCACGGCGATATTCTTGCCTTCGAGCTGTGCCACATCGGTAATCCCGGAGCCGTCCAGCACTATCAGGTGAGCAGGGGCACCGTACAGATAGGAAATGGCCTGAACATTGCGATACTTGCGGGTGTCGTTGGTCAATTTACCGTTCAACCCCAGGTACATGTCGCCGGAGTAGACGATACCGAAATCGGCGTCGCGGGAATTAACCCGACGCAGGTTTTCGACCGAGCCGGCGGAGGCCATGTTGGATACTTCCACGCCGTCCAGGGTCCGTGACAGCCGAGTGGCGATGCCATTGGAAAAATACTGGAAGGTGCCGCCGTCCGGTCCGCCGGAAAACGCCAGACGTTCGGTCTGGGCGTGGGCCATGCCCATACCGACGGTTGCGACTGTCACTATGGTCATGGAAGTCAGCGCTTTGGCAGGCTGGCGCAGTTTTTTCAGTATCATGCTTGTTTCCTCTTTATGGTGGTATTTCTCGTTGTCTTCCCTCGAGAAAGGTGAGACGGCGGTTCGGCCGTGCCGTCGGAAAAGTCGGTTGCGTATACAATCAGCTTGAGCTGAGCCATGGCGGTGTCCTTAACTGGCATTGGAGTGGTGAGCATCGGCCATGGGCGTGGCGCTGTTTTCCCGCTGCAGCCACCACACCAGGGCGACCAGAGCCAGACCGGCGATATCTGAAATCAGCGTGGGCCAGTAGAGCAACAGGGTGCCGGCGCCCAGCAGCAACCATTCATACAGCTTGGTCTTGCGGCGCAGGTATCCCATGGAGAAGGCGCCGAAGGCGATGGTCCCCAGGGTAGCGGATACGAAGGCAGAGATGATTTCCAGCAGGCTACCGTCGAGCAGCATGGCCGGCACATAGGCGAACAGCAGCGGCATCACGTACAGCATCTTGGCGAACTTGAAGGAGGTCCAGCCGGTTTTCCAGGGGTCTGAGCCTGCAATGGCGGCGCCCGCATAGGCGGCGACACAGACCGGTGGCGTAATGTTGGAGTCCTGGGATAGCCAATAGACGATCATATGGGCGGCGATGGCTGATACCCCGAATTCGCCCAGGGCGGGGACCGCCAGCACGGCGACAATCAAATAAGCGGCGGTGACCGGCACTCCCATGCCCAGTACCAGAGAGGCGAGGGCCACCAGCACCAGTGCCAGCAACAGGCTGTTGCCGGCCATGGATATCACCAGATCGGAAAATTTTAGGCCCATGCCGGTGAGTGAAATGGTGCCGACTATGATGCCGATGACGCCGATAGTGGCGCCCACGATCAAGGTATTTCGCGCCCCTACCTGAATGGCATCCCATATTTCACGGGGCCCCATGCGGGTTTTCTTGTCGACCCAGCTGACGGCAATACAGGACAGGGTCGCCCAGAACGCCGAGTTGCCGGCGGAACGGCCGCTGAGCAGCAGTACCGTAATAATGACCAGCGGCAGGGCATAGTACCAGCCCCCCTTGAGCACGGTTTTCCAGTGCGGGATTTCTTCGCCCTGTATGCCGACCAGACCGTGTTTTTTCGCCTCGAAGTGCACCATGCAGTACACCGCCAGAAAGTAGAGCAGGGCCGGTCCGATGGACAGCATCATGATGGTGGAGTAGGGAGTGCCGGTCAGCTCTGCCATCAAAAAGCCCCCTGCGCCCATAATAGGCGGCAGAAACATGCCCCCAATGGAAGCCGCAGGCTCTATGGCACCGGCAACATGGGGTTTGAACCCGGCCCGTTTCATCATGGGAATGGTAAAGGCGCCAGAAGAAACGGTATTGGCGATGGCCGAGCCGGATACAGAGCCAAACAGGGCAGAGGAAATCACGGCAACCTTGGCCGGGCCGCCGGTGGAGTGCCCGGCGAGGGCCAGAGGCAAGTCGATAAAGAACTTGCCGGCGCCGGACTTCTGCAGGAAGGCGCCGAAGAAGATGAACAGAATGACGTAGGTCGCCAGTACGCTGGCCATGACGCCGAACACCCCGTTGGTGGTCAGAAACAGGGCGGTGGCCAGGCGCTCGAAACGGAACCCTCTATGGGCCAGCAAGTCGGGTAAATAGGGGCCAAACAAGGCGAAGGCGATCATGGCCACCCCGATCAGGGTGATTGACCAGCCCAGCACCCGGCGGCAGATTTCCAGCGACAGCAACAAGCCGACGATACTGATCAGCATGTCGACCTCGTTTTCTGCTCCGGCCCGGTAGTTGAGCAGTTCGAACTGGCTGATCCAGTACAGTACCGTGCCCGCCGTTATCAGCGCCAGTATCACATCGCTGGCGGTGGGGCTGTTGTGATGATGCCGGTTCAGCCATTGATCCAGGGGGAGCAGGACGGCGGCGAGGGGCAGGATCAGCCACAGGCTGTAGTGCAGCTTGTCCAGATCCTGCTCCAGCGCCATGCTCAGGCCGTCGTAGTCCCAGGTTTCCCGGAACAGGGTCAACTGTTGATAGAAGGCCGTGGGCGAGTCGTAGATCAGAAAGCAGCTGATCAGCACCGACAGCAGGGTGGCGCTGATCAAGGAGAGTCCGCCATGGGTGACACGGCTACCCGCCGGATACAGCAGGAACACCAGCACGAAGGTGATCAGCACATATATGCCAAGGTGGTATTGAGTGCTGAGTGCAGCCACTCCGGCACCGTAAAAGTAGATGGCGACCATGGCGGCGGACAGGGCGGCGACCAGCCAGGCCCAGGGCCCCACGAGGGCGCGCTCGCTCTTGGCATCTTTTTCCATCAGTTCCTTGAGCTTCTTTTGCTCTTCGGGGCTGAGGCTGTCTAGCTGTGGTTCGGTGTTTGACATCTTGACCTCTGGTTTTCTCCGGCACCGGGCGTGCGGCGTTCCTGGCCGTCGTTTACTGGCAGGTAAACAGCTTGGCGTTGTTTGGGTGTTGTTGTTGAAACCTTGCTGCAAAATTGAGGCCAGGTTGGGTGGCCTAGGCGCAAAGGCGCGGGTAAGCAGGCCCTGAGCATCGAGAGCGACGATTCAGGAGGCCGACATGGGCAGGAAATGGGTGGAAACCCGCCGATTGCTGGCGGGGAGTTGGCGGATATCCGCCCATTGGGCAGGTCAAGGGGCACCGGGCGCGCCCTGGGTCGGTGAGGTCGGCGTTTTGCTCTCGAGCGCCTCCATGGATGGAGGGAAATCCACCCATGTGTCGAGTTATGTTACAAATCTGCGCCTTTGTCAGCCAGAAGGCCCATTGAGAGGAGAGTTATCCTCGTGAGCACAGCAGGGGAGGCGTCATTCGGTGCCATCCTTGTAATCGTTTTTATCCAGATCGTATTTCTTCATTTTGTCGTACAGCGTCTTGCGCGGCAGTTTAAGGCTGTCCAGCGTGTGCTTGATGGAGCCGCCGTGACGGGCCAGTTCGGTCTGGATCAGCGTTTTTTCGAAATATTCGACTCGCGCAGCCAGTCCCGGAGCCACCGGCTCCAGTTCGGTGATGGGTCTGTCGTCGAAGTCGAAGGTGCAGGCTTCGCCGAGCAATACGTACCGCTCCGCCAGGTTGCGCAGTTCACGCACATTACCGGGCCAGTCGTGGCTCATCAGGCGGTGAATGCGCTCGGGAGACAGGGGCGGAATCTCGCGCTCATACAGGGTGGAGGCGAGCAGGCTAAAATGCTGGAACAGCAGCGGAATGTCCGGAGAGCGGGCCCGCAGGGGAGGAATGTCGATGCGTACCACGTCGAGCCGGTAATAGAGGTCTTCGCGAAACTTCCCGGTCTCGGCCAGGGCCCGCAGATCGGCTTTGGTGGCGGCGATGATGCGCAGGTCGAGCGGGATCAGGGTGTTGGATCCCAGCCGCTCTATGGCTCTTTCCTCCAGCACTCGCAGTAGTTTGATCTGCAGGCTCATCGGCATGCTTTCAATTTCATCCAGAAACAGGGTGCCGCCATTGGCGTGCTCGAACTTGCCGATGCGTCGTTCCTTGGCGTCGGTGAAGGCCCCCTTTTCGTGACCGAATAATTCCGATTCAATCAGCGTGTCGGGCACACCGCCGCAGTTGATGGCCACGAAGTTGCGCTCCCGGCGCGGGCTGTGCTCGTGGATATAGCGTGCCAGCAGATCCTTGCCGGTGCCGGTTTCTCCCATTAGCAGCACATCGGCCGGCGTATCGGCCACGGTACGCACCAGCTGGCGCAGTTGCAGTATGGCGGGAGAAGAGCCGATGATGCGCGGTCCGGGAGCACTCTGGGCCTGCAGTTCCTGGCGCAACTCGCGGTTTTCCAGGGTCAGGGCGCGCTTTTCCAGCGCCCGGTGGACGACGTCGAGCAGCAAGTCGGCGGAGAAGGGCTTTTCTATAAAGTCGTAGGCACCGTTGCGGATGGCGCCGACCGCCATCGAGATATCACCGAAGCCGGTGATCAGGATCACCGGAATGTCCGGATCCACCCGTTTGATCTGTTGCAGCAGTTCCAGCCCGGTCATGTCCGGCATATTGATATCGGTAACGACCACGCCGGGGAAGTCGGGCGTGAGCTGTGCCAGGGCCTGGCGGGCATCGGCCAGGGCGAGCACCCGATAGTCCTCCAGCTCCAGGGTCTGCCCGGCTGACAGACGAACATGGGGATCGTCATCAACCAGGATGACGCTAACAGTATGGCTCATGAATATTCCCGTGATGAAAGTGATGGCAGAGTCAGGGTGAACAGGGCGCCCCCCTCCGGATGATTGTCGGCTTCCAGCCTGCCATTCAGGCTATGGACAATACGCTGGGAAATGGACAGCCCCAGCCCCATGCCGGCCGACTTGGTCGTATAGAAAGGTTCGAAGACATGGGACAAGGTATCGGGGCTCAGTCCGGGTCCCTGATCGCGCACGCTCAGCTGAACCCATTGAGGGGTACTGTGCAGGCGGATCTCGACCCGGGGGGACGGCTGCTCGGCCATGGCCTGCAGGGCGTTGCTGATCAGGTTGACCAGCACCTGCTCGATTCGGCCTATGTCGCCGGTCACCCAGTGTTGCTCCAGCCCTTCGGGCCAGAGGATACTGGCCTGCTGCCGTTCCAGCTGGCCACTCATGATGACCATGACGCCCTGGCGCAGGTGCTGAAGATTGACGCCCTGGCCGGGTTCCTGATGCTGACGAGCGAACTCCCTGAGTGGCTGCAGTATGGCAGCCATGCGCTCGGCGAGTCCGGCAATTTCCTGCAGATTGGTGGCGGCCGTCTCTGTCTTGCCGCGGCTGAGCAGCTTGCGGCCGTTGTCGGCAAAATGGCGGATGGCGGTCAGCGGCTGGCTGAGTTCATGGTTGATGCCGGCGGACAATTGGCCGAGTACGGCCAGCTTGGCGGTCTGAATCAACTGGTTCTGGGTTTGATGATGTTGTTCCATTTCCAGTTGCAGGCGCTGGTTGCTGTCGGTCAGTTCCCGGGTGCGCTGTCTGACACGCAGTTCCAGGGCTTCGTGGGCCTGTTGCAGCTCAATCTGATGGCGCTGTTTCATTCGGTGACGGGCGCTGAAAAACAGCACCATGGCGGCCAGAATGAGGTAGAAGGCCAGGCCCACTCCCAGTGTCTTGAAGAGGTTGCTTTGCATCGGTTTCAGGCTGGCCAGTACCGCAACCCGCATGCCGGCTTCGGGCAGTAACCGGCTTTGCAGCAGGTAATGGCCGGCCTGTCCGGCATGCCGATGGGACGTGGCCGCCGGGGGCTCGTCCAGGATCAGCAGGCGATCACCCTGCGCGGTGCGTTCCCAGCGCCGGATCTCCAACGGCAGCAGCGGTGCTTGCCCGTAACGGCGGCTGGCGCTGATTCGGACGATATCCTTATCGGTAAGCCGGCGGGCTTCCGGCCGCTTTATAGGGTTCAGTGGCGATTGCGATTCATGATTGCCGTAGGATTGCCGGAGAGCCTGGCTGCCGGCTTCCGGCAGGTAACCAAGCGTGCGAAATCGCCAGTCAGCCCGGGTGGAAATGAAGATCACACCGTCTTCATCCATCACCAGAATATCCAGCAAGGGATCGCTCCAGTCTGCTTCTATATCTTCCAGGTCGACCTTGACCACGGCCACCCCGATAATCTGCCCGTCCTGTAACACCGGGTAGGAGAAGAAATAGCCGCGTACCCGGGAGGTGTTGCCCAGGGCGAAATAGCGGCCAGCTCCGCCTTCCATCGCCTGCTGAAAATAGGGACGAAAACTGTAGTCGTTGCCGATAAAGGGGCGGGGCTGATCCCAGTTGCTGGCGGCCAGGGTAATGCCATCGGTACCGATGACATAGCTGTCGGTGGCGCCCATGGTCGCGTTGACCCAGGCCAGATAACGGTTTGCGGTGTCGACTCGATCTGCATCCCGGGGAGCATCGAGCAGCTGGATGAGCTGCTGCTGGCTGGCCAGCAGGCGGGGCAAGTCCCGGTGTCGGTCGAGCTGATACTGCAGGCTGACGATATAACGGCTGAGGTTGGCATCGGCCTGCTCGCGGATTTGCGCCATGGTTTGCATACGTGCCGAGCTGTATAGCATGAAGGCGAGCAGAGCCATGCCCAGTAATAACAGCAGCAGCAGGAGAGGGTTGCGTTCGCGAATCGTCGAGCCAGCCAGAACAGAGTCCATTCGTTTCATGCCCCGATTATGCGCTGTCGAGGGGCGGATGGGAATCGGTCTGCGCAGGGAAAGCTTGAGTCAATGTAGCAATTGCGGCGACAATGGTGTTTTACGCAGGAATATCATCATGGCTTTTCGCATTCGTTATCAGTATCGCAAGCAAGCAAGAGAAATCGGTTATGCCAACGACAAACATCATAGTGTGTATGACGCGGTTGCCGCCGCTGAAGGGGTGGATCTGGCCGAGTTTCACCGAATGGAAAACCAGCTGGCCAATGTGAGCCGTAATGATCGCAAAACCATGAAAGACTTTCGCGAAGAGTACTTTCGCAAGCTGGGGTTCAGCGGGGTAACCATCATCCGCGAAGAATAAGCGAGCACACCGCCCTCATCGCCAGAGCCGGTGGTCAGCTTATTGAGGAACCTAGTAAATGCAATATTATCAAAAGATTACGGCAGGTTGAATGTTCAGCTCTGACAGTAATCGGCATGTCTGGAACCCTGTGATTTTGCTACTATTGTCTGGCAACCAACAGTGAATGGACTATCTGTGGAACACACTCAGGTTTTTTTCGGTCATCACAAGACGCTCATGCAGCTGCTGTATAGCGCTGGGTTTATCGATTTGAGCAAGCACGAAAAGCGGGAAGCGCTGCTGGCTCTGTGCTGCAAGTTGTTGCAGGTCGACGCTATCAGTGTCTGGAGCTTGAGTTCGTGCGGCACCCGCCTGAGTCGAGAGCAATGCTACACCATGGGGCTGGGCCATGTTTACGAGCCTTATACCCTGAACCGGGCGCAGCACTCGAACTATTTCTCGGCCTTGGAGGCCGCCGAAATCATCGCCACCCATGATGTGGAAAGCGATCCCCGAACGCGTTCCTTCGGTCTCTGTAGTTTATCGCAACAGCAGTCCGTGGCGGCGATGCTGGATGCCCCCGTTTATGATGGCAATCGGTTATGTGGTGTGCTGTGTCTGGAAAACCGCGAGCAACGACGCTGGAGCCTGACGGATATAGCCTGTACCACCTCCTTCGCCGATACCATCAGCATGATTAATACCCATGAAGCCTGGCAGGACAGCCGTAAAGAGCTGGATTACATTACCCACCATGATGATTTTACCGGGCTGCTGAATCAGCGCTCGCTACAGCACCGTATTCAGCAGCTGATGAGTCAGCAGCCCCCGTCGCCTTTTGCCCTGCTCTGGTTTGATATCGACCGCCTTAATGCCATCAATAACGGCATGGGAGGTCAGGTCGGCGACGCCGTGGTAAGCACAGTGGCGGCGCGCTTACGCAGGGTGGCCTTGCCTGGCAAGGACATGGTGGCACGAGTGGGTGGGGACGAATTTGCCATGTTGTATCGTCTTCCTCCAGGAAAGGGCAGCATCGACGATGCCGTGACCAGCATCATGGAGGCGGTTAATCAGCCGGTTAACATTGGGGTGCAGAAGCTGGCCGTCAGCACCAGCGTAGGCGTGGCGACTTTTCCTGATGATGCCGATGATCTGGTGACCTTGATCAGCTGCAGCGAGTCGGCCATGCATCACGCCAAAAAGTGTGGCCGTCGGCAGGCCCAGTATTTCAACCAGGATCTATCCGCCTCGGACAAGGCTCATTTCTTGATGGAGAATCAGCTAATAGAGGCCATTGCCAGTGATGCCCTGAGCCTGGAGTATCAACCCATCATGTCGGTCGATGCCCGCACCGTGGTGAGTTGCGAAGCCCTGGTTCGCTGGCAGCATCACAGCCAGGGCTTTTTATCCCCCGCCGAATTCCTGCCGCTGGCCTACGAAGTAGGGTTGATTGCGGAGCTTGATCTGTGGGTGCTGGAGCGAGCGTGCCGGGATATTGCATCGGCTCAGCGGCGAGGACTCTCCATGCCGCCGGTGGCCGTCAATCTGTCGGCGGATGCCATTATGGATCCCTTGCTGGCCGATAAAGTAGCAGCTCTGCTCGACCAATACCGGGTACAGGGATCACAGCTGGAGCTGGAGGTCATTGAAGATGCCATTAAAGATGAAACCGGTAGCTTGCGGCACACGCTGGATCAACTGGTCCGCATGGGGATCAAGCTGTCCATCGACGACTTTGGTACCGGCTATTCATCACTGTTGCGGCTCAAGAATCTGCCTTTTACCAAGCTGAAAATCGATCGCTCTTTCATCCAGGACTTGCCCACAGATGCGGATGACTGCGCCATTACCTTGTCGATATTAGGCATGGCCAGGGGGCTGGGGGTGTCCGTGGTGGCCGAAGGGGTGGAAAACAGTGCCCAGGAGACCTGGCTACAACAACAGGGGTGTCATTATCTGCAGGGATTTAAATATCACAAGCCCATGTCCATCGATGACTTCTTTCATGTGCTGACCACAGCATAAGGTGGAGCGACTGCCGATGACTGGCATGTCATGGCAGAGTTATCTGTTGTAGCCAGCGGAGGTTATTCATTTACGGATTTTTTGACCTTGCTGTAGAATACAAAGCGCACAAAGCCCCCTCTCTTTTATTGGCGTGACCAAATGACGACAGTTGAACAACAAGGTAGTGATGATATGTCCAATGATGTGGGCGTCCGGCTGAAGGCGGTACGCACCTTGCGTAATATTTCCCAGCGGGAACTGGCCAAGCGCACCGGGGTGACCCATTCCAGTTTATCGCTGATCGAACAGGGCAAGGTCAGCCCTTCGGTCAGTTCATTGAAGAAAATCCTCGATGGCATCCCCATGACGGTGGGGGAGTTCTTCACCCTGGACTTGCAGAATACCGATCAGACCTTCTATAGCGCCGACGAGCTGCAGGACGTGGGATCGGATGACCTGTCCCTGAAACTGGTGGGCTATAACCGCAAGAACCGCGCCATGTCCTTCATTATCGAGACCTATCCGCCCGGCGCCGATACCGGCCACGACATGATGGCCTATCGGGGCGAAGAAGCCGGTGTGGTGATCGAAGGCGAGGTGGAGGTGATTGTCGGCGGCCAGGTTCGGCTGCTGCAGGAAGGCGACAGCTATTATTTTTCCACCACACTGCCGCATCGCTTTCGCAACAACAGCGACCGGCCCTGCCGGGTAGTCAGCTGCTCGACCCCCGCCAAGCATTTCTGAACAGACAAAAAATCGGGCTCCATGAAGGAGCCCGATTTGTTTCACTCTATTGTTGAACGTCGCGTTCAGCTCCCCAGTTCTATCCAGGTGGTCTTGGTCTGGCTGTATTCTGCCAGCGAGTGCAGCGACTTGTCCCGGCCGTTGCCGGACTGCTTGACTCCGCCGAAGGGCACCGTCATGTCGCCTCCGGCGTAGTTGTTGACATAAACCTGTCCCGATTCCAGTCGCCGTGCCGTGTTCAGCGCCTTGTCCAGGTTCTGGGTCCAGACGGCCGCCGCCAGCCCGTAGGGTGAGTCGTTGGCGATGGCAATCGCTTCCTCGGCGCTGTCGAAGCCGATGACCGCCAGCACAGGGCCGAAGATCTCTTCCCGGGCCAGCGCCTGACGGTTGTCGACCCGATCGAACACCGTCGGCGGAAAGTAGCAACCGCCGCCGTCGGTCAGCACGGGTTCGCCGCCGAGTCGCAGGCGGGCACCTTGCTCTACACCCTTGGCCACATGACTGCGGATGCCGTCGAGCTGGGTGACATCGACGATGGCGCCCATGGCGCTTGCCGGATCCAGCGGATTGCCCGGCTGCCAGTCTTGTGCATAGGTGAGAATGCGCTCGACCAGTTCCTCGCGAATGCTGTTTTCCACCAGCAGGCGAGAACCGGCGATGCACACCTCGCCCTGATTAAAGAAGATGGCCTGGGCGGCTTCCCTCGCCACCTTGTCGAGATCTCCCGCATCGGCAAAGACGATGTTGGCGCTCTTGCCGCCGCACTCCATGAAGGTGCGCTTCAGGTTGGACTCGCCCGCGTACTGAGTAAGGAGCTTGCCGACCTGGGTCGAGCCGGTGAAGGCCAGGGCGTCTACGTTTTGATGCAGTGCCAGCGCCTTGCCCACTGTGTGGCCAAAGCCCGGCAGCACCTGAAAGATGCCGTCGGGAATGCCGGCTTCCCGGGCCAGGGCCGCCAGCCGGATGGCGCTGAGCGGGGATTTTTCCGAAGGCTTGAGGATCACCGCGTTACCGGCGGCCAGCGCCGGGGCGATTTTCCAGCAGGCCATCATCAGCGGAAAATTCCACGGCACTATGGCGGCCACTACCCCCAGGGGCTCGCGGGTGATCAGTCCCAGACTGCCGAGGCCGGTGGGGGCCACTTCGCCGTACACCTTGTCGATGGCCTCCGCGTTCCAGCGCAGGCAGTTGATGGCGGAGGGCAGATCTACATTCAGGCTGTCGCCGATAGGCTTGCCCATATCCAGGGTTTCGAGCAGGGCCAGCTCTTCGGCGTGTTGTTCGACCAGGTCGGCCAGCCTGAGCATGACTTTTTTACGGGCCACCGGTGCCAGTGCCGACCAGTCGCCACGGCGAAAGGCGGTGCGGGCATGGGCGACCGCCAGCTGGGCATCCTGCTCGTCACAGCTGGCGACTTCGGCCAGCGGCAGGCCGTTGGCCGGGTTGAGGGTGGCGAAGCGGTCGCCCTTGACCGCATCGCAATACTGGCCCTGGATAAAAGCGCGGCCTTCCGGCCGCAGCTGTTCGCTCCGGGCCTGCCAGTCGGCAAGCGATAATGGATTCATGTGCTTCTCCTTAGTCCATGATGCCCAGCTGGCGGGCGGTGAGATCCAGACTCTGGCGCGCCAGGGCAACCAGCTCATCGATCTCGGCTTCGGTGATCACCAGTGGCGGTGACACCACCATGGTTTCGCCTACCGAGCGCATCACTATGCCGGTCTTGAAGCAGTTATCCCGGCACTGGCCACCGATACCGGTCTCGAAACGGGCCATGGTGTCCTTGTCGGCCACCAGTTCCAGGGCGCCGAGCAACCCCAGGCTGCGGGCTTCGCCCACCAGCGGATGGCTGGCCAGGCTGGCCCACTGTTTGGCGAAGTAGGGGCCGGTGACATCATGTACCCGCTCGATAATGCCTTCTTCTTCCAGCAGCTCCAGGTTGCGCAGGGCCACGGCGGCGCAGGCGGGATGACCGGAATAGGTGAAGCCGTGGTAGAACTCGCCGCCCTGTTCGATCAGCAGATCGGCCACCCGGTCGCCGACCAGCACGCCGCCGATGGGCAGATAACCGGAAGACAGGCCCTTGGCGATGGGCATGAGATCGGGCTTGATGTTGAAATGCTGGCTGCCGAACCACTGGCCGACCCGGCCGAAGCCGCAAATTACTTCGTCGGCAATCAGCAGTATGCCGTAGTGATCACAGATGCGCTGGATCTCGGGCCAGTAGCTTTCTGGCGGAATGATCACGCCACCGGCACCCTGTACCGGCTCGGCAATGAAAGCCGCGACCCGATCCACACCGACTTCCTTGATCTTCTGCTCCAGCGAGCGGGCGGCCAGCAGACCGAATTCCTGCGGATCCATTTCCCGACCTTCGCCAAACCAGTAAGGCTGCGCGATATGCTCGATATCCGGCAGCATGGGGCCACCCTGTTCGTGCATAGGCGCCATGCCGCCCAGGCTGGCGCCGGCCACGGTGGAGCCGTGATAACCGTTGCGACGACCGATAATCACGGTCTTTTCCGGCTGACCTTTCAGTTGCCAGTAGCGGCGTACCATGCGTACCACAGTGTCGTTGGACTCGGAGCCGGAGCCGGTGAAGAACACATGGTTGATGTGCTCGGGGGCCAGTTCGGTCAGCTTCTTGGCCAGCTTGATGGCCGGCGGGTGGGCGGTCTTGAAGAAGTTGTTGTAGTAGGGCAGCTCGGTCATCTGGGCGGTGGCAGCGTCTACCAGTTCCTGACGGCCGTAGCCGAGGTTGACGCACCAGAGGCCGGCCATGGCATCCAGGATTTTGTTGCCTTCCGAATCATAAATATAGATACCGTCGGCCCGGGTGATGATGCGGCTGTTGCCGTCCAGATCCTTGGTGTCGGTGAAGGGGTGGATGTGATGGCGGCCGTCTTGCTGACGTAATTCCTGAGTGTCGTACTGTTGCATGATGATGTCCTTTTCGTCCGGCGCCATTCAGGCGCAGATGGTTGATTGATGCTGGGCGCAGGCGGCGCCGAAGGCGGTAAAAATAGCCTGGTACAGCGAATGCTGATCAGGCTGCCACTCCGGATGCCACTGCACGCCGAGAGCGAAGGGGTGAGCGGGATCGCTGACGGCCTCGATAAGCCCGTCCGGCGCCAGAGCTTCGGCGATCAGGCCTTCGCCCAGTCGGTCTATACCTTGCTGATGCAGGGAGTTGACCTTGAACTCGGCTGCTTGAGTCAGTCTATACAGCAGGCCATCCGGGTTAAGGCTGATGTTGTGGGCCGGTTCATAGTGGCTGTCTTTCCAGTCATGGGCCGGTTCCCGGTGGTCGAGCAGGCCGACCTGCTCCTGCAGCTTGTGGCGCAGGCTGCCGCCATAGGCGACGTTCATTTCCTGCAGGCCGCGGCAGATGCCGAGCATCGGCAGCTTCAGTTGGCGCGCCTGGTTGATTAGCGACAGGGCGCTGCCATCCCGGTCGGCATCGTAGCGACAGTCGTCGGACCAGGGGGCTTGTTCAAAATGGTGAGGCGCTACGTTGCTGTAGCTACCGGTCAGGCAGAGGCCGTCCAGCCGTTCCAGAATGCCCGGCGCCAACCCCTCCTCCAGGGCCGGCAGCAGTACCACCTCGACGCCTGCTGCCTGGCGTAGTGCATTGACGTACTTGTTGACCACCATGTGGCAGTCATGGCCTTCAATATGCCGCTGGCAGGCGGTCACCCCGATCAGGGGCTTGTGCGTTGCTCTTTCCATGTGGCTACCCGATAAATAGGTTGGTTTATATATTTAACGATCTCGGTACGCTTTCTGTAAAGAATAAGAGCACAAACAAGGCGGCTAAGCCAAGCGGTCGAGCAGTGATTGTTGAGTTATGTTGCTGTATATGTGACGAGGATCGTTGTTTTTAACATTAAATTAACCTTAATGAAGGTTGGCGATTGTGTTGCGTTGGTGATTATTCTATAACGATGTATGTTTTTTGTGTTTATTAAAAGATAACAGTGAATTGCCAGGGCCAACAAGGAGGTCGAGATGGATGAAGTGGAGATGGAAGCAGGACTGAAGGAAGCTCGGGAATTTCTGGAACAGAACCCGGATATCAACTCCATCGATCTGATGATTGGTGATATCAACGGCGTGATCCGCGGTAAACGCATTCCGCGAGACAGTCTGCTCAAGGCCTATGAGGATGGGATCTGCCTGCCGGCCTCGCTGTTTGCGCTGGACATCAACGGCAACACCATAGAAGAAACCGGATTGGGACTGGATCAGGGCGAAGGCGATCGCTTGTGTTTTCCGGTACCCGGCACCCTGAGTCGCACCCCCTGGCAGGACAGACCCTGCGCCCAGGTGCTGATGAGCATGTACGAGAACAACCGCGATCCCTTTATCTATGATCCGCGCCATGTCTTGCAGCGGGTGCTGGACCGGTTTGCCGAATTGAAGCTGACGCCGGTAGTGGCGGTGGAAACCGAGTTCTACGTGGTCGATCGGGAACGGGACGAGCTGCAGCAGCTGCAACCACCGGTATCACCGGTCACCGGCAAGCGGGATACTCAGTGTCAGGTCTACTCCCTGTCGGATCTGGATGATCATTGCGACTTCATCGAAGCCATTCACGAGGCGGCCCAGACCCAGCGTCTGCCGGTGGATACCGCCATCGCCGAGTGCGCGCCAGGGCAGTTTGAAATCAACCTCAAGCACAGAAGCAATGCCATGCAGGCCTGTGACGAGGCGGTGCTGCTCAAGCGGCTGATCAAGGGGGTGGCGGCTCGTCACCAGATGGATGCGACCTTTATGGCCAAGCCCTACAACCAGGAGGCGGGCAGCGGTACCCATATTCATGTCAGCCTGCTGGATGAGCAGGGCAACAATGTATTCAAGGGCGAGTCGGACGACCCATTGGGCAGCCGAGTACTGAAAAACGCCATCGCCGGTACTCTGGCGCTGATGCCGGAGTCGATGGTGGTGTTTGCGCCCAACGCCAACAGCTATCGTCGTTTTCAGCCCGGTTTCTATGTGCCCATGAGCCAGACCTGGGGCGCCGACAACCGCACCGTGGCGGTACGTATTCCCGGTGGCAGTGACGAAGCCCGGCGGCTGGAACACCGCGTTGCCGGTGCCGATGCCAACCCCTATCTGTTGATGGCCAGCATACTGGCCGGTATCCATTACGGCATCACCCAGCAGCTGACCCCGCCCGAGCCGGTGGTGGGCAACGGTTATGCCTCTCACCCGCCCAGCCTGCCATCCAGCTGGATCCAGGCACTGGAACAGTGGCAGCGCAACGAGCTGTTGCCGGAATATCTGGGGCGGGAGTTTTGCCGGGTATATCATGCCAACCGCCATGGCGAACGCTTGCTGTTTATGCGCAATGTCAGCCCACAGGAATTCGACTGGTATCTGCGTTCGGTCTGATGACTGGGTACACCTTTAATTACCATGGAAGGGAACAAGATGAAAACACGACACTGGTTTGGTTTGGGCGGGGTTTGGCTTGCCTTGCTGTTATTGCTGGCCCCGGCGATCAGCCGGGCCGAGGCCCCGACCATCGACATGCCCGGTCTGGTGCTGCAGGGAATTCCCTTCAGCGTGACCCTGAACGGCGAGCCCGAGCAGCCATTGTGGCTGGAGCACGAAGGGCAGCGCCATGCGCTGACCTTTACCGACGGCGAAGCCATGGTAGAGGGACTGTTGAGCAGTACCGATAACGCCGAGCTCATCCTGGTCGACGGTGCCGGCACCGTGCTGGCCGAGGCTGGCAGCCCGACCATTACCGCCTGGCTGTCGGTGGTGCCGGCATTGCTGGCCATCGTGCTGGCCCTGGTGTTTCGACAGGTCATACTGGCGCTGTTCATCGCCATCTGTGCCGGAGGCTGGCTCAGCTATGGTCTGGCCGGTGACAAGGCGCTGGTCAGTGTGCTGGACTCGGTCAACGTGCACGTACTGAGCGCCGCCAGCGACTCCGAACACATGTCGATCGTGCTGTTCTGTCTGCTGATCGGCGGCATGGTGGGTATTATCTCCCGCAACGGCGGTACCGTGGGTATTGCCAACCATATTACCCGCTTCGTGCGCGGTCGACGCAGCGCCCAGACCACCACAGGGCTGTTGGGCACCGCCATCTTCTTCGACGACTACGCCAATGCGCTGATCGTCGGTAATACCATGCGCAACATTACCGACAAGCTGCGCATCTCCCGGGAAAAACTGGCTTATATTGTCGACTCCACCGCCGCCCCCGTGTCGGCCATCTTGCTGGTGACCACCTGGATAGGTTTTCAGGTGGGGTTGATCGACGAGGCGCTGGGTCAGATTGACGGTTTTGAGGGCTCGGCCTACGGGGTCTTTCTGGCGACCATCAGTTACAGCTTCTATCCGATCCTGGCCTTGCTGTTTGTGTTCATGATCAGCCTCAGCGGCCGCGACTTCGGCCCCATGCTGAAGGCAGAACAACGCGCGGTACGCCGGCAGGCAGACGCGGATGATGCCCTCACCGACCGGGAAGCCATCGCCGAAGAGGCCAGCATCGATGCCAAGCCGGGCATACCGCACCGGGCGTTGAACGCCATCATTCCGATGACGGTACTGGTGCTCACCACCCTGGGTGGTATTTGGTATACCGGTATGGAAGAGCTGGGCCACCCCGCCGAGTACAGCCTGCGTGACGTGTTCGGCAATGGTGACTCTTTTACCGCCATGATGTGGGGCTCGCTGCTCAGCACCCTGGTGGCGTTGATCATGACTCAGGCGCAGCGACTGCTGAGTATGGACGAAGCCGCCCATTACTGGTTTGAAGGCGTGAAGTCCATGCTGCTGCCGATCACCATACTGATGATGGCCTGGGCGTTGTCGTCGGTGAACGAGTCGCTGCATACCAGCGATTATCTGGTGAGCGTGCTGGGCAACAGCCTGGCACCAGAGCTGATCCCGGTGAGCGTGTTTCTGCTGTCGGCCTTTACCGCCTTCGCTACCGGTTCGTCCTGGGGCGTTATGGGTATCATGATGCCACTGGTGGTGCCGCTGGCCTGGGCAGTGCTGTTGCATCACGGTCTGGCTGGTGACCCCGAGTTTATGCACCTCTTCTATGCATCTGTGGCGGCGGTGCTGGCCGGTGCCGTCTGGGGTGACCATTGTTCGCCGCTGGCGGAAACCACGCTGCTGGCCGCCATGGCCTCTGGCTGTGGTCTGGTCGAGCATGTGCGGACCCAGTTGCCCTATGCGCTGTTCGTGGGCGTGATCGCCACCCTGTTCGGCATAGTCCCGGTGGCCTACGGTCTGCCCTGGTGGCTGGGTATCGCCATCTGTGCCCTGGCCATGGCGCTGGGCCTGCGTGTGCTGGGCAAACGGGCGGAAGACACCTCGGTGGATGAGACACTGGCCGTAGCCGACACCCGGACGGCGGCCTCTGGCACAGACGTGGCCGGCTAAGCCGATACATAAACGTAGTTGTAGAGAGTTAAGGCCGGGGCGAATGCCCCGGCCTTTTTGTTTGTGGCTGCCGATGGCGTAATAGTGGATGGAAATAACTGCCAGCTTACTTACAATGAATCGAATCTCATTATCTGAAAGGAATGACAGAATGGCACCATTACGCACCTTGCTGGCCACGGCCCTGCTGCTGGGCTCCGCTGCGGTTTCTACCCACGATTACCATGGCGGTGATCTGGATATCGCCCATCCCTGGAGCCGGCCGTTGCCGCCGGTGGCCACTACAGGAGTGGCCTACCTGACGGTGACCAACCAGGGTGAGGTTGAGGATGTGCTGCTGGGTGCCGAGAGCCCGGTCGCGGAGAAAGTGGAAATCCATACCCACATCAAGGAAGGCGACCTGATGAAGATGCGCCAGCTGGACGAGCTGGTGATCCCCGCCGGTGGCGAGCAGATCCTGGCACCGGGTGGTCATCATCTTATGCTGATGGGCTTGAAACAGGTGCCGGCCGCCGGCGAACGCTTCCCGCTGACCCTGCACTTCAAGCAGGCCGGTACCATAGAAGTGGAAGTCGCGGTAGATGCCAAGTCGACAGAGCCGCAAGGTCACCATCAGCATTGATATGAAAAAAGGGCGGTGATATGCCGCCCAAAACAGAGTGATAAATGTGGGCCGGTGCTCTCCGGCCCACCTTGCGATGCTTACCAGGGCAGGGAGTAGGTTTTCAGGTTGGTGTAGTGCTTCATCGCTTCAAGTACGCCTTCTTTATAGCCGAGTCCTGAATCCTTGATTCCGCCAAAGGGTGACATCTCGATACGATAGCCCGGTACTTCCCATACGTTAACTGTGCCAACCTCCAGCCCCTCGATAAAACGAGTGATGTACTTGAGATTGTCAGTACAGACCCCGGATGATAAGCCGTAGGCGGTGGCGTTGGAGATTCGAATCACTTCTTCAATGTCGTCAGGACAGCGAATGATCGGTATTACGGGGCCGAACGTTTCCTGTAACACCACTTCTGCTTCCGGTGGTACCCGATCTAACACCGTCGGGCTGTATAGCGCACCATTGCGATGATGGCCATGCTTTAGCTCTGCGCCAACTTCCAGAGCGTTGCCGACTCGATGTTCGAACAGCATGGCTGCTTCCTCATCGATAACGGTACCCATATCGGTGTCGGGGGACATAGGGTCACCATAACGGATTTTTTTCGCCTTTTCGGTCACTAATTCTACAAAGCGATCGGCGACTGACTCCACCACCAGAATACGTTTTACGGCGGTGCAGCGCTGACCGGAGTTTTTGGTCGCACCATTGACCGCCAGTGTCGAAGCACGATCCAAATCAGCATCTTCCATCACGATTAACGGGTCGTTGCCGCCCAGCTCCAGCAACTGGCGCTTATACGCGGCTTTACCTGCGATGTATTTGCCGATGCTCACACCGCCAGTAAAAGTAATCATGTCTGAATACTCGGAGGTCAGCATTTCATCACAGATTTCTGCCGGGTCCCCCGTGATGACCGAAAACATTTCCGGCGGTAAGCCTGCTTCATAGAGCAGATCTGCCAGTAGTAGTGCGGTCAGAGGTGTTTTTTCCGAGGGTTTCAGCACCATGCAGTTATTGGTGGCTATCGACGGCGCTATCTTGTGGGCTACCTGGTTCAGGGGGTGATTGAAGGGGGTGATGGCGGCAATGGCTCGCAATGGCGAGCGGGTAGTGTAAATCTTTCGGTTTTGGCCGTTGGGAGTAATGTCACAAGAGAACACCTCTGCATCGTCCTGCAGGCAGAGTAGGCCGGAGAGCATGAACACGTCATAGGCTCGGGTCACTTCATACAATGAGTCTTTCTTGCAGAGACCCGCCTCCATAGTGATCAGATCGGAGATGGTCTCTTTGTTTTGTAAAAGCAGCTCGGCGATGCGTTGGAGAATACGATGGCGCTCATAACGGGTTAGCGTCGGGGTGTATTCAGCGGCGGTCTTGAAAGCTCCGCGCACATCTTCCAGAGTGGCCTTGGGAACGCTGCCGATCAATTCATTGGTAAAAGGATAACGGACTTCTATTCGGCGCTCGTTATCGACGCGATGTCCTGCGATACGCATGGTTTCGTGACGAACATTGATGGTGGTCATACTATCCATTCCTCAGCCGCCCAGAGCGGCGCAATATGTTCAACGGTAGCGGCGGCATTGACGCCGACCGCGTACCAGTCTGGCGTTCTCGTTTAAGCTTCCGCGTTCAGGGCGGCGAAATAGATATCAAAGTTGCGTAGTCGATCATTTTGCCAATCGATACGGCGGTTGAGTAAAAAGGGGACGCGTTGCTCCGACAAGCCGCCGTGTGAGCGTAGCGGTACATCAAGACCGGACAGGTCGTGTTGATCCGGGCTGCTGCCCAGTGCCCAGCCACCTCGGGAAACAACGACCAGGTCGCCAATACGGTCGGCAGGCAACTCTAGTTCGTGAGCGGCTTGATCCCGGCTATAGATTTTTTCAATGCCACTATATTCCAGCAGGGCATGAGTCACGCGCTCGGCGTCTTCCTGATCACTCAGATAGACGGTGGCGAAGCCGCCGAGTGCGCCATGATGCACAACATAAGGGTCGGTGATCGGCAGTATCACCCGGCTCTTTCCGTTGCCGAGCAGGGTATCGAGTTCGCTTTGCAGGTAAAGGACTTCAGGCTGTCCGGTGGCGCTGTGCTTGGCTTTCATGCCGTGGTCGGCGGTGACGCCGATAACGGCACCAAGCTCGTGTAATTGAGCCAGATAGCGGTCCATCATGGCATAGAAAGCATTGGCTTCAGGCGTGCCCGGGGCGTGTTTGTGTTGAATGTAGTCGGTGGTGGAGAGGTACATGACATCAGGGCGTTCGTGTCGCATCAGTTCTACCCCTGCGGCGAACACAAATTCCGATAAATCGGCCGAGTAGACAGAGGGCACTGGCAGGCCAACGCGGTCGAGAATGTTGCTAATCCCATTCTCCTCCAGGCTGAGTTCGTCTGCTTTCTCGGCGGAGAAGGCGATGGCATCCCCTTGACCGAAATCAAGCCCGTTACCGAGCAGTCGGCGGAGCTTGTCTTTGGCAGTGATGACGGTCACTTTGACACCTTCTTTCTGCAAGGCGGAAAAAAGTGTCGGGGCACGCATGTATTTGGGATCGTTCATCATCACTTCCTTATCCAGGTCGGTATCAAGGAAGAAGTTGCCGCAGATGCCATGCACTTTGGGCGGCACGCCGGTGACGATGGAAATGTTGTTGGGGTTGGTAAAGCTTGGCACGACGGAGTCGGCGGTACGGTAGGTTCCAGTTTTCATCATGGATTCGAAGAAGGGGGCGCAGCCTGCTTCTACGGCACGTTCGATATAACCACCATTGTCGCAGCCTTCGTAAGCGGGCTCTGATCCGTCGATACAGACCACTACAACAGGGGCCTTGGCAGGTAAGGGGTAACTGCGACCATTGATATCAATCATCTTGTTATTCATGTTGCTTTCTCCGTGAGTGATTGCTGTATCAGCAGGGGATGAAACTCAGCTACCAATCTAAAGAACCGTTTAATATAGGACTAATCGTTACTTTTTATTCTTGATATAGGTAAAACCTATATCAAGGGTGGAGGGCTGGCATCAGGGGGAGTATTGGGAAGCAGCGATAGTGGTTAGGCGTTATGGTGGGGGTGTGGAGCGCACCGGAAAAGTCTGCCCTCGGGTCTGCAACCGAGCTACCGGAGAAATGATAATAGTGCATACACATTGAATCACCGGAGTCGTCAAGCATACGTCACAAGGAATATCCAATAGATATCGGTAAAACCTATGTAAGTAATAAGTAATATCGATTTGAACTATTTAAGTGGAGGGGTTAACTTCAAATTAAAGAGTGCATTACTTTTATAAGTTCATTCTTACACTTAATAGTAAGGTAATATTTATTAAGTAGATCTTCACCACCTTTCGCCTTACGGCGCATAAAGAGAGATTTATGAATATCGACCCAATCGACTATCAGCCATTTTGGTTTTCAGAAGCATTGAAGCGGGAAGAAAGTATTGTTAGTAAGCCACTTCAGGGGGATGTTGAAACCGATGTCTGCATTATTGGGGGCGGCTTTACAGGCCTCTGGACTGCTATTCAGTTAAAAGAAAAGCAACCTGAATTAAATATTGCCATTATAGAAAAGGGACTTTGCGGAAGCGGTGCATCTGGCCGTAATGGCGGGTGCATGTTGACATGGTCCACTAAATATCCGTCATTAAAAAAATACTATGGCGAAAAAGAAGCGTGCCGTCTGGTTAGTGCGTCAGAAGAAGCGCTATACAAGATACGTGACTTTTGTCTCAAACACGACATAGATGCACAGGTTCGTCTAGACGGTACCCTTTATACTGCGACCAACACGGCGCAGCAAGGCGGTATGGATGCTGTTATCGAGCAACTTGAACGTCATGATATCAATAGCTGGCAGCGCTGGCCTACGGAAAAGGTACAGGAGGGAGCCGGCTCTCAACGTCACATTGAAGGTCACTTCTCACCTGCTGCTGGTAGCTTGCAACCGGGACTCCTGGTGAGGGGGCTAAAGCGTGTCGCCGAATCTATGGGAGTATGTATTTACGAAAATACACCAATGGATCGGCTCGATGAAGGCGAACCAGCTATCATTAAAACTCCATTAGGAACAGTGACAGCAAACAAAGTAGTTTTGGCTATTAATGCCTGGATGCCGAAGAAGTATCCTCAGTTTAATAAGAGCATTGTCCTGGTTTCATCCGACATGTTGATAACTAAACCAATGCCGGAATTACTTAAAAATATAGGTTTGACAGATGGCAAGGCGATAGTTGATTCACGGATATTCGTCCACTATTATCGCACAACCCCTGAAGGAAGATTAATGATAGGCAAGGGAGGAAACACTTTTGCTTTTAATAATAAAATGCTCCCTGCTTTTGATCAGCCTAGTCAGCATGAGGAGCAACTGCAGGGGGCCTTACACAGCTTTTTCCCATCCTTGAAAGGTAGCCCGATTGAAAGAACCTGGACCGGGCCATCAGACCGATCAGCCACAGGACTTCCGTTCTTTGGGCGACTCAATAATCAGTCCAATATATTTTACGGCCTTGGGTACTCAGGCAATGGTGTCGGACAAACTTATATGGGCGGTCAGATTCTTTCATCTTTGGTGCTAGGGCTTGATAACGAGTGGACTCGTAGCGGTCTAGCCAAAGGTCCACTAGGTAGTTTTCCACCTGAACCCATTCGTTGGTTGGGTGCAATGACCGTCAGAAATGCAGTACGCCGTAAAGAAAACGCGGAGGACGATGGAAAAAAGCCTTTGTGGATAGATAAGCAGCTAGCAAAGCTGGCCAATGCGGCGGGTAAGAAAGGCTAGCTTTAGTAAAGAAAGCGCTCATTCCTGGAACTCTCGTTGCTGTTCACAGACAGGATATCAAGCGGTAAGCTTATGAAACTGCTATAAAAAAGGCTTCAATTGTGTTCGGGTGCTGGTCGCCAAGAACATAAGAACGCAATGAAGCCGCCCTACATTTCCCCCTCTAATACACCACCTAACAACGTCACTTTTGAATTAATGCCCAGAGGCGACCGGGTACCCTCCTCCGACACGCTGCGGATAAATGACACTCACCTTTTCAACCGCTGCGAACATTCACCGGATGTTCGGTCAGGTTGAAACGGTTCGTCACGGCGAGGCAAGCTCGCCCCCTGCACGCTCAACACATGACGTCCTGTCATGTGATGGTCGGCTGAGGCTATCCCAGTCGCCTTTTTTAGGCCCCGAGTCTTCGGTGAGCACCACTGACCGACGGTACCGGTGTCAATGGGAAGGCAGAGGGTGTCTGCTCAACCGACCATCCGCGCCAGGGATGGCGCGGTTTGAGCCTTTATGGGGCAGCTTGCTGCCGTGTATCTTTGCTGGGTAATGGACTGAATATCCAGTGAATATTCACAGCCGTTACCCAGCAAAGATGGCTTAACCCACGGCGTGTCGGAGGAGTAGTGCCCTCTGCCTGACAAGCCACACTAATTTCAAAAAATATCAACAAATAGTTGTTACTAAGAGACAGGGCAATACCTCATAGCTGATGCGGAGACCGGGGCTCGCTTTTCGTTCTCGTCACCCTCGCGAAGGAACCTCATCCTCGTGTAGGCGGGGACGGGGGGGCCAGTGTTTTTGCAAGAGAAGCGCAGAGCAGTCAGCCTGCGCTTCAGAGACAGCATAGTCACTTCCCACGACACGCATTTCACGGTCGTGAAAGATGTCCCTGCTGCCTCTTTCTGGCATATGGAGTTTTTTGTTCGGGGCTGGTATGACACTTGAACAGGGTCGATTGTTTAATGGAGCTGGTGTGACAGTATAACGGGGGAGTCTCGAAAATTATTTGGACCTGAAATGAGCCAGAGCGCCGGTAGGCGCTCTGGCTGAACAAAAAGGTAATAGGTTAGTAAGGGGTCGGTTGGAGTGGCTTCGGAACCACAGCGGCACCTTCCTTCTGTTCGCTGCTTTTGGGTAGCAGATTCCAGAGGGGGAGCAGAAGCATGCCACCGACGAAACTACAGACCGCAAAACCGATAAAGATGCTCTCGTTGGCGAAGTAGCCAGGCAGCAGCCCACCCATTACAGCGCCGACGGAACCACAGCCATTGACGAAGCCGGTGGCTGTGCCTGCACCCTTCTTGGTACCAAAGTCGATTGCGGCCGAGCCACAGACCATGGAGTCGGGTCCGTATAGCGTGATACCAATAAGGAACAACATACCGACCACCAGGTAAATATTGCCAGTATTGATCATCGGCATAAATGCAGCTAAGGCAGCGGTCAGCAATATCAGGCTGATAGCGCATACCGGCATGCGTCGGGAGCGGAAGAGCTTGTCGGACATAAAGCCGAGAATAACGGGCCCGAAGAGGCCGGCAAACTCGAACGCAGCGGGGATAGTCGCCGCCTGGGCTTTAGATACATCCATTTCCTGGTAGACGATATAAGGTCCCCAGAGCAGAATCGCATAGCGGGCTGGTTTGAGCAGGAAATAAATGAGCCCCAGTAGCAACACTACCTTATTGGATAGCACCGCTTTTATTTCGACCCAGCCATTGGCTCTTTTATCACCCTCTACTTCGAGTTCGTCGATGGGTTCCTGATGATATTCTTCTATCGACGACAGGCCGATATCTTCGGGCTTGTTGCGTTGGAAGATAAACACCAGTGCCACAACCACAACGACTACGGCAGCACTGGCGAAGAAGGCCATTCTCCAGTCATTGAAGATGTCATAGGCAACCCAGCCGGCGAAAGGTGAAGCCACCAGGCCACCGAAAGCATAGTTGGTGCACCAGAGGCCCATGACACGGCCACGTTCGGTACGGGAAAAGAAATTGCCGACGTTTTTACACAAGGATGACCAACCAGTCGATTGAGCCAGTCCTTGAATGAAGACGAAGATGAGGAAGATTGCGGCGCCGTGGAACAGCCCCATGGCGACGGCTGCGACGACGGAGGCTACCAGTCCGCCAAGCAGTACTGCTCGAGTACCGAAGCGATCAGCGAGCATGCCCCACATAAACTGTCCAATGGCATAGGCGATGAGATATGACGCATCGATATTGGCCATCATTTCTTTAGTCAGATCGAAGGTGGCGTCTTCTTCGATGCCGATTTTGGCGACCGAAAAGGCCTTGCGCGTAAAGTAAAAGGAAGCGTAAGCCAGCCAGGTGATCGCAAAGATTTGCCAACGCCAGCGTTCGAACTTGGGATTGCGAATAGAAAATAAGTTGCTCATGTGCATACCTCTATAGGTTACTTCCGTGTTAACAGGTTGCTACAACATCCGTTATCTAGAGCTTGGCAACAAATCGTTTGTTGGGATGAAATACATAGACTTGTTCTATGTTTTTATAGTAACCCATTGGATTTACAAATGAATATTGTTGAGCTAGAAATGTTTTCTTGTATAAATAATTGAAAAGTATGGCTTTATTTCTCCTCTGGATGCGGAATAAAGGCGTGGCTCGTTGAAGCCCGATTGATACAGCCGCCTTACTTGTCCTGCAGTTTGGCGGCCGCTTATCAAAGGCCTGTTCGAAGCCAAATATCTTCGCCTTCAACGTTTTGTTATCTTTTGGTGGAAGGAAGCTCCCATGTGGGCATCAGCCATTGGCGGCGGCAATGACCGCCTGGTCGTTTACCCAGTAACAACTCTGTCCAATGGCCCTGAGCAACCTTTCGATATCGGCAGGGTGGATGTTTCCGATGTTGCCGATGCGGAAGCAATCGGCATTAGAGACTTTTCCTGGATAGATGACAAAGCCCTGCTTTTTAAGCAAATCGTAAAAGCGCTTGAAATCATATTCGGGATGTTCCGGGCTATAAAAGGAGGTAATGATGGGGGACATCTGGCTGCCCTTGAGCAAGGTTTGAAAACCTAACCGGCGCATACCGTTAACCAATATCTGATGATTGCTGCGGTAGCGTTCTGCTCGAGCAGCAATACCGCCTTCGCAATCCAGCTCATTCAATGCCTGGGCGAAGGCGCGCACTACATGGGTAGGAGAGGTAAAGCGCCACTTACCATTGTTGTCTTCCATGCATTTCCATTGATCATAAAGGTCGAGGCTCAATGAACGTGCACGGCCTTTTATTTCTTCCATACAATGGCGCTTGGCAATGATGAAGCCGAAGCCAGGTACCCCCTGAATACACTTGTTGGCGCTGCTGATCAAAAAGTCGATTTGCAATTGATCCATATCCATTTCGATACCGCCAAAACTGCTCATGGCGTCGACGATGAATATCTTGCCAGCGTCTTTGGCCAGTTTCCCGATGCTTTTGATGGGGTTAAGCATGCCAGTGGTGGTTTCACAGTGCACTACGGCCACATGGGTGATGACAGTATCGGTAGCCAGTAGCTGCTCTAGCGCATGTAAATCGGGGCCTGCAGTTTCTCCTGCATCAAGCAGGTGATAGGGAATGCGTAAATAATCTGCGATTTGTGCAATGCGCTGACCATAGACTCCATTGGCGACGATCAGGAGTTTACCATGCTCGGGGATGACAGAGCCGATGACCGACTCTACGCTGGCGGTACCGCTACCTTGCATCAGAACCGAAGTATAGCCGGGTTGGCTGGTAGCCAACTCAACCAAACGAGCGCGTATCTGTTGGACCACATTGTTATAGTCGTCATCCCAGGTACAGGCGTCGGCCATCATCTTGTTCTTGACGCTGGCAGTGGTGGTCAAAGGGCCTGGAGTCAGCAGGAGGTAAGGGCTGTCGGGAAGTATGATTGGATTCATGGTGTCACCTCATGGCTAGGTACAGATTAAAGTTGATAATCAGTGTTTGCTTGGCACCACTATTTGTAATAGCTTTACATCTATCTAACAAATCGATAGTTTGCATTCTTGATATAGGGTAAACCAATGAATTATGCACAACTCAGGGCCTTCCATGCCGTAGCCAGTCAGGGAAGTTACACCAAGGCGGCGGAATCCATGCATGTCACCCAGCCGACGTTGTCGGATCATGTCAAATCCCTCGAAGGGCGCTACGGGGTCAAACTATTCAAGCGTCATGGGCGGGGTGTCATACTAACCGGGCTGGGCCGGGCCTTGCTGGAAATCACACGGCGGCAGTCTTATCTAGAAGCTGAAGCGGAGCTGTTGTTGACCCGCGCACAGGGACTCGCCAGCGGCAAGGTAAGCGTGGTGGCTGACAGCCCTTATCTGGTGGTGCCCTTGTTGGGAGACTTCTATCGACTTTATCCTGATATTTCACTGACGGTACAGTTCGGTAATAGTCAGCGGGTATTGAATGATTTGTTTGAAATGAATGCTGATATTGGTGTGATGCCTGAATATATCGACGACAGTCGTTTGCATGCCTTGCCCTACCGCAAGGATCACATTGTGATACTGGTAGATAAGGGGCATGAATGGGGGCGTCGAAGTAGTATTCACTTCAGTGAACTTAATGGTCAACGCTTGATCCAGAGGGAACAAGGCTCCAAGACCCGATCCATCTTTGAACAGGCCATGCGCCGCCACGACATTCGTCCAGGTACCCAACTCGAGATTGGCAGTCGTGAAGGAGTCAGGGAGGCAGTTGCTGCGGGCTTTGGCATAGGGGTGGTCGTAGCCAGTGAGATAGGTAACGACAGCCGGCTTCACTCTTTAAATATCAAGGATGCAGTACTGAATGTAACCGAGTACTTCGTCTGCCTGAAAGAGTCGTATCCGATGCCGGCGGTCCGAGCGTTCTTTGATCTGCTGGAACAGCAGGTAATGGAGGGGAACTAGCCGCACATTACTCTGCCGCTCATGGACCGTGAAACACTCACTCTGCTGATTTAGCCCAGCAGTTGCCGGTGTACCTTCTTGATGCAGAGGTCCTCGACGTATTCCAGCTCGGCCTCGGCGGCGGATTCGGCCGCCGCCGCATTCTGCACTCCCTCCTGCAGCCACAGGCAGTGGGCTTCATGGGCGATGGCTTCGATCGCGATATCGGCGGCATACTCGCCGCGGCGGAACACGTTGATCAGCTGCACCGGCTGATCCAGCTCGTCCAGCTCGGCGACACAGGTCTGGCCGAGGATGATGGCGCCGGCCAGTTGCGGGTTGATCGGGTGAACCTGATACCCCTGTTGCAGCAGGTATTCCATCACCTGATAGCTGGCTCGCTCCGGCCGGTTGGAGGCTCCCACCAGGGCGATGCTGTGTGTCTGATTGAGGATGCGTGTTAAGCGCTGTTGTTCGAGTGTATCCATCATGCATTCCACAGGAATAAAACCCCCTTATACCAGTTTGCCGACCCGATAATCCATCATCATATACGCAGTTTCTTGCCTTGTTGAGATCAGGCGCGACCTCTGGTTAACGATTGGCTCCAAGTAGGTCATTTTTTACCGGTTGAGAGCCTGCAACCACTGACGTAATTGCCCGGCCGACAGCGCGCCTGACTGACGGGCAACTTCCTTACCCTGTACAAAGGCGATCAAGGTAGGAATAGAGCGGATGCCAAATCGAGCCGCCGCCGCTTGATGTGCTTCGGTATCCAGCTTGGCCAGGCGCAGCTGGCCCTTCATTTCACCGGCAGCGGCATTGAAAACCGGGGCCATCTGCAGGCAAGGGCCGCACCAGGGCGCCCAAAAGTCCACTACCAGCGGCAGGGTTTCGTTGGCCAATAACCGATCCAGCCTGGGACCGTCCATGGTTAACGGTTCGGCGGGCAGCAGCTCCACCTTGCACTTACCGCAGAGCGGCGCCTGTTGCAGGCGGGAGCTCGGTACACGGTTTTTGGCGGCGCAGGCCGGACAAATCAACATATGTTCACTCATGATCACATCCAGTCGGCCAGGGCGTAAGTCAGCGTATACTGCTCGCCCACCAGCTCGAGTCGCTGGCCATTGTTATTCACGGTGGCGCCGTTACCCAGAGTGTGCAGCACGGCGTTTTCTACCTCTTGCTCGGCGGGAGAACAGGCCATTTTGGTGCTGGCCAGCGGATCGGCCTTGAGGCGGTTTTGCGTTAAGGTGGCGCTACCAAAGAAGCGGTTGCAGCCGGCCAGGCCATTGACGGAAAAATGCTCGGCAATTTCCAGATCCGACTTGATGTCGGTGGAGATGGTGGTGCCATTAATGGCGACCAGGTTCCAGTGATGATGCTGCAAGTCAGACTCGCTCACCTTGAGGCCACCACTGCACGCAGTCATCAGCAGGGCGCTGGCAGTTACTATGGCTGTTTTCATAACGGCTCCTAGATTGTTGTTATGGTTGACGCAGTCATGAATGCTCGCGTCTTCAGGCGATGCTCTCTGCGCTGAGTATTAAGAATAGTGAACAGTTGGCACTGTTTTTTCAAGGTGGCGCGTGCAACCCTGGTTGTAGTGTGGGCGATCCGGGCTTAATGTGGTGAATAATCAATGCCGGTTGTTATCATGAGGTCATCATGCAAGTGAGCATACTGGCGGGTAAAGCCGCCATGTTGAATGAGAAAATCTGCAGTGCCATCGACAAGCGGCCCATTGCCAAGCGGCAATTTTGTGGGCTGACCGGGCTCAGTGAAGACGCTCAGGTGTCTCGGCCGTTTCATGGCGGGCCGGAGCGGGCTTTGCATTATTATCCCCGTGAGCATTATGCCTTTTGGCACAGCTGGTTTCAGGGCATGGGGCAAGAGGGGACATTACCGCTATTGGGCCCCGGCGCCTTTGGCGAAAATATTTCCGGTGTCGGCCTGCAGGAGCAGGATGCCTGCATCGGTGATATTTACCGGCTGGATGAGGCGGTGATCCAAATCAGTCAGCCTCGTTCGCCTTGTTACAAGCTCAACGCCCGTTTTGGCTACGACTTCTTCTCGGTACTGGTGCAAGCCAATGGCCGCACTGGCTGGTTATTACGGGTGCTGGAAACGGGAGCGGTGGGGCCAGAAGCCAGGTTAACCCTGCAAGAGCGACCACACCCGCAGATGTCTGTTAAACGGGCCGCAGATATTGTATTCAACCGGGCCTTCGATCGGGACGGCCTGCAAGAACTGGCCGCATTAGCCGGCTTGTCACCCGGCTGGCGGCAAAAAGCGGCGGATTATCTGGCGGCCGGTCAGGTTTCCGGTTGGGGGCCGCGTCTATTGGGGCCCGAATAGGGCGGAGCTTGAAAGGAATCAAAGGCTTTTTTGCCACGGAATACACGGAAGAACACGGAAAAATTTACAGAGAGAACGAAAGAGTCCCTCCACCTGTTATGCCGAGCTGCTTACCGGCCTGAAACAAAAAAAGCGCATCATTTGATGCGTTTTTTTTTGTTTTCAATACCCAGTGAGCCATGTTTATACCAAACAGATTAAATAGCAGATCTATTTTCTTGCTCTATAAAGGTCGGATAAAGGGCCTCCTCCACCGACA
>NZ_JBLWUK010000011.1:0-85390 GCF_048268965.1 Oceanisphaera sp.
TCTTAAATTTCGTTCCCTTTACCCATTACTCTTAACTCTTCACTCGTCCGTCCCTCTTCACATCCTCTTCGCTTATTTTGATCCAGATCGGTTTGTTTATCTGAACCCACCATATAATATGCATATTAAATACCATTAAAGGTGGTGGCAGATGCAAATACTGGATGCAAATAAAGAGAACAAAATATGGCCCTTGTTCCGGCTGGGCTTTCGGGTGTTCTTTTTGGGGGGTGCCCTGTTCTCGGCCCTGGCGATGTTGTTATGGGGACTCACACTGTTTGGCGTAGCAGCCTTGCCTGGGGTACAAAACCCTATCTGGTGGCATGCTCACGAAATGTTGTTTGGCTTTGCTCTGGCGATTGTCGCGGGCTTTGTCATGACGGCAATGCAAACCTGGACCGGTATTCCCGGGATCAAGAGCTGGCCGTTGGCGATAGTATCTGTGTTATGGCTATTACCCCGCTTGCTGATGCCACTGCGTGGTGAGCTCAACCCTTTGGTCATGGTGCTGGATTTAATATGGCTACCGCTAGTAGCCGGCATGCTGGCTCGCCCGGTACTGCAGATAAAACAATGGCGAAATCTGTTCTTTGTGCCCTTGTTTTTGTTGTTCACCTTATTGAATGCACTGAGCTATTACGCCGCCGCAAGTGGCAACTGGCAGCTGAGTGAGCGTGTTTTTATTACCATGGTGCTGGCACTCGGCGCCCTGATCACGGTAATGGGTGGTCGTGTGATCCCGTTTTTTACGGCCCGCGCCACTCATACCGATAAAGTTGAGCCTTTGCCGTGGCTGGAAAAACTGAGTTTAATTTCCATCTGGCTGTCGGTATTCACCTGGCTGCTGTTACCGCGTCTCCCTGCTACCAATGCGTTGCTCGCTCTCATACTCGCCGTGGCCGCAATTGCCCACTTGCTCCGTCTGTCACGTTGGAATGGCAAGCTGACGGTGTCTGTGCCCTTACTCTGGGTGTTGCATCTGGGGTATGCGTTTATTCCGTTAGGCTTGCTGGCCCTGGCAGCCGCCTTGTTACAAATGGGCATTAGTGTGTCTTTGGCCAGTCATTGGTTAACCGCCGGCGCGCTGGGCACTGTGATTTTGGGCATGATAGCGCGGGTCTCGCTGGGTCACTCTGGCCGTACGCTGGAGATCACTCGCGCCGTGGTGATCGCCTTCGCCTTGATCATACTGGCGGCAATATTGCGTGGTTTGCTGCCCATGATAGCGCCGGGCATGACGCTATCCGCTTATTACAGCAGTGCGGCATGCTGGATTGCGGCGTACGGAATTTTTTGCTGGGTATATTGGCCGATGCTGACACAACCCCGAGCCGATGGGCATCCGGGGTAAACCAAGCTGGCAGCGGTAAGCTAGAAGCTATAAGTAAAAAAAAACACCGAACCCTTGAGTTCGGTGTTTTGCTTCCAGCTGAACGCTTACCGCTTAAAGCTTTCTTTTACTCTTCACGTCTCACGTTTCTTGATTAAATATCAGCCCATCCTTGTCGGCATCCAGCTCCAGCGGTTTGCCGGGGATCACCTTACCGGACAGCATGGCTTGTGCCAGCGGGTTTTCGATCTTCTGCTGAATGGCCCGTTTCAGTGGTCGCGCACCAAACAGGGGATCGAAGCCGGCATGGGTCAGTTTCTCCAACAACTGCTCGGTGACCGTCACCTCATAGCCTTTATCTTCCAGCCGAGCCATCAAGCCTTTAAGCTGAATGCGAGCAATGGATTTTATCTGCTCTTCGGCCAATGGGTGGAAGACCACTATGTCGTCGATGCGGTTAATGAACTCGGGACGGAACTGATGGCTCAACACACCCATCAGCATTTCCTTCATGTCATCATAAGCCTTTTCGGTGCTGTGCTCCTGGATCAGATCCGAGCCGATATTCGAGGTCATGATCACCACCGTATTACGAAAATCAACGGTGCGTCCCTGACCATCGGTCAGCCGGCCGTCATCCAGCACCTGCAGCAAGATGTTGAACACATCCGGGTGTGCCTTTTCCACTTCATCGAGCAGGATCACCGAATAAGGTTTGCGGCGTACCGCTTCGGTCAGGTAACCGCCCTCTTCGTAACCCACATAGCCCGGAGGCGCGCCCACCAGGCGCGATACCGAGTGTTTTTCCATAAATTCCGACATATCGATACGCACCATGGCATCGCGACTGTCGAACAGAAAATCGGCCAACGCCTTGCAGAGCTCGGTTTTACCGACACCGGTCGGCCCCATGAACAAGAAGGAGCCCACGGGCCGGTTGGGATCCGCCAGGCCGGCCCGACTACGGCGAATGGCGTTGGACACCGAGTCTACCGCTTCGTTTTGTCCTATCACCTGCTCGTGCAGGCTGTCTTCCATGCGCAGCAGCTTGTCTTTTTCACCTTCGAGCATTTTGGCAACCGGAATACCGGTCCAGCGCGACAGGACATCGGCAATTTCTTCGTCGGTCACGCGGTTCTTCAGCAGATGCTGCTCTTTTATTTCCGCCTGCCCGGCCAACTCCAGCTGCTTTTCCAGCTCGGGAATGCGGCCGTATTGCAGCTCCGACATCCGCCCCAGGTCGCCGGCACGGCGGGCGACTTCCAGCTCGCGACGCACTTGCTCCAATTCCGACTTGATGTGCTGGGTGCCGGCCATGGCGGCTTTTTCCGCGAGCCAGACTTCTTCCAGATTTGCGTATTCGCCTTCTTTTTCTTTTAGCTCGTCACGGATCAGCTGCAGGCGCTTCAGGCTGCCTTCATCGTCCTCTTTAGACAGCGCCTGTTCTTCCAGCTTCAACTGAATAATGCGTCTGTCCAGCTTGTCCAGAGGCTCGGGCTTGGAGTCGATCTGCAAGCGAATGCTCGAGGCCGCTTCGTCAATCAAGTCGATGGCCTTGTCGGGCAGCTGTCGATCGGCAATATAACGGTGGGACAAGACTGCCGCCGCCACTATGGCCGGATCGGTAATTTGCACATGATGGTGCAGCTCGTAACGCTCTTTTAACCCGCGTAATATCGCAATGGTGTCTTCCACCGAGGGCTCGTTGATGAGTACCTTTTGGAAGCGTCGCTCAAGTGCCGCGTCTTTTTCTATGTATTGACGATATTCGTCGAGGGTGGTGGCGCCCACGCAATGCAACTCACCCCGCGCCAGCGCCGGTTTAAGCATGTTACCCGCATCCATGGCCCCTTCGCCCTTACCGGCGCCGACCATGGTGTGCAATTCGTCAATAAAGAGGATCACCTGGCCTTCTTCTTTGGCCAGCTCATTGAGCAGCGCTTTAAGGCGCTCTTCAAATTCACCGCGATATTTGGCACCGGCAATCAGGGCCCCCATATCCAGCGAGAGTACCCGCTTGCCTTTCAACCCTTCCGGCACTTCACTGTTAATTATGCGCTGGGCCAGCCCTTCGGCAATGGCGGTTTTACCTACCCCGGGTTCACCAATCAGCACGGGGTTGTTTTTGGTACGCCGCTGCAGCACCTGAATGGTACGGCGAATTTCATCATCACGGCCGATCACCGGATCCAGCTTGCCCTGTTCGGCCCGTTCGGTGAGATCTATGGTGTATTTTTCCAACGCCTGGCGGTTTTCTTCGGCGTTCGGGTCGTCCACCTTTTGCCCGCCGCGCACGTTTTCAATGGCGCTGTTCAGGTTTTCCTTGGTCAAGCCGACTCGCTTGAGCAAGTCACCCAGCTCGCCTTTTTCATCCAGCGCCGCCAGCAAGAACAGCTCGGACGAGATATAAGCGTCTTTGCGCTGCTGCGCCAGTTTGTCACATTGATTGAGCAGGCGCGCCAGCACCGGCGAGACTTGCACATCCATGTCTCCGCCGCTGACTTTGGGCAAGCGGTCGAGGGACTTATCCAGCTCGACACGCAGTGTATTGCCGTCCACGCCGGAGGTCGTCAGCAAGGGCCGCAAGGTACCCCCTTCCTGATTGAGCATGGCTACTAATAAATGTGCCGGCTCTATATAGGCATGGTCTCGCCCCACTGCCATCGATTGAGCATCTTGCAGGGCCAGCTGAAATTTACTGGTAAGACGATCGAGTCGCATTAGAACCCTCCTCCAACAACCCGCCGTGGGCGGGAAAAAACCAAGTGTTTACTGATAATAAAGATGGGGGGGAATGGCGAAATTTCAAGCTTTAAGGGGGAAAGAAAGGTCTTGAAGGGTGACGAGTAAAGAGTGATGGGTAATGAGTGAAGGGAACGACATTCAAGAATAAACCCAAGATCATTTTTGCCACGGAATCCACAGACCCCACGGAAAAATGAAGGTTAAAACCAAGAACGAATTTTTACTTGGCCAGAGCTGAACACACCGGTGAAGCAAGAAAAGGAACACCAACATCAGAGTAAGTAAGAGCTGTTGGTTTTCGCTTACCCTTTACTCATCATTCATCACTCTTTACTGCTGTTATTGCTCTTCATCCGTGGGTTCCGTGGATTCCGTGGCGAAAAAGTCTTTGCTCTCGGTGCTTTCATTCACTCCAGCCAAATCAGGCTGGCCTGGCGGCCGGTGGCTTGATCGCGCCGATAAGAGAAGAAACGTGCAGCATCGGTATGGGTGCAATAATCACCACCGTAAAACTGCCGGACGCCGGCAGCTATCAGTCGCAAGCGCGCCAGCTGATAGATATCCGCCAGCCACTTATCATCTTGCGGGTTGCCCACAGGCATAAAGGCGTGTTCGGCAAGCGACGAGTGCGTAATAAACGCGGCCCGCACTTCGCCCCCCACTTCAAATGCGCCCGGGCCTATGGCCGGCCCCAACCACACCAGCACGGTTGCCGGGTCCACTGCCATGGCCTGCAGGGTGGCTTCCAGTATACCGGCCGCCAGCCCCCGCCACCCCGCATGAGCCGCCGCCACAACGCTGCCTGCCTGATCGCAGAACAACACCGGCAGACAATCGGCCGTCATAATGCTGCAGACCTGGCCTGGCGTTCGGCTGACGACCGCATCGGCGGTCAGGTTGCCGGTCTCGTCGGGCAAGGTCAGCACTCGGGTACCATGCACTTGTTCCAGCCACACAGGCGCACTGGGCAGGCTTAAACACGCCGCAAGCCGTGCTCTATTCGCCTCTACATTCGCGGGGTTATCGCCAACATGGGCGCCCAGGTTCAAGCTGGCAAAGGGCGCGGGGCTCACGCCGCCGCCGCGCGTGCTTTGTGCCGAAAACACACTGGCCGGTGCCGGCCAGTCGGGCAGGATCAGGTCCATACCAGATCATCCGGATGTGCCGCCGTATCGGCTTTTAACAGCTCGATCAAGGCAACAAAGTCATCGGGTAATGGCGCCTGCCACTGCATCATTTCACCCGTGATGGGGTGCTCCAGGCGCAATAACACCGCATGCAGGGCCTGGCGCTTGAACTCACGCAAAAAAGCCAGCAGTTCGGGCTCGGCACTGCGCGGTGGCTTGAGACGACCACCGTATACCGGATCACCCACCAGCGGATGCTGCAAGTGTGCCATGTGCACCCGGATTTGATGGGTACGGCCGCTTTCCAGACGTAGCCGCAGACGGGTGTGAGCGCGAAACTTTTCCATCACCCGGTAATGGGTCACGGCGGGCTTGCCAGAAGGCACCACCGCCATTTGAATACGTTGAGTGGGGTGGCGACCAATATTGGCGTCTACTGTGCCACCGGCGGTCATGTGCCCTATGGCCACCGCTTCGTATTCGCGAGTGATTTCGCGGCCTTGCAAGGCCGTGACCAGGTGCGTTTGCGCGGGTATGGTTTTGGCCACCACCATTAATCCGGTGGTGTCCTTGTCGAGCCGGTGCACTATGCCGGCCCGAGGCACTTCGGCAATGCTGGGGCAGTAATGCAAGAGCCCGTTCAGCAAGGTGCCGCCCGGGGTGCCGGCACCCGGATGCACCACCAGGCCCGCGGGTTTGTTGATGACCATGATGTCATCGTCTTCATAGACAATGTTCAGGGGGATGTCTTCGGGATCGAAGCGCACATCGTCTTCCAGCTCGGCATGAATAACTACCTGCTGGCCCGATTGCACTTTTCCTCGTGGCTTGTTGGCCACCTCGCCATCCAACCGCACCTGATCCAGCTGGATCCAGGTTTTTATCCGCGTACGGGAATAATCCGGGAACATTTCTGCCAACGTCTGATCCAAACGTTGACCGTACTGGTGATCGGCGACGGTGCCGCTTAATTCAATTTGCTGGCTCATAACGACGACTGGTTACCAAATGATGTTTAATTGGGTATTCTAACGGTTCTTGACGCTGAGCTTAATCAGTTTCCGCTAACTTGGCTCTTAAATCGCAAAAATGGACTCTTTACATGGCTAAACAACGAAGCGTATGGCTCACTTTGACTCTTGCTCTGGCACTGACTGCCACCGGCTGCTCCAGTACCAAGAAAGACGATGTACCGGACGAGCCGCCCGAAGTGCTCTATCAGGACGCACAAGCCCGCTTGCAGGCCGGTAACTTTATCCGTGCCGCCGAGCTACTGGAAGCCATGGACTCTCGTTATCCGTTTGGGGCTTACTCTAACCAGGTACAGCTTGACTTGATTTATGCCTATTACAAACAAGACGACACCGCGCGCGCGCTGGCCAACATAGATCGCTTTATTCGCCTGAATCCTAATCATCCCAGCGTGGATTATGCCCAGTATATGCGCGGTTTGACCAATATGGCCACCGACCACAACTTTTTTCAGGAACTGCTGAATATAGACAGAACCGATCGTGACCCGGCCTATGCTCGCCAGGCGTTTGCCGATTTTCGCCAGCTGCTGCGCCAGTACCCGGACAGCGTCTATGCCGCCGATGCCCGGGCGCGCATGATAAGCCTGAAGAACCGCCTGGCCAAATACGACCTGGCCGTGGCGCAGTTTTACATGAAACGCGGCGCCTGGCTGGCCGCCGCCAACCGCGCCAAACAGGTGGTGGAGTCTTACCCCGACACCGACACCCTGCAACCGGCGCTGAAAATCATGGCCGAGGCCTACCGCACCTTAGGCCTGACCGACATGGCCAACAACGCCGAGGCGGTATTACGCGCCAACTATTCGGCGGGTTAATCGCTGATTACCAGCACGTACTCTCACTTAAAAAAGCCCTGATATATCAGGGCTTTTTTATTGCTGTCGCCATTATTTCACTCATCAGTTTGTTATTGTAAGACCGATTCCAAATAACGCAGGCAGCGGATGCCGTACCAGCACATGGGCTCACCGTCGATCAGCAACGCATCCTGCTGCAACTCGTTTTGCGTAGCCGCCAACTGCTTGGCAAAGGGATAGGGCTCGGTGGAGCACAGCAAGACGGGGTTAAGCGCTCGAATCGCATCGAGGCTGAGCTCGGGATAGTTGGGCTCCAGAGCGACCAGCTTGTCGGCCAGGCCCAGGTGGGCGAACACCGAAAAAATAAAGGTATGACGGCCGACCGTCATATAAGGCTTGCGCCAAATCAGGTACAGCCAGGGTCTGTCATTGGTGAGTACAGATTTGGGTGCGGCATCTTGATGTGTCAATAAAGGCAGTGCGTCTGGCGCGCAAACCACAGGACGACTCAACACCGCCTGATAACGTGCTGCGAGCGCGATCAGGCCATTGTTATTCAGTTGCTGAGCCAACAAGCGCAGTACCTGTGGCATGCCCTGCACCGAGGTCACCTCGGTGGCAAAGTAAGGAAAAGGACAGCTGTCGGCCATGGCCTTGGTATTTTCTTCTTTATCGAAAATCACCAGATCCGGCGCCAGATCGGCTACTTTATCCCACTGCACATCCTTGGTGCCGCCCACCACTGCAATATCTGCCACCAGGTCTGCAGGGTGAATACAGTAACGGGTGCGTCCCACTACATTCACCCCACAGACCAGCAAGGTTTCGGTCCAGGATGGCACCATACACACCACACGCATTTTATTCTCCTTACTTAGAGAAGTTGAGGAGTGAAGCGTAAGATGTGAGGCGAACAAGCAAACACCGAACTTGCAGGTCAAGGCTTTCCTTACTCCTCCCCCCTCACCATTTACGCCTCACTTTACTTATAAGGGCAATGTCGGCAGCCGGATCCACAACAATAGCCACGGTTGAGGTGATACTGCTCGGTAAACACCCAAAAGCCGTTCTCGATGTAATAATCTTCGTTTTCACGCAAGGGCGCGGGCTCTACCGTAGGCTTGGCCGCTGGCGGGCTTTGTTGATTCATCAATTGGTGCTCTGAACAGAAACTAAGGATTTTCGTCTGCGACGAAATGCGAGAGCAAGCGTTCGCCTACAAAGGATAAGCCTGGGCTAGCTCTTGTTAATTAATCACCTTGCAGAGCTGAACTCTATTTTTCGTAGGTTCCGCTGCGAGTGATTTGTTAATGATTTTCGCCTGCGACGGAACGCGAGAACGAGTGTTCGCCTACAACACATACGTCTGGTGGTAATGGGTGGCGAGGGTGTAGCTTGTCCCCCTCACCCTTTACGCTTCACATATTGTTAGGTTTTAGCGAAATAGCCTTGTAGAAATTCATCGAAGTTGATGCGGTCAGACTGCTCTACCTTGCGTTGGCGAGCAACCGAGCGGCTACCCTCTTCGTCAAAGTAGCTGTCTTCCCAATAACGTGGCCGGCTTTGCTGCAGCTGCTCGTGATACTCCTTGGAAAGAGCCAGACCAAACGTCAATACATCTTGATCCCTTTGCTTCAGCTGTTCGAGCAGTTTGGCCGACAGCGTTACATTAGGATCCTGTATGGCCGCCAGGTGCTGCTGATGGGCCTTGCTGTAGCACCCCTTGCCACAACACGCATCCAGCAGATCGGCGATCTCTTTTAGCTCGCCAAAGTGACGCTCGCCCAATGCCTGCAGCGTGGTGGGGCTGTCGCCAAACACTTCCAGCTCGAGGCCGGGTTTGCGCCCTTCCAGCACCGCCTTGTTGAAGTTGCGTCTGTTCAGATCATTTTCTTCATCGCTTAACGGCGCAGACGGCTTCAGTAAGCACCAGAGCAAGAAAGTATCGAGGAAGCGAATTTGTGCGGCATCTATACCCACCGCCGAGAAGGGATTCACGTCAACGGATCGCAACTCGATATACTCGATACCCCGGGTGCTTAGCGCGTCCGAGGGCTTTTCACCGCTTTCGGCAGTGCGCTTGGGTCGGATGGGGGCATAGAGTTCGTTTTCTATTTGCAGCACATTGTCATTCAACTGGCGATACTCGCCATCCACCTTGACGCCAATTTTGGCAAATTCGGGGGCATGAGAGCCAATGGCCTTGCGCAGCGAGGTCACGTATTGATCCAGGCTGGTCAGGGAAATATCAAGATCCGCCTGGGCATTATTGGTGTAGCCCAAGTCCGAGAGCCGCAGTGACGTGGCATACGGCAGATAGAGAGTACCTTTCCCTAAGCGCTCGAAGGGCAGCTTGTGTTCGGTGCCGTTAAGAAAGGAACCGCACAAGGCGGGTGAGGCACCAAACAAATAGGGGATCAGCCAACCAAAGCGGTAGACGTTACGGATCAGCCCCAGGTATTTTTCGGAGACAAAATCCTGCAAGAAGTCGTTATTACCTTCCTGGCGATGCCATTCGCTCCAGAAGCTGTCCGGCATGGAGAAGTTAAAGTGTACGCCCGAAATCACCTGCATGCGGCTGCCGTATCTATGATGCAGCCCCTGGCGGTAGAGGGTTTTCATACGACCCACGTTTGATGAGCCATATTGCGCCAGCGGAATGTGCTCGTCTCCGCCTTTCAACAGACACGGCATGCTGAGCGGCCACAGCTGCTCTCCCCCCAGGTGGCGCATCACGTAACCGTGAATATCCCCCAGTTGCGCCAGCAGAATATCCACCGAGTCGGAGACGGGGGTAATAAACTCCATTTGCGACTCGGAAAAATCGGTGGTGATACTGCCGTGGGTCAAGGCAGAGCCCAGCGCCTTGGGGTGCCCGGTTTGTGCCAGGTGGCCATCGGGTTGAATACGCAAACTTTCGCGCTCTATACCGCGACGGATCCCCTTGATGGCAGGAAGCGATTCGGGTTGATGCCAGGCTTGAATTCGTTCGGCCAGTGTTAGTGTCGTATTAGTCATTATTAGTTACCTGTTTGCGTCTGGCTGCCCTGATGCGGCAACCAGACGAGAGGCTGGCCTCGTTACTCAATGGCAAAGTCGTGTAATGGTAAATGGAGTTCGGTGAGTGACTTTTCAAGCTTGGCTTTATCACCCACGACCACTATGACCATGTCACTGGGATCAAGCCACTGACTGGCAAGCTCAGTCAAGGCCTTGGCATTGACGTCGCTCACAATTTTTTGTTGCTGTTCAAGATAATCGGGCGAAAGCTCCATCATCGCCAGCTGTAGCAAGAAACCCGCCTTGTTACTCAGGGTTTCATAAGCCAGTGCATCCTGCTGGGAATAGCTGCTGCGTAAATACGCCAGCTCGGCTTCACTCGGACCTTCTTTTTTAAAGCGCTCGAATTCATGCAGTATATTCTTGATGGCCTCGGCGGTGACATCGCCACGCACATCGGTGGCCACCAGAAACACCCCGGCATTACGGTTTCCGGTAAAATAAGAGCTGGCGCCGTAGGTAAAGCCCTTGTCTTCACGCAGATTCTGGTTAATACGGCTATTGAAGTTGCCACCCAGGTTGAAGTTCATCAAATTGGCATGAAAAAACGGTCCGGTGGCATCGATAGGCAGCGCCCGGCGCCCCACTCGTAACACCGACTGCACCGCGTCTGGCACATCCACGATATAAATACCGGGCTTGGCCGGCTGGGGTCGTTCTTCCACCTCCGGTATTTGAGGAGCGTCGCCTTGCCAGTGGGTTAAAAAGGAAAACGCCTTTTTCGCCTGGGCCGGCTCTATATCGCCGGCAACCAGCACGTGGCCATGGGCCGGATTATAGTAGCGCTCATAATAGTCTCGCACCTGCTCCAATGTAATGGCGGCCACCTGCTCGGGCAGCCCTTCATCCGGCAACCCCATGCGGGTATCGCCATACATTAGCTGGCGAAAGGTCTGCTGCGCCAGCCAGGAAGGCTGATGCCGGCTTTGCGCCATGGACTCCAATACCCGGGTTTTCACCTGTTTAAAGTCCTGCTCACGAAAGCCGGGCTTGAACAGTAACTCTTCAACCAGCTCCAGAGTTTGCGGCAGGGTGTCCGTCATGGTGGTGATATTTATCAAATTGGTATAAAAACCGTTGCTCACACTCACCCTGGCGCCGAGTCTTTCCAATGCCTCACTGAATTCACCTGAGGTCAGGCGTTGAGTGCCCTGATTCATCATGGCTGCAGTCAGGCTGGCCAGCCCGATCTCACCCGGCCGTTCGGTGCGCTGGCCGCCAGGAAAGGCCAGAATGACGGACACCGCGGGAATTTCGTCGTTGACTATGCCTTGCAGCCGAATGTTTTCGCCCAGGGTGTCTTGCCACAGTGAAGGCGCCTTGATGTGAACAGGCGCAGCGGCTTCAGGCATCTTGCTGCGATCGAAGTCATCTTTCACCTGGCGATCCGGCAGGTTGGCCACCTTTTGCTCATCCTTCGCCGGCAGAACACGCTCAGGCGTCACATAGTTCGGGCTGGCCGCTTGCCACTGGTTCTTGTCCGTCGGCACCACGCTTAATGCCGCCACGGGTTTACCTTGCAGATATTGTTGATAGACAGCCGTCACCTGCTCTGGCGTGGTGCTGGCCAGCTGACGCCAGGCGTTGATGACATACAGGGGATCGTCCTTCAGTACCTGGCCCAGCGCCAATTGCCGCGCCTTGCCCTTGGTGCTGTCCAGTCCCAGCACAAGATCGGCACGCAACTCGGTGACCGCCTTGTCTACGTCTTCTTTTTTGATGCCCCGCTCGGCCAGCTCGGCAATAATGCGGTCTACCTCTGCCTTCAGCGGCGCCAAAGCGCCGTCTTCGGAGGGGTTGCTGTACAGCCAGACGCTCAGGGTACAGGCCAGCTCTGCACAATAATGATTGGCACCGGCACTCACGGCCTTGCCTGTTTCCACCAGCTCTTGATACAGGAGCGAGCTTTTGCCGCCTCCCAGCACGTTGGCCAGCACATCGAGGGCCGCTTCATCCTGGTGGCCCAGCCACACGGTCGGGTAGGTCAAATACAGCATCGGCATGCGAATGCGCGAGTCGACCAGGGTTTGATAGCGATCTTTTTCGAGCCTGGCCGGCTGTGGCGTGGCCGAACTCACCTCGGGGCCGGCAGGAATGGGGCCAAAGTACTTCTCTACCCAATCCAGGGTTTGCTGGGTGTCAAAATCGCCACTGATCACCAGGGTGGCATTATTGGGGCCATACCAGCGCTTGAAAAACGCCTTGAGGTGCTCAACATTGACGCGATCCAGATCTTCAACATAGCCAATGGGCTGCCAGCTATAGGGATGATCCCGGGGATACAACAGCTCCCCCATGCGCTCGCCCACCAACCCATAGGGCTGATTGTCCATGCGCTGGCCACGTTCGTTTTTTACCGTATCGCGCTGTATTTCAAATTTGCGCTGGCTGACCGCTTCCAGCAGAAACCCCATGCGATCCGCTTCCAGCCACAGCACCTTTTCAAGGTGGTTGGCGGGCACGGTCTGAAAGTAATTGGTTCTGTCCTGGTTGGTGGTGCCATTCATGGTGCCACCGGCTTCGTTGATCAGGCGAAAGTGCTCCTGATCGGCCACATGCTTTGAGCCTTGAAACATCATGTGCTCAAAAAAATGGGCAAAACCGGTTTGCTCCGGCTCTTCTCGCGCCGAGCCAACGTGGTAGGTCATTTCTACATGCACCACGGGATCAGACTGGTCGGTATTCAGCAGCACTGTCAGCCCGTTATCCAACCGATACATCTGATAAGGGATCACCAGGCCGTCTTCCGACTGCTCGACCTCCTGCACCAGCTGGGGAGCGGCAGCCACCAGCATGGGACACAACAGCAATAACAGAGACCAAAACTTCATGGGGTTTCCTTATGTTACAGAATTAGCCTTGCAGCAAAATCTTGCCGCGGGTATGGCCGGTTTCAATCTGGCGATGGGCGTCGGCGCCTTCGGCCAGGGGATAAACCCGGCTGACTTCCACTCGTAACCGCTGTTCGGCCACGGCCCTGACCAGTGAGGCCAGTTGCTGGTTATCGATGTGCTTGAGCATGCCGGTGGCTTTTAATCCCTTCGCCTCGGCTGCGGCAATCACCTCTTCGGCGGTAATGGTCGGTACGGTAACGACCCGCCCATTGGGTTTTACGTACGACAGCAGGGCCCGGCCAGAAGCGCCACCCATCAGATCCAGCAGCAAATCAACCGGAGCCAGGGCCGCCAGCTGTTGGTCATCTCGATAATCAACGATTTCATCGGCACCCAGACCATGCAGGAAGTCATGATTACCAGGCGACGCCAGGGCCACCACGGTCGCACCCAGATCTTTGGCCAGCTGCACCGCCAGGTGACCCACCCCACCGGCGGCGGCAGAAATCAATACTCGCTCGCCAGCATTCAACAGACCGTGCTCGGTCAGCCCCTGCCAGGCTGTCAGGCCCGCCAGTGACAGACCGGCTGCCATTTCGTCACTCACGTCTTTAGGCACTCGTAACAGGCTATTGGCCGGCACGACCAGCTGTTTGCTATAGCCTGCCCCAGACAGTAAACCAAATACCCGATCGCCCACCTGATGAATGTTGACCTCGGATCCGGCTTCCAGCACTGTGCCCATCACCTCGAACCCTGGCGACCAGGGTAGACGATCCTTGATGGCTTCGGCTCCCCAACCCAACCCGGCTCGTGTTTTGGCATCCACCGGGTTCACGCCGGCGTAATGCATTTTTACGCGTATTTCATTGGTTGCCAACGCAGGGCTTGAAGCCTCAGCCAATACCAGCTGATTTGCATCACCAAACGCCTTAATAACCAATTGCTTCATGTGGCACTCCTTTCCATTCACAATAAGCGAGACTCGGCTCGCGTCGTTATTCAACTGCCGTAGCCCGCACTCGATTCGACTCGGCGTACGCTATAGTATGGCCTCTATTGACCCGGGATCATAATTAGCCCAATCTTGTTACAGTGCATTGATAGGCGTAGCATTTTTATTCTGTCATCATTCGTAGAAGGCTTGTCGTCATGACCCGATTGTTCTTGTTGCCTTTAATACCGGGCCTGCTCTGGTATCTGTTTTTACTCTATAACCAGATCCCTGTTAAGCAGGGGGCCCGGGTATTTTACTGGATTATTGGCCTGGGCTGGGGACTGGCTGCCTTTCTCAGCCTGATGATGGTGTTAACCCGTTAATACCATCAGGCGTAAGGAGTGAGGTGTTACTACTCACGCCTAATCATTTACCGCTCTCCCCTCACGGGGTTACCAGTAGTTCTCCATCAGGATCTGCCCAGGCTTGCGGCGCAGGTGCTTTTGCAGCCCCTTGAGCTTGAGCTCACTCAGCGTATCACGCACCATTTGCGGGTTGCCACACAACATAACGCGGCTGTACTCCGGAGTGAAGGTCAAGCCGACTCTCTGCTCCAGGCTGCCATTGGCAATGGCATGGGTAATGCGGCCGGGCTCGGTGCCTGCAATCTGCTCTCGTGAGACAAAGGGAACATAATGAAAGTTCAACCTACCCTGAGTTAATTCGCCAATGCGCTCACGGTAGCCCAGCTCTTCGCCAAAACGCACCCCGTGCACCAGCACTATATTGTCAAACTGCTGCCAGCAGCTGCCCTCGGCCAGCAAAGACACAAAGGGCCCTACCCCGGTGCCGGTGCCCATCAGCCACAAGTCTCGTCCGGCAGGCACTTCGTCCAGGGTTAAAAACCCGGTCGCCGTCCTTTGTATCAACAGCTCGTCTCCCACCTCAAGCTCGGCCAGATGAGGCGTCAGCTGTCCTTCGGGAATGGTGACCAGGTAAAATTCGCACTCTTGCCCGGGGGCATTAACGTAGGAATAGGCGCGGGCCACTTTCTTGTCTTCACCATGCCAGGCCAGCTTGGTGAACTGACCGGCTTTGAATGGCGCCACATCGGCATTAACAACCAGAGAGAAAAGAGTATCCGACCATTGGGTTCGGGCCGTGACTTTACCAGTGATCCAATCTGCCATTGCTGACCTCCGTAAGACTTTCTCTCACTGTAGCCTTATTGCAGACAATAAAAAACCCGCGACAAGCGCGGGCTTTTTTAACGAGCGGCCTGATTTAGGCAGCAACAACCTTGATAGTAACGGCTGCTTTAACGTCGGCGTGCAGCTGCACACCCACTTCATACTCGCCTACGTTGCGCAGAACGCCGTCAGTCAGACGAACTTCGCTCTTGGCAACTTCAACACCGGCAGCGGTGATGGCGTCAGCAATGTCACGGGCACCGATAGAGCCGAACAGTTTGCCTTCGTCACCAGACTTGGATGCGATTTCAACGCTTTCCAGACCAGACAGCTGGTCGGCACGCGCCTGGGCAGCAGCCAGTTGCTCAGCCAGTTTGGCTTCCAGTTCAGCGCGGCGAGCTTCAAAGGTCGCTACGTTGTCTTTGGTGGCCAGAACAGCTTTGCCTTGTGGCAGCAAAAAGTTACGAGCATAACCGGACTTAACGGTTACCTGGTCGCCCAGGCCGCCTAGCTTGGCGATTTTATCAAGCAGAATAACTTGCATTACCTTTCCTCTATAATATTAGCGAGTTAGGCCGCTGCTTACTGATGCAGATCGGTGTAAGGCAGCAGGGCCAGGTAACGAGCGCGTTTGATCGCACGAGCCAGCTGACGCTGGAACTTGGCGCGGGTACCAGTGATGCGGCTCGGTACAATTTTACCGGACTCGGTGACGTAGTTTTTCAGGGTTGCGATGTCTTTGTAATCAATCTCGGTTACACCGTCAGCGGTGAAACGGCAGAACTTACGACGACGGAAAAAACGTGCCATGATTCTATTCCTCAGCTAAAACGTGGATTACTCGGCAGAAGCTTCTGCACGAGGAGCGGCGTCGTCACGACGTGATGGGCGTTCTTCTTTGGCTTTGGCCATTTCAGAAGGCTCGGTGACGGCCTGCTTGGTGCGCATAATCATGTTACGCAGCACCGCATCGTTGAAGCGGAAGTTGCTTTCCAGCTCGTCGATAACAGACTGGTCAGCTTCTACGTTCATCAGAACATAGTGAGCTTTGTGCAGTTTGTTGATCGGGTAAGCCAGCTGACGACGGCCCCAGTCTTCCAGGCGGTGAATTTGACCACCAGAAGTAGTGATGGCGCCAGTGTAGCGCTCAATCATGCCAGGAACCTGTTCACTCTGATCAGGGTGAACCATAAATACGATTTCGTAATGACGCATGGATTGCTCCTTACGGGTTATAGCCTCTTCGTGGGCTCAGTCACACCATCGGAGGCAAGGAACTTATAGGTAGAAACGACTGATTTTAAGGTGGCGGAGTATAAAGGATAACCAACGCAAAGAAAAGCGTATATATTCCGCGAGGGGTGAAAAGGAAGGCGTGAGGGGCTCCCCTATCGATTCACTCTTCACCCTGAGTTAACGTAATTTTCGTTGCAGGCCGATGGCCATGATTACCACGGCGGCGCCCAGGTAGACGTTAAGGGCGGGAAACTCGGCAAACAGCACCATGCCCATAATAGTGACGAAGATAAGGCCCGAGTATTCACTGGCGGCAATCTTGCTGGCATCGGCCATGGCGTAAGCCAGAATACAAATCCCCTGATAGACGATGCCCACCAGGCTGGCGGCAACCAACAGCAGCCAGAAATCCGACGTTAACGGCTGCCAACCGGGCACCGCCAGCGCAAAGCTGACAGGAACCGCCAAGGCTTGCGTTAAAAACAGCGTTGCCAGCACCGAGCGTCCTTGCGGCAAGCGACGCACCAACACATTGCTGGCGGCCATCGAAAACGCGGTCAAGAGTGCAATCCAGCCCGCCCAATGCCACTCGGCCGGATTAAGCACAATCAGGATGCCGCCAAAGCCCAGCACGCTCACCCCGTAGGTCACCAGGCGCACTCGCTCTTTGCTGAGCAGGGCAGCCAGCGGCAGCGTCATCAGGGGGGCGGCGTAAAACACCGCATTGGCCGTGGCCAGGGGTAAATATATCAGAGAGATAAACACACAGGCCGAGCCCATCAACAGCAAATGGCCACGCAGCAAATGAATTTTCCATTCCCGCCAGCCTTTTTTCTCGCTCGGCAAGCGTAACCAGAATGGCAGCAGCAGCAAGGCCGTCAGCAAAAAGCGCAACGCCACGTATTGAAAAGGCGTGGCGGTGGTCTGGCCCATCAACTTGACCAGTACATCACCGAAGGAGATGATCAGGTTGCCCAGCACCAGCAACAAGATAGCCAGCATTTGTCGGTCGGCCGCCATACGAACCATTATCCGTTGCATGTTTATTCCTCAATAATGAGTGAGGTGTGAGGAGTAAGACGTGAGGTAATACGAACAGAGTGAAGGGCAGGACGCGAGGCTATTCGGTGTTTCCGCCTCACCCCTTACGTCTCACCCCTCACCTTCACTTACCCGCGTTGGCGGACCATTTCAAACAAACACACACCGGTGGCAACCGAGACGTTCAGGCTGGATACCGAGCCGCCCATGGGGATGCTGACCAACTCGTCACAGTGTTCACGGGTTAAACGGCGCATGCCTTTGTCTTCGGAGCCCATCACCAATGCCAGGGCACCACTGAGCTTGGCTTGATACAGGCTGTGATCGGCCTCGCCTGCCGTACCCACCACCCAGACCCCCTTGTCTTGCAACAGGCGCAAGGTACGGGACAGGTTGGTCACCTGAAACAAGGGCACCACTTCGGCGGCACCACAGGCTACCTTGCGCACCACAGGCCCCAGGCTTGCCGACTTGTCTTTGGGGACGATAACGCCATGCACGCCGGCCGCATCGGCGGTTCGCAAGCAGGCACCCAGGTTGTGAGGGTCGGTGACGCCGTCGAGTACCAACAACAAGGGATTGGGCTGTGCTGTCAACAGCTGGTCCAGATCCGCCTCGTTCAGAACAGGCTGCGCCTTGACCTTGGCAACCACGCCCTGATGCTGGCCACCCTTGGCCTTGTTATCCAGCGCCGAGCGACTCGCTGGCTGGGCCTTGACCCCCACGGCCAACAAACGGGCCTGAAGGCCGTTTAAACGCTCGTCGTCGCGCCCTTTCAGCAACCAGACTTCCAGTATCTGTTCGGGGTGTGTGTCCAGCAGTGCATCGAGGGCGTGGATACCAAAAATTAATTCATTGCTCATAGATATGACTCGAAATTTAAAATAAAAGCGGGGATAGAGATTAGAGATCACTCTCTACCCGCTACCCCCCATCTTTGTTCAGGTCAACTGACCCTCACTATTAATGGCGTTTTTTGCCGCCCTTGGGCTTGCCGTCGCCTTTGTTGGCTGTTGATGCAGCCTTGGCTTCGCCTTTGGGCTTGTTGCTTCTTTTTGGCTTGGCGCGCTGACGCGATCTCGAGTTCTTGGCACCCTTGCCGCTTTTGGCTCCGGCTGGCAGCGCCTCTTCTACGGTTTCAAAGTCAATCTTTCTGTCATCCAGATTAACGGCCATCACCTTGACCTTGATCTTATCGCCCAGACGATAGCGACGACGGAAGTTTTCGCCAATCAGGGTCTGACGCGCCGGATCAAACTGATAATAATCATTTTGCAGGCTGGAAATATGCACCAGGCCGTCAATGTGGATCTCATCCAGGCGCACAAAGAAACCGAACCCGGTCACGTTGGCGATGGTGCCGGTAAACTCGCTACCTACATGGTCCAGCATGTACTCGCACTTGAGCCAGTCGGCCACGTCTCGGGTGGCGTCGTCGGCACGGCGCTCCGTTTGCGAACAATGATCGCCCATGGGCGCCACTTCGTCGTATTGATAAGGCACGCCGCCCGTCTTGCTGCCGCCGTCGCCCTGCATCTTGCTGATCTGCGCCTTGATGGCACGGTGTAACACCAGGTCGGGGTAACGACGTATCGGCGAGGTAAAGTGCGCATACGACTTCAGTGCCAGACCAAAGTGGCCCATGTTGTCAGCCTGGTAGATCGCCTGCTTCATCGAACGCAGCAGCATGGTCTGAATCAAACCGGCATCGGGTCTGTCCTTGATTTGCTCGGCCAGCAAGGCGTAATCCGCCGGCTCTGGCTCCAGGCCGCCTTTCAGCTCCAGACCCAACTCGGCCAGAAAGCTGCGAAAGCCGGTCAGCTTTTCTTCACCGGGCTTGTCGTGTACGCGGAACAAGGCATGGGCATCCTGCTTTTCAATAAAGCGCGCCGCCGCCACGTTGGCCGCAATCATACATTCTTCGATGATTTTATGGGCGTCGTTGCGCACCACTGGCACTATGCTTTCAATCTTGCGCTGGGCGTTGAAGATAAAACGGGTTTCTTCGCTTTCAAATTCAACCGCACCACGCTGATGGCGAGCCGACTTCATGGCATGATACATGTCATTCAAGGCTTCAAGATGCGGTACCAGCGGCGCATAACGCTCACGCAGCACTTCATCGCCGTCTATCATGGCCGCCACCTTGGTATAGGTCAGGCGTGCATGAGAGTTCATCACGGCTTCGTAGAATTTGAAATCAGACAGCTTGCCGCTGGCAGAAATGTTCATCTCCGCCACCATACACAGGCGGTCCACCTGCGGGTTGAGCGAGCACAGGCCGTTGGAAAGCACTTCCGGCAGCATGGGGATCACCTGCTCGGGGAAGTAAACCGAGTTACCACGTAAATAGGCTTCGGTATCCAGTGCCGTACCGGGGCGGACATAGTAAGACACGTCGGCAATGGCTACCCACAAGTGCCAGCCACCGGCCGCATTGGGCTGACAATGCACCGCATCATCAAAGTCGCGAGCATCTTCGCCATCTATGGTAACCAAAGGCAGGTCACGCAGATCGCGACGCCCTTCCTTGGCGGCTTCCGGCACTTCCTCGGTCAGCTTGGCAATTTCCTGCTTCACCGCTTCTGGCCACACATGGGGGATACCGTGAGTGCGCAGGGCAATATCAATTTCCATGCCCGGGTCCATGGTTTCACCCAGCACCTCAACCACCTTGCCCACCCCGGTCAGACGCTTGGTCGGACGCTGGCTGATGTGGATCACCACCACCTGCCCCATACGGGCACCCATGGTCTCACCCTGGGGGATCAGAATATCCTGGGCGATGCGGCTGTCATCGGGCACCACGTAGCTCACCCCGTTTTCAACGAAGTAACGGCCGACCACTTCCAGATCACGCGACTCCAGCAAGCGTACCACGCGCGCCTCGCGTCGCCCCTTGGAGTCGAAACGCAGCGGCTGTACCAGCGCCTGATCACCGTGCATCAGGGCGTCCATTTCGCGCTGGGACAGGAACAGGTCATCGCCACCGTCTTCGGGGCGTAAAAAGCCAAAGCCTTCTCTGTGGCCAATCACGCGGCCTTTGATCAGGTTAAGTTTTTCTGGCAGGGCATAACACTTGTTGCGGGTGAACACCAACTGACCGTCTCTTTCCATGGCGCGCAGTCGGCGACGCAAGGCTTCGGCTTGTTCTTCACCTTCCAGCTTGAGTTCGGCAAAGATCTCGTCACGGGAGATGGGGCCCTGCTTGGTTTTGACCAGCTCGAGAATATATTCACGGCTGGGAATGGGGTTTTCGTATTTTTCGGCTTCCCGGTTAAGGAAAGGGTCTTGTTGTTCTGACATAAAGTAATCCATTTGAGCACTGGAATAAGGGAAGTATATACAGGGTCTGTTGACCTTTCGCGGTTAAATTTCATTCGATAATACGCGCCGGGCCAAACCCGAAGGGTGGCGCTTGTGGCGCCTTGCTATTGCGTTATCGCTTGTTGATAGAAAGTGGCCAGCTGGCACAAGTTCTGCCTTGTATCGCCCCGCCACCAACGGCTGCAAACATTATCTCGAAAGGTTAACAGACCCTAATGATAGGAATAACAAGTGACAAAGCGCCCGGTTAAGCCAGTGCTTGCTTAAACCGGGCGCTTTGTCACAACGAGAAGCGGCTGTGCATTACAGAGATTTTAGCATCTCTTCTGGCAGCGCCAGCGCCTGATTACTGTTCACGCCTATGCCGCGTTCAATAATATTACGGGCGATGGCCTTGGCTTCATCCAGCGAATGCATCACGTAAGTGCCGCACTGATACTCGTTTAGCTCGGGGATCTGCGACTGGTTTTCAACCTTAAGCACATCCTGCATGGCGGCCTGCCAGGCATCCGCCACTTGCTGCTCGCCCGGTGCGCCGATCAGGCTCATGTAAAAGCCGGTACGACAGCCCATGGGCGACAGATCGATAATCTCAATGCCATCACTGTTTAGATGATCACGCATGAAGCCTGCGAACAGGTGCTCCAGAGTATGGATGCCCTTTTCAGACAGGATTTCCTGGTTCGGCAGACAGAAGCGTAAATCAAAGACCGTGATAGTGTCATCGTGAGGCGTGGCCATGGTTTTGGCAACTCGCACCGCCGGTGCTTCCATACGGGTATGATCAACGGTAAAACTGTCCAGCAGTGGCATAGGTTATTCCTCTATTTAGATATCACGGAGATTGTGACAAAGAAAAGGGCAATGGCCAAGGTAATTCAGCAGATAAAGCCTTGGCCCCTTGTCACTTTAACGTTTTTAGCGCCTGTTCGACACTAAACTGCCTCTTCGTTTTGTTCGCCGGTGCGTATGCGGATCACCTGCTCCACACCCAGCACGAAAATTTTACCATCACCGATTTTGCCGGTGCGTGCCGTGGTTTCAATGGCTTCAATGCAGGACTCAACCAGATCATCCTGCACCACCAGTTCCAGTTTGACCTTGGGCAGGAAGTCCACCATGTATTCGGCACCCCGGTAGAGTTCGGTGTGTCCTTTCTGGCGGCCAAACCCTTTTACTTCCGAGACCGTCATGCCGGTAATGCCACGTTCGGCCAGCGCTTCACGTACATCATCCAGTTTAAAGGGCTTGATAATGGCTTCAATTTTCTTCATCGGTGGCTCCTTACCAATTTATTTTGCCAAAACCCGAAGTCACAGGATAACGGCGGTCTTTGCCAAAGTTACGCGGCGTGACGCGCGGCCCGATGGCACTTTGCCGGCGTTTATATTCATTGATATCGACCAGCTTGATGACGCGTCGCACATCAGCTTCATCAAACCCTGCCGCCAGTATATCGCCGAGGGATTTATCTTGCTCCACATAGGCGTCAAGAATGGCATCCAGTACATCATACGGCGGCAGATTGTCCTGGTCGAGCTGATCCGGTGCCAGCTCGGCAGACGGTGGCCGGTCAATCACCCGCTGGGGGATCACATAGCCCAGGGTATTACGGTAACGTGATAACTCGAACACCAGCGTTTTAGGCACGTCTTTAAGGGGAGCGAAGCCACCCACCATGTCGCCGTACAGGGTGCAATAGCCAACGGCAATTTCGCTTTTATTACCGGTCGTCAGCACCAGGCGACGTCGCTTATTAGACAGCGCCATCAATAACATGCCCCGGGCACGCGCCTGCAGGTTTTCTTCTGTGGTATCGCCGGCAGTTTTTTCCTGATCGGCAAACAGGGGCGTCAGCTGCTGCATAAAGGCATCAAACATAGGTTCGATAGATACGCAGTCGTATTCGATATCCAGCAAGCTGGCTTCTTCTTCTGCGTCGGCCACGCTGATGGAAGCCGTATAACGAAACGGCATCATCACCGCCTGCACCTTTTCCTTGCCGAGTGCATCCACGGCAATGGCCAGCGTTAGTGCCGAGTCTATCCCGCCGGACAGCCCGATCACGGCGCCATCGAAGCCATTTTTGTTCACGTAATCACGGGTGGCCAGCACCAGGGCCTGGTACACCTCGGCCAAGGGCTCCAGCGGCGCCTGTATTTGGCCCTCGCGGGGTGATTTAAGATCTAACTGTACCAGCGCCAGCTCGGACGTAAAGGCCGCCAGGCTTTGAGTCAACTCACCCGCGGCGTTGAACACCTTGGAGCGGCCGTCAAATATCAGTTCGTCCTGCCCGCCTACCAGATTCAGGTACACCAGGGGCAAGGCATTCTCGCGACAGCGCTTGGCCAGCAGCTCTTTGCGGATCCAGGCTTTACCCTGGTGATAAGGTGAGGCATTCAGGCTCAGCAATACGTCGGCCCCCGCCGCCTTGGTGGTGGCGGCCGGGCCGGCTTGCCAGACATCTTCGCAAATCAGCAGCCCCAGCTGGTGGCCCTTAAACTCAACCACACAGGCATGTTCGCCGGCACTAAAATAACGCTGCTCGTCAAACACCCCATAGTTGGGCAAGTGCTGTTTGAAATAACGGCCCAGGAGTTTTCCCTGATAATAAAAAGAAGCGGCATTATAACACTGCCCGCCCTGGCGCCAGGGGTGCCCTACGATCAGGGCGGTATGGGTGCTGGCGTCGGCCAGTTTCTCCAGTGCGGCCTCTACGCGCACATACAGATCGTCACGCAGCAGCAAATCTTCCGGTGGATAGCCGGTAACGGCCAGTTCGGGAAACAGCACCAGGTCGGCACCTTGGTTTTCGGCATCGGTCAGAGCCGCCAACATGGTATGGGTATTGGCTTCAATGGCACCGACCGTCATGTTTAACTGGGCCAGCGCCAGAGTCAGTTGTGAGGACATGGATGAATTCGCTTAAAAACGGTGATATCCGCATAGTAATAAAAGTTAACCGCAACAGCCAGCCAAACAGAATTTTACCGCGCCTAGCAGCAGCGCCCAGCAATAAAGCAGTGTCTGACATTGCTGTTATTCTGGAGCCGAACACTTATGGCCTGTCTCTTAGTTACAACTCTGTCAGCACGTAAACAGTGCACAGAGGAAGTAGGATTGCCTCTTTAGATGATACGGAGTGTCTGTTGATAGCGCTAACAAGCAACTCCTCTGCTGACGGGAAGGCAGAGGGTATCTGCTCCGCCGACCCTCCGCGCCAGGGATGGCGCGGCGGAGCCTACAGGGAAGTATTCACGGCGAGTCGGAGGAGTAGTGCCCTCTGCCTGACAAACCACACTAATATCAACAAATAATGGTAACTAAGAGAAGTACTTACGGCTGATGGCTCTATTTTATCCTGGGCCCACCGACACCGGCACCCAGGGCAGGATCCCGCTCACCGAACGGGCCGGCATAAATGGGCAATATTGGCACTATGGCCGAGCTCAGGGTCACACTCTTCTCCTCTCCTCTATCATCTTGCCAGGCGACCGTCACCATCAGGTCTTTTTTATCACCCTGCGAATCGCTGGCCGCTGACGACCGCCACTTGCCCTGCTCGGTATCCCAATCTCGCTGATCCACCACCCAGTCCAGCTGGAAGCTGGTATTCGCCACGGTGCGTGCTTCATTGCCCAAGCCGACGGCCTGATAGCCCGCAACGAACTGCTCGTGCCTCAGCTCATCCAGTTTGGACTCCAGCAACCGCAAGGCGATCTCTCGACTGCGTCCGTCCCGGCTGTACTCCAGATAATGCTTGCTTAACTGCAATAAGGATCCGGCAGTCACTGCCACGATCACGAAGGCGATCATCACTTCAATCAAACCAAAGCCCAGCTGGCGTTTCATACCTAACCCTCCGGGTAGCTGAAAGCCGTAAGCCGTCAGCGATCAGCTAACCAATAACTGCTTGTGCAGAGTGAAGCGTGAAGAGCAACCGCAGGCCGAGACTCTCCACCCTTTATCGCTTTTAACACTCTTCGTCCTTGGTTTCCGTGGATTCCGTGGCAAAATGATCTTTCGCTTTCAGGGTTTGAATATACGGTTAATCGTCAGTCCAGCTGCCGGGAATCCGGTTCAGGCTCACAAAGGGCGAGCGGCTACTTTGGTCACAGTTGCTGAGCAGGCATTGCACCCCCTGGTGATAAATAATGGCAAAATCACCCTGTAGCTGACTCCCTTTCAGGTTGCTCAGCACACCGCCAAAGATCTGAGTGCCTTGCGCAAGCCGTGCTAGCATGGGGCTGCTGTTGCTGGTGTCGCTATCAAACAACAGCAGCAAGCCATAAAACCGGGTATTCATCTGTGCGCTCACGGAAATGTCTTTGGCGAGCAATATTACCGGTGCCTGAGCAGAGCTGGTGACCTGCTCCAACTCACAGTCACCGCCGCCGGTGACGATGAAAAAGCCCGCCCTGTCTACCTCGTCGCAACCGGAGACTGTCCGGGTTGCCATGGCGGCTATGCTGGACCACTGCTCCTGGCCATAACCCAATACATACGCCAGCAAGTCATCCGGAAAGCCGTCGTCATGGATCACCATATCGTCGTTAATCTCTTCACTGGCGCTGCTTTTATGACTCAACTCAAGCGTGCAGTTATTACCAGCATGCTCAAAGTCCACCAGATTGCAGCTTTGTAGCTGGCCACTTACCGTCAAAGGCCCCCTGGACCACAGGGAAAGAGGCACTCCCGGGCCCCCGCCGTCCGGGTAGGCTACCAGTGAGATACGACCGTTGAGCTCATTGCTGGGGCCGGCCAGTATCAGAGGGGCTGCCGGGCCGGAATTCTCTGGATTAAGTATCGAGCGTCTGGCCACTGCGGCCCTGACCCGGCTTTCACCGCCACTGGGCAGGGTGGCCACAGACTCCAGGTGGATCACCCCCGCCAGGCTGGCATCCGGCGTCATGGTCACCTGATAATTCACCTCGGCGACGGCATGGGATATCGCGCCCGACCAGGTACTGGTGGCGGGCGTCTGCTTCAGTATCGCCATCGCCTCCGCCAGCCCTTGCTCGGCCGCCGCATGCGCCACCCGATATTCGATTTCGTTCAGGGTGATCCGACGATCCGCCAGTAACACCTTGCCAGTGAACAGCGATACCGTCATCAATATGGACACCAGCATCAGGGTGATGGTCAGCGTGGTGAATCCCCTGGCTCCCTTCATGGTGCCCCCCGCTGATTTCTGAGATAAATATGCCGCTGCAGGCTCATGGTCAGATCGGGCCGACCGACGTGATAGGCTTTCATCGTCAGGTTCAAACTGGGGACATCGGCAGTCTGGCTGCCGGGGGCCAGGGTAAACAGCAGCTCTGCTACTTTGATTTCATCACTCGAAACCAGCCTGCTGCCTTTGCCACACAGCTCACTTAACGACTTGGTGTCGACCGCCTTATTCGTAGTGTGCACCTTGAGTTGCTGGGTGTGGCGGTTATGGCTGTAAATCCGCACTACGGAGCGCCTGTCCGAGGGCAAGGAGGCGTCCCAGTATTTAATGCGAATACAGTGCAGACCGGTCGCACTCGGCTCGGTATACAAATCTTCGGTCATGGAAAAACCATAGTGGGCCGCCGAGGCTGATCTGTTGAGCGCCACATCGGCTGCCGCCTCGGGGTGATAGCCGGCCTTTTGAATATCACGGCTCATCATATCGCCGATGCCTTGCACTTCCTGACTCAGCCGCGACAGCAACAGGCTGGTATTCCCCGCCATCAACACAGAGTCAAACAAAGACAAGGCGCCGGCCAGTACCACCAAGCCCGCCACCATGGCAGTCAGTAACTCAACCACCGAAAAGCCAAGATTACGATTCAACATGGCGGCACTCCCGATAGTTGGCTGTCGGAGCAGGTGCGAATTATGCCGTTGTTCCAGGTGATCACCCTGATGCTGCGATCACCGTCAGCAAGCGTGATATTGCCCGAGACCAGGCTGTTTCTTCTGGGCTTGAAAACAAGGTAATGGCGGGGGTAAGAAGCGGTGAGTATAACGGCAGGATAAGCTTGGCTGTCGGCCACACCAATGTCGTGATTGACGCTGCTCTCACAATCGGACGCCAGAGCCAGCTCCTTGATGTGATAGCGCCAATCGGGTGTGCCCGAACCGCTAAAGCATACGGTCACGTCTTTATTACGCTTGATGGCTTCGCTGCGAGCCAGCTGCAGGTCGGCATACAGCGCCATGCCGGCACTGCGCACCGTCTGTTGTTGACTCAGTGTACGAAAGTGGGGAACCGCAAGCGTCAGCAAAACAGCCACCACGGCCACGCCTACCAGTAATTCGATAAGTGTTAGCCCCAGCTGTTCCCATCTCACCTGAGCCTCCCTGCCGTTCCAAGAGCAAAGCAATGTTGTCGCTTGCGACTAAGCTTGGCCTATGGCGGTGAGTTCGACAAGGTGGTGAAAATGAGAAGAGCCCATGGCTTTACCCTGATAGAGCTGCTGGTGGCGGTGGCGATCGTCGCGATATTGGCCGCCATCGTCTACCCTAACTTTCCTCGTTACTTTTTGAAAAACAAGCGTATCGAGGCCATTCAAGCCCTGTACAGCATGCAGCTGCAACAGGAAGAATGGCGTATTTCTCATCCATCCTATGCCAGTCAGGATGAAGCGGCTCACTTCTTGCCGAGCCATCCCCAGTACGAGTTCAGGGTGACGGCGGCCAGTGCTACCGATTACATGTTGGAAGCCAACGCCAAACCCGACTCTGCACAACGGCAGGACCAGGCCGGCGACACCCCATGTCATACCCTCACCCTGGATCGCAACAACACCAAAACCCCCGCCCCATGCTGGAACTAAAAGCGCAGCGCCACGCTAAAGGAGATCCTGACGTGTGTCAGGATGACGGCGGGTTTGGTAGGGCCGAATTCATTCGACCGGTTTTGAGCCGTGCTATGGCTTTTGGTCGATTGAAATCGACCCTACAAAAGACAAAAACAGCGCCGAATGCGGGCGCTGTTTTGGAGTGTGTAACTTGTTTTCTTCCGGCTTCCAGCTTTCAGCTTCAAGCTTCCTGCTATTTCCTAAGACACCTGCTTTATCTTCAGCTCGGCCGGTACTTCAAACACGATGTTTTCTTCTCGCCCCGGGTGCTCGGTAACAGTCGTGCCGCCCAGGGATTTCAAATGGTCGATCACTTCCTGCACCAGTATTTCCGGTGCCGATGCGCCGGCTGTTACACCGATTCGAGCCGTATTTTCAATCCAGCTGGCATCGATCATTTCCACGCAGTCAATCAGATAGGCCCGAGTGCCGATTTTTTCCGCCAGCTCGCGTAACCGATTGGAGTTGGAGGAGTTTTTCGACCCCACCACCAGCATTACATCCACTTTGGCGGCCAGTTCGCGCACCGCATCCTGGCGGTTTTGTGTGGCATAACAAATGTCATCCTTACGCGGCCCTTCTATGGTCGGGAAACGCACGCGCAAGGCATCAATCACATCCGAGGTTTCATCCACACTCAGGGTAGTCTGGGTGACAAAAGCCAGGTTATCGGGGTGTTTGACCTGCAAGGTGGCCACATCCGCCGGGTTTTCAACCAGGTACATGCCGCCGGTGTCGCTTTCATACTGCCCCATGGTGCCTTCCACTTCCGGATGACCTGCATGACCAATCAGAATGGTTTCAATGCCTTTTCTGCTGGCCCTGTGTACTTCCATGTGTACCTTGGTCACCAGCGGACAAGTGGCATCAAACACTTTCAAACCACGACGCTTGGCTTCTTCGCGTACCGCCTTGGACACGCCGTGAGCCGAGAAGATCACTATGTTATCGTCTGGCACCTGATCCAGCTCTTCTACAAATACCGCCCCGGCGTTTTTGAGTTTATTAACCACATAACGGTTGTGTACCACTTCGTGACGCACATAGATGGGCGCCTCGAATTTTTCGAGTGCACTTTGCACTATGCTGATGGCACGGTCGACACCGGCACAAAAACCACGCGGGTTGGCAAGTAAGATTTCCACCTCAGGCTCCTTATTTTTCAACAGCCAGTTGCTCGACGGCCAGTATTTCCACCTCAAAGGTGACCTGCTGGCCAGCCAAGGGGTGGTTGAAATCGACGGTAACCGACTCGCCGGCCACATCACGTACTATGCCGGGTATTTCGGTTCCATTGGGTTGAGTAAAGGCCACTATGGCCCCCTCTTCCAGCGTCATGTCCGCAGCAAAGCGGCTGCGCTCCATGTGATGAATATTATTGGGATTAACCGGTCCAAAGGCATCATCAGGCCCCAACTCGAAACGGTGGCTGTCGCCTTCGTTCAGACCAAGCAAGCAGGCTTCGAAGTTCGGCGTCAGGCTGCCATCACCCATCTTCAGCTTGGCCGGTTTGCCGTGCAACTGGGTGCTGTCGGCTACCGAGCCATCTGCCAGCTTGATGGTGAAGTGAAACAGCACTTCGCTCTGTGGACCTATTTGCTTAGTCATTGGCTTTGTCCTTCTTGAAGCTATCGATAATGATCATGGCGGCGCCAATAAAAATAAAACTGTCGGCCAGGTTAAACGCCGGCCAATGCCAGTTATTGACATAAAAATCCAGAAAATCAACTACATGCCCCAGCAGCAAGCGATCGATAACATTACCGATGGCACCACCAATCACCAGCGCATAAGCCGCAGGCAACCAGCGGGCGGCCTTGGGCAGTTTTGCCATCCAGACACTCAGCAGCACGGTCACCGCCGTGGCCAGGCCGGCAAAAAACCACCGCTGCCAGCCACCTTGATCCGCCAGAAAGCTAAAGGCCGCTCCCGGGTTATAGACATGCACCAGGTTAAAGAACGGGGTGATCTCCACCCCGGGATAACCAAAGTCCAGATAAGTCACGGTCAGCCACTTGCTTACCTGGTCCAGGAGGATGGCCACCAGGGCCAACCACCACCAGCGCAAGCCGGTTTCTCGCAGCATCGTCATTAAGCAAACTGACGGGCTTCGCCGTCTCCGGAGACGTTGGTCACACAGCGACCACAGATACCATCCTGCTCTGGGCTAACGTCGTCCACATGGTGCCAGCAGCGACCACACTTCTCGGCGTCGCTCTTGGCGACCGTGATTTTCAGGCCTGCCAGCTCGGTATCCGCGGCATCACCGGCATTGGCCAGCGGCTGCACCTGCACCTTGGAGGTCAGCATCACGAAGCGCAACTCGTCGCCCAGCATGTTCAGCTTGGTGGCCAGCTCATCTTCCACGAACAGGGTAATTTCCGCTTCCAGCGCGGCACCGATGATCTTGTCTTTACGTGCGGCTTCCAGCGCCTTGTTGACTGCCTGGCGGACCTGGAGCAACTCGGCCCAGTAACCATCATGCAGCTGTTCGCCTTCGGCCAGACCAAACAGACCGTCGTAAAACTCTTCGGTGAACACAAACTGGGCGCGCTTGCCGGGAAGCAGGTTCCAGATTTCATCGGCGGTAAAGCTCATGATGGGCGCCATCCAGCGTACCAGGGCTTCTGCAATATGATACAGGGCCGTCTGACAAGAACGGCGAGCCAGGCCGTCCGCCTTGGCGGTGTACTGGCGATCCTTGATCACGTCCAGATAGAAAGAGCCCATTTCTATCGAGCAGAACTGCATCAGCTTCTGGGTCACCAGATGGAAGTTGTACTCATCGAAGGCGGTGGTGATTTCCTGCTGAATGGCCTGAGCGCGACCCACGGCCCAGCGGTCGATCATCACCATGTCGTCGGGGGCAACCATGTCGGTTTCCGGGTTGAAGCCGTTCAGGTTGGCCAGCAAGAAGCGCGCCGTGTTACGAATACGACGATAGGCATCGGCACTGCGCTTGAGGATTTCGTCGGAAACCGTCATTTCGCCCGAATAATCGGTGCTGGTGACCCATAACCGCAGAATATCGGCGCCCAGCTTGTTCATCACCTGCTGTGGGCTGACCACGTTACCGATGGACTTGGACATCTTGCGGCCATTGCCATCCACGGTAAAGCCGTGAGTCAGCACCTGCCGATAAGGGGCATGCCCTTTCATGGCGGTGGAGATCATCAGCGAGGACATAAACCAGCCACGGTGCTGATCCGACCCTTCCAGATACATGTCGGCCGGGTGGCCCTGAAACTCGCCACGCACGTCAACCACGGAGGAGTGGGTCGAACCGGAGTCGAACCACACATCCAGGGTATCCAGCACTTTTTCGTAACTGTCCGCTTCATCCCCCAGCAGCTCGGCCGGATCCAGATCCCACCAGGCCTGAATGCCGGCCAGCTCGACGCGCTTGGCCACTTCTTCCATCAGCTCGGTGGCACGCGGATGCAGCGCCTGGGTTTCTTTGTGCACGAACAAGGCAATGGGCACACCCCAGGTACGCTGGCGAGAAATACACCAGTCCGGGCGATTTTCTACCATGGCCTCGATGCGGTTCTGGCCCCACTCGGGCACCCACTGTACCTTCTTGATTTCCGCCAGTGCCTGGCTGCGCAAGCCGGCCTGATCCATGCTGATAAACCACTGTGGAGTAGCACGGAAGATAATGGGCGTCTTGTGGCGCCAGCAATGTGGGTAAGAGTGCATGATGGCCTGATGATGCAACAGGGCGCCACGCGCTTTCAGCACCTCGACCACGGCATCGTTGGCCTTGAATACATGCTGGCCGGCAAACAGTTCGGTATCGGGCAGATACACGCCGTTGCCACCCACAGGGTTGGCGATCTCCAGGCCGTACTGCTGACCGACCACGAAATCTTCCTGACCGTGGCCGGGGGCGGTATGCACGGCACCGGTACCGGAGTCGGTGGTGACGTGCTCACCCAGAATCACGGGGACCTCAAAGTCATAAAACGGATGCTGGAAGCGTTTCAGCTCAAGCTTGGTACCCTCACAGTAACCCAGGTTGTGGTAATGGCTGATACCGGCACGGTCCATCACGTCTTTCACCAGATCGGCGGCCAGGATCAGTCGCTCGGGCTGCTCCCCTTCCACCTGAACCAGCGCATAGCTCAGCTCGCCATGCAGCGCCACGGCGCGGTTGGCTGGCAAGGTCCAGGGGGTGGTGGTCCAGATGACTACCGATATCGGGCCCTGGCCGGTGTGGCCTGCTGCACAGTCAAAACTGGCCGCCACATCGGCTTCATCTATCGCCTTGAAGCGGACATCGATGGCGGGCGAGCGTTTGTCTTCGTATTCCACTTCCGCTTCGGCCAGCGCCGAGCCACAATCGGTACACCAGTGCACCGGCTTGGATCCCTTGTGCAGATGACCGTTGTCGATAATCTTGCCCAGGGAGCGAATGATGTTGGCTTCGGTATCGAAGTTCATGGTGAGGTAGGGGTTTTCCCAGTCACCCAGCACACCCAGACGGATAAAGTCGGTTTTCTGTGCTTCGATTTGCTCTTTGGCATAGGCGCGGCAGGCCTCGCGAAACTCGGCAGCCGACACTTTCACGCCCGGCTTGCCGACTTTGGCTTCTACTTTCAGCTCTATGGGCAGGCCGTGGCAATCCCAGCCGGGAATGTAGGGCGAGTCGTAACCCAGCAAGCCCTTGGACTTGACGATCACGTCTTTCAGGATCTTGTTGACCGAGTGACCAATATGAATACTGCCATTGGCGTAAGGAGGGCCATCGTGCAGGATAAATGGTTTTTTGCCTGCTTTAGCCTGACGTACGGCGCCATACAAATCCTGCTCAATCCAGCGTTTCAGCATTTCTGGCTCACGTTGGGCCAGGTTACCGCGCATGGGAAACTCCGTTTCGGGCAAATTCAGGGTATTTTTATAGTCGCTCATGAATCCTACATTCCGTTCGGTTCTGATACCGCCAGCCCAAACCAATGGCGGGCATTAACGGCATCGCGTTGAATTTGCTCCTTTAACAGCGCAAAGGAAGCGAATTTTTGTTCGTTCCGCAATTTATGGCGGAGCTCTACTTCCACCTGCTTGCCGTATATATCACCGGAAAAATCAAACAGATGAACTTCTAATAAGGCCTGGGTGCCATTAACGGTGGGCTTGTTGCCCACGTTCGCTACCCCGGGGTAGCGTTGGCCGTCGAGCCAGAAATCGACCGCATACACACCCGATACCGGACAAACCTGACGTTTGAGTGCCACATTGGCGGTGGGGAAACCAATGGTGCGCCCCAGCTTGGCACCGTGGGCCACCCGACCGCACAAGCTGTAGGGGCGCCCCAACATCTTGGCCGCATCGGCCAGCCGATCATTCATCAGCGCATCACGGATCAAGGTACTGCTCACCCGCTGGCTGTTCATGCGCCAGCTCTGCGTGCTGACCACGTCAAAATCGAAGGCGCGGCCGGAGCGGGTCAGCAACTCAAAATCGCCGTCCCGGTTCTGACCAAAACGAAAGTCGTCGCCCACCACCAGAAAGCGCACGCCCAGCTGCTCTACCAGCAAGCCGCGAATGAAGTGATCCGGGCTTTGCGCGGCAAACTCGGCGTTAAAACGCACACAGAGTAAACGGTCGATGCCCAGCCGAGCCAGCTGCTGGTATTTCTCACGCAGTCGGGTCAACCGGGGAGGCGCCTCGGCACCGGTAAACAGCTCTCTGGGTTGAGGTTCAAAGATCATGACACAGGCCGGAACCTTGAGTCGTCGGGCCTGTTCCGTCAGGCGGCGTAATACAGCCTGGTGCCCCAGGTGCACACCATCAAAATTACCAATGGTCAGCACACAGCCGTGATGCCATGGTTTGATGTTGTGAATGCCGCGAATAAGCTCCATAGACTCCGATACCGGTCTTAGCTGCAAATTGGTGGATTATACCTCAGCCAGCCGTCAGGATCAGCCCCGCAAAGCGGTTTTAAAATGCTTCATACGCACACCGCTGATCAGCAGCAAGGCACCGTAACACAGGGCGCCGGCTACAATATAGCCCAGCAGGTGCAAAGTACTGGTCAGCAACCCCCACTCGGCCCATACCTCAAGGGAAGGTGATAGCCACCACAACAAGGCCGCCATGCCGATACCCGACAGCGCCACCTTGGCGGCAAACCCCAGGGTTTGCCGGCTGGGATGATACACATCACGACGGCTCAGGCCCCACCCCAGCAAGCCGGCATTCAGAATACCAGACAGGGCGGTTGCCAGCGCCAGTCCTACATAGCCGAGCGGAAAAATCAGTGCGGCGTTAAACACCATGTTGGCCACCATGGCGATAATACCAAAACGCACCGGCGTTTTGGTGTCCTGACGCGCATAGTAGCCGGGGGCCAGCACCTTGATCAGCATAAAGGCCTGCAGGCCCACGCCATAGGCAATCAGGCTCTTGCTGGCCGCAGTCACCTCGGTGACACCAAACTCACCGCGCATGAACAGCACGCGCAGCATGGGCTCACTCAACACAATCAAGCCCAGCATGGCAGGAAAGCCCATCAGCAGCACCATACGCACCCCCCAGTCCATGGTGGCGGAAAACCCCTCTGGCGACTGGTCGACATGGCGGCTGGACAGCGCGGGCAGGATCACGGTGGCAATGGCGATGCCAAACAGACCGAGTGGAAACTCCAGCAGGCGATCGGAATAATATAAATAACTGATGGATCCGGTGGCTAAAAATGACGCCAGCATGGTGTCGAACAACAGGTTGACCTGGCTGACCGAGACACCGAACAAGGCCGGTATCATCAAGGTGCGAATCTTTACCACGCCCGGGTGATGCCAGGCCCAGCTGGGACGAACCAGCATTCGCAAGCGCCACAAGAAAGGAAACTGAAACAGAAACTGCAACAAGCCGCCCAGAAAGACGCCGATCGCCAGACCCAATTCGGGTTGTTCCATATTCGGCGACAACCACACTGCCGCACCAATCAGGGCCAGGTTAAGAAACACAGGCGTAAAAGACGAGACCGCAAACTTGCCGAAGGTATTTAAAATGGCGCCGGCCATGGCGGTAAAGCTGATAAACCACAGATAGGGGAAAGTCACTTTAAGCAGCAGGGAGGCCAGTTCAAATTTATAGGCTTCGGGCCCGTCGTTAATCCACTCCAAAAACCAGCCCATACCGAATAGCGCGGTCACCACGCCTGAGCCCACCATGCCGACGAGGGTGACCACTGTCACTATCATGCCCAGGGTGCCGGATACCGCCGCCAGCAAGTCCTGGGTGTCTTTAAAACTGCGCGTTTGCTTGTATTCGGTCATCACGGGCACAAAGGCCTGGTTGAAGGCGCCTTCGGCAAACAAGCGTCGTAAAAAGTTGGGGATCCGGTTGGCAAAAAAGAACACGTCGGCCGAGGCACCGGCACCTAACAAGTTGGCGATCACCACATCTCGTACCAAGCCCAGCACCCGAGATATCAGTGTCATGGTGGACACAATCAGGCCTGATCGCAAAAGTGCCTTGCTCAAAATGAAAACCTCGCGTAAGAAAATTGCTGAATGTAGGGGAATGCTGGTAGAATCCGGCCGACAGTTTAACCCTCGGCCCTGTATCTGACCACAGGGCGGTGTTTATTTGCACAAAGCAATTGACAATTTGCGGTGATAAAGGCATATTCCTCGGCCTTTTATTAACACTCGCTAAGACAGTTTTAGGAGTTTTACCTTGGCTAATATCAAGTCTGCTAAGAAACGCGCGCTTCAATCTGAGAAACGCCGTAAGCACAATGCCAGCCGTCGTTCTATGGTTCGCACCTACGTGAAAAAAGTAATTGCAGCTATTGCTAGCGGCGACAAAGAAAACGCACAAAAAGCGTTTGACGCTGCCCAGCCTCTGCTGGATCGTATGGCCACTAAAGGTCTGATCCACAAAAATAAAGCAGCTCGTCACAAGAGCCGCCTGAACGCGAAGATTAAAGCTCTGTAAGTTAGAGTCTTGATTCAAGCGTCAAAAAAACCGGCTTTTTGCCGGTTTTTTATTGCCTGGATTTTAGCGCGAGGCGTTCCTTTCCCCTCACCTCTCGCTCTTTTCTCTTCACCCCTCACGACAGTAAAGCTTGTGCAGCAGGGTGATCATTTCTCGTACTTCATCACTTTTCAGCGAGTAGTATACGGTTTGCGCCTCTTTGCGCGTTTGCACCAGGTCGTCGTTACGCAACAACGCCAAATGTTGTGACAAGGCAGACTGGCTTAACCCCAGGTGCTGATTCATCTCGCCGACCGACAACTCCTTGTCGAGCAAATGGCACAATATAAATAATCGTCGCTCATTAGCCAGCGCCTTGAGCAGCTTGACGGCTTGCGCCGCGCTGGCTTCCATCGCTTCCATGTTGAATTCCATCATGATATCCACTTCCAGATGATTAACTAAATTCCCCGTCGAAGGTTACAGGAGGCACACCGCTGGAAAAATCATCCAGCCCGGAGAACAGCGAAGTAAAGTCCCCTTCACACAATCGCTTGACAGCCGGGTGCTGTATCATTCGTTCGGCAAAAATAACGTAGTATTCTTCTTTCAGCTCTTCGACCCGACCAATCTCGATGACCGGCTGATGCTGTAAAATGGCATCGCGATAAATTGCCGGCGCCACAAAAATCCCCTGGTTGAAAAAGCCAAATGCCTTCATCAGGGCGGCATCGTCAAACTCACCCAGAATCGGGGGCTTTAACCCCTGCACCTCCAGCCAGTGTCGTAACTGACGTCCCATGGCGGTGCGACGCCCCGGTATCAGCAGCCGGCGCTCTTCAAGGCACTCGGGGAAGGGCTTGGTAGGTAACGGCTCTCGACAATAGAAGCCCATGTCACACTCACCCAGCTTCTTCGACAACAAGCCCGCATGCTGGGCCGAATCAACCGGACAGTCAGAGAGGATCATGTCCAGCTTGTGTTCGCTCAGTTGCTCCAGCAGCATTTCGTGGGTCGACTCGTAACAACGCAAATGGATGGAGCCGTCGTTGGGGATCACCGACATCAAGACCCGGCTGGCCAAACGCTTGGACAAGGCATCCGCGACCCCCACGTCGAAGATCAAGTGATCTTCCTTGCGATAATGCACTATATCCAGCATTTCGTAAGACAGGCTGAACATGCGGTCCGCGTACTTAAACACCAGGCGGCCCAGCTCGCTGGCCTCCAGCTGCCGGCCTTTACGCTTGAAGAGCTTGCCGCCCAGGCGCTGCTCGAGCTGACGAATTTGCCCGGTGACGGTTTGTGGCGTCAAAAACAACGCCTCGGCCGCCTTGGTAACCGAGCCCTTCTTCTGGGTCATCCAGAAGTAATACAGGTGATTGTAATTTAGGTGTGACAAAAGCCATCTCCAGAGCAGTGTGGCCCAATCATAATAAAAGCGGCTGGGTTTGAATACCCAGCCGCCGGATTGGACGAGTAACGATGCGGCTACAGCTGCAAGGCAGGCTTGACCTGATGTTGGGGCAGGATCCGGTGCAACAGGGTATATCCCAGGGTTGCCGCCAGGGTCGAGCCCATCAGAATGCCCAGCCGCGACAGGTTGGCAAGCTCGGCATGATGGGCAAAGGCCAGCGAAGAAATCAGGATGGACATGGTAAATCCGATGCCGCACAGCATGGAGACGGCAAAGATCTGGCGCATGCATACCCCCGTCGGCAACTGGGCAATGCCGATCCTGACCGCCACCCAACAGGTCAGGAAAATGCCCATCGGCTTACCCAGCAGCAAGCCTGCCATGACCCCCATCGGCACGGCCGATGACAAATCGGACAGCGATAACCCCTGTAACGACACCCCGGCGTTCACAAAAGCAAACAGGGGAAGAATAAAAAAGGCACACCAGGGATGAAGGAAATGTTCCAGCTCTCTGGACGGCGAAAAAGTGCGACCATACATGGGGATCAGAAACCCCAGAATCACCCCGGCCAGGGTGGCGTGTACCCCCGACTTGAGTACCGCAGCCCAGACTATCCAGCCGAGAATCAGATACGGCACCAGATTATTCACCTGTGCCCGGTTAAGCCAGAACAGGCCACCAATGCCCAGGGCAGCCACCGACAAGGCCGGGATCGACATACCGTGGTTGTAAAACAGCGCTATGATGATGATGGCGCCCAGGTCATCGATAATGGCCAGGGCCAGCAGAAATACCTTGAGGCTGAGAGGAACCCGCTTACCCAGCAAGGCCATGACCCCCAGGGCAAAGGCAATATCGGTGGCGGTGGGAATGGCCCAGCCATTCTGGTTTATTTCCTCTCCCTGGTTGAGCAACAAAAACCACAGGGCAGGAAACACCATGCCGCCCACCGCGGCCAACGCGGGAAAAATGGCTTTTTCCCGGCTGGAGAGGGTACCCGATACCAGCTCTCGTTTTACTTCGAGGCCAATCAGCAGGAAAAATACCGCCATCAGGCCATCATTGACCCAATGAGCCAGTGTTTTATCTAAATCCAGGCTGCTGATACGCAGCTGGATTTGAGTATCAAGCACACCCTGATAGATTTCGGACAAACCGGTATTGGCCATCAGCATGGCGATCATGGCCGCCACCATCAGCAGAATGCCACCGGCAGATTCCATTGCCATAAACCGTTTGAGTACATAGGTCATAGATAGAGACTCCTTCTCATCAACAACCAATCATCGAGCATAATCAGCCGATTTGCACGCGAGTAGTCGATTGCTTTGCCTAATGCCTCGGTAAACCCGAGTTTTAAATCAAACTATACGCCATCTTCCGCAACCAGGATGAAATACAACACCAAATCATCGGTCATGCAACCCATCATGTGGTAGTCAGACCGCAACGGGGGCCTTGATATGAGGATGGGCCTGATAGTTTTCCAGTACAAAGTCCTCAAAGGCATAATCAAATAACGAGTCGGGTTTGCGAGCCAAATGGAGACGTGGCAGCGGGAGTGGCTCTCGGGTTAATTGTAGTCGTGCCTGCTCCAAATGGTTGCTGTACAGATGCACATCGCCCCCCGTCCACACAAAGTCCCCGACTTCCAGCCCCGCCTGCTGGGCCAGCATATGGGTCAGCAGCGCATAACTGGCAATATTGAAGGGCAAGCCCAAAAACACATCGCAGCTGCGCTGATATAGCTGGCAGGACAACTTGCCGTTCACCACATAAAACTGAAACAGCGCATGGCAAGGGGCCAGCGCCATTTGCTCAAGCTCACCCACGTTCCAGGCCGAGACAATAATACGGCGGCTGTCGGGGTTGGTTTTAATGGTGTTCAGCGCCTGACTGATTTGATCGATGGTGGTGCCGTCGGCCCCCTGCCAGCTGCGCCACTGATGGCCATAGACAGGGCCCAGATCGCCGTTTTCGTTGGCCCATTCGTCCCAGATGCGTACCCCGTGCTGCTTGAGATAGCCGATATTGGTGTCGCCATTCAAAAACCACAGCAGCTCGTGAATTATCGATTTTAAATGGCACTTTTTCGTGGTGATCAGCGGAAAGCCTTCGGCCAGATCGAAGCGCATTTGATGGCCAAACACCGACAGGGTACCGGTGCCGGTTCTGTCTTCTTTGGCCGCGCCGTTATCCAGCAGGTGCTGCATTAGATCCAGATAGGCTTTCATACTGTTTTTTCTCCATTACCAAACCAGTGGGGGCGACCGTAGGCGGCCCATATCATAATAGTGCCGGCCAGCATCATGGGCAGGGATAATAATTGCCCCATGCTGAACAAGTCGAGGTAGAGTCCGAGCTGGGCATCCGGTTCTCGTACAAATTCAACCAGGAAGCGAAACAGGCCGTAGCACAGCAAAAACAGGCCGGACACCACGCCACGAGGCGGACGCGCACGCCAGGCCAGATTCAGAATAATCAGCAAGGCCACCCCTTCCAGCGCAAACTGATACAGCTGGGAAGGATGTCGCGGCAGCATGCCCGCCGCGGGAAAGATAATGCCCCAGGGCACCTCCGTGACCCGCCCCCACAACTCACCATTGAGAAAGTTGCCAATGCGACCGGCCCCCAGACCAAACGGGATCAGGGGAGCAATAAAGTCTGATACGGCAAAAAATGTTTTCCCCTGCTTGCGGGCGTACAGCCACAGCGCGGTAATCACCCCGATCAAGCCACCATGAAACGACATGCCGCCGGTCCAGATTTTGATGAGGTAGACAGGATCATCCAGAAAAGCATCAAACTGATAGAAGAACACATAACCGACGCGGCCCCCGACGATCACGCCAAGAAAGCCATAAAACAACACGTCTGAGACCTGATCACGCGTCCAGCCTGAACCGGGTTGTGCCGCGCGACGATTCGCCATCAACCAGGCAAACAAGAAGCCCAGCAAATACATCAAGCCATACCAGTGCACCGCAAGCGGGCCTATTTGTATGGCGACGGGGTCGAAACCCGGGAACACCCAGTGGCTCTCAGACATGCATTTCTCCACAAACAACAAAATGTGGCTATTGTGCAATTTGACAGGAATAAATACCAGCGGCTTTACGCCGTCGCGTGAAGGAGGGACCAGGTGGGACGTCGAATTTATTCGACCTTTTTAAGGCTCGCTCCCCCTGCTGGTCGATTGAAGTCGCCCCTGCAAGAGAGAGTGTTTTTCTTGATCCGACAGCTGATGCCTTACGGCTGACTACTGCCTAATGGCTTGGGACCCCGTAGCAGGCCGCCCAGGCCGCGCTCTTCAAGATAGCGGCCAAACAAGTCTTTGATGAGACCCACCTGCTGCTGATTGAGTACTTCCTGCAACAGCTTTTGCAGCTCATCAAAACGAGACTGTCGCACTATGTACTTGATGCGCATGATATTGCTGTTATTCATGCTAAAGCGGCGGTACCCCATGGCCAGCAGCACCAGCACCCCTATGGGATCACCGGCCAGTTCACCGCAAATAGACACCGGCTTGCCGTAACGCTCGGCCTCGTCAAATATCAGCTGCAAGGCGCGTAATACCGCCGGATGAAAGGCATCATAAATGTTGGCCACGCGGCCGTTATTGCGATCCACCGCCAGCAGATACTGGGTCAGGTCATTGGAGCCCACCGACCAGAAGTCCACCAGGGGCGCCAGATCCGGGAGCAGATACAGCAGCGACGGCACTTCTATCATCACGCCCAGGCTGGGGTAACGGATTTCCCCTTTTTGTTCCGCGGTTTCGTCTGATACTTCGCGCCAGGCGCGATCCAGCATGCGCCGCGCCACCCGCACTTCATCCAGATTGGTTACCATGGGCAACATGATGGACAGATTATCCAGCCCCTGGCTGGCCCGCAGCATCGCCTTTAACTGCACCAGGAAAATTTCCGGGTGATCCAGGGTCAGGCGAATGCCCCGCCAGCCAAGAAAGGGGTTTTCTTCAACGATGGGGAAGTACGGCAGCTGCTTGTCTCCCCCCACATCCAGGGTGCGCATGCATACCGATTTTCCCACATAGCTGGCCATGACACGGCGATAGCTAATCACCTGCTCCTGCTCCGACGGAAAACGGTCGTGCATCATGAAGGGAATTTCGGTACGAAACAGCCCTATGCCGTCCACCGTATCGTTGCTGCTGACATCGCTGTCGGCACTCAGACCGGCATTCAGCAACAAGGAAACCTGAATGCCGTCCAGGGTGACGGCTTTTTCATGGCGGGTTGTGGCAAACAGCTCGTCCATTTGCTCTTCCTGGGCGATCAGTCTGCGATATTCCCGCAATACCGATGGCACAGGCTCCACCAGCAGATCCCCGTTATAGCCATCGACGATCAGGGTTCTGTCTTCCAGCAATTCAAAGTTATGGTCGATGCCCATAACCGCAGGAATGCCCATGGAGCGAGCCAGAATGGCGGCATGAGAGTTAATCGAGCCTTTTGCCGATACGATGCCCTTTAGCTTGCTCGGGGGGATTTCGGCAATCAGGGTGGCGCTGATTTCATCCGCCACCAGAATAATCGGCTTGTCGAGGGCCAGCGTCAGCATGCCCTCGTCTTCATGGATCAGCCGCGTCAGCAGCCGCTGCCCCAGATCACGGATATCCGCCGCCCGTTCGCGCAGGTAAGGATCCGTCATCACGCCAAACTGGGCTATTTGCCGCTCACAGACCCGCTTTACCGCGCTACCGGCAATCCAGCCCTGATTAATTTCGTTCCGGATCTGGTTGATAAATACCGGATCCTTGAGAATGTACTGATAGACCTCGAAGACCGCCATCGACTCGCTCGCCTGGGACTCCTGAAAGCGCAGTGCCATGCCATTGAGCTCGTTCTCTACCTGGATCAGTACTTTATCCAGCCGCGCGTGCTGCAGCTGGGCATCGTCCGACTTTCGTTCTTTCACCTGATCGAAGGTGACTCTGGGCCGCCAGACCCAGGCCCGGCCAATGGCCACCCCGGGAGAGCCCGCCAGCCCCCGTAATGCGCCATGCCAGTTGGGCGAGCGCAAGTTGCCTTTCGCTTCTGCATGGGCAATCACGGTCGCCAGCTGAGACGCCAGGGTCACCAGAAAAGACTCCTCCCCTTCTTCAAACAGCCGTTCCTGCTTTTGCTGGACGACCAGCACCCCCAGGGTGGTTCGCTGGTGAATAATGGGCGCGCCCAGAAAAGAGATAAAGGCGTCTTCACGGGCTTCGGGAATGTATTTGAATTTGGGGTGAGATCGGGCGTCGGCCAGGTTTATCAGCTCTTCCTTATCGCCGACCAGCCCCACTATGCCCTCGCCCAAGGGGATTTTTGCACGGCCCACGGCGCTGGCAGCCAAACCGTCGGTGGCCGCCAGCAGGTAGTTCTGTCTGTGCTGCTGGCGCAAATAAATAGAGCAGCAGTCCACCTGCATGGCATGGCGCGTTTGACGCACCAATTCATTCATGGCGTCATTAAGGTCAGAGCTGGCCGTTACCTGTTGAACGATTTCCCGCAATTCCTTTAACACTGCCGCCTACTCCTGTCTGGGTACTTATCGGTGCCGCTTTCGACTGTCTCGTCGCCCCTGCTCTGCCATCACAATGGGGGCAAACTCTTTTAATACTCGTCGATAGACTTCCCGTTTGAAAGAAACCACCTGTCGCACCGGGTACCAATAGCTGACCCAGCGCCAATCATCGAATTCGGGCTGACCGTGACAGCCAAACTCGATATGTGCTTCATCTTCGGATTCCAGCCGCAGCAAGAACCACTTCTGCTTCTGCCCAATGCAAACCGGGTTACTGTCCCAGCGCACCAAACGCTTGGGTAGCTTGTACTTCAGCCAATGACGAGTCACCGCCAGCAAGGTTACATGCTCGGGCCTGAGCCCGATTTCTTCATACAGCTCTCGGTACATGGACTGTTCCGGTGTTTCGCCGTCGTCCACTCCCCCCTGGGGAAATTGCCAAGAATGTTGCCCGTAGCGTCTGGCCCATAGTACCTGGCCTTTGCGACTGCAGAGCACTATGCCTACATTGGGACGAAAACCGTCACCATCTATCACGCAATCACCAGACTAAAAAAATAACATAAACAGGATTGTTCCATATTCCCCTATTCCCGGCAAATGAAGCTGCTGGCCTGAACCGGCACAGCCATGTTGAATAACTTGTGTTTTTGTCAATAGTTATGAACAGAAAAAGAATTCCTACTCTTCCGCTTGCCCCCAAATTGTGTGGATAAGCTTGTGATAAAGGCTGTATAGCTTGAGATCTTATCTTATAATCACTCGTGAGGACACCGTAAAGTGCTCTTAGAAATAAAAACACAACGCTTTATAATCAACAACTTAAAGTCACAAAAAAGGATCTTGCTGGATCTTTTCACAGCCCGTATAAAAATGACTCCATTGTTAGCAAGTTCCACTGTACAAAAAACAACCACAATCAAGTTATCCACAAATCAAAGATAAACAAAGCGCCCAGAGCAAGAAAAAAATGCCATTTATTCGTATTTGATGGCGGTTAAAATAGTGAAGTTGCTGTTATCACCCGTTATCCAGAAATTCTGTGGATAAGCAGGTAGAACAGCCTGTTTATAGACGGGTAAAACCGGTATATGATGCCGATGATAAAAACACCAGTAACGTGCCAAACTTATAACTCTTTATAATCAATACCTTACACAAGTTACTGCCACTCTGGTCTGTACTCATGCCTGCTGGAGAATAATGATATTTTGAACATCCCGAACAATCATCCTGCTTCCCTTCACAGCTTGCTGAATCGTGCCGAACAACTGGCCGGTTTGTCATTGGGTGAGCTGGCAGACAGACTGGCGGTGGCCACGCCGCCGAACCTGAGACGTGACAAGGGCTGGATCGGCCAGCTACTGGAGCTGGCCTTAGGTGCCAGTGCCGGATCCAAGCCCGAGCAGGACTTTCCCGAGCTCGGCGTAGAGCTCAAAACCATTCCGGTCGATCACCGGGGCAAGCCACTGGAAACCACCTTTGTGAGCGTGGCCCCTCTCACCGGTATTAGCGGCCTGCGCTGGCAAGACTCGAATGTTCGCAACAAGTTATCCTGCGTGCTGTGGATACCCATTATTGGCGAGCGCAAGCTGGCTCCGGGCCACAGAATGATAGGCCAGCCTTTATTATGGCGGCCCAGCGCAGAACAAGAGCAGTTGCTACGCCAGGACTGGGAAGAGATCATGGAGCTGATCAGCCTGGGGCAGGTACAGAGCATCAGTGCTCGGCACGGTCAGGTCTTGCAGCTACGGCCCAAGGCCGCCAACAGTCGCGCGTTAACCGAGGCCATTGGCGACCAGGGGCAGCCGATCATGACGCTGCCGCGGGGGTTTTATCTGAAGACGCAATTTACCGCCGCCCTGCTGGCCCGGCATTTTATGCTTTAACTGCTGTGAGGGGTGAGGGGTTCACTTAACCCTTTCCCCCTCACCCTTTACGGGATTTTTATAGCTGTTCGCTGACCGCCGTACCTGGCGCTTGTTCATTGAGTCGCCAAATCAACATGCCCACCACCAGGATCCAGGGAATCGCAAACAGGTTGAGCCATATCCAGCCCAGCATCACCAGCCCCTGGCCGGCGAACAGGCTGCCCAGGGCCGCCGCCGTGAACACCAGAAACTCGTTGATGCCCTGCACCTTGGCTTTTTCGGCTGGCTGATAACTAAAGGTCAGTAAGTGGGTGGCGCCAATAAAGGTAAAGTTCCAGCCTACGCCCAACAGCAGCAAGCCCCACCAATAATGCCAGAATCCCTGCCCGGACAAGTTAACCGCCACGCTGAACAACAAGGCGGCACAGCCCCATAAAATCACCCTGCGCGTGGTATAGCGCCGGATCAGGCTGCCGGTAAAAAAGGAAGGGATAAACATGCCCAGCACATGCCACTGGATCACATAGGCGGTGGCGTTGAAGTCGTGTTGATCCTGATTCATGGCCAGCGGCGTCGCGGTCATGATCAGCACCATGATGCCATAACCGATCATGCCCGACGCCACCGCTGCCAGCAGCAAAGGCTGGCGAAACAACTCGTGATAGCTTCTGATCCTGGCCTGAACAGGGCTGGTAGTAGGCTTGGGCAGGGGCAGCAGCACGATTAATAACAGTGCCAGCAGGTACAGGGCAAACAGGCCATAAAATGCCCCGGCATACGGGCTGGCGGCATGCCAGTCCTGGGAGAGTATCGCCAGGTTGGGGCCGATAATGGCGGCCAGCACGCCACCGGCCATCACCATGCTGATGGCCCGCGAATGCTGGTCCACGGCACAGGCTTCGAGGGCGGCAAAGCGATATTGCTGCCCCACACCAATGGCAATACCAATGAGAAAGGTGCCGAATGCAAAGACAACCAGGCTGCTGTCAACCAGTCCCTGCAATGCCACCCAGGTGCCCAGCAGGCCAATCAGGTTGCCCAGCACGAACCCCGTTTTTCGCCCCAGCTTTTGCATCAGGTGTGCCGCCGGCAAGGTGGCGGTGATCAAGCCTATAAACTGGCAGGCAATGGGCAAGGTGATCAGCGCCGGATGCACGGCCAGCTCTTGGCCCACCAATGCAGAGATGGAAACCAGTAAAATATTACCCGACATCAATAACGCCTGAGCCACCGCCAGACCCCATACCGTAACAGGCATTCAAACTCCTTATCTCAGCACCAAGTGACGCGTATCACACCGTACGCCTTACGCTATCAGTAAAGAACCAGGTTCGGTACCTATCTTACACCCAAGCCGTCATCCTGACGGAGATCGGGATCCCGCCTTTAACAGAGAAGAGCGATGTTTGCCTTGTACGTCCGCCATACCCCGTCAGGCTTCCCGCTTTGTGTTCGCCTCACACCTCACGCCTCATACCAATCTAAGTAAAAACATGATCTATTTTAAAGCTGAGTACCAGAGGAAACAGAGTCAACTCCCACGACACGCCATAAACCCATCCCTGGGGGCTCGGGAAATGACATCCCTGTCATTTCACGGTCGTGGGAGCCGAACTCTGTTGCCTCTCCACAAGCACTGAGTGGTCTGTAGATAGCACCTACAGGCAACTCCGCAGCTGGGGGCGGATGAAGGGATCTACTCCACCGACCATCACATGACAAGGAGGTCATGTGTTTGAGCGCCACAGGGAGGTGCTTGCAGCGTGTCGGTGGAGTAGACCCTTCGTTCGGCCTTTCCAGAGCAGCTAAATAGACCAGTTACTAACTCAGTTTGGTATCACTCTCACCGGCACATAACAAAAAGGCCCGCAAATGCGGGCCTTTTGACACAACCGGTCGGCTTATTACTTGCTGCCGCGCGGAGTAAGACGCTCTTTAATACGAGCAGACTTACCGGCACGATCACGCAGATAGTAAAGCTTAGAGCGACGCACGGCGCCACGACGCTTCAGTTCTACGCTGCCGATCAACGGGCTGTGAGTCTGGAAAGTACGCTCAACGCCTTCACCGTTGGAAATCTTACGTACGGTGAATGCAGAGTGCAGGCCACGGTTACGCATAGCGATAACAACGCCTTCGTATGCCTGCAGACGCTCTTTGCCGCCTTCGGCAACGCGTACTTGTACACGTACGGTATCACCTGGGCTGAACTCAGGGATATCGGTACGCAATTGTTCGTCTTCAAGCTGCTTAATAATGTTGCTCATGATATTTCCTTACCTAGGGTAAACTGAAAACTCTACTGTTCAGATTCGCGATGTTCACGAATGAATTGGGCAAGAAGCTGCTCTTGCACGTCAGTCAGAGCTAGGTTATTCAAGAGTTCCGGTCTTCTTAACCAGGTACGACCCAACGACTGCTGCATTCTCCAACTGGCCACTTCGGCGTGGTTGCCACTCAACAACACTTTGGGAACGGCCATCCCCTCCAGTTGTTCAGGGCGCGTGTAGTGAGGATGATCCAACAAGCCTTCGGTAAAGGAGTCTTGCTCGGCACTCGCCATGTCACCCAGGACGCCAGGCACCAAACGGGCCACCGCATCCACCAGCACCATGGCCGGCAACTCACCACCACTGAGCACATAATCCCCGACCGACCACTCTTCGTCGACATCGGCCTGAATAACACGCTCGTCCACACCTTCATACCGCCCGGCGACCAAAATCAATTTCTTGTTGGTGACCAGTTCGGTTACGCCTTGTTGATCCAGCTTGCGACCCTGAGGAGAAAGATAAATCACTTTAGCTCCCTCACCCGCCGCTTGCCGCGCCGCCGCTATGGCATCACGCAGTGGCTGCACCATCATCAGCATCCCGGGTCCGCCCCCATAGGGCCTGTCATCGACAGTGCGGTGTTTGTCCCGGGTGAAATCCCGTGGATTCCAGCATTCAAAGGTCAGCAGACCATCTTTTACGGCCCGCCCGGTTACTCCATAGTCAGATACTGCCCGGAACATCTCCGGGAAGAGGCTAACAACCCCTATCCACATGATTTTCTCCGTGCAATGTGACCCGAGTTAAAAATCCGGTTCCCAATCAATTTCTATGATGCTGTCTGCAATATTCACAGACTTTATTACCTGATCATCCACAAAGGGGATTAACCGCTCGCGTTGACCAAAAGCATCGTTGGCATTCGCTTTTACTACCAGCACATCGTTAGAACCGGTTTCCATCAGCTGAGTCACCAGGCCAAAATCATAACCTTTGGTGTTCTTCACCCGACAACCGATAAGATCGCGCCAGTAGAATTCATTTTCGGGTAATGCGGCAAAAGACGCTGCACTCACCGCAATGTCGGTGCCGGTAAGCAGTTGTGCCTGTTCGCGCTGATCGATATCAATCAGTTTGCAAATCAGACCCTTGCCATGACGTTTCCATGCAGTTACCTGTATTTCACGCCAGCCGCTACCGTCTTTCATCAGCCAGGGCCGATAATCGAAAATGCCTTCTGGTTGGTCGGTAAAGGAGTTGACCTTCAACCAACCTTTAATGCCGTAAACGGCGCCCAGTTGGCCTACAACTACAGGTTCGCTCACTTTAATTCCCTACCTTTAACAAGACTTAAGCCGCTGCTTTGGCTGCGTCTTTTACCAATTTGGCTACACGCTCGGAAACGGTAGCGCCTTGGCCAACCCAGTGGTTGATGCGCTCAAGGTCCAAACGCAGTTTTTCTGCTTGGCCAGAAGCAATCGGGTTGAAGAAACCGACTTTCTCGATGAAACGGCCATCGCGAGCATAACGGCTATCTGCAACAACTACCTGGTAGAACGGACGCTTTTTTGCGCCACCACGTTGTAAACGAATGGTTACCATATCGTCCTCTATATACTGAAACAAACAAGGTCCGCAGACAGTGCGAACCTTGGCTTAAAATAAGCTGCGCAATTGTACTCCAATACGATGACAATGCAACCAAATTGGTATCTTCTCACCACCGATATTCGGACGTCCATCCGCTTGGGTCGAGACCCATTACCGGCCAGGAACGCCATCGCCGCAGCCGTGGTATTTCAGGCGAGTCACCTAGAAGGGGCCCCGTCCACCGCCGCCACCCATGCCGCCCATACCACCCGGGCCCATCATGCCTTTCATCTGACTCATCATCTTGCGCATGCCGCCCTTGCCAGACATCTTTTTCATCATCTTCTGCATCTGGGTAAATTGCTTGAGCAACTTGTTGACTTCCTGCACTTCGGTGCCGGCACCCAGGGCAATACGGCGCTTGCGCGAGCCCTTGATTAAATCCGGATGACGGCGCTCTTTGGGTGTCATGGAGCTGATAATGGCCTCCATGCGTACCGTCAGCTTGTCGTTCACCTGATCTTTCACGTTGTCGGGTAACTGACTCATGCCCGGCAACTTATCCATCAGGCTCATCATGCCGCCCATGTTGCGCATTTGCGCCAGCTGATCGCGAAAGTCTTCCAGATCGAAGCCCTTGCCTTTTTTCAGCTTCTGCGCCATTTCGGTGGCTTTGTCTTTATCAACCGAGCGCTCCATCTGGTCGATCAGGGACAGCATGTCCCCCATGCCCAGAATACGCGACGCGATACGCTCGGGATGGAACGGCTCCAGCGCATCAACTTTTTCGCCCATACCGATAAATTTAATCGGCTTGCCAGTAATATGACGCACCGACAGCGCGGCACCGCCACGGGCATCACCGTCGGCCTTGGTTAATATCACACCGGTCAACGGCAGCGCTTCACTGAAGGCCTTGGCGGTATTGGCCGCATCCTGCCCCGTCATGGCATCAACCACAAACAGGGTTTCAACCGGATCGATGGCCTGATGCAGCTGCTGGATTTCATCCATCATTTCTTCATCGACGTGCAAACGCCCGGCGGTATCCACCAGCAAGACATCGAAGAATTGCTTGCGCCCGTAATCAAGCGCATTGCGGCCGATCTCTACCGGCTTTTGCTCGATGTTGCTGGGGAAGCATTCGACCCCCAGATCGGCGGCCAGGGTTTCCAGCTGCTTGATGGCCGCCGGACGATAGACGTCGGCACTCACCACCAGTACTTTTTTCTTGTGGCGCTCTTTCAGGTATTTGGCCAGCTTGCCCACAGAGGTGGTTTTACCCGCCCCTTGCAAACCCGCCATCAGGATCACCGCCGGCGGCGTGACCGACAGCTTGAGTTCCTCGTTGGCCTCGCCCATGACGGCGACCAGCTCGGCATTCACTATTTTAATGAAAGCCTGGCCCGGACTTAACGACTTGGAAACCTCCTGGCCCACCGCCCGTTCTTTTACCCGGTTCACGAATTCACGTACCACCGGCAATGCAACGTCGGCTTCCAGCAATGCCATACGCACTTCACGCAGGGTTTCTTTGATATTGTCTTCGGTTAGACGACCGCGGCCACTGATATTCTTCAGGGTGCGTGACAGCCTTTCGGTAAGATTTTCAAACATGATGTAGCCCGCAGTTGGCGATAATTGCTTCTAGTATACCCAAGTTATCCGCCGAACTTAAGCAGGCTGGCTGGCGATATGCTTTGTGTTAAGGGTATACTGACAATTCTTCTAATTTCACCGGTTAATGGCTTAAATTCATTATGGAATTGCTTGCTGTTTTGGCGATGGCATTTTATCTGTTGGCGGCCTTCGCCTGTGTGCATAACATGCTCAACCCCCGAAACGAGCGGCGCCGCTATAGCCTGATGGCTGCGCTGTGCGCCATGCTGCTGCACGGCCTCTGGTTATTCGACACCGTCGTACTGGTTCCCGGACAGAACCTGAGCATGCTGAATGTGGCGTCCCTGGTCAGCCTGATTATCTGTGTGCTGATGACACTGCTGGTGACCCGTTTCAAAATCTGGTTACTGATGCCACTGGTATATGGCTTTGCCGGCACCTTGCTGGCGGCGGATGTACTGCTGCCCGGCTACTATAGTATGCACCTGGAAACCCGGCCCGAAGTGCTACTGCACATCGGCCTGGGACTCATGTCTTATTCTCTGCTGGTCATTGCCTCCTTGCTGGCCATTTTGCTGGGTTTTCTCAATAACCGCCTGAAAGCACACAAATTGTCCAACCTGCCGGCCATGCCGCCCCTGATGACCATAGAGCGCTACTTGTTCCGGCTTATCTTTGCCGGTGTGATACTGCTGACCCTGTCCATCTCCAGCGGTCTGTTCTTCCTGCAGGATATGTTCGGCCCCGGCAAAGCCCACAAGGCCATTCTTACCATTCTTGCCTGGTGTGTGTATGTAGGTTTACTCTGGGGACACCACCGCCTTGGCTGGCGAGGCCGCAAGGTCATCTGGAGCAGCGTGGTTGGCAGCCTGCTGTTGACTCTGGCCTACTTTGGCAGCCGTTTCGTACGTGAGGTGCTGTTGGGTTAACGACTTGACAGCACGAGAGCAACACCTTAGTAATTGATTAGTTTTATGACACAGGACGGTCTGCTTGGACGAAATATCCACGGGTACCCTCGGCGGTATCCTGATAGCCTTACTCTTTGTATCTGCTTTTTTTTCCAGTTCGGAAACCGGCATGATGTCGTTGAACCGTTACCGGTTACGGCACATGGCGCAAAACAACCACAAGTCAGCCCTCAGGGTTGAAAAGCTGCTGGCTCGGCCCGATCGGCTGATCGGCCTGATCCTGATCGGCAACAACCTGGTCAACATTCTGGCGTCGGCCATTGCCACCCTGCTCGCCATCCGCCTGTTTGGCGATTATGGCGTGGCCATTGCCACGGTTGCCTTGACGGTCGTGGTGCTTATTTTTGCAGAAGTAACGCCCAAGACCCTGGCCGCCCTCTACCCGGAACGGGTGGCCTTTCCGGCCTCGTTACTGCTCAAGCCCTTGATGGTGCTGCTGTATCCGGCAGTCTGGATGATTAATGCCATTTCCAATGGCCTGTTGAGCCTGTTTCGCATCAACCCCAACGGCCCGGATGACAATGCCATCAGCTCGGAAGAGCTGCGCACCATAGTGAATGAGGCCGGCGCCCTGATCCCCCGTCGTCACCAGGACATGCTGGTGTCGATTCTGGATCTGGAGAAAGTGACCGTCGATGACATCATGGTGCCCCGTAACGAAATCTACGGCATCGATATCACCCAGGACTGGAAAACCATCAGTCGTCGCCTGATGCAGAGCCCCCATACCAAGGTCTTGCTGTACCGGGATACCATAGATGATGCCCTGGGCTTTATTCACGCTCGCGACGCCCTGCGTCTGCTGGCCAAGGACGAATTCAGCAAGTCCAACCTGATGCGCGCCCTGCGCGAGCTCTACTATATTCCCGAAGCCACGCCCCTTAACGTACAGCTGGTGAAATTTCAGCGTAACAAGGAGCGTATCGGTCTTATCGTGGATGAGTACGGGGATATTCAGGGTCTGGTCACCCTGGATGATATTCTGGAAGAAATTGTCGGGGACTTTACCACCACCATCAGCCCGACCCTGAGTGAAGAAATCAAACCCCAGGCGGACGGCACTTATCTGGTAGAAGGTTCGGCCAGTATTCGCGATATCAATAAAGAACTGGGCTGGCAGCTACCCAGTGATGGGCCTCGCTCGCTCAATGGCGTAATACTGGAGTATCTGGAAGACATTCCCGAAGCCAATATCTGCTTGCGCGTCGCCGGTTATCCGATTGAAATTCTGGAAGTGGAAAACAACATGGTCAAGCTGGTCAGAGTGTTGCCGCATTATTTTCAATAACGATAAAACAAAGCGGTAAGCTATCTGGTCAAGCCGTAAGCGGTAAGCTAGAAGCTGTCAGTTCAGATCAAATGCAAAACACCCAGCAACGCAGGGCTAGGTGCCGTTTTTCTGACAGCTGACGGCTTATGGCTTATGGCTTGTTTTAGTCTTATGGCGTTATTTCAGGTTGACGACTTTTGCGGGCTCCAGCTCGCTGAAGATGACCATCAGCTCGTCCCGGTTGTCGGTGAGATCTGCCAGTGTATAGCCGTCCATCACCTGCAGGAAGGCCTCCATGGCCAGCTTCAGTGCATCTTTCAGCCGACACACCCGCACCAGGTAACAGGCAGGGCTGCCACAGTCGATGCCGTTGAGGTTATTTTCAAGCGAGCGGATCACCTGGCCCACGTTAATGTCGGCCTGGGGCCGCGCCAGACAGATACCGCCATTCTTGCCACGCACCGCGCGAATATAACCTTCTCGCGCCAGCTGATTCACCACCTTGACCAGATGATTACGCGATATCTGGTAAACCTCGGACACATGAGCCACAGACGTTAGCTCACCTTCGGGCAAGGTCGCCAGATACATCAAGGTTCTCAGACCGAAATCGGTATAGGTAGTCAACTTCATGTTGGCATATCCTGAATAGGCAAAACACACATATATAATACACATTCGTACCTTGATGTGTGACATTAAATGTCAATATAGCCGCCAACTGCGGTGGTAAACCGCCTGACTTATCACTCGCTATTCGCCTGACTGAACTGCACCTAACAGCACCCAACACTGGGGGCCTGTTCATCCTTAGCTTAAAACAACAGCCGATTATTCAACTCTTTTACCTTGTGCGCCGGCATTCTTGCCGCCAGGGCAGCGCTGAGCCGCTGCACCTCCTGGTACTGTTTTTTATCGGCAATCACCATTTTTTTAAGCCATAAGTAAGCTTGGGGGTAATCGAGTGGGCTGCCGGTGCCCTGCAACAACCAGTTGACCCAGGTCAGCTGCGCCTTTTCCAGCCCCAGGCTGGCCGCTTCCTGCATCAGGGGCGCCGCCCGCTCCCGGTTTTTCTGTACCAGGGTGCCTTGATAATAGTAACGGCCCAGCTGCTCCAGCGCCGCTGGCAAGCCCTGGTTTGCCGCTTTCCACATCATCTCCAGTCCCCGGCGGGGCTGCTGGGGGACACACACACCCCACGCCAGCATGTCGCCCCACAAAAACTGGTAAGCCGGCAGGCGCAATACCTCGGCCCTGGCCTCTATATCCTGTACCAGCTGACAATTATCCCTGTCACGCACCCGCTGCAGGTGGCGATTGCCATTAATCCACTCGATCAGCTCATGCTCTTCATACAAGGGGATGGCGCGCAGCTCATCACTCTCGGGCGACGGCTGTGACGCAGTCGGGGCTCCTTTAACTGCGGCTGACGTCTGTCCGACGGCCAGCATCGGCAGACTCAAGCACAGCAGCAATAATCCGTATCGACCTTTCATGGGCGCTCCTCCTGCACTGGGTATCGGCAGGGCACGTTAAATATTGAGCCGATTGATAAGTGAAAGGTAAGGCCTGAGGCGCAACATAGTGTTTTTAGTGTGTTCCCCTCACGCCTCACCCCTTACCCCTCACCCCTTACCCCTTACCCCTTACCCTTTACACTTCACCTTGTTCTAGCCTTGCTCTATTTTGGCCTGACGCCAGTAGCCGTCGAGTTCGTCCAGCGTGCAGGCGCGACTGTCTTTGCCATCGCCGTGCAACGCCTGCTCTACCGCCCGAAAGCGGCGTTCGAACTTATCGTTGGCGCGGCGCAGCACCGCCTCGGGATCCTGCTTGAGATGGCGCACCAGGTTGACACAGGCAAACAACACATCGCCCAACTCATCGGCAATACGCTCCTGATCCTGCTCGGCCTCCTCCAGCTCGGCCATGACTTCGTCCAGCTCTTCATGGATCTTGTCGATCACCGGCGGCAGTTCGCGCCAGTCAAACCCGACGGCTGAACAGCGCTTTTGTATTTTGTTGGCACGGCTCAGGGCCGGCAAGTTACGGGGAATATCATCCAGCACGCTGGTGGCGCTGGCATCAAGGGCCCGGCGCTCTTGTGCCTTGGTTGCTTCCCAATTGGCCTTGATTTGGGCTTCGCTGTGCAATGCCGCTTCGCCAAACACATGGGGATGGCGTCGCACCAGCTTCTCGCTGATGGCCTGCACGACGTCATTGAAATCAAATTGCGCCTGCTCTTTGCCCAGCTGGGCATAAAACACCACTTGAAACAGCAGGTCACCCAACTCCGCAGGCAACTCGTGCAGCGCCCCTCTGTCTATGGTGTCGGCGACTTCATAGGCCTCCTCCAGGGTGTGCGGCACTATGCTGGCAAAGTTCTGCTTTTTATCCCAGGGACAGCCCTGCTCCGGGTCTCTTAACGCCGCCATAATGGCAAGCAAGTCGTCCAGTGAGTAATGTTCCTGCTTCATGGCTGAATTCCTGATACGAAGAAATGTGAGGAGGGAGACGCAAGGGGTGAGGCGTGGGGGGCTCCCCCTGACGACTTACGTCTCACGCCTCACCTTGCGTACTACAGCCGCTTGGCTTCTATGATATCCGGCAGCTGGCTGATTTTGGCCAGGGCGCGGCTGAGGGTATCGATATTGTAAATTTTCAGCTCCATATCCATGGTGGCCGTTTGCTGCTTGCGGTTGGCCCGGCTGCTGAACTCGGTCACATTGATCTTTTCGTTGGCCAGAATGGTGGTGATGTCTCGCAGCAGGCCCGAGCGATCGTTGGCCACCACGCGCAAGGTCAACTGATAGCCGCCGGCATTATTTTCACCCCACACCGCGTCCACCACCCGCTCCGGATGCTGGCTCTGCAACTCCTTTAATTGCTCACAGTCGTTGCGATGAATCGAAATGCCCCGCCCCTGGGTAATAAAACCGACGATTTCATCACCGGGGATGGGCTGGCAGCAACGGGCTATGCTGGTCAGCAAGTTGCCGACCCCTTGCACCACCACATGGTCTTTAGACTTGGTATCCGGTGCTTTTCTGGCAGCCTTGAGCGCCAGCTGGCGCAGTACCGCTTCATCTTCTTCGGCGCTGGTGGGCTTTTTATGCTGCGCCTGCAAAAAGTTAAGCAGCTGATTAATACGCAAATCACCGCCACCTATGCCCGCCAGCAAGTCGTCAAGGTGCGCCACGTTAAAGCGCTCCAGCACCGACTTGTTGAGCAGGGAAAAACTCAGCCCCAGTCGTTCCAGCTCTTTTTCCAGTACTTCTCGCCCGGCAAGAATATTTTTATCCCGATCCTGCTTCTTGAACCAGGTGGCCACCTTGGAGCGCGCCCGGCTGGTACGCAAAAAGCCCTGGTTCGGATTCATCCAGTCGCGACTGGGATTGGGCTGCTTCTGGGTGATGATTTCCACCTGATCGCCGGTTTGCAGCTGATAGGTGAAAGGAACGATGCGGCTGTCGATTTTGGCACCGATGCAGCGATGGCCAACCTGGCTGTGAATGTAGTAGGCAAAGTCGAGCGGCGTGGCGCCCAGCGGCATATCGACCACTTCCCCCTTGGGAGTGAACACATAGACTCTGTCTTCGAATACCTGGCTGCGCAGTTCATCCACCAGAGAGCCACTTTCGGCCATGTCTTCCTGCCAGGCCAACAGCTTTCTCAACCAGGCAATTTTATCCTCGAAGCCACTTTGCTTGCTGCCGCCGCTGCTGCCTTCCTTGTATTTCCAGTGAGCAGCCACCCCCAGCTCTGCATCCTGATGCATTTGTTCGGTACGGATCTGAATTTCCACCGTCTTGCCTTCAGGACCAATGACCACGGTATGAATCGACTGGTAGCCATTGGGTTTGGGGTTGGCGACGTAATCATCAAACTCCCGGGGAATATGCCGCCACTGAGTATGTACCACGCCCAGGGCACCGTAACAGTCTTGCAGGTGCTGGGTCACGACACGCACCGCCCGCACATCGAACAGCTCGTCAAAATCCAGATTTTTCTTCTGCATTTTTCGCCAGATGCTGTAGATATGCTTGGGTCGGCCATAGACTTCGGCGGTCACGCCCGCCTCGGCAAGCGACGCTTTCAAGCCTTGCACAAACTCATCGATATAAGCTTCGCGGGCCAGGCGCTTTTCGTGCAACAGCCTGGCAATCCGCTTGTAGGTATCCGGGTGCAGGTAGCGAAACGAGAGATCTTCCAGCTCCCACTTCAACTGCCCAATACCCAGTCGGTTTGCCAGCGGCGCATAAATATTGGCAATTTCCTTGGCCACCAGCACCCGGGTTTCTTCGTCTGTGTCTTTGACTTCACGCAGGCAGGTGATGCGCTCGGCCAGCTTGATCACCACGGCGCGCACATCTTCCACCATGGCCATCAACATGCGGCGCACCCGATCGACCTGAACTTCCGAGTCGGTATCGCCGTGCACATGCTGCAACGAACGAATGGCGTCCATGTCGGCCACCCCCTGCAGCAGGCGACTGATGGTACTGCCAAAGTCGCTGCCAACCTGCTCCAGAGTCAGGTGCCTGCTTTCAAGAAAAGGGTACAGCAAGGCGGCTTTTATGGTGTCGATATCCATGCTCAGGGTCAGCAGAATACCCACCATTTCAATCCCTTGCGCCTGCAGTCTCGGCAGAGCCTCCACCGGAACCTTGAGTTGCAGGCAATACTCATAAAGCGCTTTCAGTTGTTCCTGCTCGTCTGCCGAAAACGGCAGGCTGCTCGCCCATTCATTCAGGCTGAAGTTAACGGTGAGATGAGTATTGCGTACTGCAACCATAACGACCCCTTAGCTGAGTTCAAACAAGGCCATTGCTTCGCAATGCGCCGTATGGGGAAACATATCAATCAAACAAAGCCGCTGCAGCTGGTATCCCGCGGCCAGCAGCATCTGACTGTCTCGTGCCAGGGTGACGGGATTGCACGACACATACAGTAAGCGCTGGGGCGCCATCTGGCATAAATAAGGCATCACCAGCTCGGCACCCGCCCGGCCCGGGTCCAGCAACACCCGCTCAAACCCCTGCAGCGCCCAAGGCTCCTGCGTAAAGTCTGCCGCCAGGTCGGCCCGGTAAAAAGAGGCCTGGGTCAGACCGTTATCTTCGGCGTTTCCTCGTGCCTGCTCAACCATTTCCATCACACCCTCTACCCCAATCACCGGGTGGCCCGCCGCCGCCAGCGGCAAGGAGAAGTTACCGATGCCACAAAACAGATCCAGTATCGGCTGTGTGGGCTCGGGAGCCAGCCAGGCCTGTGCCTGCTTGACCATTTGCGTATTCAGGGCGGCGTTAATTTGAATGAAGTCGCCGGGCGTGAAAGACAGCTTTATATTATCTATCTGATAATAAAGTGAAAAGGGAACATGTAAAGGTCGGCGGCCAGTATCATCCTGTAAAAACAGCGCCACATGTCTGCTTTGCGCAAACGACAACAGCAATTCCAGATCCCGCGGCGACAGCGTACCGGTATGACGCAGCAGCAAGGCGACCCCTTCGGCTGCATCATAAAGCTCGAGGTGACCCAACTGTTTTATGGCTTTCAGCTGGTTCAATAACTGGCGCAACGGCGTGATCAGCGCCGACAACACAGGGCGCAAGACACCACAGTGTTCAATTTCAACGAGTTGATGGGACTGGCTGCGCCGAAAGCCCAACGCCACCCCCTTGCCCTGCAGTCGAATGGCCAGTCGCGCCACGCGTCTGTAGCCTTGGTCCTGAGTCTGTTCCAGCCACTCCAGCTCGGGCAGCGGTTCAATGCCCTGCCGGGAAAACAGCCGCCTCACCGCCTCGGCTTTTACGGCACGCTGCTCATCGACCGGCATGTGCTGCAGCGAGCAGCCCCCGCACTCGGCACTGTAGCGGCAAAAGGGCTTCAGCCGCGTTGGGGAGGGTGTCAGCACCTTGACCAGACTGGCAGTCTGGTATTTGTTGTTTTGTACCTGCAGTCGCACCCGAACCCGTTCGCCTTTCAGGGCGCCGGCCACAAACAGCGGCCGCCCCTGATGGCGCGCTATGCCGACTCCCAGCATATTCAAGTCGACAACAGTCACGTCCAACAACGGCTGGTTCTGAGGTTTGGACTTGTTTTCCTTAAAGAACTGAACCATAAACGTGGAGCCCTCGAAGCGGCTATGTCATCATAAGCATCTGTTGATTTGATGCGCGTATTGTCCCACATTAGCCCACTATGACCAAATACGGCCTGCGAGCCAGAATACTCGCTTATACCATAATACCCACCTTGCTCATTGGCATATTTCTGGCCGGTTATTTCTCCGTGAGCCGCTATCAGCAGTTGGAAGAAGCCCTGATCCGTCAAGGCGTCAACGTGATCGAGCCTATGGCACTGGCCAGCGAGCTGGCGTTGACCAGCCGCAACCGCGAATCCCTCAACCGTCTGCTGAGTAATATCCATCGCAATAACAGCCCCTTGGTCAAATCCATCGCCCTGTTTGATGATCAGGGCAGGCTGCTGGTGACCTCAAACTATCATCGCGACTTTAACCGCCTGCGCTTGCCCGATGACACCCCGATTCCCCATTCGACGCGGGTCGCCAACAGTGAAGACGGTATTATTCTGCGTACGCCGGTACTGACCGACAATATTCAAACCGACTCTTCCTGGGAAGAGGTATCGACCATTCCCATCGGCTATATTGCCATGCAGCTGACCAACGACTCGGCCATGCTGATCCATTATAAAGACAGCTTTTTTGCCGGTCTGATCGTGTTGCTGGGGGTGGGCCTGAGCGGCCTGTTTGGTGTCAGGCTGATCCGCGGCGTCTCGCAACCCATCTCCGACATGGTGAGCGCCGTCTACAAGATTCGCGAAGGCCGGCTCGACACCCGAGTACACGGCGAGTTTACCGGCGAAATGGAAATGCTGAAAAACGGCATCAATGCCATGGCCAAGTCGCTGTCCGAATACCATGAGGAAATGCAGCAGAATATCGATCAGGCGACCTCGGATCTGCGAGAAACCCTGGAGCAGATCGAAATTCAGAATATCGAGCTGGACATGGCGAAAAAACGCGCCCAGGAAGCGGCCCGGGTCAAAACCGAGTTTCTGGCCAATATGTCCCACGAGCTGCGCACCCCGCTCAATGGCGTGATTGGCTTTGCCCGCCAGCTGCAAAAGACGCGGCTTACCTCCAACCAGCTCGACTATCTGAAAACCATTGAACGATCGGCCCAGAACCTGCTGGGCATCATCAACGATATTCTCGACTTCTCCAAACTGGAAGCGGGCAAGCTGAAAATGGAGCAAATTCCCTTTTCGCTACGGGATACCCTGCAGGAGGTGATGACGCTGCTCGCTCCCAGCGCTCACGACAAGGGCCTGGAGCTCTCGCTGCGGGTCGATGCCGCCGTTCATGACAGCCTGATTGGCGACCCCTTGCGGCTGCAACAGGTACTGACCAACCTGGTGGGCAACGCCGTCAAGTTTACCGAACAGGGCAACGTGGACGTCCGCGTGGATGCTCGCCCCGCAAGGCAGCCCGACAAGGCCGCGCTGCGCATCCATGTGCAGGATACCGGCATCGGTATTTCCGACAGCCAGCGCCGCCAGCTGTTTCAGGCATTCAATCAGGCCGACTCCAGCATTTCCCGTCGCTACGGCGGTACCGGCCTGGGGCTGGTGATCACTCAGAAGCTGGTGCACCAGATGGCCGGTGATATTGAACTGCACTCCGAGCTGGGTACCGGCTCCGTGTTCAGCTTTACCCTGGAGCTTAACCGCGCCTCGCTGCCCCTGGCCGAGCCCCTGCCCCTGGGCGAGCTTAGTCATAAAACCGTACTCTACCTCGAAGAAGACAACTTCAGCCGCCGCGCCACCACCGCCCTGCTGCGGGAATGGGGGGTCCAGGTGCTGCACGAGCCCGGTAGCAACCTCGGCATCGACTGTACCCTGCTGGGGTTTGGCCCCAATGCGCTGCCCAGCCAGATAGAAGACGCCATTCGCCAGCAAATAGCGCAAGACCGCAAGGTCATGGTGTTGCTCAGCTCAACCGATCCGACGCTGGCAGACGGGCTGGTGAATGCCGGCGCCGAGCTGTGCCTGAGCAAGCCGGTTCATTATCAGAAGCTGGCCCAGGCGCTGATGGGACAGGACCTTGTCGAGCATGAAGGGCTGTTGCAGATCACCCTGGCCCCTCCGGCCCAGAAACAGGCTTTGCGGGTGCTGGCCGTGGATGACAACCCCGCCAACCTGAAGCTGATTAGCGCCATGCTCAATGAGCAGGTCAGCCAGGTAGAAACCTGCTCCAATGGTCAGGAGGCGCTGAACCTGGCCACCCTGAACCGCTACGACATCATCTTTATGGATATACAGATGCCCCTGCTCGACGGTATTCAGGCCTCCCAGGAAATTCGCGCCGGCAAGGGGCCTAACGCCAGCACCCCCATAGTGGCCGTCACGGCCCATGCCATTCAGGGAGAGCGCGACCGCTTGATGCATCAGGGAATGGATGATTACCTGGCCAAGCCCATAGATGAAACCATTTTGGCCAACATCATCAAACGCTTCGCCCACCGCTCCCAGCCCAAGGGGCAAATCGACTGGTCACTGGCCATCCGCCAGGCGGGTGGCAAAGTGACCCTGGCCAAGGAGATGCTCGAGCTGCTGTTACAGAGCTTCGACGAGTTCAGCCCGCTGCTCAATTCCGCCCTGTCGGGCAACCTGGACGAGCAGCAGCTGTATCCGCCCTTGCACAAGCTGCATGGCGGCACCGCCTATTGCGGCGCTCCCCAGTTGCAGTCTCTGCTAGCAGAGCTGGAAAAAGCCCTGCTGGCCAAGCAGACCATAGAGGATCTGGAGCCCGAGCTGCTGGAGCTGGAAGAGCGCATTGGTCAGGTACGAGAAGAAGCGAAGCTGTATTTATAAAGCGTGAGGGGTAAGGGGTGAGGCGTGAGGCGTGAGGCGTAAGGCGTAAGGCGTAAGGCGTAAGGCGTAAGGCGTAAGGCGTAAGGCGTAAGGCGCCATAGAAATACACCGGGCACGAAAACGCCGAGCCTGTTGGCTCGGCGTTTTCTGTTAGCTTGGTGCTCGGCAGTGCGCTTTTACAGCTAGCTCCTCACGCCTCACACCTCACGATCAAATGCCTTGTCGGGCTTCATTCATCAGGCGTTTCATATCGCGGATGGCGTTTTCCAGACCGTCGAAGGCTGCTCTGGCGATAATGGCATGGCCGATGTTCAGTTCCAGCATCTCGGGGATGGCGGCAATCGGCTTCACGTTATGGTAATGCAGGCCATGGCCACCATTCACCTTCAGGCCGGCGTCGTGGGCATAGGTTGCCGACGCCGCAATGCGCTTCAGCTCGGCGCAACGCTCGGCTTCGTCGACTGCATTGGCATAATGGCCGGTGTGTATTTCGATATAAGGGGCACCGGTAGCCACTGCCGCATCAATTTGCGCGCGGTCGGCGTCAATAAACAAAGACACCTTGATCCCCGCCTCGGTCAAACGAGCCACAGCCGCGCCCACCTTGTCGAGCTGCCCGGCCACATCCAGACCACCCTCGGTAGTGACTTCTTCACGCTTTTCCGGCACCAGACACACAAACGCCGGCTTGATACGGCAGGCAATGTCGAGCATTTCATCGGTCACCGCCATCTCGAGGTTCATGCGGGTTTGAATGGTCTGACTCAATATCTCGATATCTCTGTCGACGATATGGCGACGGTCTTCACGCAGATGCACGGTAATGCCGTCGGCGCCGGCCTGTTCGGCAATGGCCGCCGCATACACGGGATCCGGGTAGCTGGTACCTCTGGCATTACGCAAAGTGGCAATATGATCGATATTTACGCCTAAATATAATTCACTCACTGCGACTTCCTCTCTTTCCTTTGATAAACAGGGCGCGACTGCGCAAAACCCGTCCGCCTAAATAAGGCGCCAATGCCTGGCGACTGAAACGTTTTGCCGATACCAATACCTCGGCTCGGGTTAAATCGAGTTCCGCCAGCGCATACAGGTGATCCCCCGCATAGGCGCCCGGCTCGGCCCGGGCAAGACGAATAAAACCGGACTCCGGCTGATACTGATACCAGGCCGCAGGGTCAACGGCCAGTCCACTGTCGGCATCAATAGTAAAATCCACGCCGTAGCCCAGTATATCTAACATATAAAACTCGAAATGACGCAGGCAGGGTTCAATTCCTTCGCCATTGGCCAGATTTATCAGCGTCTTGTGATAGGCCTCAAACACCTCGTCAAAAGGGGTGTGGGTTTCCAGCAGATAGTAAATAAGTTCGTTGAGATACAGGCCGCTGTACAGAGCCGTGCCCGTCAGGCGAATCGCGGGTGCCGTGGCCTCGGCTCGGTGCAGGTTTTTTAGCTCGCCCTTGCCGGCAAAGGTGAGGGCCAGGGGCACAAAGGGCTGTAACAGCCCTTTAAGCGGGGAGCGTGGTTGGCGGCTTCCCTTGGCAACCAGGCTCTGTCGTCCCTGTTCCCGAGTAAATACCTCCACCAGCTGGCTGGTTTCTCGATAGGGACGACTGTGAATAACGAAGGCGGCGTGCGCCGTCATCAGTCTTCACCATACCCCAGGCTGCGCAGGGCTCGTTCGTCATCGGCCCAGCCCGATTTGACCTTGACCCACAACTCGAGAAACACCTTTTGTTCGAGCAGCTGCTCCAGATCCAGTCGCGACTCGGTACCGATCACTTTCAGCTTTTCGCCTTTGTTACCGATCACCATACGCTTCTGGCCGCTGCGTTCAACCAGTATCAGGCCGTTAATGTGCACCACCCCTTTTTCGTCCACCTGGTAGCGTTCAATTTCTACCGTGACCGAATAAGGCAACTCTTCACCCATAAAACGCATCAGCTTTTCACGGATTATTTCGGCGGCCATAAAACGCGACGAACGGTCGGTGATATAGTCTTCGGGAAAGTGGTGCAATGATGGTCTCAGGCGCGAGCGGGCCAACTTGGCAATGGTGTCCACGTTGGTGCCCTTTTCTGCCGACACCGGCACTATGTCGGCAAAGTCCATCTTGGCAGCCAGCCACTGCATGTGCGGCAACAGCTCTTCTTTGCTGTCAACGTTGTCAATTTTATTGATCGCCAACACCACGGGGCAGTCCATGCGGCGCAGCTTGTTCAACACCATTTCGTCGTCGTCTGTCCACTTGGTGCCTTCCACCATGAACACCACCATTTCCACATCGCCCAGCGAGCTGGACGCGGCGCGGTTCATCAAACGGTTGATGGCCCGCTTTTCTTCGATGTGCAGCCCGGGGGTGTCCACATAAATAGCCTGATAGGCGCCGTCGGTATCGATGCCCATGATGCGGTGACGGGTGGTTTGCGGCTTGCGTGAGGTAATACTGACCTTCTGCCCCAGCAACTGGTTAAGCAAGGTCGATTTGCCGACGTTCGGGCGGCCAACAATGGCTATAAAGCCACAATAAGTTTGTTCTTCAGCTGTCATAGCAATACTTCCAGGGCATGTTCGGCGGCAGATTGCTCGGCCTTGCGGCGGCTGGTGCCGAGACCAATAATCGGTTCTGGCAGGCCATCAATCTGGCAATGCACGGTAAATTTTTGATTGTGGGCTTCGCCGATCACATTCACTACGGTGTAAGTTGGCAGGGGCTTGCGCTTGCCTTGCAACAACTCCTGCAACCGGGTTTTGGGATCTTTTTGCTCTATGCCCGGCTGAATGCCATTCAGACGCTCTTCGTACCAGGCCAACAGCATGGTTTGCATGCGCTCGATACCGGCATCCAGATACACGGCACCAATCAGTGCCTCTACCGCATCGGCCAGAATCGACTCACGCCGAAAGCCGCCACTTTTCAGCTCTCCCGGGCCCAGAATAAGGTACTCACCCAGTTCAAATTCCCGAGCCAGTTCGGCCAGGGTCTTTTCCCGCACCAGGGTGGCGCGCATGCGAGACATATCCCCTTCGTTCACCTTGGGAAAGCGGTGAAAAAGCGCATCGGCTATCACCATGCTCAGCAGCGAGTCACCCAGAAATTCCAGTCGCTCGTTATGGCGCGAACCGGCACTGCGGTGCGTGAGTGCACGCACCAACATGGATTCGTCCTTAAATGTGTATCCCAGTTTCTTTTGTAAAATGTTCAGTTTTTTCATTAATGAATTGCGCCTATGCGGCTGAAGCGGACATTACTGGGTACCCAGGCAGGCAACCAGCTGTCGGCGTTACGTTCAAATTCAAAGCTAATCCAGATAGCTACTGCCTTGCCCACCAGATACTCTTCAGGCACAAACCCCCAGAACCGGCTATCGGTACTGTTGTCTCTATTGTCGCCCATCGTAAAGTAATGCCCCTCTGGCACCACCCACTCGTTTAGCGCCGTCTCCGGCTGGCGGTAATACATGGTCACCCGGTCCGGTAACATGGGGTTGCGCAAGATATCATGCGTCTGCTCGGCCAGGCTTTCACGGTAGCGTTCCAGCTCACTTCCCATCTGGGTGAATTCACCTTTTTGCATAAAGCTCAATTCAACGGGAGCAAAGTCGGGGCAGTTGTCTCCCTCACAGGCGGGTTTGATAAACAGCTGCTTGTTCTGATAGACAATTCGATCGCCGGGCAGGCCGATAACGCGCTTGATGTAGTCGATACGGGTATCTTCCGGGTATTTGAATACCACCACATCACCCCGATCGGGTTTTCCCGTCGCAATCAGCCTGGTATTGCCCACCGGTTCTTTCAGTCCATAGGCAAATTTTTCTACCAGAATGAAATCCCCTACCAGCAAGGTCGGCATCATGGATCCGGACGGGATCTGAAACGGCTCGTAAATAAAAGAGCGCAGTATCAAGACCACGGCGATCACCGGAAAGATGGAGCGTGACTGCTCAATCCAGCCAGGCACCTTGGCGGCACGGGCCACCACGGCGGCATCGACCTTGTTGCCATGAGCACGCTGTGCTTCGGCAATCTTGCGCGCCCGGGCGGGTGCCCACAACCATTTGTCACAGGCCCAGATAATGCCGGTCACCAGAGTGACCAGCACGAGAATCAGGGCAAAGTTACTTGCCATAATTACTTATCCTTACCCACGTGAAGAATGGCGAGGAAGGCATCCTGGGGTATGTCTACCCGACCCAGTGACTTCATGCGCTTTTTACCTTCTTTCTGCTTGGCCAGCAGCTTTTTCTTCCGGCTGACGTCGCCGCCGTAACACTTGGCGGTTACGTCTTTACGCAAGGCCTTCACCGTGCTGCGCGAGATAATCTGGCTGCCAATCGACGCCTGAATGGCAATGTCGAACATCTGACGCGGAATCAGCTCGCGCATCTTGTCTACCAGCTGACGGCCACGATACACCGCATTTTCTTTATGGGTAATAATGGCCAGGGCATCGACGCGATCACCGTTGATCATGACATCCAGTCGCACCATGTCGGCGGTTTCAAAGCGGCTGAAACCGTAATCCAGCGAGGCATAACCCCGGCTGCACGACTTGAGGCGGTCGAAGAAATCGAGCACCACTTCCGCCATTGGAATGTCGTAGCTCAGTGCTACCTGGTTGCCGTGATACACCATATTCTTTTGCACACCGCGCTTTTCGATACACAAGGTAATGACGTTACCCAGGTATTCTTGCGGTACCAGAATATTACATTCGGCAATCGGCTCACGCAGCTCTTCAATGCTGTTCAGCGCCGGCATGCCGGATGGGCTGTCGATGTAAATGGTTTCGCCGTTGGTCTGGGCAATTTCATACACTACGGTCGGTGCCGTGGTGATCAGGTCCAGATCGTATTCCCGCTCCAGGCGTTCCTGAATGATTTCCATGTGCAGCATGCCCAGGAAACCACAGCGGAAACCAAAGCCCAGGGCGTTGGATGTTTCCGGCTCGTAGAACAGGGAAGCATCGTTCAGCGATAACTTGTCGAGCGCATCACGGAAGGCTTCATAGTCATCGGCCGAAATGGGGAACAGGCCCGCATATACCTGAGGCTTTACTTTCTTGAAGCCTGGCAGTGGGTTTTCGGCACCGTGCTTGGCGTGGGTCAGGGTATCGCCAACCGGGGCACCGTGGATTTCCTTGATACCACAGACCACCCAGCCTACTTCACCGCAATTCAGGCCATCGGTATCGGTCTGCTTGGGGGTGAAAATACCAATGCGATCCACGCCCCAGATCTGGCCGGTGCTCATCACCTTGATCTTGTCATTCTTCTTCAGGCTGCCGTGCTTGACCCGCACCAGCGAGACCACGCCCAGGTAAGGGTCAAACCAGGAGTCGATGATCAGCGCCTGCAAGGGCCCTTCGGGGTTGCCGACCGGAGGCGGGATCTGGCGCACTATGGTTTCCAGCACGGCGTCTACGCCCAGGCCGGTTTTCGCCGAGCAGCGCACCGCGTCCATGGCGTCAATACCGACAATATCTTCAATTTCTTCGGCCACCCGCTCGGGTTCGGCCTGGGGCAAGTCGATTTTGTTCAGTACCGGCACCACTTCCAGTTCCATGTCCAGCGCGGTGTAACAGTTGGCCAGAGTCTGTGCCTCAACGCCCTGACCGGCATCCACGACCAGCAAGGCACCTTCACAGGCTGCCAGAGAACGAGAGACCTCATAAGAAAAATCCACGTGCCCCGGCGTATCGATAAAGTTGAGCTGGTACTGCTGGCCGTCGCTGGCCTGGTAGTTCAGGGTCACACTCTGGGCTTTAATGGTAATGCCTCGCTCGCGCTCCAGATCCATAGAATCGAGCACTTGCTGTTGCATTTCTCGGTCCGATAGACCACCACACACCTGGATCAGGCGATCGGACAGGGTGGACTTGCCATGGTCTATGTGAGCGATGACGGAAAAGTTACGAATATGCTTCATGATGCAATAAGGAGTCCGTAGTCTGAAAAGCGAAGAGTCAAAGGCAGGATTCTACTGGATTAGCCCTACCGTGGCCAATCCTTAGTCGATATTGGTGACCGGTAGTACCGGGGCAATAATAACGGGCTCTGTTTGTAACCGATTATTGCCTTTAGCCCAGCGTGACGCCAGCAAAAAGCCCAACGTACCTCCCAGGGTGGCGCCGGCCAGGGTGCCGCCATCGCCCATGCCCAACCCGGTACTGGCCAGCAAGGCCCCGCCCAGGACGAACAGCAAGGGTAACAGGTACACCAGCAGGGCACTGTTGATCAGGCCGAGCTCGGGAATACCGATACGCACCTGCTGATCCACCGCCAGCGGCAGGTCGGTTGCTATTCTGAATCTATGATCGCGGCCCGGCAGCGCCTTGGACACCAGGCCGGTACCACACTGGCTGTTTTGCTTGCACTGGCCGCAGGCCGACTTGCTAAAACAGACCACTTCCACCCCGCCGGCATAGACCGCCGATACTGTGGCTATCTCTTCAATCATGAGCTGACTCTTGTTCTGTTACGGCGCAGATGTAGACGCACCGTTATGGACTATCGATTCCGCTATCCGGCGAGCCGTATCGGCAGGAACGGCGCCCACCACGGTAATTTCAACCTGATTCGGATTCACCAAACTGAACATATGGGTGGCGCCCTGTCGGATCAGCTGCTGATGCATCTCCGGGTTGTTGCCCGCCCTGGCCATGTAAACGGATACATCGACCAGACCATTGGACAACATCTGGTAATCAACAGGCTGTTCGGTAATGGGTAGCTTGTGGGTATCCTGGGAGCGCAACTGGAAACCTTCGGGCAACCAGCCTATCTGCCAGGATAAAGGCTGCTGGGGAACCGGATACACATCGGACACCGACATGGCCGGCGGCAAAGAGACGGTTTTCAGTTCCTTCATCAGGGGGCTGGGTTGTTCGCTGATTTTAAGCGCGACCCCCATGCTCTGCTCCATCACGCTGGCGTCGTTATTCAGGGTGTCCAGCTTGACGAGCAAGCCGCTCTCCTGATCCAGCCACAACACATAACCATAACAACCGCTCGCCCTGGGTACCAGTCGCACCACTTGGGCTACCCGCCCCAGCACACGACTGCGCCCGGCGAGCACGGCATCGTACTGTTCCAGCATGGGAGACAGCGGCACCTGCTGCAGGCGATAGAAGAGCCCGGGCAAGCTGGCATTTTTCAGGGTATAGCCACTGTGGCTTGCATCAAAAAAGCTGGTTTCATCGTCACGCTGCACAAACTCACGGGGCCGGCCATTCAAATGGGTGAGGTGGGTCAGTACCTGCCCATTCAGGTGACCACGGGTCAGGCGCTTGGGTTCGAGTTGCCCCTGGCTAAACTCGATTAACGTCAATTCAAAGTTAAGTTGCTGATATGCCTGTTGCATGCGTTGCAACACGGCTGCTGCCGAGTCTTCCTCAGCTATAACGACACCGGGCAACACCCAGGCCATAATCAGGATAACGGCACGCAGCCCCTGTATTCTCAAGACCAATTACCTTTCGTTTTGGCGCAGTCGTTGCTGCAACTCATGATCCATCAACAACTCATGAATACGACGTTGCTGCTCTAACACAGCCGACTCACCGGCAGACTGGCGGGGTTCGACCTGATAGTTCAGGCTAACGGGTGCCGCGCTGCCATTCAAGGGAATGGTATTCAGCACCGGCGACTGCAAGTCGTTCTGGCCATATTGCTGCACCCCGACAATCACCGCCGCCGACACGGATGCCGCCACCGCAAACTGCCCTATATAACGCAGCATGGGCGATATCCGACCAAAGCGCGGCCGCACGACATTATCGCCTTTGGCCGTCTTGCTGCCCTCATCAAGGGGCTGTGTCGAGGCCGGTGCGGCCACCATGGCCGGTTCGTCGGCCAGAGCCACCGCAATACGATCGCTCAAATCCAGCTGCACCTGGCTGGGTAACTCATTGCGCAACGCATCACCGTAAAGATGATAGCGGCCAAAGGCATCGGCCAGTTCCTGGTCGTTGCTTAATTGCTCAAGCAGGACCCTGTCCTGGATTTCTCCGTCTACCAGTGCCGAAATCTGCTCTCTATTCGTCATAACGTGTGCCATAACAGTATTCCCCGTTCAACCCTGAAGTAACGGCTGGACTCGCTTGTCGATTGCTTCGCGTGCCCGAAAAATTCGAGAACGGACAGTCCCTACCGGACAATCCATCACGTTTGCAATATCCTCGTAGCTCATCCCTTCCAGCTCTCGCAAGGTTATCGCCGTTTTAAGATCTTCCGGCAGTGTCTCTATGGTCTCGAACACTGCACGCTTGATCTCTTCCGATAACATAAGTCGTTCTGGTGTCGCCTGATCCCTTAACCCGGCGCCACCGTCATAATATTCCGCATCTTCAATTTCTACATCTCGGCCTGGCGGCCTCCTGCGTAACGCCACCAGATAGTTTTTCGCGGTGTTGACCGCGATCCGATATAACCAGGTATAAAAGGCACTTTCACCCCGAAATCCGGGCAAGGCACGATAGGCCTTGATGAAAGCTTCTTGTGTCACATCGGGTACGTCTCCTGGGTTGGACACGTATCGGGACACTAGGTTCGCCACTTTATGTTGATATTTTTTTACCAGCAGGTTGTACGCGTTTTTATCGCCACGCTGTACTCGTTCAACCAGCTGCTGGTCTGTTAAATTATCGCTCATGCGAGCCGCGTAACCTCCGAATAATCCGATGTATCAATACACCGGCCCGTAATAAGCGCACCCTATATAGACTGTGGGTGCGAGTAAAAGTTCTAAACTTATTCGAGAAAGATGATTCCAGCTGCGTCGCCTGCCAGCTTGGGATAACATAGAAAAACTATCCATATTGAGCCAATGATACTTTATGAAGGATCCCGTTGAATACCTCTGCGACGTACTCATCATTGGCAGTGGTGCCGCCGGGCTGTCACTGGCATTGAAACTGGCCGATCACGCCAACGTTCACGTGCTTAGCAAAGGCCCTCTTGCAGAAGGCTCGACCTTCTATGCTCAAGGTGGTATTGCCGCTGTTTTCGATGAAACCGACAGTATCGAGTCCCATGTTGCCGATACCCTGATAGCCGGCGCCGGCTTGTGCGACGAAGCCGTGGTCGAGTATACCGCCCGCCAGGCGCCCGACGCCATTCAATGGCTGATCGGCCAGGGCGTACCCTTCGATACCGAAGAGTCGACCCAGAACACCCCTGCCTACCACCTCACCCGGGAAGGGGGCCACAGTCACAGACGTATTTTTCACGCCGCCGATGCCACGGGCCGCGCCGTGCAACTGACCTTGAACGAGCGCGTACAGCAACATCCTAACATTCATATTCTGGAGCGGGTGAATGCGCTGGATTTAATCACCAGTGCCAAGCTGGGATTACCCGGCAACCGAGTACTGGGTGCCTACGTCTGGAACCGCAACAAAGAGCGGGTAGAAACCGTTCGTGCGCGCTTTATTGCCCTGGCCACCGGCGGCGCGTCCAAGGTGTATCAGTACACCTCCAACCCGGACGTCAGCTCGGGCGATGGTATCGCCATGGCCTGGCGGGCAGGTTGCCGGGTCGCCAACATGGAATTCAACCAGTTTCATCCCACCAGCCTGTTTCACCCCGATGATAACAACTTCCTGCTATCGGAAGCCCTGCGCGGTGAAGGTGCCCTGCTCAAGCGCCCCGACGGCAGCCGTTTCATGCCCGATTATGACGAGCGCGGCGAGCTTGCCCCCCGCGACATAGTCGCCCGTGCCATCGACCACGAGATGAAGCGCTTGGGGGCCGAGTGCATGTATCTGGACATCAGCCACAAGGATGCCGATTTCATACTGAAGCACTTTCCCACCATTTATGAACGCTGCCTCAAGGTGGGTATCGATATTACGCGCCAGCCCATGCCGGTGGTGCCTGCCGCTCATTATACCTGTGGCGGCGTCATGGTCGATGACCAGGGCCAGACCGATATCGAAGGTCTGTATGCCATCGGTGAGGTATCGTACACCGGCCTGCATGGCGCCAACCGCATGGCCTCCAACTCCTTGCTGGAGTGTATCGTATTTGCCCGGGCTGCAGGGCAGGATATGCTGGACAAGCTGGCCAAGACCCCAGAGCCCCCAATCTTGCCGCTATGGGATGAAAGCAAGGTCGCCAATTCGGACGAAGAAGTGGTGATCCATCACAACTGGCACGAGCTGCGGTTATTCATGTGGGATTACGTGGGCATAGTGCGTTCAAACAAGCGACTGGAGCGGGCCAAGCGCCGTATCGACTTGCTGCAGCAGGAAATTCAGGAGTATTACGCCAACTTTCGCGTCAGCAACAACCTGCTTGAATTGCGCAACCTGGTGCAGGTGGCAGACCTGATCGTACGCTCGGCCATGGAACGCAAAGAGTCTCGCGGCCTGCATTACACCCTGGATTATCCCGAACAGCTAGACAACCCGAAACCCACGATATTGAAACCGTGAACATACCGTGAGGGGTGAGGGGTGAGGAGTCAGGCCAAAACCGGTGACCGCGTTAAGGCCGTGCCAGCAGGTTCGGTGTTTTACGCCTCACCCTTTACCCTTCACTCTTCACTTATTGTGGTCTTTCGTCCCTTCGGCCAGCAATACTCGCTGGGATAATCGGCGAAAGACGTCATCGGGCACCGCATCCTGAAACAGCCAGAACGGTGGCCAGATATCGCCGTCCAGTATCAATAACAAAAAGCCGGGACCCGCCCGGCTTTTTGTTGATAACACTCCGCTGCGCCCGTTCAGGCTCAGCACGCCCTGGTTATATTCCCCCCGCAATCGGTAACGACGGCTGTTGTGCCACAAATACAGGGACACCAGCAGCCAGACGGGGGTAAACCAGAGCAGCCGGTCGGCGCTTAACAATAAACTGGCAGGCAGCCACCACAGACTTGCCGCCGCCAGTAAATAACAGGCATGGAACCGGGAAGGCTTAGCGTTGATTGCGAATCTGGTTACGCTCAAGAATGTATTCCACCATGGCCTGAAACCCGGCGTCGTTAGAGCGCTGATGCCCCATGAACCAGGCAAACAGATCCGGATCGTCGCATTCCAGCAGGCGCCGGAACACCGCTTTATGCTCGTCGTTCAATCCGTCGTACTCGTGTTCGACAAAAGGGCCTAAAATAACGTCCAGTTCAAGCATGCCACGACGGCAAGCCCAAACAAGACGCGGTTTATCAGAGGAGTTGAGCATGTACGTATCCAATAAATAAAACAAAGCTCATAGTATAAGCTCCGATGAGTGCTGACAAATGTGTTGGCCATCTTTACCATGAAGGTCACACTTCATTCATTGACCGTAATCAAGGGGAGTACCCGTGTTGACTCTTTCTTCTTCTCCCGTACTTTATCCGCTCACCGATAGAGCCGTTATCCGCTTGACCGGTGCCGACAGTGCCAAGTATCTGCAAAGCCAGGTGACTTGTGATCTCGACCAGCTCAAGCCGGGCGATGCCAGCCTGGGGGGCCACTGTGACAGCAAGGGCCGCCTGTGGGCCAGTTTCTGGCTGGCCAACCTGGGTGAGCAACTGGTGCTGGTGCTTAACCAGTCGCTGGTTGAGCGCCAGCTGCCCGAACTGAAAAAATTCGCCGTGTTTGCCAAAACAGAAGTCGAAGACGCGAGCGCCGACTGGCAGGTCTTTGGCCTGGCCGGCGAAGGCCTGTCTCACTGGCTCGGCCAGCAACTGGATGGCGACAACCTGTGGCAAGGCGGTGTCGTCATCCCTGTTGCCGCCGAGCATGCATTGTTACTGCTGCCCAAGGCGGCCCCTCAACCCGAGCTGCCGCTGGGGGATGAGCGGGAATGGCAAGGCTTGATGATTCATGCCGGCCTGCCGGACATGAGTGCCGAGCACCAGGGCGACTACATTCCGCAAATGCTTAACCTGCAGGCGCTGGACGGCATCAGCTTTACCAAAGGCTGTTACATGGGCCAGGAAACCGTTGCCCGGGCCAAATACCGTGGCGCCAATAAAAAGGCCATGTTCGTGCTGGCAGGCAACTGTGACCAGCCCATTGCCATCAACCAGGATATTGAAATGCAACTGGGGGAGAACTGGCGCCGGGCCGGTACCGTGCTCAGCGCATGGCAGCAAGACGGCGACTGCCTGTTAACCTCGGTGCTCAACAAGGATATCGACACCGACACCGTCTTCAGAATCAAGGGCCAGGATGACAGTCGCCTGACTCTGCAGCCCCTGCCCTATCCGCTGATAGACTAACCCACCTGCTACCACATATGGGTGCAGCCTCGCTCAGGCTGCACCCAGGTGTTTTCTGCTCACTAAAAAACGCTGTGCGCCCCTGTCGTGCAGAGCAAAGAGAGAGACGTCACAATGCGTACTACCGGTGATCGTATTCGCCACACCCTGGGCTTTGAAATTATCGGCCTGCTGATTTTTGCCCCCGTCGCCACGCTCCTGTTCGGCTATAACATGTTTGAGATGGGTATCATGGCGGTAGTCGGCTCCGTTATCGCAACGGTATGGAACTATGTTTATAACCTGTTGTTCGACCATGCCCTGTTGAGACTGCGCAACACTGTGCATAAAACGACCCTGATCCGGGTGTTCCATGCGTTCCTGTTTGAAGGCGGCTTGCTGGTCCTGTTTTTGCCGATGATCGCCTGGTATTTAAGCATCAGCCTGTGGCAGGCCTTTACCATGGGCATGGCGATGTCGGTCTTCTACCTCTGCTATGCCTTTGTTTACAACCTGGTTTACGACAAGGTGTTTCCTGTTCCTCACCCCCAGCAAGCGCAGCACCCATAAAAAAAACCGCCTTGCGGCGGTTTTTTATCTTGGAAGCTGTGCTTGTCTTACGAGCTTTGCTTGTCCACTACCGGCTCGGCCATAGAGCCAGCCTCTTCTACCGGTTGCGGGTTACCTTCCATTTTGGCCACTATGGTATTCACGGCCGTGTCACCCACCACGTTGGACGCGGTACAGAACATATCGTTGATGCGGTCTACCGCCATGATAATCGCCATGGCTTCAATCGGCAGGCCCATCTGGTGCAGCAAGACACCGGCCATCACCACGGCACCACCGGGTACACCACCCACGCCCACAGACATCAGCAGCACGGTCACACCCACGGTCAGCAGGTCACCCATCGGGATCGGCGTGCCGGAAATGTTGGCGGCAAACATGGCGGCCAGGGTGATATAGATGGCCGAACCAGACATGTTAATGGTGGCACCCAGTGGTACACCAAAACCGGCAATGGCACGAGACACACCCAGCTTCTCGGTCAGGGTACGCATGGTGACCGGAATGGTGGCGTTGGAGCTGGCGGTAGACAGGGAAAACAGCAGCTGCTCGCGGGTAGCCTGACGAAACGCCTTGGGTCTGATGCCCGTGGTCAGCCAGACCGCCAGCGGGTAAACCACCAGAATCCAGAAGGTCAGCACCAGTACCACCATGCCGACGTAGCCGGCAACCGACATCAGGGTGTTGGCTTCCAGCGTGGCGCCCAGACTGATCATCAGCGCGAACACACCGTAAGGGGCCAGGGTCATCACCAGGCCCACCAGCTTCATCATCACCTGGTTGGCCACCCGGAAGGTACGCATGGCCGGGGCGGCGGCGCTGCCCATGGCCTGAATGGCCAGGCCGGTAATAATGGCCATAAAGATAATCTGCAGCATGTCGCCGGAGGCAAACGCCTGCACCGGGTTGCTGGGAACTATGCCGATCAGCATGGCGCCAATATCGGGCGTTTCCGTGGTGGCCAGCTCAACGGTCGTCGAGGCACCGTGCGGCAGGGTCGCACCCATACCCGGCTGAAACATCACCCCAACCAGAATGGCGGCGGCAATCGACAGAATGGTGTTAATGATATACAGACCGAAGGTCTTGCTGCCCAGGCGACCGAAGCTGGCGATGTCTCGCAGCTCACAAATACCGGTCACAATGGAGATATACACCAGGGGGACTACCATCAGCTTGATGAGCGACACAAACATGCCTCCCAACCCTTCAGCCAGTCCCACTATGTTGTCGTTTAAGAAGGCAACATCAGTAAACAGATACTGAATCATGCTGCCGATCACCAGGCCGACAAACAAGCCGACGAAGATACGGGTAGAGAGCGAACCTTGCATGGTCTATTCCTCAATAAGGGCAAACAATTAAACTGCCATTAACTACTTAGGTAGCAAAGTAAACTGGCTGTTTTGCTAGGGGCGGGATTTTACATTTAAAAAACAGTTACGCAACCCCATTACCACCTCAAACGGATACTTAGCGAACAAAAAAATGGGTTTTTGCATGCAATCATGTCAATTGAGTCTTTATTTAAGCAGAGAAGACACCATCCATTTACATTTCGAGGCTGAAGCCCGCGTTCTAATCGACGGCCTTTTTTGAAAAATATTTCGAGATAAGCAGCGACTGTGCAGCACAGATCCAGTTCGTTGCTATGCTGACAGAAAGAATGGTTTCCGCTTGAGCATGAACCCAAGCACCACCCACGACTCTCACATTGAATCATTCCGGACCTGGTCAGATAGCCGGCGTTCGGATCCGAACATCGGCCAGAGCGAGGCGTGATATGCCCCAACAGCTTCCCAGTTTCTCTACCAAAGAGTATCGCCAGCGCCTGAGCAAGGTGAGAACCGCCATGGCACGGCATAATATTCAAACGCTGATCCTGCACGACCCCTCCAACATGGCATGGCTGACCGGCTACGATGGCTGGTCGTTTTATACTCCCCAGGTGGTGGTGGTTGGCCCGACGGGCGAGCCGCTCTGGTTTGGCCGACAAATGGACTCTTACGGTGCCAAACGTACCGTATACTTGCAGGAAGAAAACATCAGCTGGTACCCCGACTACTATGTGATGAACCCGCTGCTGCACGCCATGGAATACCTGGCCAACCAGGAGCTCAAGCCCCGCGACTGGGCCTACGGCAATATCGGGGTCGAGATGGATAACTATTATTTCAGCCCCAAGGCCTATTTTTCGCTGCGGGATAACCTGCCCGATGCCGAACTGCTCGATGCCACCGGCCTGGTGAACTGGTGCCGCGCCATCAAGTCGGAAACCGAGCTGCGTTATATGCGCCTGGCCGCGCGCATCGTCGAAAACATGCACCGGGCCGCGTTCGACATCATAGAGCCGGGCCTGCCTAAAAACCTGCTGGTGGCCGAAGTCTATCGCGTGGCCATGACCGGCCATGAAGGCCATTACGGGGATTATCCGGCCATAGTGCCCATGCTGCCGTCGGGAGCCGATGCCTCGGCCCCGCACCTCACCTGGGACGAGCGACCGATTAACCGCAATGAAGGCACCTTTCTGGAGCTGGCGGGCTGTCATCGTCGCTATCATTGCGTGTTGTCGCGCACCATTTATCTGGGCCAGCCCACCGATGACTTTTTACGCGCCGACGAGGCGCTGAACGCCGGACTGGAAGCCGGCCTGGCCGCCGCCAAACCCGGCAATCGCTGCGCCGACATTGCCGATGCCCTCAACGCCACCCTGGCAGAATACGGCTTTAACCGCGAAGGGGCGCGCTGTGGCTACCCTATCGGCCTGAGCTACCCGCCAGACTGGGGCGAGCGCACCATGAGCCTGCGTAACACCGACCAAACCCTGTTGAAGCCCGGCATGACCTTTCACTTTATGCCCGGCCTCTGGCTGGATGACTGGGGCATGGAAACCACGGAAAGCATCGTCATCACCAAGACCGGGGTTGAAACCCTCAGCAACTATCCCCGCCAGCTGTTTGTAAAACAGTAGGCGTGTAAAAAGGTAACTCCATCTATGCGTCTGGACCGATACGACATTCAGATTTTACAGATTTTGCAGCAGCAGGGCCGCATCACCAAAACGGGGCTGGCCGAGGCCATCAACCTCTCGGTCAGCCCCTGCTGGGAGCGGGTAAAACGCCTGGAACAGGCCGGCATCATAGAAGGCTATGGCGCGCGCATTAACAGCCAGCTGCTGGGCAAGCAAACCTCGGTGCTGGTTGAAGTCAGCCTGAATAGCCACAGCGCCAGCAGCATGCAACGCTTCGAGCACGCCATGACCGAATGCGAGCAGGTGGTGGACTGTTATGCCACCGGCGGCGGCGTGGATTACATTATTCGCGTGTTGTGTGATGGCATCGATCAATATCAACGCCTGGTAGACAGCTGGCTCGCCTCCGAGCTGGGCATAGACAAATACTTTACCTACATAGTCACCAAAACCATCAAGCAAACCACCACGCCCAAGATATCCGAGATACCTTAATAGCTGCGCCCAGCGCCCGGCGCCAAGCCAAAACCACCGCCCTCTGTAGGGTCGATTTCAATCGACCGTTTTAAAGCCGTGCCGCTGTTCTTGGTCCAATAAATTGGCTCTACAAAACACACAACCCCCTGTAGTCCGGCGCTTTAGCTGCCGGTCCTGCGTTAGCAGGAGGGTTTGAATAACATCCCGCTGTTGGCGCGCAGCCACATTGCCTCTTTACCACTAAGCCAGGCATCGGGCACCCACCGCTTAGTCACCAAGTTTTGTTGTTTTTATGGTGAAGGTCGGGCAAAGGGCACTACTCCTCCGACTCGCCGTGAATACCTCCCTGTAGGCTCAGCCGCGCCATCCCTGGCGCGGATGGTCGGCTGAGCAGACACCCTTTGCCCTCCTACTGACACTGGAGTTGTCTGTCAGTGGTGCCTACAGAAGACTCGGAGTCTAAAAAGAGGCGACTGGGATAGCCTCAGCCGACCATCACATGACAGGGCCAACAAAGGCTCCTGCAATATTGGCACTCTCGCCATCCGTGGCGGTCGGGCGCTTGGTGCTCGGCGCTGCTTTCCTCCAACAGAAAAAACCTTCAGTTAATCGCGTACAAACAGAAAAAATCGTCACCTTTACGTGCACTTACAAAAAGTAACCTGGCCCCGACTCACTAGACTCAAGGTATGGCAGCGATCAAGCAGCTGCTTGCGGGTCACTCGCCCTGTCACTCTCGCCACAAATGGATAAAAAGGTGCGCTTATGAGTCTTCAACTTCAGCCAGTGGTGAACAGCAAAGTCACCGACGCCATCATGCCGTATCTCACCGATCCCCGTCTGGTGCGCGAGCTGGCGTACATCAATGGACAGTGGGTCCATGGCCAGCAGGATATCACCGTCTTTAATCCCGCCACCGATGATGTGATTGGTCATTGCACCCAGCTGGAACCAGAGCAAGTCGAGCTGGCTATCGCTGCCGCCGATGCCGCCTTTGGCCCCTGGCGCAGCTTGATGGCCGACGAGCGTGCCGCCACCTTGATGCGCTGGCACGATCTGATCCTGAAAAACAAGGAAGATCTGGCCACCCTGATGGTGCTGGAGCAAGGCAAGTCGCTGGCGGATGCCAGAGGCGAAATAGACTATGGCGCCTCTTTTGTGCGCTGGTTTGCCGAAGAAGCGCGTCGCGCCTATGGCGATACCATTCCCAGCCACATTCCCAACGCCCGGCTGGCGACGATGCGTGAGCCGATTGGCGTGGCGGCATTGATCACCCCCTGGAACTTTCCTCATGCCATGATCACCCGTAAAGCGGCGGCGGCGCTGGCGGTGGGCTGCACCGTGCTGATCAAGCCCGCCAGCGAAACGCCCTTTTCCGCCCTCGCCCTGGCCGAGCTGGCTGAGCGCGCCGGCTTTCCCGCCGGCGTCTATAACGTGGTCACCGGCAAGGGTAGCCAGATTGGCAGTGTGCTGTGCCAATCCGACAAGGTACGTGCCCTGTCGTTTACCGGCTCTACCCGGGTAGGAAAAGTGCTGCTGGAACAAGCGGCCAGCACCGTCAAAAAGTGCTCGATGGAGCTGGGCGGCAATGCGCCTTTTATTGTGCTGCCCGACATGGACATGACCGATGCCGCCCGGGCGGCGGTGGCCGCCAAGTTTCAAACCGCAGGCCAGGACTGTCTGGCCGCCAACCGCATTTTTGTACCCTACCCCCAATACGAGGCATTTTTGCAGGCCTTCGCCACCGAAATGGCGCAGATAAAGGTCGGCAATGGCTTAGATGAAGGCGTGACCATGGGGCCGCTGATCTTTCGCCAGGCGGTCGACAAGGCACAAGCCTTGGTCGACGACGCCCTGGCCCAAGGTGCGCGACTGATTGCCGGCAACCAGCAACAGGCACCCGGCGCCAACTTCTTTATGCCCACTTTGCTGGCGGATATTACACCGCAGATGAAGGTGTTTCGCGAAGAGAACTTCTGCCCGGTCGCCGGGGTTTTGCCCTACGACGATATTCCCACCCTGATCGAGCAGGCCAACGACACCGCATACGGGCTGGCGGCCTATGTGTACGGCCACGATATTCGCAGCATCTGGCAGCTACTGCACGGGCTGGAGTTTGGCATGGTGTCGGTGAACTCGGTGAAGATGACCGGCCACGGCATACCCTTTGGCGGCGTGAAGCAATCCGGCCTGGGCCGAGAAGGCAGCCGCCACGGCTTCGACGAATACAGCCAGCTAAAATACTACTGCCTGGGTGGTCTCACTCAATAAAACCAGTCGTACGTTTTGCGCTGTACGCCGTAAGTTAAAGACCAACACCGCCTTTTTTGACTAACGGCGTATGGCGTACAGCTCGTTATCATTTCCGTTAAGGAGAGCATCATGACCCTGGATACCAACAAGTTACTCGAACTAGACCGTAACAATGTGTTTCATGCCTCTACCCACCTCAAGCAATATGCGCATGGGGAAATAAAGGGCCGCATCATTACCGGCGCCAAGGGCATTCGCATTACCGACTCTACCGGTACCGAGCTGATAGACGCCTTTGCCGGTCTCTATTGTGTGAACATCGGCTATGGTCGCCTCGAAATGGCCGAGGCCATTTACGAGCAGGCAAAAAAGCTGGCCTACTATCACACCTATGTCGGCCACAGTAATGAGGCTTTAATCGAGCTGTCGGATCGCATCATCAAAATGGCCCCCACCGGCATGAGCAAGGTGTATTACGGCATGTCGGGCAGCGATGCCAACGAAACCCAGATGAAACTGGTGTGGTACTACAACAACGTGCGCGGCCTGCCCGAGAAGAAGAAAATCATCTCCCGCGACCGCGGCTACCACGGCTCTACCATCGCCGCCGGTTCCCTCACCGGACTGGATGCCTTTCATGCCCACTTCGACCTGCCGCTGGAGCGCATCAAGCACACGGTGGCGCCCGTGTATTACCGGCGGCCCGAGCACGGCATGAGCGAGCGTGAATTCTCCCGCTACTGTGCCGAGGAGCTGGAAAAGATGATCCTGGCCGAAGGGCCCGACACGGTCGCCGCCATGATCGGCGAGCCGGTACTGGGCACCGGTGGCATAGTGCCGCCCCCCGAAGGCTACTGGGCCGAAATCAAGCAGGTGCTCGACAAGTACGACATTCTGTTGATTGCCGATGAAGTGGTGTGTGGCTTCGGCCGCCTGGGTTCAGACTTCGGCTCTTTGCACTACGATATGAAACCCGATTTGATGACCATCGCCAAGGGCTTAACCTCGGCCTATCAGCCATTATCCGGGGTCATCGTCGGTGATAAGGTATGGAAGATGCTGGAGCAAGGCACGGATGAATGGGGCGCCATCGGTCACGGTTACACCTATTCCGGCCACCCTATGGGCGCGGCCGCCGCCTTGTGTAACCTGGATATTATCGCCCGCGAGAACCTTACCGAAAACGCCCGCAATACCGGTGCCTATTTGCAGCAACGCATGAACGAGACCTTTGCCGATCATCCTTTGGTAGGCGAAAGCCGCGGCATCGGCTTGTTGCACGCGCTGGAGTTTTCCAGCAACAAGGCCGAACGCCAGCACTTTGACCCGGCGCTTAAGGTAGGCCCACAAATAGCCGCCGCCTGTCTGGAGCAAGGCCTGATCGCCCGCGCCATGCCCCACGGCGACATTCTGGGCTTCGCCCCACCCCTGGTGGTCACACGAGACGAAATCGACGACATAGTAGAACGCACCAAAAAGGCAGTAAATCAGGTCACCGACAAGCTGATCAGCAGTAAAAATTGGAAAGGATGAGCAAAAGAACACCCCGTCTTTTGTAGCCGCCGCTTTAGCTGGCGGGCCTGCGGAGCAGGATGGTTTTTATCCCGTAGAAATAGAACTGCCAGCGAAAGCTGGCAGACCATATTCGGTGCTTTTTGTCGTCATACTGACGCACGTCAGGATCTCGGGTTTGATCGTTTTGATTGGCTACCGTGCAAGGTCGGACAAAGGAATCCGCTCCCCCCGACTCGCTAACCCGCATCCCTGCGGCGCTCAGCACATGACGTCCCTGTCATGTGATGGTCGGCGGAGCAGATCCCTTCATCCTCCCTGGTGCAACTGAGTTGCCTGTTGGCAAGACCAGCGAGCAACCGCATGAAAGCTGGCAGCTTCCAACACGAAGGCGGTTAGCCATGACCATCTCAGTTCCAGAGAAATGTAACGTCCGGTTTTGCGACGTACCGGAGCGTAGCGTAGGTACATCCGACAATAGCCACTTGTTAGTGATCATTTCGAGAACTTTGACAGCACCTTCTCAAAAGCATCGGTAACAGTGCGCAAAGCATGTTCGTCTAGTACCTTAGGGTCCTCTTCCGACGTTGAATTCTGGCCAAACATACGCTCCGCTAATTGTCTCTTGAGCTCCTGCTGTTGTTGCGTCTCCAAAGAGCTTATAAACGGATCAAAAGCTTTTACCTCCAACGCAAACCATCTGGCACGCTTTTCGCTGTTCCTATGCTTGGTGGATTGCTGTGCGGAGTAAGCTGATCCCCATAGCAGAACGCCAGATATTGAAAATGCAACGAGCATAGTACGCCAAGGAAAAGTATTGCTATCAGAGATATTTATTTCAGGATGAATATAATTTAAACCTTCACTATTTGATTCTTGATCGGCTTTAGCATCTTGTGAGACAGCAGCATCAGGAGTGGATATATATTTATTTCCCCCAACTGAATTATAGAAAAATGAAAACGTCAACCATAGCACTGTAGTTACGATAAAACCAACTGACACCCTTCTCCATTGATTTGCTTGCTCTTTTTCATTGTCCGCACTTTGAATATATGCCGCCCCTACACTATCTCCTGCAGTCAGCTCATAAAGGTCTAGTATGGATTTGTGTTTTGAACTTGAGTCTTCAATGATCGCATTTAGCTTACTATTTAGTTGTTCGGAACTTTCTTTTAAAAAAACATTATAGTTACCAACAATCTCTTTAACTTCCTTATTTTTTTCGGAAGAGAAATCATCCCTCCACTTACTAAACTCTTGGGCTCTAGAATCCTGAGCAGTAGAGAATTGCTTCTGCCAGTCTGATGATAGCTGTGTTAACTCGGCTTGTTTTTTGTTAATTTCTTCTGATAGTGCTACGAGCTTCTTATCTTGCTCGTCCATTGACAAGAGCACATCCTTCAACTGAGCCTCAATGGTCTCTTTTTTAGCTGCTAATCCATTAATTGTGCTATCAACCACGCTATCTATATACGAAGTTTTTTCTTTCGTTTCAGAGCTATCAGAAAGAGATTGGATTAACGATAATTGGGTAAGTTGTTTGGATACATGATCATTTATTGCTACTAAGTGTGGTGTTTTCCTATTTTGAATATAGGCATTAATTTGGTTTGCAACATTTTGATGGCGTAGCTGAGAATTTAGTGAATCCAACTGATTTACTGGTACTATTTCGGGATCAACCGATTCCAAAGCAGACCGATACCGATCGACTATTTTCTTAAGACGACGTTGCTCTTCAACCTCTCCTACAGAAAGGTTTTCAACATTCGAGCTAGCCGCGTTATCAAGCCAAGTGATAGTTTCATGTATTGGGTGTTTATCAAACGCTTCTTTCCATCGGTTCATATCGTCTCCAAGATCTTGTTACTCACGCTAACCTATCACTAACGCCCACAGAACCGGCGCATTTATGCGTCCGCCTTGCTTTGGTTGTTAGCGGTTTTTTTCAGTAACTGCTCAATAGTACCTGTTGTTTCACTTTCATATTTTACGAAATCCTGGCAGCGCCTCAATATTTGCACATGCTTTGAGGCCTGTACAATTGCGGATAAGTAAAATACCGCACCTAATGGAAGACCGATAAATCCAAGGAAATCTGCCGCGCTGCCCATTGCCATTAAAGCTAAAACCCTAAATAGGGCTATAAAATTGAGATAGCTCAATTTTGTGGGATTTGTACTTAAATCATGTATTTCGTTCAGCTCGCTTTCAAGTTGAGAAATACGCGATTTAGTTTTTTCGTCGGATCGTGAACCAAGCCAATTTGCTACTTTTGGGGTAAGTAGGTTTGCTGCGATAGCTAAAGGTATCGCAGAGAAAAGGGATATTGCCCAATTAATGTCTTTTATAAATTCGATTGTTGTAGTAAAAAAATCCATATTAATACTCTATTTCCGAGAGACCTCTAACGCTGCCAACAACGGCCGAGCGTAGCGAGGTCCAGCCCCGTAGGGGCTATGCTGCTTGGCCTTGTTATGCGCATTTTCATTAGCAAATATTAATTGTGTAAAGATTGTGCGCTCTATGAGCCGTTCGGATAGGAACCCCAGGGTAATTTTTATTAAGCACAGCGAGTAACTTTTCTCGAAAATCGTCGTTCATTCGCTCGCCCAATATAATTTCCTTTATAGCATCGGTGGAAAATGACCGCATTATCGGCTCTTTATCACAATATCGTGTGGGCACCAGTAATCGTCGCTCACGCTCATAGCTCCATTCAGAAGGTTTAACTGCAAAGACGTACTGCCAAATCTCGCGCATTTTTGCGACCGCTGCTGCCCCAGCCTTTTCGTAAATAGGAATCCACTCTTTTTCATCCGCCTTCCCTAAATGTTTAATACGCGTTTCGGTTTCCTCAATAGCTACTTGGTGATACCCCTCTTGATCGTGCGCAATGGCATACACAAGGCTATCTACGGTAGGAGGCGCGTCAGTGTATTCTACATCGAGTAGATACGCTTCTGGCTCTGACTTTACTACAGCATCCTCGTCGAACACGATGCAAAATCCACGAAGCCCATCGGCGTAATGTGACCACATGAGAAGATTTTCTCGTTGGGAGCCAAAACACGCGATACGCACCTCGTTTCTCATTTCTTTGAACGGTGGTTGATAGTTCTGACATTCATCAAAATATGCAATCAGGTCCTCATCATCGGGGGATGTTCCCGACATACCCCACGCCGCCAATGCGGCAGCAAATCTTTCAGGTTCCTTTTCAGCGTCAGGAATTCCCTCATAGATATTGCTCCAGAATTCAAAGGGATCATTGTAAGCCGAGTAGTGCTGACAAAAAATCGTTCCATTCTCAAGGTTTGAGATGGAGTAATCAGAGGGCCAACAAAATTTTAATAACTCTTTTTTTGGAAGATCCATTCTAATTCCGAGTTCAGTAAGAGACTCTATTAGTCATCAAGATGCATAACGCCTGCAGCACGCGCGCCCTTGCAATGCCGCCGAAGGCGCAATGGAAAGAGCGTCGCCGTGCCTGCACTGGTTATGCATGTTCTTCCTCTATCCAGACGCAGAAGTCGGTGATCTCTTTCAAATCTGGAAATTCACCAGCTTTTGGCCCCCACCAACCAAGTGAGTCTCGGTACAGGTAGTAAAGATATTTATGGTACCTATCATAGAACTGCGTGAGGCTAAGCTTAGATGAGCGCTCATAGGCGACATGCCCACATACTTTGTTTCGGTATTCTCGAAAATCTTTTGCAAATTCCTTAGGCACTTTTACGTCATAGAAGCTAACATCATTCACCCAGTCTGGGGCCCTACTATCTTTGATGGCATCACGATATTGATCCATGACACGTTGTGCGTGATGCATGATGTAGCTATCTATTATGAGTGTACGGTCCTCACCCTTTTTGTTGGTAATTTTCGTGTTTCCAGAATCCCTAGCATTGCAACCTAGGATAAATTCGTAGAGATGGTGAACGAAGCTTGAGTACGCGTTGTAGGCTCTATAAGACACTTCACGGGTACGCCCCTTCATGACCATGATCGTGGCGTAGTGCGTGAACCGCTGAAACTCGTCATGACACCTGAACATTTCATGTGTCAATGCAGTACAGTGATCGGAGTCTACACTGTCACCTGTTTCAAACTTCATCGCTACTCCTTAATGCATAACGCCTCAATCAGCCGCCGCGTTAGCGGTCGGCTGCATTGATTGGTTATGTGTTTTGTCTGATGCACCGAGATTACCGCTTTCCGCTTCCTTTTTTGACTTGTCCCATTCTTTTTTTATCAATTTCTGCATTGTTATTTCGAAACTTTCAATTTTATCGTCAATATTACTCGGTACATTATTAGCTGAATTGATAAAGTCTTTAAACGTACTAAGAAGGCTGAGAAGTTTTTGATCGTACTTATGACCCTCTTTAGGGTTAAGCCGGAGCCTGATTTTTACTCTCAGCTTATGAAAATCTGAAATCGCCTCTTTACTTTGTTCATTCTTTATCTGATGCACATAGCCAGGTTCTTAAGCATTAAAAAAATCGTAAATGTCACGTAATCCCTTGCCCTGCTTCGATTTACTTTGCTGC